>NZ_JAWOUO010000001.1:0-800155 GCF_033339435.1 Vibrio sp. 378
GAAAGCACCGGTCTTGAAAACCGGCATACGTTAATAGCGTATCTAGGGTTCAAATCCCTATCTCTCCGCCACTTTTAAAAAAACCGCTGTTCTTACAGCGGTTTTTTTGTATCTGCTGTTTTTTAACCGCTGTTATCGAAACTTCTAATTGGTTTTTCTCTAGCTCTTTCTTCAAGTTTTTGCGTACCTACTTTGGGTTTAGTTTACGCAGTAATACCTTCAATCGAAGACATTTCCATACGCCATTTGGGCTTCAAATAGAGCTTTTTTAAGTCTCAACGTGGGATGCTTAAACGCATTTTGATAGAGTTCCAGTCTAAATACTGCGGATGCACTTGGAGAAAAAATGAAGCTACTTTACTGGTTAGATGAATGGCAAGCTCTTACTCAGCAAGAACAAGAGATGGCTTTACCTATCTCTGGCTACGATTTACTTGATGATGTATTTGTGAAGTATGAACTCGTCGATCTTAACAAGCCATTGTTATTCACATTTTCTCCTTCTGGTACTGATGTGCAGGTACAAGACTTAACTCCGGATTTTTCTCCTTGGGGCTACGAGCTCGGAATACAACAAAAAGTAAACATTATTGCCTTTCAACATTTAGGACAAAGTAATTGGTTCCGTAGTCGGAATTTGATTTTCTTTCTGGAGCAGCTATCTGAGTTGCTTCATCCCTTCAAATGTCGTTTGGGTTATGGGCAAAGTCGAGGTGGCTTTGCAATTGGCGCGTTCGCTAACTTGCTGAAACTAGAACATCTTTTGTTGTTTTATCCTGTTAGCACAAAAAATAAAGCGTTAGTGCCTTGGGATGATCGGCCGAGTACTGAGCTTGCTCAGCAGTTTGCTTGGGAAAGCGGCTATCATGATAGAGATTTGGGCAATGCCAAAGGTTATATTATTTATGACCCATCCAATCGCATTGATCGTCTTCATGCTGAACGTTATCCCGAGCTTACCCATTTAAAAGTTGTCGGTATGGGACACGGCACTCAATTCGCACAATTAGATAAATTAGAATTTTTTAATCTGGTGGCGCAGGAGTTTGTTCGCCATCAAACCTTAGATATTGACCAATTTAATAAGCAAATTCACGCTTTGTTTTAAAAGAGGACTGATATCAGAGTCCCCTGTAACCAGGGGGAGATGATCACACACTAAAAACTAGATTTTTAACACAATTGCTAGGCGCAATTTAGATGGAGGATTAATGAAGTTACTGTACTGGTTGGATGAATGGCTGGTTCTTTCTCGTGAAGAACAGCAAACCAGGCTACCGATGTCCGGGGAGGACTTACTTGATGATGTATTTGTTAAGTATGAGTTTGTCGACCGCAATAAACCGTTGTTGTTCACCTTTTCCCCTGCTGGTACGAATCTACAAGTACAGGACTTACACTCAGACTTTGCGCCTTGGGGTTATCGCTTAGCCCAGAAACAAAAAGTAAATATTATTTCATTTCAGCATCTTGGGAAAAGTAACTGGTTTCGCAGCCGTAATTTGATTTTCTTTCTAGAGCAGCTATCAACTTTACTTGAGCCTTTTGAATGTCGTTTAGGTTATGGGCTTAGCCGCGGTGGTTTTGCTATTGGTGCCTTTTCTAATCTATTAAAGTTGGATCAAGTATTGATGTTTCACCCGGTCAGCACAAAAAACAAAGTGCTGGTGCCATGGGATGATAGGTCAAGTACTGAACTTGCCCAACAATTTGATTGGGAAGGAAAGTATCACGACCTCGACCTTGGCGATGCAAAAGGCTATATCATTTATGATCCAACTAATGAAATCGACCGCCTTCACGCCAAACGCTACCCAGAGCTCACTCACTTGAGAGTCTTTGGGATGGGACATGGTACCCACGCGACGTATTTGAATAAATTCGGTTTTTATAAGCAAGTGGCCGTAGACTTTATACGTTATCAGAAGATAGATATAGCGCAGTTTCGTCATCAGACCAAAACGCTGCGCTTAAAAGAAGATTACTATAAGTGCCTTAACAAGGCGAATGCGAGTTCACAGCATCGTTTAAACTTACTGAGTACCGCTCATAATGTACTAATTGAAGAAAAGAAAGAACATGTGAAAGAGCATCAAGCGCAAATCGATATTCAGCCACTTGTTGATATTGCACTTAAGCATGAGTATGACAACCCGCAAGATGCAGTACAGCTTTTGGAAGTCGCTCAGCAGTTGGTTCCGAATGATCCCGTTGTGGAGCACAAGTTGCAGCAACTGTCGTAACGTTGAGATGTAATGCGGACGATATTGGTCGAAATAGGTCAGTGGCTTTTGTCGCTGGCCTTTTTAATAGCTTATGGATTGATATTTCGATGAAATCTAATGAAGCAGTACAAAATAAAAAGCCCAAGCAAATGCTTGGGCTCAATAAATGTTAATGCGAGTTTTAAAACTCTTTTGGCGCAAAGCCTGTCATCACATCAAGGCGAAGTTCTTTACCAACTTTTGTTAATGGGTGAACGATTACTAAGCCGCGTACGCGTTTTTTCAGTTTGCCGATGTCCGCTTGTTCTGCTTTGGTGATTTCACGAGAGAAAGGCATATCAAGTAAGCTTTTACGTTCTTTGTTCAGCTCATAGTTTTGCTTGTGCTTTAACTGGTTAAGCTTTTTGGTAAGCTGTTCTACTTCATCCGTGAACTTTGTAATCATTTCGTGATCACCACGAGAACGTGCCGCATCAAGTTTACGTTGGCATGTATCTAAACGGTTGTGCAGCTTTTGAATATCAGTTTTTATGCTCATGGTAATTTGGCTCAAATTTTAAATAGTCGAGGAGTATAGCATAGCTGAGATCACACGCTCTACTATACTTCTCGATTGTCTGGCTTTAGTTAATCAGTTCATTGCCCGATACGTTACCAGAGAAAAAGGCTTCGACGTTATCAAGCGTCACAGAGGCAATATTATTCAGTGCTTCGTGAGTCAAGAATGCTTGGTGGCCAGTAAACAGCACGTTATGACAAGCCGATAAACGGCGGAAAACATCATCTACAATGACATCGTTAGATTTATCTTGGAAGAATAAGTCTTTTTCATTGTCATACACGTCTAGGCCAAGCGCACCAATCTTACCTTGTTTCAACGCTTCTATCGCCGCTAGTGAATCTAGCAACTCGCCTCGACTGGTGTTAATGATCATTACACCATCTTTCATTTGCGCGAAGGCTTTTTCGTTCAATAAGTGATAGTTTTCTTCACTCATTGGACAATGGAGAGAGATAACATCCGCATTAGCGTAGATTTCTTCAAGCGAACAGTAACGGGCTCCCATTTCTAGTGCTAATGGGTTTTCGTAGGGGTCGTAGCAAAGCAGTTCCATACCAAGCCCTTTGAAGATACGCATCGTCGCGATACCAATCTTACCCGTACCAATAACACCAACAGTTTTTCCGTAAAAGTTAAAGCCAACAAGACCCTCTAGCGAGAAGTTGGCGTCACGTGTGCGTTGGTAGGCCTTGTGAAGACGGCGGTTTAGGCACATCATTAAACCAACCGTGTGCTCTGCCACTGCTTCTGGTGAGTAAGCAGGAACTCGAACCACTTGTAAGCCTAGTTCTTTGGCTGCTTGTTGATCAACTTTATCATATCCCGCGCAGCGCATAGCAATAAGCTTGGTCCCGCCCAGAGAAAGCTGTTTAAGGACAGGAGCTGAAAGATCATCATTAACAAACGCACATACGACATCACTGCCGTGCGCCATCTTGGCTGTTTTTTCGGTTAGTCGGAAGTCGTGATAGTGAAATTCAAAATCGCGGTTATTTTTAATTTTATTAAAAGAGGCTTCGTCGTAGGATTTTGCACTAAAAAAAGCAATGTTAATCATGGTTCCCTCTCAAAAAGTGCGGACTTTATAAATAAATATGCTTATAAAGTAATGCAACTTAGCCGCAATGAATAGAGAAATCTTCTCTTTGACTTTTGTTGTATCAAACAACGATAAGAAGTACGCCTTTCAGCGAGTCTATCTTATGGTTCCGCATTAGATACTGTTTGCTTTACGAGCATTAACTGACTAGCATTATCGCTCTTTTCTTGTTCACTTTATTAGCTTAGGCGTTACAACAATGTCAGTAAAATGGTGCTCTATGTTCTTGTGTTGTGTGTTTGCTTCTGGCACTCACGCAGCTGTTGACCTCGTTAAAGTCGACAAGTCTAAGCGTCGAATGTATTTGATGGAGCAAGGAGCAGTGCTAAAAGAATACCGAATTGCTTTAGGAGCGAACCCTCAAGGACATAAACAAGAAGAGGGAGACAATCGCACACCAGAGGGCGAATACACTCTAGATTATGTTATAGAGGACTCTGCTTTTTATCGTTCTGTGCATATCAGTTACCCTGATGCGATTGATACGTTGGAAGCGAAGCGCCGAGGTGTGTCCCCTGGAGGGAACATCAAAATTCATGGCT
This sequence comes from Vibrio sp. 378, assembly GCF_033339435.1. Lineage (NCBI taxonomy): Bacteria > Pseudomonadati > Pseudomonadota > Gammaproteobacteria > Vibrionales > Vibrionaceae > Vibrio > Vibrio sp. 378. Next base: position 4,429 of record NZ_JAWOUO010000001.1, read on the forward strand.
TAAAAAACGGTGAGAGTCAGTTGCCGATTTACATCCAAAGTTTTGATTGGACTAATGGGTGTATTGCGATTACCAACGAGGAGATGGACGAATTTATCCAGCTTGTCGAGATGGGGACACCAATTCAGATTGAGTGGTAATAAAAGGTCCCCTTTAATGTTCTGGCTCTTATAGGCTATGGCATAAAGCGCTGTGGATGATCACTAAAAATACCGTCTAACTGAGGCAGGTATTTCAGTTTATTTGGATTGTTCACCGTATAGCACATCACTTTGTAACCGGCTTGTTGGAGTTTGTTTATCTGGCGAGTGCGAACCCAGTTAATGTTTAGGTTGCAGCTATAGGCACTAACTTCTTCCAAAAGGCGTTTATCTTTTCTCGTAAAGAATTCACTTAACACACCCAATCGGTAGCCACTGCAGTATTTGTGCATCGCTCTAATGACGTCATGACTAAAGCTCGATAGGAGTACATTCTCTTGCGGCATTGGACTTTTTGTTAACGCATTGGCGAGAGTCTGCGCCACTTCTTCCGCTGGATGGTTGTCTACTTTAACTTCGATATTCAAGTTAAGCTTATTCTCAGTAGCTAAAGTGAGCAGTTCATCTAGTGTCACGATCTTCTCGCCTGAAAAGTCTGTGCTAAACCAACTACCGAAATCTAATGCTTTTAACTCTTCCAGGGTGAGCTCATCAACACGCCCTTGTCCATTGCTGCATCGATTGACGGTATGATCATGGCAAACCACTAAAACATTATCTTTGGTAGGCTGTATATCCACTTCCACCCACTTCAACCCCAGGTCAATGGCTGCCTGAATGCTTATTTTTGTATTCTCAGGGTATGAACCTGCCACGCCACGGTGACCAATTAATAACGTTTCCATTCGCTTTATCTTTTGCTTTGCGGTTGCCAGATTGTACTCGTTTTTTCTATGAAGATATATCTAGGTGCATATTGTTAGGAACCTTTAGTAAAAGTGAACATTAAACTCTAATGGCACGTTGTTGCTTCTTGGACTGAGTCCTGTGGACTTAAAGCATTAGAGTGTTAGTTGTTTAATTGGTAAATGAGTAATAAAATGCGAACCATTTTTATTTGAATGGTGAGTGGTAATGTCACGAGTTTTGATAGTCGATGATGACGTTCCTTTGTGTGAGCTGTTAGAAGCGGTTTTGCAAGAGGAGGGCTACATCGTCTCTTCTGTGCATTGCGGTGAAAGTGCGCTGCAATATATGGAAAAAACGCCTGTAGATCTTGTATTGCTTGATGTCATGTTACCAAACCTTAACGGCATGCAAGTTGCTCGTAGGATCTGTCAGCGCTTCGCGACACCTATTCTAATGCTTACCGCTCTCAACGATGAAAACTCGATGCTTGATGGTTACCAAGCGGGGGCCGATCAGTATATCGGAAAGCCTTTTAATGTCGCTGAGCTTCTAATGCGCATCAAAGCGATTCTTCGTCGTGTTGGCTTAGAACGTCAGCGTCAGACGATGTGTAGTACCGTTCAAACGATCAGTGACCAGCTTAATAGCTTACCCCTCACAAGTACGGAAGCTGAACTATTGAGCTACTTGGTAAAAAACCAAGGAGTCGTGATTTCAAAAGCAGAGCTTCAAACCGAAGTGTTAAAGAAAGAGCTGAGTCCTTTTGATCGCAACCTTGATATGCACATCAGTAACATACGTCGCAAGTTAGTTGAAGCGGGGCTTTCCAAGCAACATATCAAAACCTTCCGTGGCAAAGGTTACAGTTATTTAGAGGCTGTAAACCGTTAATGAAGCTCCGGTGTCCACCTTTTATTGCAAAACGTAAAGACAGCTTAGCGTTCAAGTTATTTAGTTGTATGACCGCAATTGTCATTAGCATTTTGGTCGTGCAATCCTTAGCGGAACAAGCTCTGGTGAAAGCCATGTTGAAAGTGCCCGATAGTGTGCGAGAAGAAATGCTAGACCTTGCACATCAAGCCAATGTATTGATTGAGCACGGAGACATGGACGAACTTGCTGACTGGGCAAATGCGCAAAACTTTTATTTATTTGTGTTGAATGAACATCAGCAACCAGTTACGCACCGTCTGATGCATCCGCACTTCGAGTTCAAACTTCAATTTAAGAGAAGCATTGATGATCAACTTGAGGGGAAAGTGAATCGCCCCATCATCAATATTCCTTTAGTTCATGGCAATACTTTAGTGATTCAATTGCCACATCGACTGCACCCTGCAAATGACTTCATTCTGTATTTCTCTATTCTCAAAGTCGTGATTGCAGTGGTTATTTTGGCGCTCTTTTCGCTGCTAATGGCACGTAACTTACAGCAACCATTGGATCGATTGAGAGAAGCAAGCAAAAAGCTATCTAATGGCGATTTTAATGTCAGTGTCGTGAAAGAGCTGAAGTCGAGCACGCGTGAGTTTAACGAGTTAGCGCAAGATTTCGATCACATGACGCAACAGATTCATTCTCTCGCTGAAAAGCAGCGACTGCTTATAAGAGATGTCTCTCACGAATTGAGAACACCGTTAGCGAGGCAGAACTTGGTTCTGCATCTTTTGCGAAAGCGTGTTGGAGAAAGTGAGCAAAGTCTAGTGGCAAGGTTAGAAGATGAAGCAAAAGAGCTAAACCATTTGATCAGCGATATATTGGAGTTCAGTCGCTTGGAAAATGCGCGCTTCGACAAAGCCACGAAACGCTGTGATTTAGAAGTTTTGCTCTCCCCGCAAGTAGAGCGTTGCAAAATAGATTTGAAGTCAGAACAGACGTTGTCTTTCCGCTCAGAAGCTGTATGTGCTAAAGCCATTTGTGAAGAAACGCTGGTCATTCGTTGTTTGAACAATCTTATTGGTAATGCCATTAAATATTCAGGACAAGCATCTCAGATAGAAGTTTCTCTGGAAAATTATGTCAAAGAAGGGCAGCAGTTCACCACCATGTCAGTATCTGATGATGGGCCTGGTATTCCAGAGAACAAGCTGGTCGATATTTTTGATCCGTTTACACGCTTAGATGCTTCTAGAGATAAAAAGCTTGGTGGCTACGGTTTAGGTCTTGCGATTGTCAAAGAATCCATGCGTATTATGGGTGGAGCAGTCACGGCGAAAAACCGTGAGCAAGGTGGTTTGAGGGTTACTTTAGTGTTCAAGCAATAAGTATGATTAAGTCGTAATTTTTGTGACTAACATCACATTATCATGGCGCATCATCAGAGAGTACTTTACAAAAGTTTGCAAATGCAAAGAATGTAAATTTAATGCAAATGGTAATACTTATCACTTATATTCACCCGCGAAATAATTGAGAGGGAATCGCATTCAACAAGTATGTGACCCGAAAAATAATAATCGGAGTGAAAGGATATGTTTACTAAGAGCCATTTGGCGTTAGTGATCGGTGCAGTGTTAGCAACACCTGCAGTGGCGGAAGTTCAAACAGACGAACATGTAGTTGTAGAAGGTCGAGAGTTCGGCTACAAGGCAGATACAAACAGTACAGCAATGCGCATGGAAATGACGCAGCTGGAAACGCCGGGACAAGTAGCGGTTATCGATGAAACGGTAATTGATGAGCAGCGTGCAAGTACACTTGGTGAAGTGCTACGTAACGATGCAAGTGTTAGCGCGGGTGGTACAAGCCGTAACCGCGAACGTTTCTCTCTACGTGGTTTTGAACTTAGCAGTTCAGACGGTTTTCTTCGTGATGGTCGTCAACACTGGTCACACTATCGTCAGCCAATTGAGCTTTTAGAGCGTGTTGAAGTGCTTAAAGGTCCATCAGGTCTGCTATACGGTAAATCTGAGCCGGGTGGTTTGGTAAACATGGTTTCGAAAAAACCAACAACTCAAACACAAGCAAGTTTGAGTCAAGATCTAGGTTCGAATGATCACTCACGCACTGTGCTTGATGTGAGTGGCGCGCTAAATGATGCAGAGACACTGCGAGCGCGCGCAATTTTTGCCAAAGAAAGCTACGGCTCTTGGCGCAGGTACGGTGATGGCACTGAGCCTAAAACAGATCGTACGGTAGCTGGCCTAGTGGTTGAGTACGATATCACCGACAACTTTATGGTATCGGCTCATTACGATCGCACGAAAGACGATGGTAGCGTGGACTCTGGCGCATACATTGTTGATGGCAAAGCGGTTCGCGGTGATAAGTACATTTGGGATGCGCAGTGGTCTGAAATTGATAACGAAGTAGAAAACTACGGTGTCGATATTAATGCGCAAGTCACGGATAACGTGAACGTAAAAGCAGGTTACAACCGCCAAGACTTTAAGCGTTTTGATGTAGAGTCTTACCCTAAGTTTGATCAGTATGAAGAGTTAAATACGATTAAGCATCGAGGCAACGATCGCTCCGATAATTGGGTATTTGATACTGCATATATAGATGTGACGACGGACTTTACTTTGTTCGGTACGGAAAACACGTTGTTAGTGGGCGCTAACTACTTAGATTACAGTTATGATCGCTTTATGGCATTTCATAATGAGGCGAGTATTGCGCCAGGAGAAACGGTGCCTAAGCCTAGCTATCGTAGTTCGAAGAAATCACCAACTGCTGAGTACGATACTTGGGGTATCTACGCGCAAAATATGATGACGATTAATGATTACTGGCAAGTGCTTGCAGGTGTTCGTTATGACGAAAAGCGTGATGATGAACTGACCGAAAACCAGGTTTCTCCAAAATTTGGTGTCATTTTCCACCCATCGACGAATGGCTCGGTTTACGTTCAGTATTCTGAAAGCTTCATGCCTCAAGGTGAAGTCAGCAACGGTAGTCGTACCTACATCAATGAAGGTGAGAAACTCGACGCTGAGCGTGGTATCTCTTATGAAATCGGTACGAAGTGGGAACTGTTTGATCAGCGTTTATTTGTATCTGGTGCTGTGTTTGATATCACGTTAGAGAACATTTCGCTGGATGTTGAAAGCGGCAAAGACGCGGGCGGCAATCTCCTACACAAGAAAACGCAAGGTGGTGAGCAAGTTCACAAAGGCGCTGAGTTAATGGCTCAAGGTTTTGTGACCCCAGAGTTGTCGCTAACCGCTTCTGCAATGTATTTGGATGCAGAGCTTAAGAAGGCAGAAAGATATGAAGGTAACCGCCCTGTAGACGTGCCAGAGTTCTCGGCAAGTCTATGGTCTAGCTACAAGGTTCAAGACAACACTAACTTAAACCTTGGTTTGATTTATGAAGGTGATCGCTACGGTGATGCAAAGAACACCTTCAAGAAAGATGGCTACGCTCGCGTTGATATGGGTGTGTCATACAAACATAAGTACGATGAAAACTTGGATATTATTGCTCGATTCAATGTCGAAAACTTATTCGATACCGACTACTTCGCAGGTGGTGGTAGCACGAATGGCGAGCAAAAAGGTGCGAGTGGGGTTGTGGTTGGAGAAAGCCGCAACTACATGGCAACAATCCAGTTCAAGTACTGATAACAATTTGATTATTAAAGGGGAAGGGTAGTCTTCCCCTTTGGTCGTTTTTGGAACACAGAAATATAACTCGTATGAATCTAATGAAATCAAGTATCGCTCTGTTGATATCATCGGTTTTGATTCCCGCTCACGCGGCGAACTTAAACGATGCACAAGCTGTGCAGAGTAAAACAAACCAGTCGTCGGCGGTAAGCCAAAAACGTATTGATGCAAGCGCAGAAAAATCACTTACTCTAGAAGCTGAAATTGAGCAGCTGCAAGAGGAAGTCGGTAACTTGAAGATTTATCGCGATCATCTTGCAAGCCTTGTTGAAAGTCAAAATCAAGAAGTTGATAGCTTGAACGAGCAAATTGAGCAGATTGCTCAAACTCGTCAAGGTGTCGTGCCTTTGATGTATCACATGCTTGAGGGCTTAAAAGTGCTCGTCGCTAACGACAAGCCTATACGCAAAGCGCAACGTGAGGAGCGAATTGCAAAGCTGGATTCCATGATGACGCGTGCAGACGTTGCGGATGCAGAGAAGTTTCGTCGTATTTTAGAAGCGTACCAAATTGAAATGGATTACGGCACCAAGCTTGGCGTTTACCAAGGCAAGATTAACCTGGGTGACAATGAAGCTGTGGAGGCGGACATTCTCTATTTAGGGCGCTTGTCTTTGGTAGCGCGTAGCTTATCTGGTGACACATTTTGGAGCTGGTCACAGCAACAACAAGCATGGCAACAAGTGGGTTCTGAGCAAAAATCAGAGCTAGACAAAGCGTTCGCTATGGCGAATAAACAGATCGCGCCGAGCATGTTAACTCTGCCAGTGTCGTTAACCGCTGCGGAGGGCAAATAAATGATGAAAAAATGGTTATCGGTTGCATTAATCTCGACAGCCGCATTAATGCCTCATACAACTCTTGCTAGTGATGCGTTGTTACAAAAGGCGCAGCAAGAAAATCGTCAACAGCAATCGCACAATGTCGCGCGTGAATCAGGTTTTAAGCAAACAGAGCAAGAGCTACAGGCTATAAAGAATAAATTGGTGGCAGAGCGGGCTGCTCTTCAAGCAGAAGCGGACTCATTAAGTGTTACCTTCGGTGAAAATGAAGCAGAACTGGCACAGCTAGAAGAAAAGTTGCGTCTAGAAACCGGGAGCCTAGGTGAGTTATTTGGCGTCGTTCGCCAGAACGCAAAAGAGCTAGAGTCTGAGCTAAAAAGCTCAGTAACCGGTGTCGATGCAAACTCATATCAGAAAGATATCGATGCTATTGTTGCGGCTAAATCACTGCCAACGTTGACCCAACTTCAGGCGATGTGGCGCAGCATGGAAGAACAAATCAAAGCAAGCGGTGAAATGGCAAACGTCTCTTTCACACTGCTAAATGGCGAAGGTCGTGAACAAACGGTTAGTGGTGTTCGTCTTGGTTCTATGGCGCTGCTGGATGAGACTGGCTACGTTAAGTGGAATGGTCAACGCGGAGATGCGGTAAACTATCTTCGTCAGCCTGAAAGCGGTCCAACAGCGAATACTATTTCCTCTGGTGACATTGATGCGCTTGTCATTGATCCGTCACGCGGCATTCTTCTTGAGCAGCTCGCAAACTCACCGACTTTGGCTGATCGCCTAAATGCAGGCGGCGTTGTCGGTAAAATCATCCTTGGTTTATTGGCTATCGGCCTATTGATTGCGCTCGTACGTGGTGCATCACTGATGATTTCGCGCCAGAAAATCATGAAGCAGCTGAAAACCCCAGCTCAGCCAGGAAACAACCCTTTGGGTCGCGTGCTTGCGGTATACCAGAAAGACAAGCATCGCAGCGTAGAAGCGTTAGAACTACGTCTTTTGGAAGCTGTTGTTGATGAGCAAACCCACCTAGAAAAAGGGTTGTCGATGCTTAAGCTTCTTGCTGCTCTAGCTCCTATGCTTGGCCTACTAGGCACGGTAACGGGTATGATCGAAACCTTCCAAGTCATCACTCAATTTGGTAATGGTGATCCGAAAGTAATGGCGGGTGGCATTTCGATGGCACTTGTGACTACCGTACTTGGCCTTGTTTCAGCCATGCCTTTGTTATTAGCGCACAACGTATTGAGCTCTCAAGCAGAAAATATTCGCAGTATCTTAGAAAAACAAGGCATCGGTTTAGTTGCAGAACAAGCTGAGCGTGATATGCCGAGTAACAAAAGCCATTCTAACACCTTAGCGGAGAACGCAGCGTAATGGAGCAGCTCCTACTCAGCACATTGGGTTTGATCAGTGAGGATTGGGCCACAACCTTGATGAGCTTTATGCAGCAAGGTGGTCAAATCCTATGGTGGCTGGCCGCTGTCGTGGCGGTGTGCTGGCTGTTGGTTATGGAGCGAGTTATTTATCTCACAACGGTTTTCCCTGGGGTAAAAAAACAGCTTTGTGAGCAGTGGCAAGCAAGATCAGAGCACCACTCTTGGTACGCGCATCAAATCCGTGAAGGATGGATTGCAAAAGCGCAAATCGAACTGCGCCAAAACCTATCGACTATTAAGCTACTTGTGGCGGTTTGCCCAATGCTAGGGTTGTTAGGGACGGTGACAGGCATGATTACGGTGTTTGACGTAATGGCATCGCAAGGCAGCAGCAATCCGAAATTGATGGCTTCTGGTATCTCACTTGCTACGCTGCCAACCATGGCAGGTATGGTAGCAGCGCTTGCGGGCATGTTTATTCATGCTCGCCTTAGCAAAGTGTGTGAACGAAAAGCTATCCAGTTAGAACAATCTTTAAGGAGTCAAAAGTGAGACTCGGACGCAGACCTAACCAACAAGATGAAGCTCAAGTCGATTTAACCTCGATGCTTGATATCGTCTTCATCATGTTGATCTTCTTCATTGTGACCAGTTCGTTTGTACGTGAATCCGGTGTAGAAGTGAATCGCCCTCAGGCTTCTAATGTAGTAAGCCAAAAAGATGCGGGCATTTTTATCGCAGTAACGGCAGCGAATGATGTGTACATCGACAAACGAGTGGTTGATATTGAGCGTGTTGAGGCCTCTATTGAGCACCTGTTACTTGATCAGCCTGATGCCTCGTTAGTTATCCAAGCTGACGAGCATGCTTACAATGGCACTGTCGTGAAAGTGATGGACGCTGCAAAGGCGGCGGGTGTGAAGAACATTGCATTGGCGGCGGAGAAACCTTAATGGGCAGGCTGTTACTTGCACTACCAGCATCACTGTTAATTTCTGTGAGCTTGTTTAGCTTTATGGCGTGGATGGTTGATAAAGGCAACCAGCGTGCACCAGAAGCTTCAGAAGCCGTTCGTTTTGATATGGTGATGGTAGAGAATGAAGCAGACGTGCAGCGTCGTCAACGTTCAGTGCCGGAGCAACCAGAACCACCTCAAGCGCCGGAGCCAATGGATCTGTCTCAAGCTGACACTCAAATGGAACCAATGAGTCAGATGACGCCAGTCAGTGCTTTAGGTTTAAACACAGCCCTTGAAGGCATCGCGATTAGCGCCCCAAACTTGAAGGGAACAATGGGCAACCAGCAAGCACTGCCGTTGTATCGTGTTGATCCTCGCTATCCAAGTAAGGCGCTGAAACGTAGAGTGGAAGGTTATGTCATTATGCGTTTCACGATCGATGCAACTGGACGACCAAAAGATATTGAAGTGATCGAGGCTGAGCCCGAGCGCATGTTTGAAAGAGAAGCAATCCGTGCGCTTAAAAAATGGAAGTATCAGCCAAAAGTTGAGGATGGTGTGTCAATTGAGCAGTTCGGACAAACCGCTAAAGTGGAGTTCAAGTTAGCCAAATGATGAAAAAATTCTTAATCGGTACGGTATTAAGCCTGAGTGCACTCTCAACCATTGCCAGTGAGTTAAGCCAATACACCGCAGCGAGAGTTCAACGAGCACACAACTTGGCTCAAGAAGAGAAACTGAAAGAAGCGATTTCATCTCTTGAAGCTATGGAGCTTTCTCGTGGATATGACCAAGTTTATGTCGCTCGAATGTTGGGTATTTTTTACTGGCAGAATGAGCAAACTCAAGCGGCGATTAAGCAACTTGAGTTGGCAGTCAATAGTGGTTTGCTACAAGATGAGCAATCATGGCAAACCCGAAAAATGTTGGCTGATATACTGCTGAACGAGCAACGTTTTTCTAAGGCGTTACCTCATTACTATGCCTTGAGCAAAAACATTCCTAAAGGTCAAAAAGCGCATGAGCTATGGCTACGTATTTCCCAATCTCATTATCAACTGAGTCAGTGGCAAAAAGTGCTTTCAGCAATGGCTCGTTATGAGAAGTTTGGTCAGCCAGACAAGCTTGGCGCATTGTCGATAAAGCTTTCTGCTGAGCTAGAACTGAAAAAGTGGAAGCCGGCAATCTCGACCATCAAACGCTTAATCGTGATTGAACCTGAGCGAATTGAATGGTGGCGTCAGCTTGTTGCTCTATACCTACGGGTTGATGACAACAAACGTGCCCTAGACTTTTTGGCGTTGGCAAAACTGAAAGGGTTACAACTTAGCCAAGATGACTTAAAGCTGCTGGCACAATTGTACGCGAAACGAGGTATTCCTGAGAGAGCTGCGTTGGTGATGAGCGAGCTAGAGGATGTAAACTCGAATAGTAAGCTAAAAGCTCAGCAAGCAACGTATTGGCAAATGGCAAAAGAGTGGGAAGAGTCTATTGATAGCTGGCGTATTGCAGCTCAGCTAGATAGGCGGTATTACTGGAACTATTCTCAACTGTTGGTGCAAGAAGGCCATTATAAAGATGCCATTGCCGCGCTCGATAAGGTCAGAGGTCGTAAAGCGGATGTTGCACTTATCAAAACTCGCGCTTACTACAAACTTAAGCGGTTTGACGATGCGCTCGCTAATGCCAAAAGAGCGAATGAGATTAAGCCATCGAATCAGGCAAAAAGTTGGGTTAAGTATCTATCTCAGCTACGCAAAGTAGAATCGACGCAGAACTCATAGCGAACATTTTTATTAAATACCCGAGCTCAGTCTCGGGTATTTTTTTGTCTAAAGTCATAAAGGCTATTTATTGTATGAGCTTTTCATAAAAAGCTAATGCATCAAATGGTCGGGAGAAAAAAGGGCTTTTCTCTATATATTCTTGATGTACCTTGCTCAGTGTTTCAAACTTTTCTCTCGATGTAGGTTCGATATGAAAAGTTAGGCTTTCAGTCGATTCTACAAGCTTTAATGTTGAGGTTCTTGAAGCGTTATTTTTTGCTATTAATAGATAATATGCTAGCTCTTGCTTCTCTTTTAATACACAAGCCTCAAAAGCTTTCTCGCTTAAAAACGGCAGAACAGGAGTTAATGCTTCTATATGCTTCTTTGAATACTCTAGGGTTTGTTTGTCAGGTGTATTCTGGTCTGCCATAGATTCGCACAGCTTTATCCTAGCACCATAATTATCGATAGATTGGCTTACGTTGTTAAACAAACTGGCTTCAAACTTTTCACTTGCGAAAGTGACACTTGAGAAAAGTGATAAGAGAATTATTCCAACATTCTTGTTCATATTTTTCCTTCTGAACTACACCATAACGTTTGGCTAGCATCAGAAAATCTTCTCTATCTAACCCTACACTAACTTCTTAGCTTACCTTTTTTATCTAGTTTATGGGTAGCTTTTAAGCTTTTCATTAAATATACATAAAGGCGCATTTTGGTGGAGTCTATCCCACTTTTTAGTATTGGAAATATCATTAAATTTTGAGTCATTAAAATTGATAGGGTTATTATCTAGAGGGTAGGCAATCGGTAACTCACATTGGCGCAAATAGTTACAACATGCGCCAGCCAAGCTGAATTGAAAAAAGTAAACAATGTAAATTAAATGCCAATACGAATGATTATCACCTAAATTATGACCCACATTTATTGGTGATGATTGTTTCTATGTTGCTTAAAAGCAAAGGTGTTCAAACTTGGGCTCGCCGCCTACATATCTATATTTCGATGGCTCTTCTCTTAGTTACGCTGTTTTTTGCAGTAACTGGTATTACCCTCAATCGCCCCGAATTGTTTGAACGCAGTGAACCTATCATTCAACAACATACTCTGACGGTTCCGCACTCAGTTCTATTCTCACATTCAGATACCTTTCAACCTAATCGTGAAGGGCTGGTGGCTTTCTTGACTAAAGAAACCGAGCTTCGCGGTACTCCCTCCGCACTAGATGTGTATACCGAAGTTGAGCAAGGTGAGTTGTTACTCGGAGAGCTTTCTATGGATTTTAAAGGCCCGGGTTATAACGCTACGGTCTTTATTGATATGACTACTGGTGCAGCAGACGTCGAAACGACGCACTACGGTATTGTTGCGCTGCTGAACGATCTACATAAAGGACGCAACAGTGGTGGGATTTGGAAGTGGTTTATCGACGTCACTGCGCTTTTGATGGTGTTTTTTGTTCTTACAGGCGTGTGCTTGTTACTGCCTAAGAAGAAGACGCTCAGAACGTCAATGCAATGGATGAGCTTTGGTACGTTACTGTCGCTCGTAATTTATTTTGTTGCTGTTCCATAACAGCTTTTTTAGAGAACACTTATGTTGAACACAGGAAGATTTTTCCGCCGTAATCACTTTTGTAAAGCCGCTTTGATCGCGGCTTTTGCTCCTTTCTCTCTTTCCGCGGCGCCTCTACCAGATAACGCGAAGGTCGACTTCGAACTCGAACTTCCAAAGATAGATACCTCAATGTATGCACGCCCTTATGTGGCGGTTTGGGTTGAAAACGATCAGCGTAAACCGGTTAAAACCATTCAGTTATGGGTAGGGAAAGACGAATGGTTAAAAGATCTACGCAGCTGGTGGAGAAAAGCGGGTCGTTATGATCGTGAACTTGTTGATGCGGTGACTTCTGCAACACGTCCTGCTGGTCAATACCGCTTTGTCTGGGATGGAACCAATGACGCAGGGGAGCGTTTGAAACAAGGAAATTACACGTTGTACGTCGAAGTCGTTCGTGAACACGGTGGGCGAAACTACTTACGTCAAAAAATAACGCTAGCGGACAGTGACGTGCGCTATGAGCTTAAACCAACACAAGAGACGGGTGTCATCACCGTCAATTATCAAGTTAAGTGATTAAAGGACACAACAATGAAAACCAAAATGAAAGCAGTGGCATTGGCGAGTGTAATGGCAATGGGATTGGCTGTAACCACCACCGCGCAAGCACATCCACGTTGGGTTCTGCCCTCTCACTTTACGGTTTCTAAAGAAGGCGGTGACTGGCTGACATTTGATGTTACTGCTTCTCACGGAACGTTTGTTTTTGACAAGCCAGCGGGTAGTGACCAAGCGTTCGTGGTGATGCCGGATGGCCGTTCTGAGCGTCCTAACTTTGTTGTTCGTGGCAAACGTCGTTCTATGTTTGATTTCTTTTTTACGGAAGAAGGCACGCACAAAGTCGCGATCAATAATCAGCCGAGCTACTACACCCAATACAAAGCGGGTCGTCGTGATACGGTGAAATGGGCGCGAGCAAACAAAGCTGAGCGTGGTGACGTGCTTCCTGAGCAAGCGCGTGATGTGGTTACTCAACTAAGTTACACCCGAGCAGAAAGCTACATTACGGTTGGTATGCCAACGGACAAAGCGTTGGAGATTGAAGGCAAAATGCTGGAAATGAAACCGATCACGCATCCATCGGACATCATTGAAGGTGAGCCTGTGACTTTCCAGTTTTTCTTTAACGGAGAGCCACAAGAGGGCGTTACTGCTGAGATTACACGTGAAGGTACTATGTACCGAAACCATCAAGAACAAATCGATGTGGTGAGCGATAAAGATGGCAAAGTGATCTTCACGCCAGAAGTCGCCGGGCGCTACTTAATGAAAGCGAACTACAAAGGTGAATTAAAAGATAATCCATTGGCGGATAAAGCGAGTGCCAATGTTCATCTTACGTTTGAAACTCAACTTAACTAATCGAATTAGGCTCAGCAATTGCTGGGCCATTTTGGAATTATCATGAATAACACTTCTCTTCTAAAAGCGGTTTTGCTTTTTTCTGGATTTGCGTCCTTTCACGCTGCTGCACATTTTCCTCTGATGAGCTGTCACTTGGCGCAAGATAAAGTGATTTGTGAAGCGGGCTACTCGGATGGATCGACAGCGGTCGACTACGATGTCGAAATGTACGATTACGACGACAATCTGATCGCCAAAGAAAAAACAGATAAGCGTTCCATCGCAGAATTTACTCACCCTGAAACAGATTTCTATTTGGTATTTGATGCCGGACATGAAAGCCCGGTGGAAGTGGATATCGTTGAGCTGAAAGAGAAATGAGTGTACAGAAAGTTCGCCCTGATGATGGTAACCGAGAAGGAAAGTGGGTCGCACTGACAATCGCAGCAATTCTCAGTTCAGCAGCCATACTTATGCCCTACCATCAGGTCGCGACTGAAAAGCCAGACATGCAGTCTCATCAAGTGTTAATCACGGATTTACATCAAAATGAGTTGGGGTTGATCGCTGAGCTTAAGCTCGCTCATGAAGAGATTCGTGATTTGCAGTTAGATACCGGAACTTGGCCTGAGATCTCTGATATGGAGGTGCTTTGGATTGCTCCGTTCGTGAAAGACCAAAACTGGAAGCGTAAAGGTTCTCATCAGTGGCAACGAATTGATGACGGTGTCTACATTGGCGTGAAGACCAGTGCCCAAGGCTCTGCTTCCATGCTGTTGGATAGCCGCAGTTCTCAAGCTGATATTTGGTTTAATGATTCTAGCCGTTCGTTAAATGTGGAGGGACTAAGCGATCTAGCTAAACGCCACGATTTCGGGTGGAAACAAATCATTCTGTCAGACTCTTCTTCCCACTCTCACGCCCATTAAGACAACATAATTGATAAGTACTATGATCAAACGCTCTCTTTTACGTCGTATTCTTACAGCCACCGCGTTATTGACGGTGTCTTCTACTGGCTTTGCTGCCGATAAACTCAGTATTGGTATTACGCTTCAACCTTATTACAGCTATGTTAAAGCCGTTGTTGGTGAGAAGGCGGACATCGTTCCTTTGGTTGATGCTGGTTTTAATCCTCACAACTATTTGCCACAACCTAATGATCTTAAGCGCTTAAATGAAATGGACGTAATAGTGATCAATGGTATTGGTCATGACGATTTTGCACTGAAAGTGATCAAGGCTTCTCAGCGTGATGATCTCGTGGTTATCGAAGCGAACAAAGAAGTGCCTTTATTGCCTGCTATGGGGCAGTCTGTTGGTCAAGGAGCAGTGAACCCTCACACCTTTGTCGGTTTATCAACAACCATTCAAAAGGTTTACACCATCGCGAGTGAGCTAAGCCAATTGGACCCAGACAATGCTACGTTCTATCGCCAAAATGCTCGTAAATACGCGAAAACATTTCGCCTGATGAAGCGTGATGCAATGTTGTCTCTTGGTGAGTTGGACACGGCTGGTATGAAGGTGGCGACAACCCACAATGCTTACGGATATATCCTTCAGGAGTTTGGTGTTGACGTTGCCGCTGTCATTGAGCCTGCTCATGGTGTAGAACCAAGTGCAAGTCAGCTACAGGAAACGATAGAGAAAATTCGTGAATCGGGCATTGATGTTCTGTTTTATGAGCTCAATATGCCGAATCGCTTTGTTGATACCATCGAAGAGGCGACTGGGGTGCAGCTTTATCGCTTTTCTCACATGACTCACGGTGAGTATGAGGCCGATAAAGTCGAGGTTGAGATGCGAGATAATGTGGAAACACTAATCGAAGCCATGAAATTTGTGGCGAGTAAGCGAGCAGGGGAAAAGGCGTAATGACTGGACCTTCCGTTTCCTTAAGTAACGTGGGCCTAAAATACGCCGACAATATCATTTTGCAGAACATCAGCGTCGAATTCGAGAACGCGAAATGTCACGTGATTATGGGACCGAACGGCGGTGGTAAAACCTCTTTGCTTCGTTCGGTACTTGGACTCACGCCATTTTCGGGAAACATAGCGCTCAATTGGCCAGAACCATCAGCTGCATCGGGGAAGATAGGGTATGTGCCACAAAAAGCGATGTTTGAAGCAAGCCTCCCGTTAACCGTGATGGATTTTGTACTGCTTAACCAAACTCGTATCCCTCTATTTTGGCGACGTAAAACGAAACAAACTCAACATGCCCTGGCCCAGCTGGATCGCGTGGGTATGGCAACGCGTAGCGACCGTCGTATGGGGCAACTCTCTGGCGGTGAGCAACAGCGTGTTTTGTTTGCGCAAGCTTTACTGGATGAGCCCAATTTATTGGTTTTAGACGAACCTACAACTGGCATGGATGAGCAAGGTGTTCGATATCTTGAAGGTTTGATTCATGAAATCGTTGGAGAAGGCAAAACGGTGCTGGCAGTACATCATGACGTGACCGCAGTGCGCCGTTTAGATGCGCAGGTCCATGTCGTAAATCGTCAAATTGTGGCGTCAGGGCACCATTCAGATGTGCTAAGTCCTGATCGTATAGAAACATTATTCAAGCACTACACGGCAAAAGTGGAGGCGGCATAATGGATTGGTTGCGAGAGTTAGCGGTTAGCGGCGTTGAAGCTGGATGGTTAAGCGATAGCTTTTCTTATGCTTTCATGGTGAACGCAATTGTAGCAGCGCTGATATTAGGACCATTACTTGGTGGTCTTGGGACATTAGTCATCGCCAAGCGACTGGCTTTTTTCTCTGAAGCGGTTGGGCACGCTGCGCTTACCGGAATCGCGATTGGTGTGTTGCTCGGTGAGCCGCCAGAGAATCCGATCATCGGATTGTTTAGCTTTTGTATGATTTTTGCGCTGTTGCTTCACTTTGTTCGTAATCGTACGAATGTACCTTACGACACACTGGTTGGGGTTTTTCTTGCACTAGCGTTAGCGGTTGGTGCTGCGCTGTTAATGTACGTTGCTCGCAAGATCAACATTCACATGTTGGAGAACGTGTTGTTTGGCTCGATCTTGACTGTGACGGACAACGATATCCTTATTTTAGCGATCAGTTGTTTGATCATATTACTGCTTCTTATTCCAACGTTTAACCGCATTTTGCTAACTTGTATCAGCCCGGATATTGCACGTGTACGCGGCTTTAATACCAGCTTTTATGATTACTTATTTGTCATGATGATCACCTTGGTCACCATCGCCGCGGTAAAGATTATTGGTGCGGTATTGGTTGGTGCATTGCTACTGATTCCTGGTGCAACGGCTAGGTTATTGACTAAACGCATGGGCAGTTTCGTTCTCCTTTCTTCTTTATTGGCAACCATTGCGTGTTTAGTAGGAACCATACTGCCGATGGAGCTTGAGCTACCAGTGCCATCAGGCGCATCCATCATCATTGTTTCTGCGGCATTTTTCCTAACAGCAACGGTTTACCGAATTATCCAAAAAGCGTAACCCTTTTTATAAAGTAATGAACATGAAGATAAAAAAATTAGCGATAACTTATGGTTTGGTTATAGCGACAACACTTCCATCGTTGGCAAGCGCCAAAGACATTTTAACCAGCACTCCCGTCACGTACATGTTGTCTGAGCAACTCATGAAAGGTACAGGGATAGAGACTCAGTATCTGCCTCCAAAGCGTTACGGCGTTGAGCGTCTTGAGAACTGGTTCGCAAATAAAGGTACAGAGCAAGTTAAGCAAGCGGGTCAAGTCGCGACGGTTGCTATTACTCTTGGTGCGATTTGGAAACAAGACCCGACTTATGTTTACGCTCGACAGGGCAACATTCACTTGATTGAAATCGATGCATCGCAGGCCATTTCTCCTAGAGCTCAAGGAGTTGCAGTACTGACATTGGAAAACGGGTCAACATCGAAGTACGCATGGCTGAACCCTACAAACTTAATCCGAATGGCGGGCATTGTTGGAGAGGATCTACAACGTGTATATCCTGAACACCAAAAGGCGATTCAAACGAATCAACAGGCTCTTATGCTCAATGTGCGTGAACTGATCAACCAACAACAGGCAGAGATCTTCGATAAAGGCATCGATTCAGTGGTACTGATGAGTGAGTCATTAGAGGACTTTGCCTCTGGCAACCAATTGTTTGTGGTTGGGCGCGAATTTAAGCCGGAACTTGAGTGGACAGAAGAAGACAAATTATTTTTAAAAGCTCAGTTTGAACAAGATAAAACGCTATGGTTAGTGACGGATAAACGACCGTCGAAAACCTTGACATCGCTTATTAAACCGAGCCGCATACTGCAAATTGATGTTATTGACCGCTGGGGCAGTAACGGTATCAAAACTGAGAAGCCACTCGCACGTTGGGAGATGTGACACGTAAAAAGCCACAGATTTTATGATGGGGAATGAAAAGTTCCCTATTTTTTTGTGATTAAGTTCAAAATGTGAGCATTGATACCACTGGTTGCATAAGAAAGTATTTGTTTCATTTCTATTTCATTACTACTTTGTTATGTGTTCGTTGCGATTGATTCGGATTTAATCTGTTTCTAAGCGAACCGGTACAAACAACTATACGGATGTTAACAATGAAAATGAAAACTCTAGCCGTTGCAGTGGCGGCACTAGCATGTGGTTCACAGGCCTTCGCAGCAGAAGTTTACAACAGCGACGGTACATCTTTATCGATCGGCGGTCACGTTTCAGTTGGCGTGGGTGAGTATTTCGAAGAAGAAGTAAAAGTTCACCAAGTGTCTCCACGTATCAATGTTGCGGGCAAGAAAGACATTGGCAACGGTATCACTATCGACGCTAAAGGCGAATGGGCACTTAACTACCTAAATGGTGGTAGCCAGTCGTTTTCAACTCGTTTGGGCTACATCGGCGCGACCCACCAGCAGTTTGGCCGTTTAGTGGGAGGTACACAGTGGTCTCCGTACTACGATGTCGCTGGCGTTGCGGATCTACCAATCGCGTTCGCGAACGACTTTTTGTACGACAATCACAACAATCTAGGTACTGGTCGTGCTGAAAAAATGATCAGCTACCGTAAAAGCTTTGAGTTTGGCGAAGGTTTTGCTTTCAACCTAGGTCTTGGTTGGCAAGGTGAAAATGATGATAGAGGCCTATCATTACAACAAAACCCTAACACAGGTCTTCCAGAATACGTTTCTAAAGGCAGCAAGTATGACCAACGTGGTCAAATCGCACTGAGCGGCTCTGTAGCTGGCTTTGGTCTAGGCTACGTATACAGCGGCGGTGATGTTGAGAATTCTGGTCTAGGTACTAAAACTGCTGAATCACACCTTGTTTCTGTAAATTACGGTGAGTATGGCTCTGGTCTGTACGCAGCTGTTGTATACGGCATGAACGAATACTTCTACGAGATGCGTGAAGAAACTACTCAGATTGAGGGCCTACTAGCGTACGGAGTCAACAATTGGACGTTCAGCGTTAACTACGAAGGTGTAGAAGACGACAAAGACAACAAGACAGTTTCAAGCGAAACTGCGCTACAAGCAGAGTACGCAGTAACTCCTGCATTCGTTACTTTCGCTGGTTACCAGTTTGACCTAGGTAACGACTACAACAATGAAGAGAACGACTACTGGACTCTAGGTGCTCGTTACTACTTCTAATAAATAGGCCAGTTTCTACTGCCTAAACACATTTATTGTGTTAACGCCTACTCGTTGTGAGTAGGCGTTTTTCTTTCTGCTTTCCTTTGGCTATAAGAGACGCTGGTCGTTCTGTGCTTAGGTAACCCCACTCCTTGTTTAGAGAGTGCGTCTATAAAAAATGCCCGCAACTTGCGGGCATTTTTGTTGTTAGAAGAGATGCAGTTCTATTAATACGCTTATTTTTTATCGAGTAAATCGAGGAAGAAGGCATACTCTAGCGCATCTTCTTTTAAGCGCTTAAATCGACCAGATGCGCCGCCGTGTCCGGCTTCCATATCGGTTTTGAACAACAAGACGTTATCGTCTGTCTTCATTTCACGAAGTTTGGCGACCCACTTCATTGGTTCAAAGTACTGTACTTGAGAGTCGTGCAAGCCAGTCGTTACCAACATGTTCGGGTAGTTTTGCGCCTTGATGTTGTCGTAAGGCGAGTAACTCAACATATAGTCATAGTATGTTTTGTTATTTGGGTTACCCCATTCATCATACTCATTGGTGGTCAATGGAATTGATTCATCGAGCATAGTGGTTACCACGTCCACAAACGGAACATGTGCACCGATACCGCGGTACAGTTCTGGTGCTTGGTTGATGATAGCCCCCATTAAGAGACCTCCTGCAGAGCCACCAACAGCGAAGACTTTATCTTTCGCGCCGTAGCCTTGTTCAACCAAACCTTTAGTCACATCAATAAAGTCGTTGAATGTGTTTTGCTTGGTTAGTTTTTTACCGTCTTCATACCAAGGGCGGCCAAGCATTTCAGATCCACGAATATGAGCAATGGCGTAAACAAAGCCGCGATCCAACAGACTCAAACGTGTCGAGCGGAAAGTTGGCTCAATGGTTGCGCCATAAGATCCATAACCATATTGGTAGAGTGGATTCGTACCATCTTTCTTAAATAAGTCTTTACGATACACCAAAGAAACGGGTACTTCTTTACCGTCACGGGCTGTGACCATGATGCGTTCTGATTGGTAATTGTTAGGATTAAAATCACCAAGTACAGGTGTTTGCTTCATGACTTCTGACCCGCCCGTTTTTAGATCGAAATCGTAGTAGGTTCCTGGAGTGGTTAAACTGCTGTAATAAATACGAACTTTCTCGTTATCCAGCTCTAGGTTACCTGTCAAATAGGCAGCAAACGCATCGTCATTAAATGTGAGGGGGAATTCTTTTCCTGTTGAAAGCTGACGTACAGTGACGCTTGCTAGGCCGTTAGAGCGCTGCTCATAGACGATGTGATCATCGAATAACTCGAAGTCGACAAGTTGAGTGTTGTTGTCTGCCGCAATCACATCTTGCCATTTAGAGCGGTCATGCATGTCATTTTGATGAACTTTCATCAAACGGAAGTTGACGGCTTGATAGTTAGTATAAATGTAGTACCAATCGCCTAGCTTAGAAATACTGTATTCAATGCCATCTTCACGAGGATAGAACGGTTTCGCCTTTGCTTTAGGGTTGTTCGCATCAATAATAGAGACCCCACTGGTTTCTGTACTCGAATGCCAGATATAAATATCTTCGCCATCTTTGCTTTTGCTTAGTGAGGTGTAATAGGCGCTGTCGGTTTCCTCAAAAATCAGCTCATCGCTGCTTTGTGGTGTGCCCAATACATGACGATAAACTTGGTAGCCCAATAAGGTCTGTGGATCTTTTTTGATGTAGTAAAAGGCGTTGTTATCGTTCTGCCATGCGACAGCGCTTGAGGCCCCTTCGATTTCATCTTGTAGGTAATTGCCTGTTGTCAGGTCTTTGATCTTAAGGGTGTACACGCGGCGGCTTAATGTATCTTCGCCATACGCCAATAAGTTTTCATTCGGACTAACGTATAGGCCGCCGATACTGAAAAATTCATGTTCTTTTGCAAGTTCATTGACATCTAAAATGATTTGTTTGTCTTTGCCTGCAAAGTCTTTAGCTCGCAAATGGACTTCGTACTCGTTATCTCCGGTCACTTCACTGGAGTAGAAGTAGTTGCCTTTACGAACCGGTACTGAGTTGTCGTCTTTTGCGATGCGCCCTTTAATTTCTTCAAATAGCGTATCTTGAAGTGTTTCAGTGTGCTTTAGAACGGTTTCTGCGTACTGATTTTCTTTCTCTAGGTGCTGTAAAATTTCAGGGTCTTTACGTTCGTCGTCACGCATCCAGTAGTAGTTATCAACGCGGGTATCGCCATGAATAGTCATCGAGTGAGGGACTTTTTTCGCAACCGGAGCTTGAGTTTGTTGAGCAACGATCTGTGTTTGGGAGTATTGAGTCATGCTGGGGATTCCTTGATTGCTGCATCCGGCGACAAGCGCGACCGAGACGGCCAACGTAGTTAAAGTGAAACGCATCTGATTTTATCCTTATTGTACACCCAAGTGGCCTCATCCTGAGGGCTGGGCTTTCATTTTGTTAGTGGTTTTCAGTTGTCCATTCTTTGTTATGGGGTATGCCGAAAAAGTGAGAATCCTCAATATTTTCGAGTTGGCTTCTCAATTTGAAGGAAGCTGAAAACACATTGTGTAAGCAGCTGTTATTTTTAACAAATATCAATTCGAAAGTTAAATCACTCTCATCGGGAAATCGATATAGTGTGATATGAAAAAAGGGACACACTTGTTGAGTGTGTCCCTTTTGGATTTTGAAAGTAAGCTGATAATGATCAGATAACTTGCGGTACTTCGTTTGAGTGATTGTGTGCTCGATTCACCCACATTAACCCAAGCATTGCAATTACCGACATTGCCATCATCAAAATGCCCAAAGGCATCTGGTTATGCGCTGGAAATAGTGACGCGAGCAAAGTTGCTACACCTGCCCCCAAGTTTTGCATGCCACCCAATGTCGCGCCTGCTGTTCCTGCATGGTATGGGAATGGCGCAATCGCTCCAGTTGTTGCTGCTGGGAAGAGAATACCTGCACCCAAAAAGTACACGGTTGCGCCTCCAACCAGCGTTAATGCTGTGGTTAAACCAAACAAGCCTGGGATGAGCACAATAGCAGAGCCCACAAAAATAGAGACCAAGCCTACATTTAGAGCACGACGCTCAGAGCGACGTCTTGCTATATAGCTAGATAAGCCTGCGCCCACCAAGTAACCTGGGATCGGCAATATAAACAGCAAACTTACCGTTGTTGCTGGTAATTCTAATACCCCACCTAACAACACCCCAGCCGCCGCTTCGAATACACCCACACCAGCGAATGTTGCAACCAGGCAAATCAAAAAGCCTTGAAAGCGACGGTCAGACAAAACGTGTTTGTAGCTTTTGGCTACTGGTTCGAATTTGCGTTTCTCTTTTGGTAGCGTCTCCATCATGCTTGTCATCATGGTGATCACAACCGCGATAGCAAATAGCGCTAAGAACAAGTAGCTTGACCGCCATCCGAAAGCTTCTGTTAGGTAGCCGCCTAATACTGGTGCCATTAATGGTGAGAAAATCACACACATGCTAATTAAGCTGTTTGCTCTGTGTAGATCAGAGCCTTCAAAGCAATCGCGAGTCAGAGTGCGTGACATCGCACCGCCGCAACCAATACCTAAGCCTTGGATAAAGCTACCAATCAAGAACCATTCAAATTGATGTGCAAATAATGCTACCAGTGTACCCGCGATGTAGATAAGCAGCCCGACGATGATGATCGGTTTGCGTCCCAAGCGGTCCGATAGTGTGCCATACGCAAATTGCGACAAGCCATATGGGATCAGGTAACAAGCCATCACAGCTTGAAGTGATGACGCAGATACCAAAAACTCGCCCGCCATATGACCGATTGAAGGCACGTACATTGTCTGGGTCATTTGACCCACGGCAGTCAATATAGCGATTAAAAAGGTAAGTTTCGCTAATGGAAACGAAGCAGACATTTGCGTATCTCTCCAAAAAGTTTAAGACGTAAAAACCCTTAGCGCTCTTTTACAGAGTGCCAACTGACTTCTTGTGTTGCGGGGATATTTGCGCGAGATAATAGTGCTTGCTTGTATAATTAGCAATCGAAAAGTGTGAAGTCGAGCAAGATAAAAATCTATGATTTAAATTAGAAAAACTAATCCGATTTTGTTTTCAAAAAGCGGTGCATTTCTTTGTCTATTTACGTTAAATCTTTTGCTTTTCGTGAATAGTATGAGCCTTATAGGTAACTGTTTTTAATGGTTAAAGTGCAAAAATAAAGCGTCTGCTCGGTTGATCTGAGTTCAAGATGAAACGAGTGAATAAAAGGTAGAGGAAGGCATCAGAAAGAAAAGGGAGCCGAAGCTCCCTTAGAAATGATTATGTCTATTCGCGCTCAGATGCGTATGCGTAAAGCATTTCTAGTGCGATGGTTGCTCCCGCTAGTGCGGTAACATCACTGTGGTCGTATGGAGGCGATACTTCGACAACATCCATACCCACGATATTCATGCCGGCTAAACCACGAATAATTTTCAGCGCTTTGTCTGAGTTCAAGCCACCACAAACTGGTGTACCAGTTCCCGGTGCGAAGGCCGGGTCTAAGCAGTCGATGTCAAAAGTGACATATACTGGCTTGTCTGCGACGGTGCGACGAATTTCTTCTAGGATCTCGTTCACCGACATGTCATTCGCTTGCATCGCATTAATCACATTGAAGCCGTGATCTTGCTGTTTGTACTCCGTACGAATGCCAATTTGTATTGAGTTCTTTGCTGAGATCAAACCTTCTTTCGGCGCATGGTAGAACATCGTACCGTGGTCGTATGAACTGCCATTTGCATAGGTGTCCGTATGAGCATCAAAGTGAATCAACGCCATTTGGCCATGATGCTTCGCATAGGCACGTAGGATAGGTAGCGTGATGAAGTGGTCACCGCCCAATCCCAACATGGTTTTACCACTTTTTAGAATTTCACTGGTTGCCGCTTCAAGGCGGTAAGTAAAATCTTCCGCATCACCGCAATCGAACACGAGATCACCTGCGTCGATCACTTTCAGTTTATCCAATACGTTGAAGCTCCACGGGAACTTCTTACCTTCCCATGCCAAGTTGACTGAGGCACGGCGAATTGCATCTGGACCCATACGCGCACCTGGACGCCCAGATGTTGCCATGTCCAGAGGGACTCCCAACACCACAACGTCTGCGTCTGCCGATACCGGGTTACGAATGTACGGCAGACGTAAAAACGACATAGAGTTGGAGTAAAGCGAATAATCAGTTTTAGTAAACAAATCATTCATATCAGAAGTCCTCTAAATAGGTGTATCCTGCTAGACCTTGTTCTAGTTCTGCTAGGATTTGTGCTTGTTCATTGGCTTCAACTCGCTGTGAAACCAATTGTTTATAATTGTCACGAATCGCATCCACGTCGATATGAACGTAGCGCATCATGTCTTCTACACTATCACCTTCGTTGATGTAACTGATCTCAAATTGACCGTGTTCATCAACATTGACTACAGCACTGTGGGTATCACCAAATAGGTTGTGCATGTCACCAAGGATTTCTTGGTATGCGCCTACTAGGAAAAAGCCCATTAAGTACGGTTTGTCTTTGCTCCAAGCTGGTACAGGTAGCGTGCTCTCGATGCCTTGACCATCAACGTAGTGATCGATCGCGCCATCAGAGTCACATGTGATGTCCAACATCACTGCACGACGCTCTTCCGCCTCGCCCAGACCAGAAAGTGGCAGAACAGGGAACACCTGATCAATACCCCAAGCATCTGGTAGAGATTGGAAGAGAGAGAAGTTCACGAAGAACTTATCCGCAAGACGTTCGCTCAACTCGTCCAGAATCGGACGGTGGAAGCGATTCTTAGTGCTCATCTTGCGGCTTAATTCGAAGTAAATGCGCAGTGACAATTGTTCTGCCCACGCACGTTGTTCCAAGTTAAGCACGCCTGTAGCAAATTGAGAGTGCACTTCTGCCAAATCACTTTGGGTATCATTGTAAATCTCAATTAACGCACGAGCGTCTGTACCATCTTGTAAGTTTTCCCAGTTTCGCCACATGTTTTGTAGCAACAGCGGAGCGTCCTCATCAAGCTCATGTACTTCTTCCGGTAGGTACGACTCGGTACCAATTACGTTAGAAATCAATACAGCGTGGTGCGCTGTTAGCGAGCGACCCGATTCCGAAATGATCACTGGCATTGGTTGTTCGTATTGCAGACACACATCGCCCACTGTGTTCACGATATTACGTGCGTATTCTGCAAGGCCGTAGTTCATCGAATTCGATGATTGGCTGCGTGTGCCGTCATAATCCACTGCCAAGCCGCCGCCCACATCGAAGTACTCGATGTTTGCACCGAGTGCGCGTAGTTCGCAGTAGAAACGTGCAGACTCGTTCACACCATTGCGTACATCACGGATGTTTGCCATCTGTGAACCAAGGTGGAAGTGAACCAGTTGCATCGCGTCTAGGTTGCCTTCGCGTTTAAGACGTTCAATAACGCTAAGCACTTGCGATGCTGATAAACCAAACTTCGATTTTTCACCGCCACTTGCTTGCCATTTCCCTGCGCCTTGAGAGGCGAGGCGAATGCGTAAACCAAGGCGCGGTTTTACGCCCAAACTTTTCGCTTCTTCTAGTACCAGATCCAGCTCAGAAAGCTTCTCTAATACGATGAATACCTTGTGACCCAGCTTTTCACCGATCAGTGCAAGACGCACATACTCACGGTCTTTGTAGCCATTACACACGATCACGGAGCTACCTTGTTGAGCCAATGCAAGTACCGCCAATAATTCTGGCTTGCTACCCGCTTCAAGACCAAGCTGCTTGGTTTCTAGTTGAGCTTGGCTCGCTAGAATTTCATCCACCACTTCACGTTGTTGGTTTACTTTAATTGGGTACACCAACAAGTATTTGTTTGGATATTGGTATTCTTCAATTGCTTGGTTGAATGCGTGGCAAATACCATGCACACGTTGGTGCACGATTTGCGGGAAGCGTACTAATACAGGCAGATTTAACTGCTTCGCTTCTAGCTCATTTACAATAGCGCTGAAAGGGATTTGATGTGCACGATCACTACGTGGTGATACATATACTTCGCCTTGGTCATCAATGCCGTAGAAACCTTGGCTCCAGTAGTGAACGTTGTAGTCCGCGCGGATGCGGTCTAATTTAGTTGCTTTTTCCAACTCGATTCTCACAAAAATGTACTTAACTCCTTAATTAATTAGAAGGAAAAGTACAAAAAAGCAAATCATGAGGTATTTACCTCATACCCTGACACGAACTCCGTGTGCGCGCATTAACGGATAAAAGGGCCCTTGAGTCTAATGATTAAAATCTATCATCTCGATTATGATTTGTTGTCGTCGCTACGTGTGAATATTTGTTTACCGAAGCGTCCATTCTGCTGTTATAGTTGGTCTGACCAGTAAGGATTCGGTCATGAAGCATCTCACTAAAATAAGGACATATTTTGCAGCTGCACAGAATTCAGGGGTACATTCAGACCATGTATCTCGCCGAATATCCCGATAAATTATTGTTGCTTGATGGTGCCAGTCGAGCAGACATCCCTCATCTTAAAGACTTTATTGAACATCAACTCCATCGTCCTTTTTCTGACCTAAAGTTGGTTGTTGTGACCCACATGCATCCAGACCATGCTGGTGGTGCGCACAAACTACGTGATTTAACAGGATGCAAGCTATTGGCCGCAAAGCGAGAGAACCAGTGGTATAGCGGTGTAGACGGTTGGCTAATGCATTTGACCGATTTGATGTTAGCACGCTGGATGGCGAATCGGATGCGTAAACCAAAGCAAAACCTGTGGTATTCCCGCAAGCTAAAGCCAGATATTGAACTTATTGATGGACAGTTTATTCCTGGATTTGATGATTGGCAGGTGCTAGAAACGCTAGGGCATACCGACCGAGATCTGTCGGTTTATCATTCTGAACAAGATGTGTTGTATGTGGCGGATTTAATGGTGCAGGTGAAAAAGCATCTGATTGCGCCGTTTCCCATATTTCATCCGAATCAATATCGGCAATCATTAAAGCGTGTGTTTGAGATGAATCCGCAATGTTTGCTTTTGGCACATGGGGGAGAGGTGACTTTGGATGAAAAAGCGTATCAGCACATTTTGAATACAGCGCCGACTAAGCCAATGACGCACTGGCGAGTGACAAAAGTTAAAGCGAAGGGATTGTTGTTTGCGTTATTTCGTAGGAAGTAGGCGAGGATAAAGCCAGACGAGTGATGCTCAACAAAAACGTTCGATCACTCATCTGAAGCTACGGGGTTAAGATGCCAATAAGTGAGATTGGCTAGGATCAACGAGCACTTTGTCTGCCATGCCCTGACGACCTAACAACATCATGTAAGTCATTTTTTCACGGTTAGTCAACGTAATGTCGATTGGCCATTGTTGGTCGCCCATACGCAGTATCGTTGTGATCACGCAGCGGTGCTCAAAAGTACCGTTAGAAGATTTAACCTTACGGTTTGCTTTTAGTTTCGCTGTGCAGCGAACCACTTGTTCTAAATGGTATACATCTGGGTGTAGATCGAATGCAACATAAGACTGACCATCTTTTTCAAAGCAATCAATATTGTCTACATGTAATGAAGAGGTTTGAGCGCCTGTATCAATACGCGCTTCAAGGTGAGTAATCCCTAACTCTGGCAAGCAAATAGCTTCGGCATTCCCAATGATCATTTTCTGATTCATAGTGTCATCCTAGCGACGAGTAACAAGAGAGCCGGTTTTTGGCTCTCTTGTGCGTTAAACAAAAATCAACCTTTACCGCGAGTACGGTTTGAATTTGGCTTAGCGTTTTTCTCGATAAAATCGAAGATCATACCTGCAATGTTTTTACCCGTTGCTAGTTCGATGCCTTCTAGACCAGGGGAAGAGTTCACTTCCATTACCACTGGGCCATTTTTAGATTGAAGGATATCCACACCACAAAGGTTCAAGCCCATCACTTTCGCTGCATTTACAGCGGTCGCACGCTCTTCTTTGCTCAAACGCACGAGTTGTGCAGAGCCACCACGGTGAAGGTTAGAACGGAACTCGCCTTCTTTTGCTTGGCGCTTCATTGCGGCAATCACCTTATTTCCGACAACAAAACAACGGATGTCCGCGCCTTTTGCTTCTTCGATAAATTCTTGCACCATGATGTTAGCTTTCAAACCCATGAAAGCTTCAATCACGCTTTCTGCCGCTTTATTTGTTTCAGCAAGTACAACACCAATGCCTTGAGTGCCTTCTAGCAATTTAATTACTAGAGGTGCGCCACCAACGTTTTTGATCACGTCCTGAATGTTGTCAGGATGGTGAGCAAAGCCAGTGCGTGGCAAACCGATGCCTTTACGTGATAGCAGTTGCAATGAGCGCAACTTGTCACGAGAGCGGCTGATCGCGACAGATTCGTTGACACAAAATGTACCCATCATTTCAAACTGACGTACAACAGCAGTGCCGTAAAACGTAATAGATGCCCCAATACGTGGAATAACAGCATCGTATTGCGGTAATTCTTCACCCTTGTAGCGGATCTTAGGGTTGTTGCTCGTAATGTCCATATAACAGTGAAGCGTGTCGATCACATCGATTTGATGCCCACGTTCTTCACCCGCCTGTTTTAGGCGCATGGTTGAATATAAATTCTCATTACGAGAGAGAATAGCAATACGCATGGCAATTCCTTAGTAAGTCAGTACCAAATTAAAATATAAGTATAGAGCATAGAATGCAGTAGGCAGGTGATCATGTTATGACATAACCTACTTACTTCAACGATTTAGAATTGTGGTTGAACAACCACGTCGTCAGAGGTGCGCACCTTAGGGCGTTTTTTTGTGAGATGAAAACGAAAAAGCATCGTCGACACGACAAAAATATTTTATCGAACGCTCACGCCTTGCGGTATGAGACTGTCAAGGGTGAGATAAATAAAATTGAGCAAAAATTTCATCGCTTTGTCACGAATTATCGCTTAAAAAAGCGGCCAATTTGACCGCTGTTTTTAGCTGTTTTGATAGTGACTTAAAAAAAGTTCCGCCGTTTGGGTAGCTAACAGCCTAGATTCTTCATTCGACAAAGAGGGGCGAATTCCCATTAACTGCGGCCAGAATGCACTGCCTTTAAGTAAGTTGTGCAATTGAGTGCTTGCTATATGTACATCATCAATTTGCAAAGCGCCACTGTTCGATTTCTCCGTAAGCCAGCGGTACAGGGCGGTTTCCTGTTTCGACATTTGTTCTGCTTGTTCTTTGAGATCTTCTGGCTTAAATAAGAAGTGCCCAAATGCCACTTTTGCCAGCTCAATATAGTTTGGTTCCGTCACCACAATGATCTCGCTGTAGAGTAATTCAATCAATTGATCTTTGAGTGGCAGAGTGGCCAAGCGTTTAATATCGCTTTCCATCATTGACGAACGCCAAAGCTCAGTCAGCAACTCCGTCACGATCGCTTCCTTAGAAGGGAAGTGATTATAGACCGTGCGCTTAGAGACTTGTGCGATTGCAGAGAGCTTATCCATGCTGGTGTTTTGCACCCCAAACTCTTGGAACGCTTGCCTTGCCGCGCACAAGATGGCTTCTCTTTTGGTTTCGCTACGACTTTTTCTTTTTATATTCATAAGCTTGCTAAGTTAAGAAGATCATTTCTTGATCTATTTTACACTAAGTAGTTTACTTTTGATAATTAGAATGTAAACTGCACCGTGTAGTTTACTTTTGTTCGGGTTAACTTTTTATGAAAAAAACTTTGCTAGCCACAGTAGGAGCGTTCGCGATGGGTACATCAATGATTTCTTGTTCTAATGTTGATACTGAAAAAGCGCCAACATACCCGGACAAATTTGCAAATACAGAGTTGGAATACAAAAGCGGTTTGGGCGACATGTTCGAAATCATGAAAGCGTATTTTACGACTGAGCGCCTTAACCCAACACCAACGATTGAAATTCCAGTGCATGCGATCACAGCGCGGCAACTGTTAGAAGAGCAAGATGACGTCATCTATCGTCTGGGTCACTCAAGCGTATTAATGAAGCTCGATGGAAAACTGGTGATGACCGACCCTGTATTCAGTGATCGCGCGTCTCCTGTACAATGGGCAGGGCCAAAACGCTTTCACCAAACCCCCATCACGATAGAAGATTTGCCAACTATCGATGTGGTGGTGATCAGTCATGACCATTACGATCACCTAGATAAAGCTTCTATTAAAGTGCTAGGCGACAAGGTGGGCACTTTCTTGGTACCGTTAAAAGTTGGCCAATTACTGGTGAATTGGGGTGTGCCGAAGGAGAAAGTGATCGAGCTAGATTGGTGGGAGTCACATTCTGTCGACGGTATTGAATATACATTGACTCCGACTCAGCATTTCTCCGGTCGAGGTTTGACAGACCGCGATACGACACTGTGGGGCAGTTGGGTTATTAATGCACAACAACACAAAGTGTTCTTCAGTGGTGACTCTGGTTACTTCAATGGCTTTAAAGAGATTGGTGAAAAGTACGGTCCGTTTGACTTCACTATGATCGAAACCGGCGCATACAATGAACTTTGGTCAGACATTCACATGTTCCCAGAGCAAAGCGTTCAAGCACACATTGATGTGCAGGGCAAAGTGATGATGCCAATTCACAACAGTACGTTTGATTTATCGATGCATGATTGGAATGAGCCGATGCAACGCGCGTTAGATATCAGTGAAGAGCGCGGTGTAACGTTAGTGAGCCCTGAGATTGGTCAACGCTTGGCGATTGCGGAGCCTCAGCCTGCGAAGGCATGGTGGCAATAATGGCTGAGCTAAAAAGCCAAACATCAGAATAGTTAAGTCACTTATTAGTAGTTACTTGGTCAGGGATAAGGATAAAGGTGCGATGAAAGCAAAGTGGACGTTGTTACTTACATTAAGCATTCTGCCTACCTTTGCACTAGCAGGAGTAGAGCAAGATATCTTGACGTTGATAACACGAGTTGAGCAATCCTCTTGCACCTTTATCCGCAACGGCAAGTCGTACACTAATCAAGAAGCAGCAGAACACATGCGCAATAAATGGGATTACGCCAAAGATGACGTTGATTCCGTGGATGTGTTTATAAAAGAAGTTGCGTCGAAAAGTTGGTTATCTGGCAAACCATATTGGGTGGATTGCCAAGAGGAACGCATTACCAGCGAAGAGTGGCTAACATCATTGATGCGCACCACCGATCACATCCAATAACACTTCTTTGATGGTCTGATAGCGCAGAGGTAGAGCACGACTGCGCTTACGAACCAGAAATAGCTCTTCACATACAGTGTTTTTCAGTTGAGCAATGTATAACGTGTCTTTTAGTGGAAAATTGTCGACCGCACTTTGAGGCAGCACGGTGAAGCCAAGTCCTTTGCTGACAGGCAGCAAAATTTGGCTCAATTGATTTACGTAGCCGGATAATGGTAAATCGCTCATCTTAATTTCTTGGAGCTGTGGTTCTTCACATTGGTCAAAAAACAGCGTCATGTAATGCTCGGCATCAGGGTGGCTAATGACACCACAGTCATGCAAGAGTTGTGGCGTTATCTGCTTATTTTGATAATGCTTTGGCAGAACCAAGCACAACCTCTCTTTACCAATTCGCTCACTGTGAAACAGACCTTTGTTGGGAACATCAGTCACGATACCAATATCGATGTGCCCTTGCGTTATGGCGTTGAGAATAGATTGATTTGGCGCGGCTTCTAAATGTAACGATAAGCTCGGGTGCTGTTTTTGCTTCTCCAAAATGGGCCCATACAACATTAACGCCATTGCACCAGAACAAGCCAGTTTACAATGGCCTGAAAACGCATCATCAAAACTGAGCTCTTCGAGCAGCTTCTTTTCTCTATCTTCTAACTCGAGCGCATATGCGTAGACAATCCTGCCTTGCTCGGTTAATTCGAAGCTTTTGTTTTCGCGCTTGATCAAGGCATGCTGACAACTTTGCTCTAATTTTTTGATGTGTTGGCTGACGCCAGGCTGAGTCATAAAAAGTTTTTCTGCCGTTTGCGTAAAATGACCGACTTCAATCAATGTCTTAAATGTATGTAACCAAACAGGATTAAGCATAGTGTGTGATTTTCTGAGAGCTTTGTTGGGAGACGTAAAGAAAATGATAGCACGGTGTTTTATGAAAACAGAGAAGACTTAAACGATAAAGATGAATCGCTATCAATACATTACAGACAAAATAAAACCCCGCCTGGTTTCCCAGACGGGGCTTATTCTTTTTCGCAGCAATCCAGCTACTAATAGGTGCTCCCTGCATCTATCCTTGATTGTGGCTAAGTCCTTTAACCGAGTTCCTTGTTCATCGCCTTCCTAGCGGTGTCCATTCTTGCCTATCATCCTGACGGGCGAACTCTATCCTAGAGCTTAACTACATCCTTGCTGACAACTCATCCTAAGCTATCAAATCTTCATCCTGAAGATACCCAATCCTTTAGGCTTTTTTCCTGTTCCCGCCAACATCCTGTCGACAAATTGAGTATTGATGTTTTGCTGATTTGACTCAATTAACTTTTCTAAATTATTTTTACTTATTATTTTAAGTGAATTTAAATATTACTTTTAAATCATATATTTAATGTTTTTTCTGGCATTGCTCTTAGAGGTGATTAATCTATTTGCTTACAACTCTTGTAAGAGATCTCGCACAAGTTTGGTGGTGAATGTATTAATGTGCGCTTTTTGTTCCGAGTTCTGTGGATTGAACTGGATCACAATGCGTTAAAAGGGAGACGATAAAGATGAAAGTGAATTGATCTTGAGTAGAGATTTGTTTGAAAAGAAATAAAAATTCTTGCGGTTTTTATAAACAGTATGGTAAATCTGAAATGCCCACCTTGTTAATCCTTATTAAGATTCAATGACAGTATAAGTAGGGAACTTGATTGCCATTTTTCTGTCATATCTGGTGAGTAAGTTAACCGTGTCAGATAGATAATATGCCGTTTGCCAGTAAAAACAGGCTGCAAGAAACCGGTAATTATCATTATGTTGTGAAATTGGTCACGGTTAAATGATTGATTCCCTTATAGATTGAAGGGGATACGACCTTAGACAATAAGCTCCATGAGGAGCGTTACTTATATAAGATGAGGGACTTTACTATGAAAAAGACTAGAAGAGCTCAGCTACATCGTGTGCGTATTCAATACTGGAAAGACACGAAAGACGCCCCAGCTAAAAAATCATAGTTAATTATACCTAAAGGCACGAGCTGGCTGTGGAACGCAGTTTCCCGTTGATTGCCAGCTCAAAAACGCCACAATCACTCCGCGCAACTTCCCAAGCACCCTATTTTTAATATCGCATTCTTCCAAAAATAAAAAAGCCAGTCTTAAGACCAGCTTTCTCTACCATTTACTGAGCTCTGCGTATTACAGGTTGCCCTTTAGTTACAGGTAGTTGGCGTCAACTAGTTCGCCCGCTTGCGCGCTTTTCACTTCTGGGCGTGCTTCTAACCATTTGATAACTTGCGCTTTCTGTTCTTCAGTCGCACTGCCGTAACGGTCAGTAGAACATAGGAAGCCTTCAAACAGTTCTAGACCACCGCCACCGAAGCAAAGACCAAGCTCGTCAATGTAGTCGATAAAGTCATCAACGAATGCATCGTAACGGTCGAAGTCGTTAATGTCTGTTTCACAGCTGATCTCGAAACCTAGGATTGCGAACTCACCTAAGAACAGCTTTTTACGGATACGACGGCTCTTGTTATCGATCTTGTCTAATTTCATGATTATCTCTCGTAGATGATTTGATTTCGTACACCTTATACCTTCTATCACACTTTAGCCCAAGTAAAATCAGAATGAAGCGATACAGTTGGTGATTATGTGACCAGAATTTAATTGCTTCGTTAGCTGTGTTGGTTGGTTCGCAGTATTGTTGAAACACAAGTTTCATATGTTTTAAGCACTTTTGTCATTTTTCTTATCCAAACTTCTTGCCGTTCAACTAATCACTTATTTATTAATTAAACTATAAGATCGGGAAAGTAAAAATGAGCAAGGAAACCTTTGACGCGAAGCGTTATAACCAAAGTGAAAACAAACCATTTGAAGAAGTATTAGAAGCGAGCCTATCTCGACGCAGCATTCTGAAAGGTGGTTTAGGTATCAGTGCGATGACAGCGTTTGGTGCTTTCGGATTGGCTGGTTGTAACTCGTCTGACTCAGGGAGTACAGTAAGCAGTGGTTCGGGCGCATCTAAAGCCGTTCTTAACTTTGAATCTATCCCTGGCTCACTCACTGACGCAGTTTCAATTCCACAAGGTTACACCGCACAAGTACTAGTACCTTGGGGAACACCACTTAATGCACAAGGCAGCGCATGGCAAAATGATGGTACCAACACCAGTACCGATCAGTTAAATGCGCTAGGCATGCACCATGACGGCATGCATTTTTTCCCATTGAACGATAGCACTACAGATGGCTTGCTATGTATTAACCACGAGTACATCGACACATCAGCACTGCATCCAAACGGTCCGACGGTTGAAAATGGCGTACGTACCATTGTAGATGAAGTGCGCAAAGAGATTAACGCGCACGGTGTATCAGTGGTTCGCATTCAACTGGAAGATAACATGTGGAAGTTGGTTGATACCGACCCACTAAACCGTCGTTATACTGGTGCGACAGTCATGGATTTGTCTGGCCCGGTAGCCCACACATCTTTAACTGTCACTCGTTTCTCGCCAGATGGCAGCCAAGCGCGTGGTACGTTAAACAACTGTGGCAACGGCTACACGCCGTGGGGCACGTACTTAACGTGTGAAGAGAACTGGCCAGGTTACTTTGTTAATGCCGGGACTCGTACAGAAGAGCAAGATCGCATTGGTGTCGATGATCAAAGTACACGCTACTTGTGGGAGACATTAGCAGGAAATGCAGAAGAGCGTCTTGATGAGTTCTCTCGCTTTAATGTGGCTCCAACAGGAGCAAGTGCGATGGATGATTACCGTAATGAAGCCAATGGTCACGGTTACATTGTCGAGATTGACCCTTACACGCAAAACTCACGTGCGAAGAAACGTACTGCGCTAGGTCGTTTCCGTCACGAGGGCTGTACTTTCGGTAAGCTTGAAGAAGGCAAACCAGTGGTATTTTATTCTGGCCACGATTCTCGCTTTGAATACCTATACAAATTTGAATCTGCGGCAGCGTGGGATCCAGCAGATGCTAACCCTGATAATCGCTTGGCGATGGGTGACAAGTACATGGACGAAGGCACACTGTATGTGGCGCGCTTCAATGAAGACAGCACAGGTACTTGGTTACCATTAACGCTTGATAGCGTAACAACCGCTGGTGGTACGTTAGCGGATCACTTTAACTCACTGGCTGAAATTATCATCAATACTGCTGGCGCGGCGGATTTAGTTGGGGCAACACCAATGGATCGACCAGAGTGGTGTACGGTTGATCCATTCACGGGTTCAGTATATTTAACATTGACGAACAATACGCGCCGTACAGATGAAACCAATCCTGCGAATCCACGTTTGAATAATAAGTTTGGTCATGTTATTCGTTGGGATGAAGGAGCTTCAGCAACTGACTTTACTTGGGATATCTTTGTGTTTGGTTCGCCAGCAAATGGTGATGCAGATACCAACCGTTCTGGCTTGAATGAGCTAAACCAGTTTGCGAGCCCAGACGGATTAGCGTTTGATGGCCGTGGTATTTTGTGGATTCAGACTGATAACGGCGCAGATGAAGTCACGTCTTACACCAATGATCAAATGTTGGCTGTTGTTCCATCTAAGCTAACAGATGAGAATGGTGATCAAGCTGTGATTGGTGCGGATAATCAAGCTGAATTGAAACGCTTCTTTGTCGGACCAAATGGTTGTGAAGTAACAGGCTTTACCATCAGCCCTGATTACAAATCATTGTTTGTGAATATTCAGCACCCAGGTAACTGGCCATACAGTGAAGATGCAGCCGAAGAAACGCCTGCTGGTGTTTCTGTGCGCCCACGAGCGGCGACAGTGGTTATTCGCCGTGAAGACGGTGGAGAGATTGCAGTTTAATCTCTAAATGAATAAACACCTTAAAATTCAAGCCCTGCAATTGCAGGGCTTGATGGTTTAGGCGAATGCCTAGTTGCACTTTATACCTAGACAACAGGCTTAGCTTTTCAATGAACCGCCTGAAGTACGAATCACGTCTTGATACCAGAAAAAGCTTTTCTTACGTTTACGTTCTAGCGTTCCTTGCCCATCATCATGACGATCGACATAGATAAAGCCGTAACGTTTGCTCATCTCAGCGGTTGAATTCGCGACCAAATCGATTGGCCCCCAGCTGGTAAAGCCCATCAACTCAACGCCATCCAGAATCGCTTCGTGTGCTTGCACAAGGTGGTCGTTCAAGTAAGCGATGCGGTAATCATCTTGAATCTCACCGTTTTCATCGATTTCATCACGTGCACCTAAGCCGTTTTCTACGACAAACAGTGGTTTTTGGTAGCGATCGTGAAGGAAGTTCAGCAGAATGCGCAGGCCTTTTGGATCGATCAACCAACCCCACTGGCTCTTTTCAAGGTATGGGTTTGGTACGCTATCGACAATGTTACCCACTTCCTTCTGTTTCGGATCCGCACTTGCACAGCCACTTGCGTAGTAGCTGAATGAGATGAAATCGACACTTGCCGATGCAATTTCTTCTAAGTCGCCTGCTTCCATCTGAATTTCGATGCCGTTTTCACGGAAGTAACGCTTCATGTAGCCAGGGTACTGACCACGTGTTTGTACATCACCGAAGAACAACCACTTGTTGTTTTCATGCATTGCAGCAAGCACGTCATCAGGGTTACAGGTGTATGGGTAGTTGATTGCGCCAAGCAGCATGTTACCAATTTTGCCGTTAGGTACGATTTGCTGACACAGTTTTACCGCTTTTGCGTTTGCGACTAGCTGGTGGTGAATCGCTTGGTAAATCTCTTGTTCACTGGCGCCTTCTTGCAAACCAACACCAGTAAATGGTGCGTGTAGAGACATATTGATTTCGTTGAAGGTTAACCACAGCTTCACTTTGTCTTTGTAGCGTTCCAGCACTGTGCGAGCATAACGTTCGAAGAATTCGATGACGCGACGATCGCCCCAACCGCCATAGTTTTCAACCAGTGCGTAAGGCATTTCGTAGTGAGATAAGGTCACGAAAGGTTGGATGTTGTGCTCGGCAAGTTCGTCAAAAATTTTATCGTAGAACGCCAAACCTTCTTCGTTAGGTTCTAGTTCGTCCCCGTTCGGGAAGATGCGGCTCCATGCCAAAGAGAGACGCAGACAGTTAAAGCCCATCTCTTTAAATAGCGCAATGTCTTCTGGGTAGCGATTGTAGAAGTCGATCGCCACGTCTTTGATACCCGGTGTACGTTCTTCACGGGTTTGATGCGGACTCAAAATACCGTTTGGCAGCATGTCTGATGTCGATAACCCTTTACCCCCAAGGTTGTACGCCCCTTCTACTTGGTTTGCAGCAATGGCACCGCCCCAAAGAAAATGTTCAGGAAACTTAATCATGCTTCTCACTCTTTATATTTAGGAAATGTTTGTGGATTTATTGCTTGAGAATAGTGTAGGAGACACCTCGATACTTGTATCGAGATCGTATTTTTATCAGTTCATCACCAAACGTCAGTAATGATAAACATTGATATATAGGATGGTTGTTAACAATGCCAACCTAAGTGAATTTAGATTGGCATTCATATTCAAAACGTAAATGCTAAATTCGCCGCCGCGCCAAACTGGTTATCGCCAGCGTAAGAGCCAGCGAGGTCTAAACTGATCACATCAAAAGGACTGATGCCAATGCCACCTGTCACTGAGTTATCGAGATTATTTTCTAGGTCAATTTCATAACCAGCGCGAAGTTGTGCCCACCCCCAAGCATTCCCCTCGATACCGACACGAATAAACTGAGTGTCATCGTCGAGCTCTTTAAAGCGCTTTTGTTTGGTGAGATCGGCGTCTAAGCTCAGAGCTACATAGTTCCCGACATAACCGATGCCAACTGTCGCTTGTGGTGTGAGTTCGTAGGTATAGTTGCCCAGTTTTGTTTCAATATCTTGCTCGAAGACGTCATTTAATGAAAGGCCTGCTCTAAATGCGTTGTGATACCAAGCGACCCCAAGATCCATATTGAAAGTATTCTTTGATACTTCACTTTTGTCGTAATCCTCGATATCAAAGTCGTCTAGTGTTGTACGTTGTGTGTAGGTTTTAAGTTGTTGGTATTTTGGTGTAATACCAAATGCGAATTGTTGTTCGCCTATAGTGTAAGCACGAGATAGAGCAATACCATATTCCACATTACCGAAAGCAGCTAGGTTAACGGCAGAGTTGAGGTATCGATCTGCGGTGTTTGTTGAATCTGAGATATCGGGTGCAGCAAGTATCTCCACATAACCAGTGCTAAACAGGTTTACAGACATGTAGCGCGTCGGAATAGCAATTGCGAGGCTTAGCCCTCCGTTAATGACAACTGGGACGCTCTTATCCAACTGATCGAGGAGGCGATTAAGCTCGGCCTCGTTCGCTGGAGTAGGAATGCCCTGAATACTATCATAAAGGTCTTGGGCGTCATCTACGGCTGACAACGCTTCATCCTCGTCGTGGATATTGACCCCGACAGCCGGAATGAGCAGACCGATATCATCATTTTCTCGATAGAGGGCACCCAAGGCTGGGTTATGTAGGGGCGCGGTCAAATAGTCAGCAGAAACGACGCCTGTATTTCCCATACCATGACTTCGAGCGTCGGCAGCGTAAGGTGCAGAAAAAGCGTGAGGTGATAATATAAAAAGCGCTCCTGTTGCAGCTAAAGTTATTTTTCTCATAACGCATCCATTCTTACTTTTAAATAATTACTTATCATTAAATTAGACGGTGGGAGCTAAAACTGGTGTCAACCACCAAAAATTGTTCTGATGAATGGTATGTGGCGATTCATCAAGTTAAGCGTAGGTTAGGCAACTCGCTTTATAAAGTTGAACAGGATTTATATTGCTCTCTTATTGAGAGAAAAGGATTGAGAGATGGGAGAAGTTAGGTCAGCTTCGGTGAGGAGCGAGTTTAAATACTAAGATGAAGGACATTCCTTCAGTAGTGTTGAGCTGTGCGCTGACTTTCCCTTGCATATCACGCATATTGTTGGCTGTAATCGCTAAACCCAGCCCCAATCCTTCACCAATTTTCTTTGAGGTTTGGAAGGGTTCGAACATGGATTCAAGCATCTCATTCGACACGCCACAGCCATTGTCACTGACGATCAGTTCGACCTGATTAACAGTTGGATTGACGATCAAGTTGAGCTGCGGGTTGGTGGTGTTGTTCATTGCGTCTAGCGCATTCGAGACAAGATTACCGAGCACCTGAAGCAGTCGTTGTTCTTCACCCATGATGTTAGGTAAGTCATGAGGAACCCGAACACGCACATCCACCTTATCTAATTGGGATTGATAGACGCGCAAGGTCTCTTCGAGTGCGGAGGTAAGAGAAATTGCTTGTAGGCTTTCTGGTTTGTTATAGGCGAACGTCTTTAACTGGCTGGTCATGCTTGCCATGCGATCAATCAGCTTCTGCACCAATACGTTGTTGGCTTTCATCATCTCGGTTTCGCCACGTTCTGCTAACAGTTCATTTGTTGTGAGCAGGGTACGCAAGCCTGTCAGTGGCTGATTGAGCTCATGAGTAATCGCGCTCGACATGCGACCTAAGGCGGCCATTTTGCTCGATTCAATCAACTGGCTTTGCGCCTCTTTTAGTGCTTGAGTTCGCTCTTCTACTCGCTGCGCCAGTTCTTGGTTGACCTGTTGCAGTGATTGCTCGGCTTTTTTCCGCTTGCTGATGTCGATGATCGTCGCAAGGAAATACTGCTCGCCATGCCAAGGGAAACTGGTCAATGAGAACAAGACAGGGAAGACGCTACCGTCACTGCGTCTGGCAATGGTTTCGACCGTACTGATCTCTGCGAGCTCTTTATGTTTAGGTAAGTCCTTGAGCAACTTAAGTGTGGTGGAATTAGGATTGCCTGCATCGAATAACTCCCAAGCAAAAGCGTGTCGATTGACGCTTTCTGGTAAACAGAACAAACGTTTCGCCATTGGGTTGAGATCGAACAGTTGCCCTTGTTCATCAATCAATAGCAAACCAACGTGGGTTTTATTGATCATCTGTTTCAAGCGGCGTTGGGACTCTTCCAACAGGGCTTGAATTCGCTGTTGATTGATGTGCTTTTGGCGACGTTGTAGACCAATGATGACGAGTAATACAACCAACAAGAGCAGCGCCGCTACGCTCCAACCAATCACGTTTATGGTTTGCTGAATCGGCTTAGAAGGGGTGAGGTAGCTGACGTACCAATTCAAATCATCCAATTTTACGGTGTGCGCAAAATAGCGTTGCTGGTTGAGCGTCCACGCACTGATGTTGGTGTTGTCGTATAAGCGCTGCGTTTCTAACTGAACGGTGTTGCTCGGTTCGTTAAACCAGTCAGCGTTATAGAGCGAGCTGCTCGATAGGAAAAAGCGTTGCTGGCGATTTTGCAACGTAATGATGTCTTGGCTAGTAATGGTCTGTTCGGTTAATAAGCTAAGGTTGATTTGCACCACCACAATGCCAGCGATATTCAGACCATCGTAGATAGGGGCTGCAAGATAATACAACGGGCTCGAACCTTTGGTTTTGTTCACCAAGGAAACACCGCCGCCTTGATTGTGAATTTGTTCCACAATGGCTTTTCGGTCAGACAGGCTAAAGCGCTCTTCGATCAAACTTGAGACCAATACTTCGCCAGAGTTAGACAGGATTAGCCAACCTTCCGTATTGGCGGCTTTATCGAGTTGAGTCAGCTGGGTTTGCAACGGCTCGTAATAAGTCAGATTCCCTTTCACAAAAGCGATGGTTTCTGGGTTATTGGTGACGAGGTAAGGTAAGTGGTAGAAGCGTTTGAGTGCACGGCGAACTTCACCAATATAGTCGAGCAGCTTTTGCTGAGCTTCGGTTTGAGTTTGTACGCTTAACCACTGACGGGCAACTTCTCTACTGGCGCTATAACAAGACAACATCAGCACTACCGCAATTGCGACCACAAGCCATGTTTTGCCATTCCTTTTGCGCTGCATACTGACTCCATTCAGCTAATGCGTTCTCATCGACAGTCATTAAAGAGTGCGCCTAACTGGTTGGATGTTAAAGACTTGTAAGCAAGAAGTGAGATCTAGCTCCTTTTCTCCTCAGTGGTTTTTGCTACCGTTAATAAAGAGCGATTTCTTTCCCATCCCATAAAGCAGGCAGTAACTCATGGCTTTTGACGACATCCCTAAAATTGCACTTATCGAAGACGATGACATTGTTCGTCAGGCTACCAGCCAATGGCTGCAACTGGCGGGGTTTGATGTGACCGCATTCAGTTTAGGCGAAGAGGGCAAAGCGGCCATTCTTAGCCAAGAATTTGATGCGATTGTCAGTGATGTTCGCCTGCCAGACACCGATGGTTTGTCGATACTAGAAAGCCTGATTGCCAATCACATTCCAACGCCAGTTATCTTGATTACCGGACATGGTGATGTCGATATGGCAGTAGGCGCATTACAAAACGGTGCGTTCGATTTTATCGAGAAACCTTTCCAACCTGAGCGTTTATCTCAACGTGTGACCGAAGCCGTCGAGAGTTATCGCGCACAAACTTCTACCCAAGATCGCCAAGAGTACCTTTCTAGCGTTAGCGGCTTAGAAGAAGTGTTGATTGGGCGAAGCCGAGTGATGCAACAGCTTAGAGAACAAGTAGCCAAGTTAGCGCGCATTGATACCAACGTGATCATTTACGGTGAAACAGGTTGTGGTAAAGAGTTGGTGGCGACCAGTTTGCATAATGAAAGCCAACGCAGATTCTATCATTTTGTGCCAATCAACTGTGGCGCTATTCCTGAGAACCTGTTTGAAAGTGAGCTGTTTGGGCATGAAGCAGGGGCATTTACCGGAGCGGGTAAAAAGCGCATTGGTAAGTTGGAATACGCGGATAAAGGCACTTTATTCTTTGATGAAATCGAGAGTATGCCGCTGTCCATGCAGGTGAAAGTCTTGCGTTCATTACAGGAACATACGGTTGAGCGCGTTGGGGGTAACCAACAGATCTCGGTTGATTTAAGAGTGATCGCCGCCGCGAAAGAAGATCTCAATGATCATGACGAGTTTCGTCAGGATTTGTACTATCGTCTTAATGTGGCACAGATCTATTTGCCACCACTACGTGAGCGAGAAGAAGATGCGTTGATCTTGTTCGAACACTTTGCTCTGAAAAGTAATCCTGAGAGTCGTCCGCTGAGTGAAGCCGATAGAAAGGCCATTCTTGCTTACTCTTGGCCCGGTAACGTACGTGAGCTTAGGAATGTAGCGATGCGTTTTGCATTGGATGAAACCGTCTCCGTGATGGAAATTCTCTCCAGTCGACCATCCTCAACAACCGAAGAGACGCATGCGGGCGTGCCGTTGGCGATTCAGCTACATAACTTTGAACGTAAGGTGCTACATGATTCTTTAGTCAGGCATCATGGACGCATCAATGAGGTGATGCAGGAGTTGGATTTACCACGTCGAACCCTTAACCAAAAGATGCAGAAGTTTGGTTTGAATCGCTCCGACTATACTTAGTACGATTTCTAGCTAATGTAAAATCATTGGCATAACAAACATATTATGCGCTTTTGGCAGGAGCTGGGACAAACTTATAATTTAGGTCTTTACCTTCTCCAAACAAGGTAACGAGGTTCCTTCCTGTATGTTTAGAGCTATATAGCGCTTCGTCTGCTTCAGCAAGCGCCTCTTGAAGTGATTGCCCCTCAGATAACTGACTGATACCAAAGCTCATGGTCACTTCAGTTTTAAATGATTGCAAAGCGGTTTCAGTTTCGACCGCAAGGCGAATTTGCTCTGCGAAAATTTTGGCTTGCTGTGCTTTTTCGAGCAAAACAATCATGAACTCGTCACCACCAAATCGCACAATGCAGGCTGACTCAGGAAGATGCTTTTTAAAAATAGTGGAGATCGTTGCCATGACGGAGTCGCCAACCGTGTGACCATAGTGATCATTAATCGCTTTGAACTTGTCTACATCAGTCATAATAATGCTGATTGCTTGGCTTTTTTTATGTGCTTTACTAACCAAGTTTGGAACGATTTCTTCCATGGCTCGACGATTATATAGCCCTGTGAGTGCATCTAAAT
The DNA here is from genome assembly GCF_033339435.1 of Vibrio sp. 378. Classification (NCBI taxonomy): domain Bacteria; kingdom Pseudomonadati; phylum Pseudomonadota; class Gammaproteobacteria; order Vibrionales; family Vibrionaceae; genus Vibrio; species Vibrio sp. 378. The sequence goes on from NZ_JAWOUO010000001.1 coordinate 47,666, forward strand.
GAGAGAGATCATTAATGGATTGCACCAAGCGTCCGTTAATTAACCACAGCATACTAAAGCTCAAAGCAACGATCAGGCAGATGCTAAATAAGAAAGTCAGCTGATGGATAAGGCCTGCGACCATAAAGCTTGGTAACTCACCTGAAAAAGTACTCCAAAGCGCCCTAAATCCCATAAAAAAACTAAATCCAAAGAAAGAGTAAGCCATTGCTTTAACAGGAAGCTTTAAGTCCTTTTGGGTACCTTTAAGCATAGCGACACCACTAAAGAAGGTGACGATACAAATATACATGCTCAGATAAATAATACGGCTTTTGATAGAAGGATCATGGAAGGTGAAATAGTAAAATGAACCACTGAAAACAGGTGTTAACAAGGTGAGACAGTGAGCCAATTTTAAAGGGTATTGACGAAAAATGCTTACGCTATATAGCGTAAGCAAGAAGCCGACTAATATGAGAGTGTTGGCTATGACGATGGTCAGCCAGTCTGGCGCAGAGCCTCTAAAGCCAAGTAAAAAAGGGCCTAAACCAATAAACAGTAGTGATATCGAGAAGGTTTTTAAGCCTTTGACTCTACCCTGAGTGTATTGATAACAAAGCAGACTAATAGAGTAAATGCAAGAGAACAGAATAACGATAAAGTTCAGTGTTCTGATGTCTAGATACTGATTATCCATAGGCGACCCATATCAATCTTTCATTCAGGCAACTCCTTTGCCTGATATCAATAAGCGAGCTACATAGTAACGCACTTATTGAGCGATGTCTTATGTTAAACGGCTATTCATTCACCAGCTCGAATTGTTCGGTTTGGTTGGTTTTCGTCGTAAACAGCAGACCAACAATCATCATAAATACGCTAGGCACAATCCAGCTAGCAAAGTCATTGTACAGAGGCATGTAATTACCCATCCACTCATCAGTGGAACTTGGCATGTAACCTAGGATGTGCAGCGCATCAACACAACCAAACGTTAGAGCAGTGAACGCCGTCGCGACGACCATGATTTGCGACATCTTGTTGCGCACTGGTGCCATGATCATCAATGCAATCGCTACTGGGTGAAGCGCCACAACCGCTGGTAATGTGATAGCCAATAGTTGCTCTAGACCTACGTTGGCGATCAAACCAGCCAATACCATGGTCGTGATAACGCAGCCTTTGTAGTTCACTTTGCTGAAAGTGTTGTCGTAAAACTCACTGCCTGCTGTGGTTACGCCGATAGCAGTAGTCAAACACGCCAATACCATCACGGCACCTAGTAATAGTGAGCCAAATGCGCCGAAGTGGCTGAAGGTGAATGCCGTTAAAATGTCGCCACCATTGCTGAACTCAGAACCCAAGTATGAGCTTGTCGAACCAATATAAGCCAATGAGATGTAAACAAATGCCATGGCAACCGCGTACATTAAAGCAGCAATTAGTGTGTATTTTGCTGTGGCTTTCGGACAATCCACACCCATGCTGCGAATCGCGCGGAAGATGATCCAACCAAAACCGATAGAACCTAGCGCATCCATGGTCATGTAGCCTTGGGTCAAGCCTTCAGCAAATGCGCCAGATACGTATGGTCCCGTTGCGGCAGTTAGCTCGCCTGCAGGAGAAACCAAAGCCGTCACAGACATGATGATTAAGATCGCCATCAATGCAGGCGTTAAGATCTTGCCTAGGTTGTCGACCAACTTACGCGGATATAGGGCAAATAGAATGGTGATAGCACAGAAGGCAATAGTGAAAGGCACCAAAGCGGCATCACCAAACATTGGTGCAAAGCTAAATTGGTAAGCTACGGTAATCGCACGTGGGATCACGAACGCAGGACCAATCACAATAAATACCATCACCCAAAAACTGGTCGCCAAAGGTTTAGGTAGGGCGGCGGTTAGTTTGTCTGAACCGTTTACTATAGCCACCATCACCAGTGCCATTGCAGGCAGGCCTACGCCCGTTAAGAGGAAGCCAGACATCCCGCTCAGAAAGTTTTCACCTGCCTGGTAACCCAAAAATGGAGGGAAGATCAGGTTACCCGCGCCTAAGTACATGGCGAAAGTCATGAAGCCCAAAGCGGCGATATTGCGTGCGCTTAACATTGTTATTCCTCTTATGTTTCGCTTGGAAGAAACTGAAAGGAATGGGAGGAGTATGTGGTGTTCCCGTCAGCTTCTTCTCAAGCTGACAGAAAGTTTAGATATAGCCTGTCAGCTCTGAATCAGTTCCAGAGAGAGCAGGAGGATCGCAGCAGCAACGCCAGATGGGCGTTTTAAAGCGAATTGTAATTGCGCAGTTGCTGACATGGGTGATCCTTAAAGACGAAAAAATACCAAGGAATACGTTTGCCTTGGCGTGTTGTTACACTAACGAACATAGGGCCATTGGCACAACCCCGAAGTAGAAAATAAGTTGATACGGTCAATGTTTATTTCTGAACTGGTGGATCGAGCTGCTTTTTAAATTAAAAATTAGAATAAATGACTTTTCATTTTTGTAACATGGCTTTCTTTGCTGTATTTTTGTGCTATTTGTAGTCGTTTAGGCTATAAACCTCCGCTGATAAATTGAGCAGTTTAGAATGATGCGCTTTTTCTTCTTATTGTTAAGATGCTCATTAGTTGCAATTCAATCCAAAATTGCATCGGCAAAATATTGCTTATTAGTGAATTGTGCATTTATTTTGTCTTGATCACATTTTATTAACCTTTTGCGATCTAGGCGTGCAACCTTCTCCTCTTCAATGAGCAAGATCTTGCTCATTACTTTGCTATCAAATCAGCATGATTTTGCTCATTTTTGATGTCTTTCAGTACTTAGTTCAATAAATACAAAGGGTTAAAAGTTGGCATTTCAATTGCTCTAGGGAATTTGTTGTTAATAAAGGTTTAACATGATGTAAATCCCCAATCGTGAAACGACTACACGGAGAGTAATAATGAAAATGAATAAGCTGGTAAAAGCTTTGGCTGTCGCTGTGACTTCTTTTGGTATTGCTGCTAACGCTGCGGCAGAAGATCGTAGCTATATTCTTGCAACGGCATCGACAGGTGGTACTTACTACCCTGTGGGCGTAGCGTTGGCGACGTTAAGCAAAGTGAAGTTGGCACCAAAGCACCACTTCTCCCTTTCTGCAATCAGCTCTGCGGGCTCTGGTGAAAACGTCAAACTGCTGAACGAAAACGAAGCACAGTTCGCGATTCTACAAGGTCTTTACGGTGCATGGGCTTGGTCTGGCGAAGGTCCTTATGAGAAAAGCGGTCGCCAAGAGCAGCTGCGTTCAGTCTCTATGCTGTGGCAAAACGTTGAGCACTTTATTGTTCGCTCTGACTTAGCAAAAACTGGCACGGTGACTGACCTGAACAACCTAGATGGCAAGAAGTTCTCTATCGGTAAGAAGAACTCTGGTACTGAGAACTCGGGTCGCCAAATCATGAAAGGTCTGAAGGTCGACCCTGATAAATTCAATCTTGCTTACATGGGTTACGGCGGCAGTGCGAGCGCACTTCAAAACGGCACCATTGACGGCATGAACACGCCTGCGGGTGTACCTGTTGGTGCGGTCACTCAAGCTTTTGCTGCGTTGGGTAAAGACATTTCGATTCTTTCGTTTACTGACGAACAAATCAAAGAGGCGAACGGCAATTACAACCTATGGACGAAGTACGAGATCCCAGCGAACACGTACCCGGGTCTAGATAAGCCGATCACCACCATTGCACAGCCTAACTTCTTGGCAGTTCGTGAAGATATCTCGGAAGAAGACGTTTACCAGCTAACCAAAGCGATCTACGAGAACCTGCCTTTCCTACAAGGCATCCACAAAGCAACAAAAGCAATGGCGATTGAGAAAGCGATCGCTGGCTTGCCAGTGCCTCTTCACCCAGGTGCGGTGCGTTACTACAAAGAAATGGGCATCGAAATCCCATCAGACCTAATGGCGAAATAACGCCAACTTCGCCCCGAGTTTCGGCTCGGGGCATTTTATCCCTACCGATTTCTAAGATGGAAAAAGCCGCCAGAGCTTGGAGTATGAGATGAGCGACTCAATAGAAAAGGAATTGCAGAAATTTGAGCTGCCCACGCGCACTGATTTTCCGTGGGTAACCACCACAATCACAGTGTTTGGCGTGGTGTTGTCTGCTTTGCACATTTGGTTTAATACCTTATCGACGTTACCAGAGTTATGGATTTCCGCGACCCACTTTGCTGGCTTTGCGGTGATTTGTGCGCTTTGGTATCCGGCTCATATCTCTCTTAAGCAGAGTAAGCTTGCACTCGGCATCGATGTGTTAATTGCCATGGGCGCAGTCGCGTGTTTGCTCTACATTCCCTATGCCGAAGATGCGCTGTATGAACGTGGCGTCAAGTTCGTGACCAGCGATTGGGTCTTCGCCATTATGGCAATCCTGATTGTGATTGAGCTGATTCGACGCACCATGGGCTGGTTTATTCCAGTGCTGATTGTGGTGTGTTTAAGCTACGTTGTGCTTTGGGGTAAGTGGGCGACAGGTATTTTTCACTTCCCGGGTTTGAGCATGGAAACCTTGCTCTACCGCAGCTTTTATTCTTCTGAGGGCATGTTTGGTTCTATCTCGCGCATCAGTTGGACTTTCGTATTCATGTTCATTCTGTTTGGTGCGTTTCTTGTGCGCTCTGGTGTCGGCGATTACATCATCAATGTGGCACGTGCAGCGGCTGGCAAAATCATCGGTGGTCCGGGTTTTATTGCGGTGATTGGCTCCGGTTTGATGGGCTCAGTATCAGGCTCTAGTGTGGCAAATACGGTTTCTACCGGTGTTATCAGTATTCCTTTAATGCAAAAAGCAGGTTTCCCTTCGCGCTTTGCTGCGGGGGTTGAAGCAGCAGCGTCGACAGGTGGTCAGTTGATGCCACCAGTGATGGGGGCGGGTGCTTTCATCATGGCGTCTTACACGCAAATTCCTTATGTTGATATCATTGCGGTTTCTTTCATTCCTGCTCTTATCTATTTCTTGTCTGTTGCGTTCTTTGTGCGTATCGAAGCCAAACGCAGCGGCGTTCAAAAAATCACGACCAGCGATGAATCTCTATTAAAAGTGTTGATCAGCGGTTGGCACAACCTTATCCCGCTGGCGGTATTGGTTACTTTGCTGGTTCAAGGCTTTACGCCAACTTACGCTGCAGGCTTATCGATCATTTCTGTGGTGGTGGCGTCTTGGTTCTCGAAAGATCATAAGATGGGACCAAAAGCGATCATCGAAGCACTTTCGCAAGGCGCGAAAAACATGGCGACAACCGCGGTATTGCTGGTGGGTATTGGTTTGGTGATCAACGTGATCAGTACAACAGGCATCGGCAACACGTTCTCATTGATGATCGATGGTTGGGCGAATGGTGACTTGTTCATCATGATCGTTCTGATTGCACTCGCTTCTCTTGTTTTGGGTATGGGTTTACCTGTAACAGCGGCGTATATTGTATTGGGAACACTGTCTGCCCCTGCGCTTTACAAGTTGATTGCAGAAAACCAATTGCTTGAATTGATGGTATCGGGTCAATTGCCTGAACAAGCAAAAGCCATCTTCATGTTGGCGGCGCCAGAAAAGTTGGAACTGCTTAACGCACCAATGGCGTTGGAATCCGCAAAAGAAATGGTGGCGCTAGTGCCTGCGGACTTTATGGAAACCCTACTAGAGCAAAGTTTGGGTATGGAAGCGGTAGGCTTGGCATTGCTGGCTGCTCACCTCATCATCTTCTGGTTATCGCAAGACAGTAACGTCACGCCTCCAGTGTGTTTGACCGCATTTGCAGCAGCGACCATCGCTAAAACACCGCCAATGCGCACTGGTTTGATGGCATGGAAAATTGCCAAAGGTTTGTATCTTGTACCGCTGTTGATTGCTTACACAGGCTTAGTCAGTTGGGATGTGACGTCAGTGATTACCGTGGGCTTCTTTGCCATCATCGGTACCTATGCATTGATTGGTGCGATTGAAGGCTACTTGGAAGGTCCTCTAAACATTCTGACGCGTCTCTTGTTAGTAGTGGTGGGTACATTGCTGGTTTGGCACGACATCCCAATGTTGGTTCGTGTGGCAAGCTGCGCGGTATTTGTCGCGGTGTTCATTTATAGTGGTCGCAAGTTCAAATTGCAACAATCTCAACTATCGGTTTTATAAGAGGTCGTATGAAATCAGTCTATGACTACATCATTGTTGGTGGCGGTATCGTTGGTGTGTCGACAGCATGGCAACTGCAGCAACGCCACCCAGACAAGTCCATTTTATTGGTTGAGAAAGAGTCCGGTTTTGCGAAGCACCAAACCGGACACAATAGCGGCGTGATTCATGCCGGAGTGTACTATGCTCCGGGCAGCTTAAAAGCGGATTTTTGTAAGCGTGGGGTAGAGCGAACCATTTCGTTCTGTGCTGAGCACGATATTCCGGTGGAGAACTGTGGCAAGTTATTGGTTGCGACCAATGAGCAAGAAGTCGAACGCATGAATGCCCTCTATGAGCGCTGCCATGTCAACGGCATCGACGTAAAGCTACTCGATGAAGTTCAACTCAAGCTGGCTGAGCCAAACATCACGGGATTGGGCGCGATTTATGTCAAAACCACCAGTATTGTCGATTATCGTTTGGTTACTGAGCAGATGGCGGAAGAGTTCAAAAAGCTCGGCGGTCAAATCAGTCTGAGAACCAAAGTGGTGGCTGCCGAAGAGAAAGACGAAGAAGTTCAATTGACCTGCATTTCAGACGGGCAAACCATGCAGATCAATGCCAAATTCTTGGTCACTTGCAGCGGCTTGATGGCGGATCGCATGACTAAGATGATGTCTATTCCGACCGATTTCCAAATCATTCCTTATCGTGGTGAATACTACCGCTTGGATAGCAAACACGACCAGGTGGTGAATCATCTTATTTATCCAATTCCAGACCCTGACTTGCCTTTCTTGGGTGTCCACCTGACTCGCATGATTGACGGCAGTGTGACCGTCGGTCCAAATGCGGTGCAAGGCTGGAAGCGAGAAGGGTACGACAAGGTTAATTTCAGCTTGCAAGATACCATGCAAATGCTCAGTTTCTCCGGTTTCTGGAAGGTGACACAAAAGCATCTAAAAACCGGATTGGATGAGTTTAAGAACTCGTGGTGGAAGCCGGGCTATCTCAAGTTGGTCAACAAATATTGCCCAAGCATCAAGGTCGACGATCTCAAACCATATCCTGCGGGTATTCGTGCGCAAGCAGTGTTATCCGACGGAACCTTGGTTCATGACTTCTTGTTTGCCGAGAGCGCAAGAAGCCTGCACGTTTGCAACGCACCCTCTCCAGCAGCGACATCTGCAATGCCGATTGGGGAGTACATTTGCGATAAAGTGAATGAGAAGATAGAAGCGAAAACGGTATAAAACAAAGGCGACGTAACTGTCGCCTTTGTTGTATTTGAATCTGGGAATTAGGAGCTGCCATCTTTAGGGCAGAGTTCACCTTTCTTGGCGTGCCTTTCTATCATGTAATCGCCTCGGGCACTGTGCAGAACGATTGCATTCCAGACTTGACCATCTTGCAACTCGAACTCAAACGCATAATGGGTGCCGCCGACCATTTTCGTTCTCACCTCATGAATTGCTTTCAATTTATCATCGGCATTCATTTGATAAAGCACCATGTTGAGTGAGCGTCTGGCGTCAGGAGTTGCTTCAGCAAGTTGCCAATGGCCCTGCTCGTCTGTTGCGGAGCAAATAGACCGCATTTTACTTTTCATGGCGGATGACATCTGCTTGTCTACGGCCAATGCATTTGGTGAAAACAGTGGAACCGTCAAAGGAATCAAAGTTACCAGAAACCGCTTTAAGGTCATAAAAACACTCCGTTGTTTTACTCTTGCTTGAGTATAGACCTCAATGGCTTCAGATGTGGTGCAGTAGACTCTGGGCCTACAATATCGCAGTTCGTATCAACGAACTGATGATAAACAAGGCGACCACGCTTGCCAGCCAAATGCCAATGAACCACAAAATGGGTTTTAGTTTCATCAGTGATATCCTTCTCCACGTTTCATCTTGCCGCGGAAAACCCAGTACGAATAAGCCGTGTAGGCTATGATCAGAGGAAGTAATACCACCGCACCGGCAAGTAAAAATGCCAAACTTTTGTCTGGCGCGGCGACGTCTTGATAAGTGAGTGCGAATGGGGCCAAGTAAGGGAATGTACTGACACCGAAACCCATCGCGGACACAAGAAACAGGCCGATCGCAAGAACGTAGGCTCGGACGGCTTTGTGGTCGAGTAAGGCTTTGAATAGCTGCCAAATAAGTGCCGCTGCAATAATTGGTAAAATGAAAAACAGTAGCGAGTTTGGTAATGAGAACCAACGTTCAAATACGATATTTTGGCTCAATGGCAGCCACAAACTGGCGATGAATATACAGGCTACCATCGCTAGCCCCCATCGTCGCGCGACCACGTAATAGCGCCCCATCAGCTCTTCTGGAAGCTTGATTAATAACCAGCATGAACCGAGCAGAATATAAGCACAAACAAGCGCCAGGCCACAAAATACGCTAAATGGTGAAAGCCAATCAAACCATCCACCTGCGTATGCTCGTTCACTAACCTCTATACCTTGGAGCAGGGTTCCGAGCATAATGCCTTGCATCAATGCCGCGGTGAGTGAACCAATGAAAAAAGCGCTATCCCATAAAAACTTTCCGCGTTGTGTTCGGAAGCGATACTCAAAAGAAACCCCGCGCAGAATTAACCCGAGCAGCATTAAAATCAGGGGAGCATAGAGTGCTGGCATAATGACCGCGTAGGCGAGGGGGAACACGGCAAAAAGCCCACCTCCGCCAAGAACTAGCCAAGTTTCATTCCCATCCCAAACAGGAGCGATGCTGTTCATCATCATGTCGCGCTCTTCATCGTCATTAGCGCTGAGGAATAGGATACCAATACCGAGATCAAAGCCATCTAACACGACATAAATCAGAACGGCGAGCCCAATCAAAGCGTACCAAATTAATGCGTAATCCATGAGTTAGCTCCTAGGTTAGATGGTTAGAATGTGTGATGGCATCGGTTTTCGTGCCATCAGGAAGTCGGCTATCTAGACCTTCTTCATATCGAGTTGGAGACTTACGCATCAAACGTAGGAGATAGAAGAAGCCAGCTCCAAAAACCACAAAGTAAACCACGATGAACGCCGTCAGGGAGACGCTCACCGCGGCGGCATCAATAGGCGATGCCGAATTGGCTGTGGTTAAAAGACCGTATACGGTGTAAGGCTGTCGACCGACTTCGGTAGTTATCCAGCCTGCTAAAACTGCAATGAACCCCGCTGGGGCAAACAGCACACAAATACGTTGAAGTGCCCTTGAATCAAAAAGTTTGCGACGTTTTCTTAGCCAAAGGCTCCACAAACCAATAACAAGCATGCCAAAACCAAGCGCGACCATTACTCGGAAAGACCAGAAAACGATAGATACAGGAGGGTGTTCCTCCTCTGGAAAAGCATCTAATCCCTTCACTTCACCGTTGAGGTCATGAGTTAAAATCAAACTACCGAGTTTGGGGATTTCCAGTGCGTATTCCATGCGTTTTTCTTCATCGTTAGGGATACCGAAGAGGAGCAATGGCGCGCCTTGGTGAGACTCATAGTGCCCTTCCATCGCGGCGACTTTGGCGGGTTGATGTTCAAGGGTGTTTAATCCATGCATGTCTCCAGCAACGATTTGAATTGGTGTCACGATGGCAGCCATCCACATTGCCATCGAGAACATAATTCTGGCTAGAGGGTTATGGTTTGCTTTTAGTAAGTGATAAGCGGCAACGCCAGCTACAACAAAGGCAGTAGTAAGGTAAGCGGCGAGCAACATATGAACGAGCCGGTAAGGAAAAGAAGGGTTGAAGACAATCGCCCACCAGTCTTCTGGGACAAACTGTCCGGCTTCGTTGATACTATAGCCCGCTGGTGTTTGCATCCAACTATTAACCGAAAGTATCCAAAACGCAGACAAAAACGTCCCGAATGCAACAATACAAGTCGCGGTGAAGTGAAGCTTCTTACCCACCTTATCCATACCGAAAAGCATCACGCCTAAAAAACCAGCTTCGAGGAAAAACGCAGTAAAAACTTCATAACCCATTAGCGGGCCTAGGATTGGGCCTGTTTTGTCGGCAAACACGCTCCAGTTAGTACCGAATTGATAGCTCAACACGATGCCACTCACCACACCCATACCAAAACTGATGGCAAAGATTTTGATCCAGTACTTATAGATTTGCATGTACTGTTTGTTGCCCGTTTTTATGTACAAGCCCTCTAATACAGCGAGATAACTTGCCAAACCAATCGTAAAAGCTGGAAAAATAATGTGGAAAGAGACAGTAAAGGCAAATTGGAATCTAGCTAGGTCAATGGCGAGTGTGTCCATGAGCGGTCCCTTTTTCGTTGGATAAACTGTTCGCCGGATTTAAAGAGGAGACAGAAGAGTGGCGAACAAGGTGAAATACGAAGAAGGAAGACGAAGAGATTAAAAAACGATCGCTTTTTACACATGTGCGTACCATCTTTTAGATAAAGGAGGAGCGTTATGAGCCTTAAACACTACTTTGAGAAAGCGACACCTAAGTTTGGTCCAGGTGGGAAGTATCACAAGTTCTACCCACTTTTCGAAGCTGTCGAAACCATTTTTTACACGCCTGGTAAGGTAAACCAGGGCATGACTCACGTTCGAGATAGCATCGATTTAAAACGTATTATGATCATGGTGTGGTTGGCGGTCTTCCCTGCCATGTTCTGGGGTATGTACAACATAGGCCAGCAAGCGAGTGATACCTTGTTGTATGGAATGGATCAAGCCTCAGCTCAGCAAGCGCTTGTTTCTTCATGGCAACTGAGTTGGGTATGGGGCTCGTTAGATGCGGTTTCACAAGCGGGGTGGGGAAGTAAAATGTGGCTTGGTGCTACTTACTTTCTCCCGGTTTATGCGACGGTGTTTATCGTTGGTGGTTTCTGGGAAGTTCTGTTTGCTATTGTGCGAAAGCATGAGGTGAATGAAGGTTTTTTTGTCAGCTCTATACTCTTTGCGCTGATCCTTCCTCCGACAATTCCACTGTGGCAAGCGGCTTTAGGTATCACTTTCGGTATTGTTGTGGCGAAGGAGGTTTTCGGTGGTACTGGACGAAACTTCCTAAATCCAGCTTTAGCAGGGCGAGCGTTCTTATACTTTGCCTATCCTGCCAACATGTCCGGTGGTGCTGTGTGGGTCGCGGCTGATGGTTACTCTGGCGCTACTCCACTTAGTCAATGGTATGAAGGCGGGCAAAGTGCTTTGATAAATAATCTGACAGGACAAACAATTTCATGGGGAGATGCTTTTGTTGGTAATTTACCAGGCTCGATGGGTGAAGTCTCCACGTTGTTGATCGCACTAACAGGCTTGGTTCTCATCTTTATGAAGATTGCATCGTGGAGAATTGTTGCGGGCGTGTTGGTCGGTTTAATCGGAGCTTCATTACTATTGAATGCGATCGGTTCAGACTCTAACCCCATGTTCTCCATGCCGTTCTACTGGCACTTCGTGATTGGTGGGGTTGCGTTTGGTACCTTCTTTATGGCGACAGACCCTGTCTCGGCAGCTTTTACCAATAACGGGAAATGGGCATACGGACTATTAATCGGCGTGATGACGATTTTTATCCGAGTGCTGAACCCGGCTTATCCAGAAGGCATCATGTTAGCGATTCTATTTGCTAACTTATTCGCGCCACTTTTCGATTACCTAGTCAAAGAAAGTAATATCAAACGCAGAATGAAAAGGGCGAGACCTTCTTAAAATGAGGGTGACCTCACTGAAAATTGATTGAAAACTGCACTATATTGAAAAGGTCAGAGACATGGGTTTCTGACTTTTTATTTTTATCAGGAGGACGAAGACGATGAGAATAAAGGATATTCTCGATAGCCGTTTGGTGCTGTCGTTCTGGTATAACCTAGACTACTGCTTGTCTCTTCTTAGTAAAATCTCTTCTCGTTGATTTCCTCAATGCAATCGCATTGAAAAGCATTCTATCTATTTGTTTTTTAGTCTTACGTGAAACTGCGTAGGGTAATGCGTATAAGGAAATTAACAATGAAACGTATTCCAGAACCTTTCCGTATCAAAATGGTTGAGCCAATCAAAATGACGACTTTGTCAGACCGTGAGGTCGCGTTAAAAGAAGCGGGCTATAATCCATTTCTTCTTCGTAGTGATGATGTTTATATCGATTTGCTGACTGACTCTGGCACTGGTGCCATGAGTGATAATCAGTGGGCTGGCATCATGATGGGGGATGAATCCTATGCGGGGAGTCGAAATTACTACAACCTGTGTGATGCAGTGGAGCACTTCTTCGGTTATAAGCTCACCGTGCCTGCACACCAAGGGCGTGGTGCCGAGCAAATTTTGTTCCCCGCTTTGATTGAGCGTATGCGTCAGGTGCGTGGTGGTGAAACGCCAGTATTTATCTCGAACTACCATTTTGATACCACAGCGGGTCACATTGAACTCAATGGCGGTAAAGCGATTAACGTGGTAACGGAAGAAGCATTCGACACCACTACGCCTTATGATTGGAAGGGCAATTTTGATATCGATAAACTGGTGGCAACAATTGAAGCGCACGGTTCGCATAACATCTGTGCAATTATCACCACGATTACTTGTAATAGCTCCGGTGGTCAGCCTGTGTCGATGGAAAACATGCGCAGTGTGTACGAGATTGCAACCAAGTACGATATTCCAGTGGTGATTGACTCGGCTCGTTACTGTGAGAACGCCTACTTTATTAAGCAGCGTGAAGCGGGTTACGAGAATAAATCGATTCTGGAAATCATCCGTGAGATGTACCAGTACGGTGATATGCTCACCATGTCAGCTAAGAAAGACCCGATGGTAAACATTGGTGGCATGTGTTGTATTCGTGATCATAAGGAGTTGTTCCAGGCGGTGCAGACGCGCTGCGTACCCATGGAAGGATTTGTAACATACGGCGGCATGGCTGGGCGTGATATGGAAGCGCTCGCTCGCGGTTTGTATGAAGCCGCGGATGAGGATTTTCTTCACTATAGAATTAGCCAAGTTCAATACTTAGGTGAGCGCTTACGTGAAGGCGGTATTCCGATTCAATACCCAACGGGTGGTCATGCGGTGTTTGTGGATGCCGCTAAGATTTTGCCACATATTCCAGCGGATCAGTTTCCTGCGCAGGTATTGTGTAATGCTTTGTACTTGGAAGCGGGTATTCGAGCAGTAGAGATAGGATCGTTGCTGCTTGGTCGAGATCCGGAAACGGGTAAACAAAAAGCGTCAGAGCTTGAGTTGATGCGTTTGACTATTCCACGTCGTGTCTACACAAACGATCATATGGATTACATTGCGGATGCGATTATCGAACTGAAAAATCGTGCATATGAGTTAAAAGGGCTCACTTTCGTGTACGAGCCACCAGTGCTGCGCCACTTTACTGCTCGATTTAAAGATATCGATTAACTCAAGTTTAAATCTAGATAAGCAAAAGGCCGCGAGTTTCGCAGCCTTTTTCGATTCGTTTATTTCTTAGCGTTACAGCTACGCTAACTCTAATGTGATGCGAACGAACTGGTCGTCTTGATACTGCACTTCATAATTGAAGGTACCACTGGCGTAAATGCTGCCAAGAAAAAGTGAACGTTGACTCATTGGTCCGCGGAACAGCATCGAAATAGGAGCGATTAGGGCGTTATTATCATCGAAGTGCTGATTTAAGTTCTCAGAAAGCACACACAGCAAACAGCCGTGTTGGTCGTGAGATAAGTCGACGTCTTCCGGTCGAGATAATAACACGGTAGTCCCCAGTTTCTTCTCAATCTCGTTGATCAGCAGCAAGTAGCTATCTAGATCGGGTTGAGGGTTGCTGGGTTTGTCTGCACCGACGCAGCGCTCGAGTAATGCTTCCAGATTTCCGTTCTCACTTTTTGCCTGCTGAGTCAAAGATTTTAACGGCTTTTTAATCAGCTTATAGCGATTACTCTTCAGTTTTGGTTTCAGCCATTTCTGAAGTAAGTCATTACGTTCTTTAAGGGAGAGGCCATGCGAGGACGCGTGAATTTTAAAGTGCAGGTGTAATAAAGCGTGAACCGCAAGCTCACTCAGAAGTTGGTTAGCATCTGTAGACTGTCTTGCCTGCTTAGAACTTTGCATTACACTCGAACAAAATTAGGGAAGAAGGATAATGGTGCCGAGAGAGGGACTCGAACCCTCACACCAAAGGCACTAGCACCTCATGCTAGCGTGTCTACCAATTTCACCATCTCGGCATCATGATGCTCTGAATACTCAGAGGCCTCGAAAGAAGCAACGCGAATTATAACCAAAATCCACCTGTTGGCGAGAGCAAAATGACGAATTTTGGCTCTTTCGAGTTTGATTGCATATTTATTGGTCACTTTTATGTTTTTTACCATCAACGCCTATCCTTATGCCCTTACTTTTATTAATGGTATGACGACAAAAGAGTACTTTTGCCTAAATTTTGAACGCTTGAACGTTTGCGTAAATAAATGTGATGAATATCTCTTTTTGTTGGCTATACTTGCGTCCCGTTTAAGCGGGAATTAGGGTTTAGTTGTTCAGGACCCTTACCCATACAAGCCGTCACATGGAGCAGGCCAAGCAACATGCTCGCCAGCAGTGAATGACCCCACGGACCGGACCAGCTACGTTCAATTGCTTGTATAAGGTAAAAATAAGATGTCGAACTATTCGTTCTGTCTACATTCTGGATCTAAAAGTGAGTTATCACTCGCTGCGTTGTCCCTTTCTTCTGCCAATTCCTTTGGCTCTTTTTTCTTTTTCAACGTTTAGTAGGTCCAGCTCATGAGTGTTCTATTTAGTCTATTTGGTATTGTTGCACTGCTAGGTTGTGCTTTCCTACTTTCTGAGGGTCGTTCTTCCATCAATTGGAAAACTGTATCTCGCGCCTTGATGCTACAAATGGGGTTTGCTGCTTTGGTGCTCTATTTCCCGTTGGGTCAAGCGGCGCTGGCGAGTTTAAGTAATGGTGTCGCGGGGCTACTCGGCTTTGCTGATGAGGGGATTAAATTCCTCTTTGGTGACCTCGCTTCTTCTGGCTTTATCTTCGCTATTCGTGTCCTCCCTATCATCATCTTCTTCAGTGCTCTTATCTCCGCCCTTTACTACTTGGGCATTATGCAAAAAGTGATTCAATTTATTGGTGGCGCTATCCAGAAGTTCTTGGGTACGAGTAAAGCAGAGTCTTTGGTTGCAACAGGGAACATCTTCTTATCCCAAGGCGAGTCACCACTTCTTATTCGTCCATTTCTTTCTAACATGACTCGCTCTGAACTGTTTGCCGTGATGGCTGGTGGTATGGCTTCAGTGGCGGGCAGTGTGCTTGGTGGTTATGCTGGTTTGGGTGTCGACCTCAAATACTTGATCGCGGCAAGCTTTATGGCAGCACCAGGTAGTTTGATGATGGCAAAAATCATCGTTCCTGAGCGTCAAACGCCAAGCGATTACAACAATATTGAGCTAGATAAATCAGAAGAAAGTAACGTTATTGATGCGCTAGCAAGCGGTGCCATGGGCGGTATGAAAGTTGCCGTTGCTGTTGGTACCATGCTTATCGCTTTCGTGAGTGTTATCGCGATGGTGAACACGGGGCTAGAAAACTTGGGCGAGATACTTGGTTTCTCTGGCGTAACGCTACAAGCGATTTTTGGTTATTTGTTTGCACCTCTAGCGTGGTTGATTGGTGTGCCAAGCCACGAAATTCTAGCTGCGGGTTCATACATTGGTCAGAAAGTGGTGATGAATGAGTTTGTTGCGTTTATCGATTTTGTGCAGCACAAAGCGACACTGTCTGAGCATACTCAAATTATTATCACTTTTGCGTTGTGTGGTTTTGCGAACATTGGCTCAATTGCGATTCAGTTGGGTTCTATCGGCGTGATGGCACCTGAGCGCCGCAAAGATGTTGCAAGTCTAGGCCTAAAAGCGGTTGCTGCTGGTACACTCGCTAACCTGATGAGTGCGTGCTTAGCGGGCATTTTTATCTCTCTCTAATTTAGATTGAAGATACACACTAAAAACCCGCCTAAATGGCGGGTTTTGTTATTTCTAAGGGCTGGGCATTAAGCCGTAAGGTATCGATTTAAAAGCCTCTGGGTGCTCTTGATAAGTTGGCGCTTTATGTACCCCTTTCCAATCGAGCAGCATGATGGCTAGCACGTTACGGTGTTCGCCGTACTTGAGATCAAAGTTACCGTCGACCGACGGAATCATCCCTTTTTCTGCGTTGATTGCGTGACGAATGGCTTGGCGGGTTTTCTTTACGACCGGATCATGGTCCAAGCCTGCTAACAAAAACGAAATGCCGACTTCCGCAATCACGTCTTCTTTGGCGCGCAGTAGGATAGTTTCGATATTGTTGCGAAAGTAATCATAAATCCATTGGTGTTTCTTTTCGCTTACTCGCTCCTGATAATACTGTGAATCGGCAAAGATGATGTGCGTCATCCCATAGAGTTTGTTCCAATACTGCTGAGCTGAAAGCATCTTATCTTTATCGTCGGGGTAGGTGTCACGGAAGGTTTGAGTGAACTTCTCGACCACATCTTGCTCTTCTAACTGACGAAGCCAGTAGACTTGGTTTGCAAGCTGAGCTGCCCATGCCTCTATCATCTCTTTGTCCGTAACGTAACGCGAGAAATCGTAGCGCCTAATAATTTTTCTCAGCGTTTTGTCTTGTTTATGCTTTAGGCCATATTCGTTTGCTCTTGCCATTGCGCCAAGCAAATCCACACCAAGATAAAGGTACTCAGGATGGTGTTTAGTCACGGTATAGCGTCGCTGACCTCGTTCGGTTTCTTTCTCTTGATACGTGGTCAGCCTTTGAGATGAATAGAGAATGATGTCTTCTGGTTCAACGACTTCATTAGCAAATTGGTTTAACCGGCTGGCTACTTGTGCCATGTCGGTCCAAATGGCAGCGTGATATTTCTCATCTAATGTTTGGCGGTACATGCGTAAGCCAAAATGGCCCTCTTTAAACGCCGGGAGAGTGAACAGTTCTTGTTCGTAGGTACTACGAATCAACTGCGCTGATTGAGTATTATCGAGAAGCGGTACGTCTTCCTGTGATGCCTGAGCAGCAAAGGTAAGTGAGCAAGAGAGTAAGACCGCTAAGCTAAGAGGTTTAATACGCATAAATCCATTCCCTATGAAGTCCTGAACCTAAACCTACCATCAATATTAATTGAGAATGTAAAAGCTGAGTCAATAGTTGAAAATTTGCCTAAAAGTCAGGTTGATACGTTCATCTTTGGTTTTCGCGGTTTTTGGTACGCAGTGCTTCCAGTGATGCTGAAGCTCGCCAGCCATAATCAGTAAGGAGCCGTGAGAAAGCTCGTATTCAATCTCAGTTTTACAATGTAAATTTCTAAGCAAAAATCGACGTGTTTCACCTAAGTTCAAAGATGCGATAACAGGGTTTCTACCTAACTCTGGTTCATTATCTTGGTGCCAGCCCATTGAGTCTTTGCCGTGTCGATATAAGTTAGCGAGAACAGAATTAAAAGTGACATCAGCAACTGATTCACAACGCACTTTCAGCTGAGTTAACTCAGGAGTCCAAGGGTGAGGCTGCATGGTTAAGCCTGAGTAAGTATATGCTGCATCACCGTGCCACGCTTGTAAGCGAGGTTGAAGTACTGACTTGCCGAACATAGTAATGTGTTCTTGGTGCCATGGCAGTGTCTTTCGAAGTTGGTCAAAGTAATTATCCGCCTCAAGATGGTTAAGAAATTGAGGATCATAATAAAGTTTTCCTCTTTCTACTTCTTGCCATAGATCGCCGCCAAATAAATCGCCTTGTTGATGCATCATCTCACACCTAAAACATAAAAGTTGTCAATCACTGTTACCTTTCTGATTATGATTGGTTATTCTTGTGATAATAAGAATTTTAACAATAAATAAAAAATCTCGTAGTTGTATACGAGTTGTGGGGAGAAAATGCGTTATTTACCCAGAAAGCGATGCTATTTTGCATTGTTCTTCCTCACCTTTTTCGCTTTGTGTATTGGAGTTATTGAGCTGTTAAATCGAAACCAGCAAGAGCTTCACAAAGAGCGAGTTCAAGTTGAGGCCAAAGAACAACTTTCCATTCTCCGTTCCAATTTGGAAGCGGTACTTATGGCGGATATCTACAAAGCCAGTACTTTAGCGACACTCATTACGTTACTTCCTAAAAACCAAGAAGAAGAATTGAGTATCGCCGCTCACCGAATCCTAAATAAAAGTAAACATATTACAATCATCGGTATCGCGAAAAATGATGTAATTAGTCATGTATTTCCACGCCAAGGTAATGAGCGCCTAATCGGCCTTGATTACCGCGCAGTGCCACAGCAGTGGGTACAGGTGCAAAAAGCCAAGGATGTACAAGAAATTTTCATCGCAGGGCCCGTTACATTGATCCAAGGTGGCCGAGGTTTGATCGTGCGTGTGCCTGTTTTTCTTGATCCTCCAATGAATCAGGACTACTGGGGAGTGATCAGTGCGGTGATTGATTTCGATGCTCTGATGAGAGAAACCGGCGTAATTGATTTCTCGTATCGTTACCCTTTAATGATCCGTGGTTACGATAGCGGTGGCTCATTTGGTGATGCTTTCTTTGGCGCGCAAAGTGTAAATAGCATGGCATATGCAAAAGAGATGGTTCATTTTCCTTATGGTGGGTGGAGTATGGTGGTTTTCTCTGGAGGCAAAGCTGATCGCCAAATCTCTTGGCATCAGTTGCATTTAGCTAGAGTAATCGGCTATCCCATTATATTCGCACTTAGCCTCGCGCTGTTCGCCATTTATCGACTGTATACCATTGCAGATGACAGAGCTTTACACGATGAACTCACGCATTTACCAAACCGTCGCTATTTTATGAAGTTTTACAAGCAGCAGTTTGAAATAGCGAAACGTTATAAAAAGCGTTATAGCTTCGCCTTAATTAATATTGACCTAGATAGGTTTAAACACATTAACGACACCTATGGTCACGACGCAGGTGACAAAGTTTTAATCGCTACGGCTGAAAGGGTAAAAAGCTCTCTGCGTAAATCAGACATCGTGGCCAGAATGGGCGGTGATGAGTTCTTAGTTGTAGTTCATCACCCAGGAACGGAAGAAAATGTTCAGTCCCTTCTACAAAAACTTCGATTAGCGCTATGCTCGACGCCCGTCATTTACGATGAAACGCTTATCTATTTGAAAGCCAGTATTGGGTACGCGATATTTGACCCGAAAATGTCATCTCCTGAGCAAATGATGAAAATAGCCGATGAGAGAATGTATCAACAAAAGCATGGCGGATGAGCCTGAACCCAGTTTCAATAAGGGGTTAGAAGAATGGTAAAGTTGGGAGCCCGAAATCTCATCATCATTGAGGTGCAAGAATATGTGACTTCATATGTTCACAGACACTTTGCTGAGAGAGTCGTTATTAGCAGTGCATTAAGTGGCATATTTGCATAATGTTGCATTTTGCAAATGCAGTTTGCGAAATTAATGGTTAATAAAGCAACGATATGCATCTGGATCTACTAAAAAACGGCTTTTTTAAAGTTGGCACGCATCGTGCTTTACTTAGAGTGACCCTTATTAAGCCGAGGGTCACCTAGCCAACTGACGTTGTTAGTGAATACAAATTGTTCACAAGTATATACCGCCAATCACGTTTATTGTGATTGGCGTTTTTTCTTTCTAAAGTCCGATAATACTCACATCGTTGCCCGTCTCATCAGCTTCTCCGCACTTGCTGTAACAACTAGGTTGTCTTGGACAAACCGCCCCTCTGGAGCAGATTAACCTTGCTTGGGTTTGAATCCCGCGCTCTATCCAGTTGATGTTTAATATCTTAGCGATAGTCGTTAAGTCTTTTTTGATGTGGGGAGGAATAACACTACTTCCGCCGGAAGCGACACAAAGGGACTTAAGTTCTTCCGCTATGGAAACCGCATCGCCACCTTGTGCAGAAATGGCAGGGTTAAGATCAATACCGGCACATAGCACGCGATTATTCCCCGCAGGATCAAATACGTTGACCGATTCGCAGCAGTAGATACGTGGCTCGTCGCCAACATTTAAAATCGAAATTTGCGCTGAACTTGTATCCAAAGGCTGGGAAAGGCGTCGGAATACCGCCCAGTGCTGGCAAGGGTCGTTCACTTTGCGCATGTTGCCCCAAGGCAATGGAATACCATTTCCTCGATACACGGCTTTTAACTTGCCGGGGCCATAGGCATCAAAATAGTGCCAATGAGGGTAAGGCGAGACCACCGTCATGCGACGCATTGCAACAGAAGGAGAAACTCCCGCCTTTTTGTGAACATCAATCTCGTAACCAGAACGGTCAAGCAACTGACGAAAGGGTACTTTGGGGCAGAGTAGGGCACCAGCAAAAAAGCTGGACTCAAAATCACGCCAAGCTTGCAGGATATCTTGCGAATTGAGTTCAGAGTTAGACACAGGGCTGTCCATTTGCTCCCAATTGTTTTGATGCCCGATAGATAAAACGTTATTCATTGCATCGCTGCTATGGAGCACTCGATGGCCGATATATACCGCCAAGTCATACTTCAATCGGGTTGGATAGTCACGCATTCGTTTATTGAGATAAATAGTCCCAGGTGGCTCCATGAAAGACGTAATCAACTGTTTGGCGCTGACGCCCAGTTCATCAATCACATCTTGTGGCGCTCGATCTACCCAGCGGATATCCAATCCCATACTCTTTGCAATGTCTACGAGATCTTCTACAGATAGATTCAACCGCTTCAAGCCGACCTCTTCGGCGGCGCGCTCTAAATCAGGAAAATGGTTTTGATGGTTTTCTTGGTGTGCGCGGATCAGTAAGTGGGCGAATTGACGCCCCGTGATACCTGTTTGGGAGAGCATTTCTGGTATCGCGATTTGAAGAATATCATTGGAAAACAGGAAGCTCGGCTCCAACGCCATGCCACTAATCCCGCCACGATTTCCTTTGTTGGGTGTGATGGCTTCTAATTCGGGTTCATCATCTAAAAACCACGCCGGATCTTTTTGAAAAACTTCCGCGATCACTTCGAGCATATCGATACTCGGTACGCGTTTTCCGCGCTCAATCATCGAAAGGTAAGAAACCGAAGGAGCGTACTCTGGATTAATTCTTACACAACGGGCAGACAAATCTTCCATCGTTAAATGGTTGTTTTTTCTTAGGTTACGAATTTTCGTACCAAGAAAATGAGACTGACGAATAAGGCTTTTTGACACAGACATTTTGTAAAATTCACATTGTAAAATTTTTGTTGTGAAATTGTAGTCAATATTTCGCTAGTCTACATAATGAGCAGGCAAGGAAATTAACCATCCACTTCACAGAATTGCCTGAAACTTAAATAAAGGATTTAAGTTTTTACTCTAGGACGAGTTTTTAAGTGCGAGGATATGACGATGAATATGCTGAACTTCGATAAAAAAGAGATGCAACAACAACAACGCCCATTTATCGCTGAAGCCGTATTTGCCGTCGAAGCGGTAAGTGCTGAGCAGCAGAGTGAGAAACAAGTAAAAGCGAAGCAACTGCTTGACCGCATGTTCCCATTGGAGAACGGGTCGCACCAAGATGTATCAAGTTACGTGATTGATTACCGCCATGTTTTGGCTTATTTCAAAGACGGTACACACAGCGGCCTGAAAAGCCCAAAACACTTCGTGGCGTACACTGGTGAAAAGGAAGATCCAAAGTCTATTTTGTTCAAAGATGATTCGGGCAATCATGTAGAAGTGCTGTTCGGCTGTCATAAAGGCACTGGTTGCGTGGAATTAGTGGACATTGATGATATTCAATTGGAAACTCGCACGACGTTTCATCCTGAACTAACTGGCAATGCACCAACCGCGATGCGCCATTGGATAAGTCTAATCAAAGGCGACAAAAAAGGTAAGCCGATGGCATGCAGTGAAGATAAAGAATATACCGCAAAAAATGGTGACGACTACATTCTAAGTTACTGTTACAGCGTCGATTAAGATACTCATGATTGGATACAAAACCCCCGCACTTTACAGCGCGGGGTTTTCTTTTTCATCATAAAAGTCGTTTTCGCTTAGCCAGTTTATTTAAATTGGCATCACGCGGTTACGACCGAGTTGTTTTGCTTCATAAAGCTGTTTATCGGCTTTATTGATTAAGGCTTCAGGCGTATCACCCGGCTCAAACTCTGCTACCCCAAAAGAAGCGGTAATGCTGTGAACTTGTGTGCCTGAGCGCTTATCTCTGATACGCAGTTTTTCTATCATGCGGCGTAGTGTGTCTGCATATTGGCGAGCAATTCGCAGAGATTTGTTAGGTACAATTAACGCGAATTCTTCACCACCAAAACGGTACGCACATATCCCATCTCGACAACTTTGTTGTAGCCGGCGGGCAATGGCTTTTAACACTGTATCGCCAAAAAGGTGCCCGTAATTGTCGTTAAATGATTTGAAATGATCGATATCAAGCATGATCAAGGTCATTGCCTGATTTGATGCGATAAGTGAAGAGAGATCTTTGTCAAATGCTCGGCGGTTGTATAGGTTTGACAAACCATCGAACAACGCATCTTGCTGTACTTCAGCCAGTTGGTTTTTGAGGCGAGAAATTTCTTCACTCGCGTTAGTCAATTGGCTATTCAAAAACTTTGTTGAGTGACGAATTTCGTGTGACTCTGCGACAAGTTGACGAATCACCACCATCACTTCTTCAATGCTTAGGCTATTGTCCTCAACTTTTTCCAGTTTATTAAAGCTTTTGTCTACCATCTCAGAAAAGGAGGAAGTATCTGAAATCGTATCGCTCATTGAACTGGATACTTCATGTAGCAGAACTTCTACATTGGTTCTAAGATCTTCAAGGCTGGTTTCTGCTTTGCTGGCCACATAGTTGTTGTAAAGCTGTTTATTGGTTGCTGGCGGGCAAATACCGTAGTTTTCTAACACCGTGTCTAACTCAAAGTTGAGTTCTGGAATGGTCTTGTCAACGTAGGTATACCAAAGCGCGTAGTTGGCTGGCGTGGCAGCAACATGGTTTTTGATCATCAGTGGGACCGCTTTTTTTAAATTAGCGGTTGATTTCTTAAACTCGTCGGTCATTTCTGCGATGGTACTAGCAAAATGGGATTGGGCTTAGATTAACGGATATTAACTAATGTCGCTTTAATTTTTATCACTTTTGCATGGTTTATATAGAAAATGAGTGATTAAGATCGTGATCAATACCGTTGGATTCAAATTTTATAAAATATCAGTATGAAACATGTACAGGAATTTGGTGGTATTGCGTGTTTTGAGATATCCAGCAAATGGATTCCGTGTGAACGTTAGTAACCTAATGATCGTCAAACTCTCGTTTTCGTATAAAAGCAAGTAAATCAAAAGGCTTAACGTCAGGGTCTCCGTGAAAAGAACTCGTAGACGAAGAATTAACATCTGAGGGTGCGAATTGAAAAAGAAAATAGGACTTTATTGGTTCACGAACGACTTGCGATTGCACGACAACCCACTGTTGAAAAGCGCCAGTGTAGAAATGGACGAGTTAATTTGCTTGTATTGCTACCCTTCAATGACGCCTTACTTGCATCACTTTGCGCAGGAAGCCTCTTTCGGGCGCGCGAAATTGCAGTTTCTCGACTCATCGCTTAGTGAACTCAATCAATCTTTGAATCACCTTGGTCAGCGATTATGGGCGGTTGAACTAACGCCCGATCAAGCAATCAAGTATGCTGTTAATCGCTTCGGCGTCACACATATATATGCTGACGCCTTTCCCGGTTCGGATGAGCAACAAGCGTTAGATCGCGCAGTTGAAGGCGCGTCTCATGTAAAAATAAAACAGCAAGCAATCCGGACCCTGTTAAGGGAAGAACAACTGCCATTTGACTTGAGCAATCTGCCTACCACTTTCACGCAGTTTAGAAAGCAAGTTGAAGGTTTAGACATCTCTCGGCCCCACGAGAGTGTCCGTTCGTTACCTCCAATTCCCTTAGGTGTGAATCTTCCTTCCGTTACTGCATATTACTTTGACACAAAAGCTGCGTTTCATGGTGGAGAAAGCCGCGGGCTTGAACATTGTCGCCAGTATTTTGCTTCCACACTAGCCAGTGAATACAAACAAACACGCAATGGTTTAGATGGCATGGATTACTCCACCAAGTTCTCTCCTTGGCTAGCTCATGGGTGCGTTTCTCCGAAAACTATTTATGCCATGTTGAAACGTTATGAAGCGGAGAATGGTGCAAATGATTCAACCTACTGGATTTACTTCGAACTGCTTTGGCGTGAATACTTTTATTGGTATGCCCGTCGATACAAGCGACAGCTCTTCCGATTCGGTGGCATCCAAAATCGAGCACCACTCACCAGCTTTTACGCGCACCGTTTTCAACAATGGAAGAAAGGTGAAACGCCATTTCCTATCGTCAATGCGTGTATGCACCAACTTAATGAAACGGGTTATATGTCGAATCGTGGCAGACAGTTAGTCGCCAGTTGTTTGGTGCATGAACTTGGCCTCGATTGGCGTTATGGCGCGGCGTACTTTGAGTCACAACTGGTTGATTACGATGTGGCATCAAACTGGGGAAATTGGCAATACCTAGCGGGCGTTGGTGCTGATCCGCGTGGTTCACGACAATTCAACCTCGAAAAGCAAACCGAAATGTACGATCCGCACATGGAGTTCATCGATAGGTGGCAAGGTCGTTGTCCTGGCGCGCATTTGGATAGTGTAGACATGGTCGATTGGCCGATTGTGATGGGCAGCAGTGACAAAGCTTCGTCATCGGAGAAACCGTAATGCAATTTGAAACCGTACGATTGATCTTGGGCGATCAACTTAACAGTGAGCACTCTTGGTTTCAGCAACCTGATGAGCAAGTGCTTTACCTGATTGCAGAGCTCAAGCAAGAGAATACATACGTCACGCACCATATTCAGAAAGTGTGTGCGTTCTTTTCTGCAATGGAACAGTTTGCGAAAGAGCGTCAGAGTGAAGGTCACCAAGTTCTGTACCTCACATTGGATGACACACAATCCTTCGACGATCTTGAGCAAGTCTTGCAACACTACGCGAGTGAAGTTGGTGCAAGTAAGTTTGAATATCAACGCCCGGATGAATACCGTCTGCTGGAGCAGTTAGTCAAACTAAAGCTTGATGGGGTCGTGACGCGTTGTGTCGACTCGGAACATTTTTTGTTGCCGTTTGAGGAAATAGAATCGCAGTTTCCTCAAGGCAAACACATCATGATGGAGCACTTTTACCGTCGTATGCGCAAGCGCTTCGACATCTTGATGCAAGACGGAAAGCCCATCGGCGGAAAATGGAATTACGATGCCAATAATCGTAACAAGCTCAAAGCCAAAGACATTGAACAACTTCCACAACCTTTGATGTTCAGTACCGACGTAAGCGACATTATTGAGCGATTGGCAAAACATGACATCAAAACCATCGGAAATCTCGAAGGGGACTTGTTGTGGCCGATTAATCGCGCGCAAAGCCTCTCTTTACTCGCGCATTTCTGCCAAGTCTGTCTGCCGTTATTCGGACGTTTTCAAGATGCCATGACAGGCCAGCACGACGCTAAGTGGAGCTTGTATCACAGCCGAATTTCATTCTCGCTTAACAGCAAATTACTGCACCCGAGAGAAGTCATTGATGCTTCACTCAAGGCATTTCATTCCAACGCGGACATCGACATTTCTCAAGTTGAAGGGTTTATTCGCCAAATCTTAGGATGGCGAGAGTACATTCGAGGGGTCTATTGGGCGAACATGCCTCATTACCCGAAAAACAACGAATTGGGCGCAGAAAGAAAGCTGCCAGATTTCTTCTGGAATGGTGAAACTAAAATGGCTTGTATGCGCAATGCGATTGGGCAGTCCCTCGATTACGCCTACGCACACCACATCCAACGATTGATGGTCACTGGTAACTTTTGCTTGCTAACCGAGATCGACCCAGATCAAGTGGATGAGTGGTATCTCGGTATCTATGTTGATGCGATTGAATGGGTCGAAATGCCGAACACACGTGGCATGGCATTGTTTGCGGATGGCGGCATTGTTGGCACCAAACCTTACGCGGCGAGTGGTTCTTACATCAACAAAATGAGCGACTACTGTAAGGGTTGCCATTACGACAATAAGGCGAGGAGTGGGGAAGGATCGTGTCCGTTTAACAGCCTTTATTGGCGCTTTATGAACAAACACGACAAGCGCCTCGCAGCCAATCCACGAATCGGGATGATTTTCCGCTCTTGGGACAACATGGAAGAACAACAACGCCAAGCGATTCTTGATACCGCAGAGCACTACATAGAAAACGTGGAGAACTTGTGATGGAAATACTCATCGTCGGTGGCAATGGTGGAATTGGTTTGGCGATGGTGAGAGAAGCCGCAGCTCGGTTTCCTCAAGCTCGCGTGCATGCCACTTATCGTAAGCAGCAACCAGATTGGCAACACCCAAATGTCGTTTGGCATCAAGTGGATGTATCGCAAGACGAGCAGGTAAAAGCGTTCAGTGAGCAGATTGAACACGTCGATTGGTTGGTGAACTGTGTTGGTATGTTGCACACCCAAGAGAAAGGTCCTGAGAAGAATCTTAGCTCGCTCGACGCAGACTTCTTTCAGCAAACCATCACGGTTAATACTTTGCCAAGTTTGCTGTTGGCGAAATACTTCACGCCCAAGCTAAAGCGCAGTACTGCACCCAAGTTTGCGACCATTTCGGCCAAAGTTGGCAGCATTAGCGATAATCAGTTAGGTGGTTGGTACAGCTATCGAGCATCGAAAGCCGCATTAAACATGTTCCTAAAAACCATGTCGATCGAATGGCAAAGAGTGGTCAAACATGGCACGGTGCTTTCACTTCACCCTGGCACCACAGATACCGCTTTGTCGGCACCTTTTCAAACCAATGTCCCAGAGGGAAAGTTGTTCACGCCAGAGCGAGTTGCTAAGGATTTATTAGGCTTGATAGAAAAAGCAACCCCGCAAGATAGCGGGGCGTTTTGGGCTTATGATGGGACGTTATTACCTTGGTAAGAGAACGCGTACAAACGTTAATACAAATGAAATAACATACTCCAGATAGGGTCGGAGTGACCTACGTTTTCGTTGATTTATTTCTTCGGCAACGCTCAGAACAATAAACGATTTCCTCCCAATTTCGCGCCCACTTCTTTCTCCAAGAAAATGGGCGCTGACAGACCGGACAGACTTTCATGGGAAGGTTGGATTTAAAACCTTTCATCGCGCTGAATGTTCACTCCTAATTTGGTTAAAACTACTTATCAAATAGGTACAGGTAATCGCCGTAGCCTAAACTCGCCATCTTGTTCACAGGTACAAATTTCATCGCAGCAGAGTTCATGCAATAGCGTAATCCCGTCGGCTTCGGACCATCTTTAAACACATGACCTAGGTGTGAATCACCAAACTTACTGCGGATCTCCGTTCTAGGGTAGAGTAGTTTATAATCGGTTTTCTCCACGATGTAACCCGGGTTAATTGGTCGAGTAAAGCTTGGCCAACCTGTGCCAGATTTGTATTTATCAGTAGAAGAAAATAGCGGTTCACCGGTCACAATATCCACATAAATTCCCGCTTCTTTGTTGTCCCAGTATTCATTATCAAACGGACGCTCCGTGCCTTCTTCTTGCGTCACGTAATACTGTAGCTCTGTTAAGTTTGATTTGATTTCAGACTGAGCAGGCTTACTGTACACTTTCACTTTCGAAAGCAGCTTTTTTTCTTCAATCAACTGTCGAAGTGTTTTAGGGCTTTCTTTTCGATCTTCACCAAATACTTCGTCGAGATATTTATCGCGACCTGATGCGTAGCGGTAGTATTTGTACTTCAGGCTACTCTTCTTGTAGTAATCCTGATGATACGACTCCGCAGGGTAAAACTTTTCAAACTCGATCAGCTCTGTTTTCAACGGTTTTGGATAGATCATCGCCTTGTCGATTTCCATCATAAACTGCTTAGCAATCTGCTTTTGCTCCGCATTATGATAGAAGATCGCCGGACGGTATTGAGGACCACGGTCAACAAATGAACCTTTATCGTCGGTAGGGTCGATATGACGGAAGAAGTAATCCAGCACTTGTTCGTAGTTCACAACAGCAGGATCGTACTTCACCTCAATCACTTCAATATGACCAGATTTACCAGAAGAGACTTGGCGGTAAGTCGGGTTTTCAATATGACCACCTGAATAACCTGATACAACATCGATTACGCCGGGCAGTTGCTCTAAATCCGATTCTGTACACCAGAAACAACCGCCAGCTAGCGTTGCGATTCTTGTATTCTCTGAAGCCTTCAGCTTATCCATCGTATCGGCGGTACCTGTTTTACTCAATAGTAGAAACAAGACTGGAAGTGCGAAGGAGAAACCGGCCAATAACTTAGACATATTCTTCATAGCTACCTCATCGTTATTTTTGTAGAAAGTGTTACTTAAATAAAAAGTGTTACGTATAGAGAAAGGTAACCGAGCGAAAAAATTACAGTAATGTTGAAAATTCCGTTGCCCTTTTATGCGATAGAGCTAAAGTATCGACAAGAAACACACCGCTAGTAAGGGCAACGATGCCTTGAATAAGCGATGCTAAATGAGGTAAATCATGCAAGCTGAAGTTAAATGGATAGAAGATTTTAAATTCCTTGGGCAATCTCAGTCGGGCCACTCCGTAGTGATGGATGGCAATGGTGGTGCAACCGCACCAAGCCCAATGGAAATGGTACTAATGGCTGCTGGTGGCTGTAGCTCTGTCGATGTTGTTGATGGTTTGAAAACAGCAGGCCAAAAGGTTTCGTCAGTTAATGCCAAGCTAACCACAGAGCGTCGTGAAACCGCACCGCGTATCTTTACGCAAGTGAATATCCACTTTGAAGTGTCAGGTGACGAGCTTGACCCAGCAGTCGTAGCAAAAGTGGCGGCTGACTCGCTAGAAAAATACTGCTCGGTTTGCTTAATGCTAGGTGAAGGTGTTGAGATGACCCACAGCTGGGAAATTGTGTAAGCCGACAGACTCCACAAAATATAAAAACAGGAAAGAGAAAAGTCCGGGCTTTTCTCTTTTTTTATTTCGCAATTCACGTACCTTGTGAAGAATCTGAAAGCAGTAATTGCAGGTTGTAGGAGTCTTCCAGTGACAGAACTAGAAAAAATGATGTCTGGCCAGGTCTTTGATGGCATGGACAAAGAAATTGACGCCATTAGAAGCCATGCTCTTCAAGCACTTAGAGCACTTAATAATAACACCGACGAAAGTCAGCGCGACGAATTGCAAAAGCAGCTATTTGGCAAGGTAGGCCGTTGTATTGTCCAGTCCCCTTTTCATTGTGAATTTGGTAAGACCATCGAAATAGGTGAAGAAACCTTTATCAACATGAACGTGGTCATGCTCGATGGTGCCAAAATTACCATCGGGAACCACGTGCTCATTGGACCGAGCGTGCAATTTTATACCGCTTCTCATTCTGTTGATTACCGAAGTCGTCGACGTTGGGAAACGTTTTGTAAACCTATCACGATTGAAGATGATGTGTGGATTGGCGGAAATTCCGTCATCAACCAAGGTGTAACAGTTGGCGCTCGCTCGGTGATTGCGGCGAACTCGGTCGTTAACCATGATGTGCCGCCAGATTGTCTATACGGAGGCACGCCAGCTAAGTTGATTCGTCGTCTCAACGAAGAAGAGTAAGAATCGATAGTGATGGCATGATGACTCGCTTTACAGGCGTAAGAGAATCATGCCAGCAGAAAGGGATAATTCATCAAGGAGTCTAAGATGTCGAACAAGACAGAAGTCCTCATGTGCCCTACATGTGGGGTAGAAACGCATCATGTCGTGGTGTTAGTTAGAAAAAAAAGTGGTTTTGAAGGTGATAAAAATCGCAAAAAGAAAGAGTTCATCGCTGGCTTTCTCAAAAGTGTAGTATTCGGCGCCTTCCTTGCCTCTATGGATGAATTTGAACGTCATTTGATCTGCGAAAACTGTGGTCATAAAACCATTCAATAGTAACTGATAGTCCTTCTTTCTCTGCATAAGTTCATAAGTGCGGTTTGAAGCACTGGTTATTCAAGTCGCATCATCCTCTTTTAGTGCTTTTGCTCTTCTTGTGTTCCTCTCTCAAATATGAGTCACATCAGTACGCATTTTAACCGCTTGGATACAGATAACTCACTGCTATATATAATAAATTTTGGTGGGAAATACGTGTTTCAGCTCGATGTTTAAACTCTGTTCTATCGACACGTTTTGGGTCAGTAAACACTTAAATTTCGTTTGCTTTATGTTGTATGTAGCGCAATTGTGTGAAATTGGTCACATTAACGTTTAATTTATAAAAAAATAATTAATGAATAGTAATTCACAAATATGCTGACCGTATGTGCTATTTAGTTTTGATTTATCTTTTGTATATTCACTTGGTGAATGTTTTTTTGTTTTTAGATTGACTAAAGGTTTGATTTTCTATTCAAACTTGTGAAAGGTTGAATGGATATATTAGAAAACATGAATTTGATCTTGTTTCTATCTTTTGTTTTAAATGCGAAATTCATTATTAACAACGGATGGTTTTGATGATTTCTCTTATGTGTATCCCACCAATTTTAGAAATTGAAAATTAAACTCTCTCAATACAATAACGACTAAAATTAAACGGAATGATGTTCTTGTATTTTTATTGTATTTTAACTTATACATTTTTACTCATTCATTTTAACTGTTTTTGTTGATTTTAAGTTGTTGATAATAATTGTCTTTTAACTTTTGTTTTAATGACGTTGCTTTGCTGCTTCTTTAATGTTGTGGTGTGTGGCTTTATTTATAAAAAGTCATTTTAAAGTACGTTTTTAAGCAAAGTAGAACGCAACAATACTCAGATAAATAGTATTAAAAAGTTAAATAAGGATTTAACCATAAGAGTAATTTTATGGTTGATAGGTTTATTGGGGTTGATTATCTGAATTTTTATGGAATTTCATCCCAATAATCTGTTTGTCTTTAAGTTTATTCAAATGAACTTAATTCTCATGGAAGTTTCAAAACATGCAGCACACAACAAAGTGGATGATGACGCCGCTTGCAATGTTGTTGGGTACGCTGTTTTCAGCGCCATCATTCGCGGTGGAAACGAGTGTAATTGATAGCACTAGCACGCCTGAATCTACACAAAATGAAGGAGATACGTCCTGTATTGTTTGTAAGTTTAGTGGGGCCGTTTACCTATCTTACGATACAAACATTTACGATAAAGACGACTACCGTTCTGTCCGCAATTTCTCGTGGGGAGGCGATCTCGTTTATTCCTTTTCGAGCGACACAAAAGCCTATTTTTCTACGGGGGGCTATCGTGCCCTAGAAGATGAAGTCGGCACCTACGCGACAGATTCGGTGTTGGGCTTGCAATACACGAACCTATATCGCTTTGGAGATACAGGGAAAATCGGCGTTGCGGGTCAGCTCACCATTCCAACTTCAGAAACATCTCGTAAAGATGAACTGCACACCGCGGTTCGTTTAGATGTGCCGATCTCTTTTTCAGCTTGGAGCGTCGATTTTTCGGTTTCGCCAAGACTGAGAAAAAATTTCCACGAATACAAAACCATGGGTGGACGCTCGCTGACTGAGTGGACTTACTCGTTGTTTGCTGTTGCGGAAAAGTCGTGGGAATCGTTCGCAGTGGGGATTACGGCGTTAGGTGGTAACAGCATCAGTTATCAAGGTACGCGCAGAAGCAGTTGGCAGTATGAGGGGGCGTTGTACGGCACATACGAGTTTGATGAAAGCTGGTCATTGCTACTCGCGGCATCATCAACGGGTTTCTATCAAGATGCAGAGCGAGGCACCTTGGGCAACATCGATTTGTTGGACCAAGAGAAAGCGTCTTACATCGTGACAGTGACTTACTCCTTCTAGGAAAATAACAACAATTAAGGATATCCAAATAATGTTTAAAAAATTGACTCTGGTGTCAGCAATAACGGCCGCGCTTGCTGGCTGTGGCGCAGATGATCAGGCGTATGACTATGTCGAAAGAGATGCAAAAGAAGTCGCAGTAAAAGATCTTAAAGACGGTCGTTGGTTTTACGTTCCGACGACTGGTGCCGCGCCACGCTTTGCTCTGAACCAATTCCCATTCTTGCAAGGTTCACCTCGTTACGTTGAGCTTTGTTTTACCAAAGAAGGTCTGGAAGTTCGCAGTTACGATAAAAACTACCCAGACGCGCATCTAAGCAAAGATGCTAATAACTACTGCGGTGAAGAGAAATTTGTCGCAGATGACGACGGCGTTAACTTCGCGCAAGTGCTGACGATTCCGGGTGACTTTGCGGCGTATCGCTGTCAAGAAGACGCGCATGGTGATTGCACCAACAAAGAAGAAACCAACGAAGACGCAAGCCTAAACTACAAGAAGAAAACCCACTTCACTCCTCGTCCTGAAGATCTCGAAATTGCAGAATTCAATATGGAAGATCTGTATGGCATTACCGAAGGCATTGATGAAATTGGCGCACCACGATTGATCTCGTGGGACTTTGACCCTAAAAACGGTCTTCTCAATTTCGAACTAGAGCGCACGTTCCGTATCGATTTAGATAATATTTCTGACTACATCAACTTTGCAACGAAAGCGAGCTTGGATGAAGCGCTTGTGGATGGCGCGTTTAAATCTCGTTTCTACTACTCGTTAGTGCACGAAAGTGAAGTGGCAACCGAAGGTTACCAACCGATCTTGTACCCTGTGGGTGATGAGAACGACATTGGTTTCTTCACCACGTCGACGAAAAAGCTTAACCCAGTCACGAATAAATACGACCGTGATGTGGTTTACCTCAATCGTTTCAACCCAGATCAAGGCTCTATCAAATATTACTTGAGCGACAATTTCTTTGAAGAGAAGAACAAGTTGTTCTTGGATGCAACGCTGCAATCGATCGACAAGATGAACCAAGCGCTGAATGTATTTGGGGCGGATGCAGGCAAGCCTGAAATCGAGATTGTGAACAAAACCAAAGCGGCTGGTATTCACCCAGGAGATCTGCGTTACAACGTGATTAACCTGATTGACGAGCCTTTAGCGAACGGTCTGCTTGGCTATGGCCCGTCGGTTTCTAACCCGATGACGGGGGAAATCATCAAAGGCCACGTGAACCAATACGCAGGCGTTGCAAGAACGGGTGTGCCTTTCTATTGGGATAACTTGGCGCGTTTCTATAATCGTAATCAACTGGACTTAGATGGCTTAGATCCATTGCCAACCAGCAGCGAATCTGTGAAAACAGAAGTTGCGGATAGAATTGAAGCGCTTTCTACAATGGCGGCGATGGCGAGCCTGAAATCGGATGAAAACATTCATGCGCCGCTCGTTTCAAAAGAAGACATCGTTTTTGGAAAAGCAGCGACGAAGAGCCCAACTCAGCTAATGAAAAACTTCAATGATGACATGGAGTTTGAAAAGGTGGTTGAAGCTGAAGAGAACCGTTTGTCTTTCTGGGCAGAGAACAACGTCTATCCAATCGAAGCGTCGTGGGTTTCTTCAACCAACAAGGCCATGTTGGACAACTTGAAGTTGGATGACGAGCGTTACTTTGAGATCAAACTTGATGACGCAGGTAACGAAGTATCGCGTCAGCTTAAGCGTTGGAAATACCTGCCAAAAGAGTTGCAAGTGAAAGCAGCAGATGCGATTACGGTTGCGACTTACAGCAATACGCTTGTTCACGAGCTTGGTCATAACATGGGTCTGCGCCATAACTTTAAAGGCTCAAATGACAAAGCGAACTACTACACGCTAGAGCAAGCGCATCAACTCGGCTTGAACAACATTCCTGCTTACAGTTCGACAATGGACTACGCACCAAGCATGTTGGATGAAACGCCAACTTGGGGTCTGTACGACATTGCGGCGTTTAAGTTCGGCTACGGCCGTAAAGTCGAGACGATTCAAGATTCTTCAGGTTCAGCTCCTGCACCTGTTGCGAAACCGGCAGACAGTGCGAGCGATGAAGACAAAGCGGCATATGCTCGTTACCTCGCTGATCAGCAAGCCTACCAACAAAGCTTTGCATACAAGTTTGGCAACAATCCAGACAACACATCGCTGATGGTGTGTTCTGAAGTGAAGGCGCTAACGGGGGACGAGAAAGGCAAATCACTCTACAACTGTGACTTTAGCCGATTCGATATCGCTGCGTTGTCTGATGATCCTGAACTGAATGCGAAAACTCGTTATGGCGCACTTTACTACCTAGATAAAGTGAATGAAATTGAGCGTAAGTCTTACGATTTCTGTACCGATGGGAACGTTTCTCTAAACAGCGACTGTAACCGTTTTGACGAAGGTACAAACCTAGAAGAAATTGTTTCTTACGAGTGGCAGAACTATCTCGATAGCTATGATCGACGCAACTTGGAGTTATATGGGACCACGGGATTATTCTCGTCCGATTATCCTGGTTACTTAGTGCGCCGTTACATGGAAATGAGCGCTATCCGTGACAAGATGGAAGATCTTGAGCGCATCGATAACCTGTACACCAACCTGGGTTACACTTCGTCAACGGATAAGCCGGGTGATTTCTTATTGCGCCTTGCTTCAAACCCTCAATACTGTAGCGAAGGCAAAGCCGATAACTCATGGTTCTGTGATTACGCGAATGGGGCGAAAAAATCCGCGGCGTTCTTCCTTGATATCTTGCGCACACCAGAGCATCAATGTGTGATAGAAAATGCGGCAGGCAACCAAAAAGTGATTTCTTTTGGTCAACTGTTAGACAACAACTCACACCAAATTCCGGCTGATTACGATCTTTCAACAGCCAGCTGTTTTGATGATTTGGCAGCACGCTTTATCGAAGATTCAGATGAGGGCTATATAGCTGTTGCGGAAACTGCGAATGGACGCTTCCTAAACTCAATTGGTAGCTTTGACCCGGATTACCCTTGGTCAAATGCGGTGTCTGTGTTGGGCAACTGGCCAGACAAAGCGTTGGCGAGCCACTTCTTAGCACGTCGATTCTCGAACCGTTTTACCGATGAGGTGAGCTTTGCATCGCTGCTTGATATCCCTGGGGTGCAAGCTGAATACGAAGACATCATGGGCAACATCGTGGCAAATGACGCGTTAAATACGCCAGTTAAATTGGTGGGTAAAGACGGTAAGGAATACACCAATCTAAAAGGTGTTACCGTGAACCTACACATCACTGAGCAAATGGAGTCCCTACCACCAATGCCTCGTGGTATTGCAAGATTCCTTGATATTGGTGCAGAAGGCCGCGGACGTGTTGGCGATGTCATCTTGAGAATGGGTGTGCGCCAAATGAAGTCTTACGACTACACAGTGAAGACTCGTGGTCAATCTCAGTTTGATACGTTTACGAAACAGCAAGACCGCTACGGTATCATCGCAGGTGACAAGGTTGAGTTTGTTATCGACGGCGAGAAGTTTGTGGCAACAAAAGCAAACAAGCTGGCTTACGACTACGCAAATCAACTGGTGACGTCCAAAGGTTACGATCTAAAAACGTACCTAGATAGCTATGAGCCTGCAACACTAAACAAGGTTGCAGAGAGCATCGATAGTGCTTGGGGGCCATTCCGAACAGCGATTGTCCCAGCGTTCCACGATCCTGTATTGTTGCTGGATGCACCAATGGTCAACGCAATGAAGCGAACCATTGATGCGGATATCGCGGCAGGTGTGCTGTCGTTTAGCCAGTCTTTCATCAACTTTACGACAGCGAATGTGACTTCGGGTGATTTGGTCATCGATGCAACTTCGGGCACATTGAGCTACAAAGGTGGTAAAGCGCACGATGAGCTGAAAGCGTTCGAAGCCTACACTGATGCGATGCTATTGATTTACAACGATCACGCCGAAGACATGATGTTCGCGGTCGACAATGTGTACGCAGGGTACATGGCGTCTTCAGATGCTGACAAAGAACTTTGGCTGAAAGATCTCAATATGATCCAAGCGTATTTGCGTGGTGATATCGGCGCTGTGGCTGGTGATTACTACAAGATGCTTGATCGCCTACCAACGGCAGTGAGTTTCCAGTAAATAACTCTTAATTCACTCATACAAAGGCCTGCAGCAATGCAGGCCTTTTTCGTCATAGGATTGATGGAATTTAGGAGTGAAAGATGATCTGTCCGTCTTCTGTCATCACAAGTGTCGCTTTGCTTTGTTCGATAAGTTGGGCAGCATAAGAAGGGGTAACTGCCTGCATATCACCTTTAGATCGAAGAGTTAAAGACTCCCACGCTTGATCTCGATATTTCCCTGCTTGGGTGTATTGAATCAGTACTTTCATAGCTTCACGCTCCGGTGTGGTTGACGTGCTACTTAAGTTAACGATCTTAGGTTGGTTGCGCATCTGTTAAAAATGAAACATTAGTTTAACTAAATGTGCCTTTCCAAATATCTCGCATTGAGCAGAGCAATTTAGAATCCTTGTGATGGAAGGATGAAGAACACTCAATCTTTCGATTCATACTGCGCAATATAATGTTTGAGAGATTTGGTTTCCGCACTCTGAAACTCTTCATCGTGCATACGCAGTGCTTGGATACGGTCGAGGCGGAACTGGCGGTAGCCATCGCGCAATTCGCACCAGGCGACCAGCGTCCAGACTTTGCCCCAAAAGAACTGGCCTAACGGTTGGATTTTTCTTTCGGTCACTTGTCCGCTTTCATCTTGGTAATCCAAACTGACCTTAAACTGATGATCAATCGCGTGGCGCAGAAGCTGCCCTCGTTTGGCAGTCTCGGATTGGGTGTGATAATCGGGCACAATCAGCGGACAATCTTCCACTTGTTGTTTGAGCTTATCGGGCAATACCGAAAGTATTTTGGTGGACGCAGAGTGAGACGCTTCGGCGAGTTCAACATCCGACCAGGCTCGAACCATCCGCATACCCAGTTCAAGCGCCATCATCTCTTTTTCTGAGAACATCAAAGGCGGCAGATGAGAGCCAGCTTGCAACAGGTAGCCAACACCTGCTTCACCTTGAATCGGAACACCAGAACTAAGCAACGACTGAATATCGCGATAAATCGTACGTTCGCTAACTTCCATTCTTTCTGCGAGCTCTTTCGCTGTCACGGCGTAACGCTTTGCGCGCAGAAGCGTCAGTAGCTCAAACAGTCGTTCTGATTTGCTCATGATGTTCCTTATCTAGACCTACTGGTTGTTAGTGGTAGTGTGGCTGATTACTTCTCTAGCTCACTGCACATTTTTAAGTTGTGATGTTTAAGCTCGAAGCTTTCGCAGTCAATCATTGATAACAGAGGCTGAAATTCAACGGCTTGCTTAATCTGTTTTCCCGCCTGTTTTGCATCGTCCATTGAACGCCAGTAAATGATGTCTGTCCACACACCGTCAGTCGCTTCGTGACTGAGTGAGCGATACAAAAAGCCCGGCAGATTCTTCATAAACGTTTGTGACTGTTTGGCAGCGGCGATCACGTCTTGCTCTGTTGTGCCTGCGGTTAGACGAAATTGCACAGTTTCGATAACGGTTTCCATATTGTGATTCCTTATTGGTTTTGGCGGATTGCCTGTTGAGTTCCAAATAAGGTTACGCGGATGGAATGTCAGAACGTGTCAGTAGTGAAATCTCACTCACTTATCATCAATATGGTTATTTTTCTGGGCTATTGTAACGATCCCAGTAAGGTAAATCTGTG
Source organism: Vibrio sp. 378 (assembly GCF_033339435.1). Lineage (NCBI taxonomy): Bacteria > Pseudomonadati > Pseudomonadota > Gammaproteobacteria > Vibrionales > Vibrionaceae > Vibrio > Vibrio sp. 378. Next base: position 85,482 of record NZ_JAWOUO010000001.1, read on the forward strand.
CCGAGCTTTTCGCTGATAAAATCGATAAAGGCTCTTACTTTCAACGGCATGTGCTTGCGCTCAGGGAACACCGCATAAATGGCGTGTTCTGGTAGAGAGTACTCTTCCATCACCGGTTTTAGATTTCCTGCGGCAAAGTCTCTTCCTGCAATAAATGTTGGCAGTTGAGCAATGCCCGAACCTCTTAACAGCAACTGGCGAATGGCTTCGCTGTTATTGACGATAAAGTTTCCTTTTGGAAGTACCTTGTATTCGCTGCCGTTGTTGATGAACATCCATTCGACGCCGCCACGGAAATAGGAGTAGCGCAGGCAGTTGTGACCGACTAAATCACTTGGTTTTTGTGGTGTTCCAAACTCCGCTAAGTAATCTGGTGAGGCACAAAGCACACTTTTACAAGGGGCGAGACGTTTTGCGATTAGATTGGAAGAGGTGAGTTCACCAATACGGATCCCCAAATCAAAACCGTCTTTAACCAAATCGACCATTTTGTCTTCGAGGTTTAAATCCACTTCAATTTTCGGGTAACGAGCGAGAAACTCGCTGATCAAAGGCGCGATATGCAGCACACCGAAAGACATCGGCACGGTAATTTTGAGCCGACCTTGTGGCGAGCCTTGCAGTTCCGATACCGCGTCTACGCCTTGCTGGGCTAGGTTGAGCGCTTGAGAGGCGTACTCAAAATAGCGTTCTCCTGCTTCGGTCAGGCTCAGCTTACGTGTAGTTCGATTAAGGAGACGAATGCCCAAATCGTCTTCTAGTTGGTTGATGCGTTTGCTGATCGCCGATTTCGTCAGATTCAGCTGTTTGGCCGCAAGGGAAAAGCTGCCGCATTCGACAACAGCAACAAAAACGGGCAGGGAGGCAATCGCGTTCACATCAATCTCCTATTATCGTGAAGCATTTATTGTTGAGCACAAGGATACAATTAATTTCCAATTATAGAGATTATCTTCAAGAAGAAAACAATCTAGACTATGCACCAGTATTACGACCTTGATTTTGGGAAGAAGAAAATGAAGTACGATTGGATCCTGTTTGACGCTGACGAAACCTTATTCCACTTTGATGCTTTCAAAGGTTTACAGCTTATGTTTTCTCGCAAAGGCGTAGATTTTACTGAACAAGATTTTGCTCATTACCAAACCGTAAACAAACCGCTTTGGGTGGATTACCAAGACGGCAAAGTAACGGCAGATGAGCTAAAACATAAGCGTTTTACCGAGTGGGCTGAGAAGCTGAATACCACAACAGCAGATCTCAATAGCGCATTTTTAGAAGCAATGGCCGATATTTGCAGCTTGTTGCCAGGTGCAAAAGAGCTGATGGAAGCGCTGCAAGGCAAAGCCAAAATGGGCATCATCACCAACGGTTTTACAGAGTTGCAAGCAATTCGCCTTGAGCGCACAGGGATGACTGAGTACTTCGATAAAGTGGTGATCTCTGAACAAGTGGGCGTAGCAAAACCGGACTTAGGTATTTTTGAATACGCGATGCAGCAAATGGGCAACCCATGCAAAACGCGCGTACTGATGGTGGGTGACAACCTGCATTCCGATATTCTGGGTGGTAATAATTTTGGTATTGAAACTTGCTGGTTAAATACCACAGGCGCAAGCGTCGATGAGCGTATCGCACCAAATTACACCGTTGAGTCTTTGAGTGAACTAAAGAACATTTTGGTGGCGTAACCGAATCGGGTATTATTCCGCAGTAACCCTCAGAAAAATCAAGGAATAATCATGTCAGACATCAAACAGCTAGACAGCAAAGTCGTTTACCAGAATAAGTGGATGACGGTGCGTGAGGACAAAATTTTACGTCCGAGCGGCGTAGAGGGCATCTATGGTGTGGTCGACAAACCTGATTGTGCTGCGATTCTGGCTATCGATAACGGGATGATTCACTTGGTTCAGCAGTACCGTTACACCGTAGGTCAACGTTGTTGGGAGATCCCACAAGGGGCGTGGGAATCAAACCCAGATGCGGATCATCTTGAGCTTGCCAAAGGCGAGCTGCGTGAAGAAACGGGCATGCAGGCGAGCGCTATGGCGTATGTCGGCGCGCAGTTTATCGCATACGGCTTTTTGAATCAGACATGTCACGTCTACTTCGCCAGTGATTTAACGGACGTGGGCAATCAACTCGACAGTGAAGAAGAGGATTTGATCACTCGCGCTTTTTCTGTTGAGGAGTTCGAACAGATGATGATCGACGGCACAATCAAAGATTGTGTCACCATCGCCGCTTATGGTTTGGCGAAGCTGAAGAAATTCATTTAGTTATCCATGACGATTTTTTAATGAAAACAGCGGCCTAGTGCCGCTGTTTTTAGTTTGGGTGAGTTCGTTGAGCCATCGCTTACTCGTCGATTTTCTTACCTAAGATTTCCACTTGCGCTTTTTTGGTCACCCCCGCGACTTGCAGCGCTGTGCTGCCAACCGATTCATAGTTCAACTCGATCTTGTCTAATTTCGCGTTATCTTTTGTTGGTAGGCTTAAACTTCTTGATGACATGCCTTTAGTCAGAACACCTAAACTGTCGAACGTCTTTTCCTGACCATCTTTCATGATTACTTTAACGCTTTTCAGATCGACCGTACCTTGCGTACATTTGATTTTGATGTGGCTAAAACGAGCGTTAGCAAATGGGGACAGTGGATTGACTGTGTCGGTTTCCGATTTAAAACTGACGGTTTTATCTGCAATCTTGTCCCAATCGTTGTCTCCAGCAACCGATTGGAAAGAGGCCGCAGCCGCTAAAAGACAGAGTGCGAGGGTGTTGAACAGTTTCATAGCTTTTCCTTACCTTAGGTTTAGATATTCTGTTTAATCAGTTCGATGACGTGTGTGACTTCGTCTTGAGTTAAAGCCCCTTCTTTCACGAATAAAATTTCGCCTTGTTTATTTTGTACGATAATCGCAGAACTTTCTTGCTGTAGATCCCAAGTTGTTGCTAATACGCCATTTTTGTCTAACACCATGGAAGACCAAGAGAATGTCTTTTTGCTGTCCTCTGCCGACGATTTAACAAATGTACCGGTTCCCCAAATGGCGTCTTCTTGGTTGATCACGGTTGTGGTCTGATACTGATCTTCAGGAAAGTGAGCGGCAGTGATTGCTGACATCAGCGGCGCGTTCATCTCTTTGGCTTTACTACGACCTGCAATGGCTTGTATCACACGGACTTTGCCTAACATCTGCTGAGTTGCCCAAGGTTGATAAGCCACATCGTCTCCTTGCAGCGTCATTTCGCCATAGGTATCAATGCTGACGGAAGGGGTGGTTTGACCGACAGAAAGGTTATGAGAGAAGGCGAGTGTCGGGGCGAGTGCGAGTAAGAGTGACAGAACAGATGGAGTTTTCATTGGGGGTTCCTGTAACTAAGTGAGGTTAGAGCGAATCAAAATAAGGGGCAAATACGATGCCCCTTATCGGATGTGGCGTTTAGTTAGAAAGTACAACGCGCGCATTTAGCGGTTGCAGCGGACGATTGTTTTGTCCCATGACTTCCATCAGTTTCGCGGCTTGATCTTTGGATAAGGTTTGAGTGTCTTTAAGCACAAACCATCGCACACCTTCTGAACATGGTGGTGTGGTTAAAGAGCCGTTAAATCGATAGTAGTTTGCAGCTTTTGGCAGTAAGTCGTTAATCTCAATAGTATCTTTAAAGAAAGTGGTTTGATTCTCTTGTGGGATTGCGTTGATCAGTTTAGACAGCGCTGCGTTTTGATCGCCAGCATCAAACATCACCGAAATTACCGCCAACTCGCCGTCTGCGTTGGCGTGTACAAAGTGAGCTTCAAGTGGATATTGGCGGCCTTTGATTTGGTTTTCTGAAGGTGTGTGGAAATGGAACTGTTGCAGCTCGAACGTCTCGCCATCGATGGTGAAGCTGTTACGTCCGTTCACTTGCGCTTGCAGCGTATGACCATTGTTGGTTAAACCAATGACCTGACCAGTGTACGAAAGGTTCAGTGCTTCCAGTTTTGCGTCGGCTGGGTTGTCGATGTTGATTGGGCTTTGGTTTTTCGTGGTTGCGCAGTCTTTGGCGATTTCTCCCCAGTGTTCTGGCCCGTGTTTGTCATTGCCATAGCCCCATTCCGAAGCCTGAGCCGCGCCTAGAGTGAGAAGTGAGAGTGAAAAAGCAAGTAGTGTTTTGTTCATAATAATGTCTCTGTTCGGTCGCCTTGATAAGCGTTGTTACAAGGCAATGACCTAGAGGTCTGATCACTGCCTGACAAATTAGAAACGGTGGCTGAGCTGGGTACCAATTAGGAACGCATTTGAATGGGTAACGCCCGTCACCATCGGTGCAGGAACACCTTCATACGCGTACTCTTCTACGTTGACATCTTCACCAAGCAAGTACGTCATGCCGATGTCAACCGTGGTATCTGATGACCATTGGTAAGAGGCACCCGCAGATAACCAGTGACGGTTCGAATCTGGGATAGAAAGCGAAGTCAGCTCATCGACAGGTGTTTTGTCGAACATGTAACCCGTGCGAAGTGTCCAACGTTCATTGGCGTACCAAGTCGCACCGATGGAGTAGTGCGCGGAGTCTTGCCACTGAAAATCTTTTAGCAACTGATCATCAGCTTTCAAGCTGTCAAATGCTGACCAACCAATCCACTGCACAGAATAGTGCAGGGCAAATTTAGGTAAGACGCGGTGATAACCGGAAAACTCCGCAATATCCGGTAGCGGCATAGCAAGCGAGTCGTACGATTCGCCAGCAAAGTGGATGTCACCCTTGGCATCAATGTTAGGGCTGTGCTTGTAGCTTAAACCTAAGCGATGACGTTCGTTAAACTCGTACATCATGCCAATGTTCGCGCCCAGCCCAATGCCGCCAGCCTCCACATCAAGTGCGTTGCCTTTTACGGATCCACAGCGTTGTTCTAGTTCGTTTCCAAGTATGTTCTCACCAACGCAAACACCCACGTCCATATCGCGGTACAGCTCACCAGAGCCGTAAATCACATCAATACCACCACCGATACTAAAACGATCGTTCACCTTGTATGCCAAGCTTGCGCCAAGGTTGACACTCGCTACGCTGGTGACACCGCCAAAAACAGGTGCGCCATAGTTTGGTTTAAACTCCATGTCGGTTCCGAAGTTGGAATATGCCGATAAGCCTAGATACCAGTCGTCGTTGATAGGGTGAATAAAGTAAAAATTGGGTACAACGGCTGGTTGACCAACGCCATCGACGTCATCAATGTCGGTCACGGTTTGAGAGAAGGACGGGGTAATGTCAACTTGAGGGGACGGAGGAAAACCGCCCATACCAACATTGACATCTGCATTAATATTAGCTCGATGATATTGCGCATTTTTAACGGTAACGTCAGGTTTGACGTAAGTGACACCGAACGATAAGGCATTTTGTTTAAACAGCGTCATCGCTGCGGCGTTGCGGCTGACTACAGACGCATTATCACCAATGACGGCATCACCAGCAAAAGCACGACCAAGACCCGTCGCAGAATGTTCGTTAATTTGAAAACCACCGGCATACGCCGTCGAGGAGGCTAACCCGATTAATAAATAAATCGGTGAAAGAGTTAATTGTCGCTGCATGTTTTTCTCATGAATTAATTAGAAGTTGTATTGCAACGAAAATTAGTAAAATAAACAAATCTGACCAGTGCATTTAAGAGTAAAACTAACAGTGTGCTGACAATAAGTAAATTTAACTTAATAAATATTTATTATTGAATTTATTAATGCTTCATGGCGTGAATATAGTAATTATTTTACGTGTAAATTAAATCCTGAACCTCTATTTTTATTTTTGCGGTATTACTTCTCTATTTTTATTGTACTGACTGTTCCCTAACAAATAGAGGGAAATCCAGCGATAAAGTGTCCGTGATGGAAACTCTGAGTCATTTGTATTTCCATTGCATCCCAACGTTGGTAGTTCGAATCAGCAAGAGAACTATCGTTTAAACCCACATGACACACTCCTCTCGGTCTTACCTGTGTTATGTGGGTATTTTTTATTTAACTTGCCACTTAACTCCTCTTGAAATTCAATAATTAAAAATGGCCATAATGAAATTTTAATGGATTGCATATTGAATAAGTTAAGATTTTTACTGGTTTGTTGGTATTTAAAAGTTTTGTTTATAATACTTATAACTTGAATTTCTATATTAAAAATGGTCTTTGCTATACGTATTGAATAATAAAGTTTTGAAGTGACTATAATATCTCTGATTTTTCACGTTAGTGAAGTTATTCATTCAGTTTCTTGACGTTAATTTACCTATCTTTACGTCTCGTACCCTGTACGGCTAAGACAAATAGCAGTATAAAATCAAAACGATTATTTACTTCACTCCTGCTATGAAACTCAATAAAAAATGGCTCGTTTTGTGTGGCCTACTTGCTATTGGTGCTGGTGGTTATCATTATCTGCAACGTCCAGAACCCATTTCTCCTTACGCGACAGAAGTCGTTCGCAAAGGCAATATCGAAAAGGCGGTATTAGCTAACGGCATGTTGCAAGCGTCCAAATTGGTGAATGTAGGTGCGCAAGTATCTGGGCAAATTCAACGCCTCGCTGTGAACTTAGGGGATGAGATAAAACAGGGGGACTTGATTGCACAGATTGACAGCCTGACTCAGCAAAATAGCCTCAAAGAAGCCCAAGCGTCTCTTAATAGTCTCAACGCTCAGTACCAGGCTAAGCAAGCGCAGATTAAACAAGCAAACTATGAATACGTGCGCCAAAAAGGCATGTTGGCAGCGAAAGCGAGCTCACGAGCTGATTACGAGAATGCCGAAGCGACGCTCGCCATCTACAAAGCCGAGTTAGCGCAACTGGATGCTGAAATCGAGAAAGCCAAAATCAACGTCGACAATGCGCAGTTAGATCTCGGTTACACCACCATCAACGCACCGATGGATGGCACGGTGGTCTACACCGCGGTGGAAGAAGGACAAACCGTAAACGCCAATCAAACCACGCCAACTATTATCGAGTTAGCTAAGTTAGTTACGATGACGGTGAAAGCCGAAATTTCGGAAGCCGATGTGATTTTTGTTCACCCAGGCCAAACGGCGCTGTTCACCATTTTAGGCAAACCGAATCAGCAGTTTAAAGGTACATTGCGCGCCATTGAGCCGGGGCCAACCATCATGGATGGCGATGACAGCGATTTGAGCATTTCAGATAGCGACGCCATTTACTACAACGCTGTATTTGATGTGAAGAACCCGCAAGGTATTTTGCGCATCGGCATGACTGCGCAAGTTTCGATTGTCCTTGAGCAATCGGAAAATACCTTGATTGTCCCTTCACAAGTGCTGCAAAAATCTGGCGGCAAAGGCAACTATACCGTGCCAGTGCTTGAACAGGGCCAAGTGGTGCAAAAGCCCGTGACAGTGGGTATTAACAACAAAGTGAACGCAGAAATTCTCTCAGGTTTGAAGGAGGGCGACCAAGTTGTTCTTGGCAATGCTATGGATGGAGAATCATCAAGCCGAGGTGATCGTCGTCGACCTCCAATGAGGTTCTAAGATGAGTGACGTGCTTTTAAAAGTTGAGGATTTAACTCGACGTTTTGTCTCTGGCGACGAGTCGCTTACTGTGTTGAACCACATTAATTTAGAGATAAAACGCGGTGAAATGGTCGCGATCGTGGGTGCATCGGGCTCAGGTAAATCGACGCTGATGAATGTGCTCGGCTGCTTGGATAAACCGTCCAGCGGTCGATACTTCATTAATGGGCAAGATGTCTCGACGTTGGAATCCGACCAATTGGCGGAACTGCGCCGCGAGTATTTTGGCTTTATATTCCAGCGTTACCATCTGCTGGGGGATTTAACCGCGGTGGCAAATGTGGAAGTACCTGCGGTTTATGCGGGAGTTCCTCATCGTCAAAGAGCGGAGCGAGCGCAGTCACTGTTGGCTCGCTTGGGGCTGGAAGATCGTTTGACTCACAAGCCCAGCCAACTGAGTGGTGGCCAGCAACAGCGCGTGAGTGTTGCTCGTGCACTGATGAACGGTGGTGAGGTGATTCTCGCCGATGAGCCCACTGGCGCATTAGACAGTCACAGTGGGCAAGAGATGATGGCACTGCTTAAAGAATTGCATCAACTTGGGCATACGATCATCTTAGTGACTCATGATATGAACGTGGCGAACTTTGCGGATCGCATCATTGAAATCAAAGATGGTGAAATCATTGCAGATACGCCAAATGCACAAGTTGTAATCAATGAGCAAGCAGCAAAGACACCGAGCGCGTCTTTTCATCGCCCAGCGCAAGCCGCCAGTAAGTGGTGGAAGTGGGACAGTTTTATTGACGCGCTAAAAATGGCGCTGCTGGCGATGTCTAGCCACAGAATGCGCACGTTTTTGACCATGCTCGGCATCATTATTGGTATAGCCTCGGTGGTTTCCGTGGTGGCACTAGGTAATGGTTCACAACAGCAAATTTTGTCGAATATTTCATCCATGGGAACAAACACCATTGATGTCAGGCCGGGCAAAGGGTTTGGTGACCGCCGCTCCGGACGAGTGAAAACGCTAACCGCCGACGATGCTAAATCGTTGGAGAGTCTACCTTTTGTCGACAGTGTCACGCCGTCTTTATCCAACAGCTTAACCGTGCGTTACGCCAATCAGGATGCAACCGCGTCTGTGGAAGGGGTTGGGGAAGATTATTTCCGTGTGCGCGGTTATGAGATTGCCAAAGGTCAGTTTTGGGATGAAGAGAGCGTGAACTCACTCGCCCAAGAAGCAGTGATTGATGACAACACCAGAAAGGAAATGTTTGCGGATAGAAATCCGATTGGTGAAGTGATTTTTCTTGGTTCATTGCCAGTGCGTATTGTGGGTGTCACGCAGAAAAAAGAAGACGCGTTTGGTAACAGCGACGCGCTGAAAATTTGGGTGCCATACACCACCATGTCGGGACGCATGATGGGACAACGCTACCTCAACGGCATTACTGTACGGATTGATGAGAACGCCCCAAGTGCGGCGGTAGAGCAGAGCATCATCAACTTGTTAAAAATGCGCCACGGTACAGAAGATTTCTTCACGATTAACACTGACACCATTCGTCAGAGCATCGAGAAAACCACCGCAACCATGACGTTACTGATCTCAGCGATTGCGGTGATCTCCCTAATTGTCGGCGGAATTGGCGTAATGAACATTATGTTGGTGTCGGTGACAGAGCGCACGAAAGAGATCGGTGTGCGAATGGCTGTGGGTGCGCGGCAAGCGGATATTTTGCGTCAGTTTTTGATTGAAGCGGTACTGGTGTGTTTGTGTGGTGGCATTGCTGGTATTGGCTTGGCGTTTTTGATTGGTTTTGCATTCAGTACATCTGGCAGCAGCTTCCAAATGATTTACTCAATGAACTCGATCATCTGGGCGTTTATTTGCTCAACGTTGATTGGCATCGCTTTCGGCTTTTTACCCGCTCGCAATGCCGCCAAACTCGATCCGATAGAAGCGCTAGCGAGAGACTAAAAATGAGTAACACAATGAAATTCAAAACTCGATTGGTCGCGGCTGCCTTAAGCGCAGTGTGGTTGTCAGGTTGTGGTTCGCTTATGCGTAGCGACTATCAAGCTCCTGAGGTGCAAGTGCCTGCAAATTGGCAACAGATGCATGTTGCGGGTGATGTCAGTATGGATCCTTGGTGGTTGGCGTTTAACGACCCAACGCTTAATCAATACATTACTCAGGTGTTGGCTCAAAACAACGATTTGACGCTGGCAACGCTAACGCTAAAGAAAGCGCGTTTACAGCTGGGTTTAGCGCAAGATGACCTTTTCCCTACGTTGAGTTCTTCCACATCAGGACAAGTTCAAAAATCTCTTGATGGCGGGGAATCGGCAGATAGCTACAGCACTAACTTGTCCGTCAATTACGAGTTGGATTTGTGGGGAAAAATCTCGGCGGACGTTGACCAAGCCAAGTGGGCGGCGATGGCAAGTCAACAAGATCGCGAGGCGACCGCACAAAGTTTGGTCGCAACGACGGCATCGTTATATTGGCAAATCGGTTATTTGAAACAGCGCTTAAACCTCAGTCAGCGTAATGTGGCAGACGCAGCTCAAACGCTACAATTGATTGAAAAACAGTACCAACTTGGCGCTGTGGATCAGTTAGATGTACTTGAAGCCAAACGTACGTTGGCAAGCTTACAAGCACAGCAAAGTGAATTTGAACAGAGTTTACTTGAGGCAAACAACGCCTTTGCGATTTTGTTCAATCAACCGCCGAAGAGCATCAGTGCAACCATCCAAATGCTGCCTGAAGGCGATATGCCATCGTTGAGTGTTGGTGCTCCGTCTGATTTATTGATCCGCAGACCCGACATTAAAGCAGCGATTTATGAAGTCAAAGCGGCGTTAGCAAATAAAGACGCAGCAGATTTGGACTACTTGCCCAAGCTGACGCTCACTGGGGCTTTGGGGGGATCGTCACAAGCGCTCAAAGACCTGCTTTCCAACCCGATCGGCAGTTTAGGTGCGGATATGACGCTACCGTTTTTGCAGTGGAATGAGATGAAAAACAGCCAAGCCATTGCCGATGTAGACTATCAATCGGCCATTGTGAGCTATCGCCAAGTGTTGTACGCCGCATTCCAAGATGTCGAAAATGCCTTGTCAGCACGCGAAAAATTGAAGTATCAGGCGGCGCGTTTACAAGAGCAATATGATGCCGCAAGTGCTGCTGAGTCCATTTATGCTGCGCGGTATCAGTATGGCTCGACATCGATCATGGACTATTTGAATGCACAAGAAGATACCAGAAACGCGCAAGCTTCTTTGTTGGCAAACCGCTACAACCAGTTTCTCACTCAGGTTACGCTTTACCAGTCTTTAGGAGGAACCGACGTTGCGCCGTTGTAATTAGGGATCAGCGCACACTAGCGAAGCGTCATGCAACAAAGCCTTTTTTGAAGGTATTACTGGTCCCATCAATGGGACCAGTAATAAAAGCTTAAGTTACTTGGCGAACTTCTTGAAAGGTGCATCAACCGGGGTGTCAGCTAGGTGATTGGTGTAGTTACTCATCACTTTTTGCGCTAGACCAAGTACAATTTCAAGCAGTTGCTGCTGTCCGTAACCTGCCGCAAAGAATTTCTCTATCTGAGACTCTTCCACTACACCACGTTGACGCACCATTTGAAGCGTTGTTTCTCGTAGTGTTTCAAGTTTTTCGTCTGCCAATGGTGTTTGGTTGACGAGAGCATCAACAATCTCCTGATCCACTTTCATTGACGCCGCGATCGCACTATGAGCAGGAACGCAGTAGTGACAACCATGTTCAACGTTGATGGTTTGCCATACGACGGTCAATTCTTCTGCGTTAAATGATGTTTGTTGAAAGAGCTCATGCACAACTTGATAACCCTCAAGCAAGGTTGGCGCTTCAGCCATAATAGCATGAAGATTTGGTAGCATGCCAAACGCTTTGACTGAATTTTCAATCAGATGCTTTGATCCTTCGGGTGCGTTTTCTGCGGTATACAGTTTAAATTCTGCCATGTTTAAATCTCCTGTAATTGGATATGAGCGAATTAGGCAAGAACAGGATAGTTGATTTTGAGCGGTCGCTCAATATAAAATTGAGCATATGTTCAAAATTGATAATTGCTCATGGCGAATACAAAGAAATTCCAACGTGATGAAGTGGTGAAAGCCGCCTCGGATCTATTCTGGAAGAAAGGTTTTCATGCAACATCTACACGTGATTTGCAAGATAGCGTTAATCTGCGTCCTGGAAGTATCTATGCGACGTTTGGGTCAAAAGAGGGGCTATATTGTGAAGCGCTAAAAATGTACGTTGCGAACTTACAAGCCCTGTTTGAGTTGCATTTAGCTCAGAACACAACGGTTCTAGATGCAATAGAAGCTTTCGCGATTGATGTGGTTATCAATCAGCGAGACTCCAATCCCAGTGAAGTGTGCATGTTAGTCAAATCAGCAAGTGAATTTGCTGAGGATTTTAATGCGCTACGCAATCAAACAAACAGCTTAGCAAACCAATTTGAATCTTTTCTTGCAAAGCTGTTTGAGCGAGCAATCGAGAATGGCGAAATTGAAGCCCAGGATACATTGCTTCTTGCTCAGTTGTTCCAGGTTCAGTTTACGGGTATACGAGCCTACTCATACCGCAGTGATGATGAAACCTTAAAGACGTTGATCTCTATTATGGTGAACAGCTTCCGCGGTAACGTACCAAAACAGAACGCTGAATGAGACTGCTCAAAGTCAACGTCTCTAAATCAACGGCTTGAAGTAAGCGAGCTCAAATAAACCCGTTATCGGGGGTCGATATCGATAAAAAATGACCACGAAGCATCGTGGTCATTTTTATGCAGATTAACTTGCAATGAACAACAACGGCTTATTAAAAGCGAAACTCTTCTAAGTTATTGCTGCTTTCTAACATTTTTTCAGCCACATAACGATGCGTTGCTGTGGTTGGGTGAGTCACATCCCAGAACACGAACTTATCTGCGCCAGATGCTGCACATTCAGAACGTAATGAGTGAGTGTACATGTAGTCAACAGAGGATGAACGGTTGATGTCTAAGCAAGGGTCGCTTGCATTTACGAAACCGTGTTCTTCTGGTGCCGAGGTTAACTTCTCAAACAGTGCGTGTGTATCAAACAATGCGATGTTGTAGCCTTGGGCTTTGTAGTACATCGCTTGTGCTTTGATGAACTCGTTCATCTTCAATACTTTCGCACGAATCGTTTCAATTTCTTCCTGTGTTGAGTATTTGAACTGTGGTGCTTTGGTTGCATCTGGCAGTGTCATCAACATGAAGTTCTTCGCGCCAGCGTCTGTTAAACGAATCAGAGCTTCAGCGTAATCCGCTTTTACTTCCGGCACGCTACGGTTGTAGTTCATGAAATCATTTAAACCAAACTCTAACGTAAACAATGTGTTAGCAGGGTTGTAGTTCTTCGCCAGCTTTGTGTAGGTTAAGTAAGAAGAAACTTGTTCGCCGACACCAGTTAGCGCGATGTATTGGTTTTCACCTGCTGCGCCACCAACTGCCCAGTTGTATAGCGGTAAGTTTTTGGCTTTAGCAACGTATTCTGTCCAAACAAAACCGTTTGAGAAGTGACCCAAGAACCAGCTATTCGGGTTAGGGAAGCGCCATTGGGATGCGTTAAAGATGTTGCCTGTATCAGACAAGCTATCGCCTAAAGCCACTACCTTGTTGATTTGATCTGGTTGCATTGCAGCATCATTGCTCCAGATCGTGTGGTTATAAGAATAACGATTGTCGGCAGCAAAAAAGGTAATGTCTGCGTTCTCGTTCGCTAGATCTAGTGTTTCCTCACAACGCTGGCGAATTACGTTTTGTGAGGTATTGGTGTAGAACATGTTTTTAAATGAAACAGAGCTCCACCAATAACCATCGATAGTGAAGTCACTACCATCTTGGTTTTTTGCCCATTTCCAATCGGTAGCCGCATCGTCCTTAGAGTGGCTCGTACGATACCAGCATCGAACGTACGTATAAGTTTGATTTTCTTGCGCGCTAACCACTTCAGCCGCAGAAACCATTGCTGGTGATAAAGTTGGCTCCTCTGCAATGGCGGAGGCAAGCGGAAGTAATGCAGTTAATAGTGTGATTGTTTTTTTCATCATTCACTCTTCTTGTAATGGTTATTGTTCCGAATGCGTGAATACGCTCGGCTATAACAGTATTTAGATGAGAATTTTTCTCACTAAACCTTCTAATTCTGAGTAAATGCTCAAGACAGTCAACAACTAAATATTCAATATTTCAGTTTTGGCACCACGGTCAAAAAATCCATTCAGCATAGCAATCGATTAAATGGGTGATATTTAGAATAATTACTCACTAACATTAATTTAACATTCACTTTTTGTTAATTAAGTAATTGCTTTATAAGGTTTTGTCGATGATTTTTAATGTTAACTTAAAGTGTTTATTGAATGATCTTTTGTACAAATTTGTATATTCATGAAACAAATTGTTTGGCATTTTTGCTCTGTAAACTATAGCTGAAGCTCTCATGTAAACATCATGATGATGACTTTTCATGAGAATATAGTGAATAAAAATTAGCTCAAATAAGGAATAGGGCAAATGCACTACACAACAAGTAAAAAACAAGGCTTATTTTCGTTGTCTGCCGTAGCAATAGCACTGACCACTTCGATGTCAGCGTTTGCGGCTCCACCAATGGGATTTGATGAATCTAAGTTACCGACGAAGTACATCGTCAAATTCAAAGAAGATGCAGTCAGCCGTTCTTCAATGGGGGGTAACTCATTCTGGGGGCCACGAATCGCGCAGGAGTCTGTTCTAGAACAGGTGAAGGCACGTAAGGTGGAAAAACTGGGCAATCGCGCCATTTACAGCGTTGAATTGGATGGCGATGACTTAGAGCCGCTTCGCAACCGTAGTGATGTGGAATACGTGGAAGTCGATCCACCTCGCTATTTGCTCAGCGAAACGACCCCATGGGGATATGAAGCGGTTAATGCTCAACTGCTAGCTGACTTCAATGCGGGTAATCGCACTGTATGTATTATCGATTCAGGGTACGACATTTCGCACAACGACCTAAGCGGTAACCGCGTTGCTGGTACTAACGATAGTGGTACGGGATCATGGAGTGATCCGGGTAACAACAATGCCCACGGTACTCACGTCGCGGGTACGATTGCTGCGATTGCCAACACCGAAGGTGTAAAGGGTGTGATGCCAAACCAGAATGTTAATTTGCACATCGTGAAAGTATTTAACGAATCGGGTTGGGGTTACTCATCTGGGCTTGTTAAAGCAATCCAAACCTGTGCCGATAATGGTGCTAACGTTGTGAACATGAGCCTTGGTGGTAGTCAATCAAGCCGAACTGAGCAAAATGCACTGCAAAATATTTACGATCAAGGCGTTCTATTGATCGCCGCTGCGGGTAATGATGGCAATACAGCGCACAGCTATCCAGCTTCTTATGACTCAGTGATGTCTGTTGCGGCTGTTGATAATCAAAATGATCATGCAGCGTTCTCACAATCTACTAATCAAGTTGAGATCTCAGGCCCGGGTGTGGCGATCTTATCAACGGTTACGGTAGGTGAAGGTAAACTTTCTGATATTGCCTTGAATGGTGTAAGTCAGTTTGATCGTGGGATTGTTCCTCACAATCGTTTGATCAATAACGGTTCTTCGTATGTTCCGGATCCAATCGCTGGTTCAGTAACGGCAACGCTAGATAGCTGTGATGTATCTGGCGGTAATGTTAACTGTGGTGATATGTCGGGCAAAATTTGTTTGACTGAGCGTATTGGCAACCAGTCTTCAGGAAACTATCCTGAAGTGGATGCGGTTCAGGCTTGTTACAATGCGGGTGCGCGAGCTGCAATCGTATACAGCAACTCTGAACTACCTGGTTTACAAAACCCATTCTTGGTAGACACAAACAACGCTTATCGTATGGTTTCGGTAACGGTTGATCGTGCATTTGGTCAAGAGCTGTTGGGGTATGTTGGTCAGGAAATTACTGTTGCAACAACCTCTGGTGAAGATTACGAATACTACAATGGTACATCAATGGCGACACCGCACGTAACGGGCGTAGCTGGCTTGGTGTGGAGTTACCACCCAACCTGTACAGCAGCGCAAGTGCGTAATGCCCTAGTGAAAACTGCAACAGATATTGATGTTGCTGGTCGAGACAACCGTACTGGCCACGGCCTAGTTAATGCTGAAGCGGCGAAGCTGTTCTTGGACGCTGGCTGTAATGGACCTGATGGTGGTAGCTCTTCGGATTCTAGCTTCTCAAATACCAGCCCTGTTGCGATTCCAGATAATAAATCTTCTGGCGCAATCAGTGCAGTAGAAGTCGATCGCTCTGGTGATTCAGGCACAGTAAGTATTGACGTTGATATTAGCCACACTTACATCGGTGATCTACGAGTGACTTTAACGTCACCGACTGGTGGAGAAGTTGTACTTCACAATAATACTGGCGGCAGCGCTAACGATATAAAAAACACGTTCCAAGCGGATTTTTCTGGTTTTGAATCGCAAGGCACATGGGAACTTAAAGCGGTGGACAATGCCAGAAGAGACACAGGCACCATCAACAGTTGGACTCTGACCTTTCAATAAGGAGTGACTATGAAGAAGTTGACCTTACTTTCTTTGTCTGCGGTAGGCGCTACTGCATTATTGGCAATCGGACTGAGCTCAAGCAGCTTGGCAAACAATCAAGGATTTCCTCTCGTGGATGAACGCCAAGATCAAGCCGAGCAGCAACCTGCACGTTACTTTGTTAAGTATCATGAAGGAAAAGAGAGCGAAGTGAGAGCGCTTCTTCGTCAGCACAACATTGAAGTGGTCGACGCTCTGGTGAAACAACACGTGTTGGTTGTGGTGGGTGAACAGGCGGAAGTCGAGAAGCTCGCCGCTCACGATGCGGTCGAATACACCGAGCAAGAGCCGACAAGAAAGCTGCTATCTAACGGAAGTACGCTTCAATAAGCCAAACTTTCTAAGATAGTGCCAAAAAGAAAAACGCCCCTCACGTGAGGGGCGTTTGTTTCATTTATTTGTGGAAGATGAAGACTAAGGACGCTCACCTGCTGCTAGGCGACGTTCGATATCAGCAATGACTTCTGGGAAGTCAGCAATGGTGTCGATGAGGTAATGCGGCGAGCTCTTGAGCAATTTTGCACGCGCTTTTTCACGAGCGGCATTAAGTGTTGCTTCGTCCGCGGCTTGGTATTCTTCAAACGTCAGACCCGCTTCGTTACCAGAAAGCAGCAAACCAACGGTCCACATACCGGCGTTGTGACCTTCATCGATGCCCGGTGCGGCGTCATCCACTTTGATGCACGTATTAACGTCGGTAACATTCAGCTCAATCACGTTCTTCAATACCATAAATGGTGCAGGGCGACCACCTTGAGGCAGGTCATCCGTTGCTACTACGTAATCTGGTTTGTAGCCGTAATCCGCTGCAACTGGAATCAATACGTCCATCACTTCGCGAGGGTAACCAGAACAAGAACCGATCTTGATGCCTTTGTCTTTCAGACCGTTCACAACTTCAATCGCATTAAGGATTGGGTCTGCATGGTCAGCCACTTTTGCTTTTTGTAGAGGCATGAATGCTGCGTAGATAGCGTCGATGTCTTCGCTGGTCATTGAGCGACCAAACTTCTCATTCCAGCGCTTATCAACCGCAGGGATGCGACCCACAGCTTGAATGTGATCCCACTTACCAAGCCCCATTGGTTCACGCGCTTCTTCTAGGTCGATATCGAAATCAAAGCCTTGTTTGAACGCTTCCACAAAGATACTGGTCGGTGCAAAAGAGCCGAAATCGACGATAGTGCCAGCCCAGTCAAAGATCACTGCTTGAATTGGTGAGTTGCTCATGTTCAATCCTTTTTCTTGCTTGCCAGAGCGCTTGCCTACACGTTGGAACCGCGCTCTGGGTAAATTGGTTTTTGTTGAGGTCTATTGACCCTAAAAGTAGTTAAAGTCTTTGCACACTTTGGCGATGGCTTCTTCGAAGATCGCCAACGCTTCTGTCAGTTGTTCGCGGGTGATGATCAGCGGTGGGCTGAGTTGAATCACATTGCCTTGCGATACCTTGAAGCTCACGCCATTGTTGAGGCACTGGTATAGCACAGCTTCCGCTTCGTCATACGCGCGCGATTTGCTCTCTTGGTCGGTGACCAGCTCAATGCCCCACAACATGCCGATGCCACGAACATCACCAATCACTGGGTACTTGGCTTTCATCTCTAGCAGCTTTTCACGCATGAACTGGCTATCGGCTTTGGCTTTATCTAGCAAGCCCTCTTGCTCAATGGCTTCCATGGTTGCCAGCGCGGCGGCACAACCGATAGGGCTTTTCTCATGAGTGTAATGGCCCATGGAGATCTGCTCGGCGGTGTTGTATTTGTCTTTGGTTACCATGGCAGCGATAGGCACTAAGCCTCCGCCCAAGCCTTTACCGATGCAGAGCATATCTGGCTCGATGTCGTAGGCTTGGTAGGTAAACCATTCTCCGCAGCGACCCATGCCATTCGGGATGTCGTCGATGATCAACATGACATTGTGTTTGTCACAGATTTCTCGAATGCGTTTCCAGTAGGCTTTGCTCGGCACTTGTACGTCGGTATTACGAACTGCTTCTGCGATAAACGCGCCCACGCCGCCTTCTTTCTCAATCACGTATTCGAGGTAATCGGCGTAATGCACGTCGCTGCCGTCCGCGATTGGGAAAGCACCACGGTAAGATACGGCTGGTGGGATGCGCTCAACACCTGCCATTAATGGTCCCATACCTTGGCGGAAACACGCTTCGCCACCTACTGAAATGGCATCCAATGATGCGCCGTGGAAGGAATCCCACAGCGACACCACCTTGTAGTTGCCTGTGATGTGGCGCGCTAGTTTAAGTGCCATACCAACCGCAGATGTGCCACCCGGCGCAAACAACACGCGATTCAACTCGCCGCCACAGATTTGGGTGAGTTTTTCGGCACATTCAACTGCGGTTTCATTGGTAAAACGACGTGGTGAAAACGGCAGTTTGGCAATTTGCTCTTGCACTCGTTTAATCACATGCGGGTGACCGTAGCCCAGCTGATGGACGTTATTGCCATGGAAGTCCATGTACTTTTTGCCGGTAGCATCTTGGATGTAGATGCCTTCTGCTGCTTCCAAGGTATCTAAGCACGGCGTCGACATGGCTTGATGAAGAAAGACCTCCGAATCACGCTTTAGTAATGCTTGCGTGCGTTCGTCGTCCATCGATGCATTCCAAGCTTGGCGCGCTGGTGTTGTGTTGACATCGCCTTCGCTGCGGAAATGAGTCGGTTTGATATTCTGATTCATAACGCTTTCTCAATTAGAAGGCTGCTTTACGCAACTTGCCAGTACATTGCTTTTTCAATTGCATCGATTAAGCGCTCGATATCTGCTGGGTAAACTTCGCCAATGTTGCCGATACGGAAGCAATCTGCGTTCGATACTTTACCCGGATAAATCACGAAGCCTTGCTCTTTCAAACGCGTGTAGAACGCTTTGAATTGGTAATCACTGTGAGTTGGAGAGTAGAAAGAGGTGATGATTGGCGAGTGAAGGTCATCACTCAGTAGCGGTTCGAAACCCAAAGAGCGCATACCTGCAACCAGTGTTTTCTGGTTAGTTTGGTAGCGGTTATGACGAGCCTCAATGCCGCCTTCTTGTTCCAGTTCTAGCAATGCTTGGTAGAAAGCGCGAACTGTGTGCGTTGGAGACGTGAAACGCCATTTGCCGTGGTTCACTTCCATACAGTGCCACTGGTCGTAAAGATCAAGGCTCAAAGAACGCGCCTGACCTTGGCACTTTTCTAGCTCAGTTTGTTTCGCAATCACAAAGCCAAAACCCGGTACGCCTTGAATACATTTGTTTGCAGAGCTGATCATAAAATCGATGCCTAGCTCTGCGATATCGATAGGAATGCCACCAAAGCTCGACATGGCATCGAGAATCACGACTTTACCGTGTGCTTTTGCCGCAGAAGCAAATGCCTCAATTGGATTCAGCATGCCAGTGGTTGTCTCGCAGTGAACAATCGCCACGTGTGTGATCGCAGGATCCGATGCCAATGCAGTTTCCACCTCGTTCAAGTGTGGCTGTGATGTTTCGCCTGGGGAAACTACATGGCATGGAATATTTAGGTAATCAGCGATCTGAGCGATACGTGCACCGTACGCACCGTTGTCGACAACCAACAACTTTCCATCTTTGCCAATGGCGCTGCCAATTGTCGCTTCTACTGATGCGGTGCCGCTACCTTGCATTAGTACGCTGGTGTAGCCGTCTTGCTCCGTCGCCAGTTTTACAAGCTTAGTGCGGATCACTTCTACAATGTCTTTGTTGTATTCATCATCCCAAGTACACCAGTCTTTTAGCATGGCTTCACGTACTGTTTCAGAAGTAGATAGAGGACCTGGAGTCAGTAGTAGGTATTCGTTTTTCATCTCGATTTCCATCAGAATAGGCTAATTGGTCTACACCAAATTTCGAGTTCACTCTAGCGAGGAAGAAAAGGGCAGTAAATAGGCGAATCTCCAATTTCATAAAACTTTAATATCCAGAAAATGGCGGATCAATTGAACGATTATTCATCGCAAATTTTCGTAAAACTGCCATTTAATGGTCATGATTTCGTCACAAAGGCTCAGTAGGGTGTATATCGTCAACTGGTACAGACCAAATGAAACTTAGCCAAATTAACTGGAGAAAATGATGAAAAACCGTTTGATGAAAGGATCGCTGGCTGCACTTGTCTCTCTGCTAGCTACGAATGCAATGGCAGCACAGGAAGTCACGGTTTACACCGCTTTCGAAACTGACATTCTTGCGAAATACAAGTCTGCGTTTGAGAAAGATAACCCAGATATCAAGATTAAGTGGGTTCGCGATTCCACCGGTATCATGACGGCGAAATTGCTGGCCGAAAAGAACAACCCTCAAGCGGAAGTGGTTTGGGGTCTTGCTGGCTCGTCAATGGCACTGCTTAAAGATGAAGGTCTTCTTAAGCCTTACACACCAAAAGGTTTGGAAGAGCTGCACGCGAACCTAAACGACCCTCAATCAAACCAAGCTTGGTTCGGTAACGATGCGTTCTTTAACGCAGTTTGTTTCAACGAAGCGGTAGCGAAACAACTTAACCTACCGAAACCAACGTCTTGGGAAGACCTAACGAAGCCGGTTTACAAAGGTCACATTGCAATGCCTAACCCTGCGTCTTCAGGCACTGGCTACATGCAGGTTTCTGCTTGGCTACAAAACATGGGTGAAGATCAGGCATGGAACTACATGCGTGACTTAGACAAGAACATTGCACACTACACGCACTCTGGCTCTAAGCCATGTGTTCAAGCGGGTATGGGGGAAGTGGCTATCGGTATTTCTATGGCGAGCCGCGGCGCGAAGCTGAAAACACAAGGTGCACCACTAGCGGTTATCACACCAAAAGGCATCGGTTGGGAATCAGAAGCCGTTGGTCTAGTAAAAGAGTCTGATGCAGCGAAACGTGTTGTCGACTGGTCAATCTCTAAAGCAGCAAACGAGCTATACGTAGAAATGTACCCAGTGGTTGCACATAAAGAAGTGAAAGCGACCGTGTCTAACTTCCCGAATGTTCAAGAGAACATGGCGAAGATGGACTTCGCGCAAATGGGCAGCAAGCGTGCAGAGATTCTAGCGGCATGGTCTGAGAAGTTCGACGCGAAATCAGAGCCAAAGTCTTAATTGAATTTGCTCTAACTTGAATGCTGAAATCCACCTCGGTTGAGGTGGATTTTTTGTTTTCTCTGTTATTTCAGAGTTTGCTGCAAGTAGATTCCTAGTCTCACCTAGGTTCGCTGGAATGACGGACTTAAGAAAGTCGGGAATCTCTAATTACCACTCTCATCTCCCTTCATCTATTTGTCATCTTCTGGCTATAAATTTGTCATTGGAACGTAACACTCCAAAACTAAAGTTGGTATATACCATTTGGAGCATGTGTTATGTCAACTAACCAACATTACCTAAATATCGAAAATGTAGTGAAGCAATTCGGACAGTTCACTGCGTTAAAGAAAATCTCGCTAGCGATTGAAAAGGGCGAGTTCGTTTGTTTTCTTGGTCCTTCTGGCTGCGGTAAAACCACTCTGCTA
The DNA here is from genome assembly GCF_033339435.1 of Vibrio sp. 378. Taxonomy (NCBI): domain Bacteria; kingdom Pseudomonadati; phylum Pseudomonadota; class Gammaproteobacteria; order Vibrionales; family Vibrionaceae; genus Vibrio; species Vibrio sp. 378. The sequence goes on from NZ_JAWOUO010000001.1 coordinate 107,191, forward strand.
CGTGCCATTGCAGGTTTAGACTTGCCAACGTCTGGTGCGATTTTTCAAAACGGTCAAGAGACCACATTTCTACCACCAGAAAAGCGTGATTTCGGCATTGTGTTTCAGTCTTACGCGCTGTTTCCGAACCTAACTGTGCAAGAGAACATTGCGGTGGGTTTGAAGAACCAAGGTATGTCGACCAAAGAAGCGTTAGAGAAGGTGGATTACTGGTTAGAAACCATTGGTCTTCCAACCTCTAGCGAGAAATTCCCTAACCAACTTTCTGGTGGTCAGCAGCAGCGTGTTGCTTTGGCTCGTGCATTGGCGTTGTCACCGGGTCTACTGTTACTTGATGAGCCGCTGTCAGCGCTAGATGCAAAAGTACGTGTTCACTTACGTGACGAGATTTGTAAGCTGCAACGTAAGCTGGGCATCACCACCATCATGGTTACGCACGATCAGGACGAAGCATTGTCGATGGCGGATCGCATTGTGGTGATGAACCATGGCGTGATTGAGCAAGTCGGTACACCTCAAGAGATCTACCAACAACCAGCAACGCGCTTTGTTGCTGAGTTTGTCGGCAGCATGAACTTTATTGAAACCTCAGCCGCAACAGACTCCCAAGTGCGCATTGCTGAAACCTTGATGCCAGCGCCAAGCTTGACTAATCGTAAGATCCAACGTGGTGACCGCTTCGACCTTGCGGTGCGTCCTGAAAGCATCAAGTTCGTTGAAAACTACAATAACTCTTTACCTGTGCGAGTTACGGCAACCGAGTTTCTGGGGGCATTTTTCCGCATTGATTGCGTATTGCAAAACGACAGCTCAACGAAAACCATCGTAGTGGATGTGCCTGTGGAAACGGTTCAAAAACTCAATATCAAGGCGGGCGATGTACGTTACATCCAGTTTGCTGAAGAAGGGCTGCATGGTTACGCCGTGCCCTCGGTTGATAAAGCGCTAGCAGCGTAGGTGTAAACATGGATGCGAAGACAATGACGATGAATAGCCTGACCACACAAGACAAAGCAAAATCCCTACTCGGACGTGTTAGCCGCGACAACCTTGTGTTGTTTGGCTTGCTCGCTGGTTTGTCGACCATGATGGTGCTGTTCATCTTAATGCCGCTTTGGGCAATGTTGACCAAGAGTGTGCAAAATGCCAATGGCGAATTTGTCGGTCTGGCAAACTTTGCGACGTACTTTTCTTCTTCAAGCTTGTGGGTGTCGGTGGGTAATACCTTCACTTTGGGCGTGATTGTGACCTCGGTAGTCGGTGTGCTTGCGTTTGGTTATGCCTACGCGCTGACTCGTTCATGCATGCCGTTTAAAGGTTTGTTCCAAATCCTAGGTACTGCGCCGATTCTCGCGCCTTCGTTGCTACCAGCGATCAGTTTAATCTTCCTTTTCGGTAATCAAGGCATTGCCAAAGAGATGCTGTTAGGAAGCTCGATTTACGGCGTGATTGGGATCTCGATGGGTTTGATTTTCTGGACCTTCCCTCATGCATTGATGATTTTGACTACTTCGCTGCGCACTTCAGATGCCCGTTTGTATGAAGCAGCCCGCGCACTTAAAACCTCTCCCATCAAAACCTTCTTTATGGTGACGTTACCTGCGGCGAAATACGGTTTGATCAGTACGCTTATCGTCGTCTTTACACTGGTTATCACGGACTTTGGTGTGCCGAAAGTGATTGGTGGCAGCTATAACGTTCTGGCGACTGACATCTTCAAGCAAGTTGTGGGACAGCAAAACTTTGCCATGGGTGCGGTGACCAGCATTATGCTGCTATTTCCTGCGGTAATGGCATTCGGCGCAGACCGCTGGGTTCAGAAAAAGCAAAAGAGCTTATTTGACACTCGCTCGGTGCCTTATCAGCCAGAGCCTAACAAAGCGCGCGACAGCATTTGTTTGGTTTACTGCAGCATCATTTCTATTGCAGTGTTGGCTGTGCTTGGCATGGCGGTGTATGGCTCGTTAGTTACGTTCTGGCCTTGGAACAAAGCGCTGACGCTAAACAACTACAACTTTGCTGAAATGAGCACCTACGGTTGGAGCCCATTCTTCAACTCGCTAACGCTGGCAGGTTGGACAGCGGTTATTGGTACAGCAATCATCTTTGTCGGTGCTTACTGCATTGAGAAAGGGCGTGCGTTCGGTCCAATTCGTCAAGTGATGCAAATGCTCAGCGTGGTGCCGATGGCGGTTCCGGGTATGGTGCTTGGCTTGGGCTACATCTTTTACTTCAACGATGCGAACAATCCTTTGAACGTACTTTATGGCACCATGGCATTCTTGGTAATTAACACGGTAGTGCATTACTACACAGTGGGTCACATGACAGCCCTGACAGCGCTAAAGCAGTTGCCATCGGAGATTGAAGCCACGGCGGCATCGGTGAAGCTTCCTCAATACAAGTTGTTCTTTAAAGTGACATTACCTGTGTGCTTACCTGCGATTTTGGACATTGCGACTTACTTGTTTGTTAATGCATTGACCACCACTTCTGCGGTAGTATTCCTTTACTCAACCGATACGATTCCGGCTTCGGTCTCGATTCTGAATATGGACGATGCAGGTCAAACTGGCGCTGCAGCGGCAATGGCTGTGATGATCATGATTGCTGCCGCAATTGCGAAGATTGTTCAGATGACTTTGGGTAAATTGTTAGAGAATCGCACACAAGCTTGGCGCAAAAGATAAGGACACTTCGTGCAATACGTAAAAATTAAAGATTCGATTGTTGAACAGATTGAAGCGGGCATGCTATCGCCGCGTCAAAAACTGCCAGCAGAGCGTAAGTTGGCGGAGTCGTTCGATACTACACGCGTCACTCTGCGTGAAGCTTTATCACTGCTGGAAGCAGAAGGTAGAATCTATCGCGAAGATCGCCGAGGTTGGTTTATCTCACCCGAGCCATTGCGTTACGACCCAACCCAAACTCTGAACTTCCCGAACATGGCGAAAGCGCAAAATCGCGTGCCAAAAACGGAGTTGGTCGCAGCAAAAGGAACGTTGGCAAACAAACAAGCTGCGCGCTTGCTGGACTTGCAGCCTTTCTCGGACGTGTATCGAGTCGACCGTGTGCGATACCTTGAAGATAGACCTGTAGTATTCGTAACAAACTATATTCGCCCAGAGCTGTTTCCGAATCTGCTGGACTATGATTTGTCAAACTCACTGACGGACATTTACCGCGAGCATTATGGCGTGACGTATCAAAAGATTCGCTACCGCATTTCAACCAGCACTTTGTTGGGTGAAATGGCTCAGGCACTGCGCGCGACAGCCGGTACGCCAGCGATGGTAGTGGAGCGCATCAACTACAACCAGCACGGTGAGTTGATTGATTGCGATATCGAATATTGGCGACACGATGCCATTAGCATTGAATCTCTGGCGGAACTCAATCGTTAAGTGGATTTTCTCATTATCTAAGGCTCCATCTCGGGGCCTTTCTTTTATTCAGACAGGAACATTGAAATGGATTTGTTGGCGATTGGTCTCGTCGTTTTCTCTGCTGTTCTTCATGCAGGCTGGAATATCCTTGGCAAAAGCAACTCTGGGTCAGGGCTCGCGTTTACCATGGCCGCCAGCTTTTCTGCATGTTTCATTCTTACCCCTTATTTGATTTGGTATTTGGCAACCATTGGCTGGACATCATTACCGAGTGAGTTTTGGGGATTGCTGTTCATTAGCGGCATTTCACAAATGGTTTATCTGGTTGGTTTGATTGTCGCTTATAAGCACGCTGATGTGGGGGTGGTTTATCCGATTGCTCGGGCACTGCCTGTGATGATGGTCGGCGCAATCAGTGTTGCATTGGGACATGAATTATCTAGTCAGCAGTGGCTTGGATTCTTACTAATTACTCTTGGTTGTATGCTTGTACCACTGACGAATTTTCGTCAGATGACATTGGGTTCTTATTTGAACGTTGGTGTGTTCTGGGCATTGATTGCCGCAATAGGCACAACGGGTTACTCGGTAGTCGATAAAGAAGCGCTGAGTTTACTCACAGGACAAGCATCAGAGATCTTGAATGATCAGTACAGTGCAATCTTCTACTTGGGCGTGCAGTTTTGGGCAATTGGTATTCCTGCCCTTGTGTGGTGCTTAGTTACGGACAAGCCAGATGAGATTAAGACAGCGTGGCAGATCCGCAAAACAGCCAGCATGGCAGGGGTAATGATGGCATCCACCTACGGCTTGGTGTTGTTTGCTATGACCATGACCGACAACGTAAGTTTGGTGGTGGCACTAAGGCAAATCAGCATCGTGTTTGGATTGTTTATGGGGATTTGGTTTCTGTCTGAGAAATGGTATCTCACCCGAGGGCTTGGCGTTACTTCTATCGTGGCTGGGATCATTCTCGCGCTTACGTATTGACCTATATTCACGAAAAAAGGCAGCGAATGAGCCTCTCGCTGCCTTTTGTATTAACTTGTAAGCCTTGTTTAAAAACGCAGTTGCGCACCAAACATCACGCCGCTAGAGTCAAAATCGCTGTTTTTTGAGTACACATATTCTGCATTCAAACCAAAGTGTTTATAGCTCCAGCCGATACCGCCAGCCGCTTCACCTCCGACACTTGAGTGTTCGATGTTCTTGCTCTGACCGTTCACTTTATAAGTGTATTCGAGAGTGTAGAGAGTGACACCTGCCTTGCCGTACAGTTCGAAACCTGAACCCAGAGGATAGCTAGCATAGCCACTCAAGCGAGGTCCGGAGAAGCTCGTATCGGTGACTTCTGAAATCGGACTCACGAGTATCGAGCCGATACCGTCAAACGCGCCTTTATAACCTGCTTCGATACCAAAGTTATGTGTTGGCATGTAGCGGTAATATATTTCACCTAAGAACATGTCGCCTGACTCTTTGCTTGTCGGAGCATCGTAGTTCACATCGCCATAGCCAATGTTTGTACCTATGATGTGCTCACTGGTTTCTGCATTGGCTGACAAAGAAAAAGCCGACAACACTAAAGCAGTAATGAATGAATAACGCATGAACGCTTCTCCTTAGCTTTTAGCTTGCTCGCCTTTTAATATTTGTTCGAAAGTGATCTTGGTGTTGTCTAGCCATTCATAACGGCGACGATACATCGAACGCTTAGAGCGCGACATGCCTTCGATATCTCGACGGGGTGCATTTACATCAATTGAGTAAAAATGACGATTGTATTCGGTGCCGCCCAATTCTTGCCAGAGTGCATCGTAATCTGTTTTGATTCGCCCTTTGCTGTAGCGCTTAGCTGCGTAAGTATGGGACTGCGTTTTCACTGCTAGAATCGTGTTCACTTCCCAAATTTGTGCGAGCAAAGTGAGCAAGCTCACCATCAAGCTTTTTGGTCTCTGTCCGTAAAGCTTACGAGTTAGCTTTTTAATTTTCGCGTTGTTTTCTTCACTGCTTCGCGGTCCTTGTAAGCCGCCAATCATAATGCTGCGTCCAGATTCGATGTGACCGAGCGTAAAAGAGAGCGTGTAGAAGTTGCCATCTTCAGCGCTGTGCAGCACTAGGCTCATATCGCCTTCTTTTTGATAACGTGCTTCGTATACTAATCTCACCGAGTACAGGATTTCGTCAATTTCAAAAGAGGCTAATGTTAGGCCTTTCGAGTCTGTGTAGATTTCTTCGATTGTTTGTTTAGAAAACAGTTCTGAAATCGTTTTATAGTGATCAACCACCAAGTTAGAACGATCGAACGCTGAGTTGTTTTTGATGATATACGGACGAAACGGCTTCTCTAAAAATCGATGCGTACGTGTACAAAGCAACTCTAACAATGACGATTCAATATTGTCTGAAAGGTGCTTAAACGCACGTTTGTAATAAAGCGCACGTAAGATGAACTTAGCTCTGTAGGTCCAAATTGGCTTGTAGACATCAGCATAATCATCTGAGTAAATCGATTTGCTATGGTAAAAAATGGATTTGTTCGCGGTCATTTTCACTCCAGATTAACTTGTGCTCAATAGCGACAATTAAGAACCGACGGACGAGCAGCGAAGAACCCGAAAAGGAGGAATGCAAAGCACGACTGAAAAGAGGTGGTTTTTGCTGTGTCCGACGTTTGTGTAAGGTTTTGAACACTGTTCTTTTGCTGGAATTCTAAGAGAAAATTGACCTTAGGTATTGTATGGTTTGGTAAGGAAGTGTCAGGTTGAAACCCATTGTTCAAAAGAAAGAAAATGCGAATGTCGGCTGAATATGACGTTGAGTTGCTAAGTTAATGTGAAATAAGTTGAACGAAAATTGAACATTATTTGAAATTGTTTTGACGTGTTTTAGGTCTTTATACGTACCTTATAAGTATCGAGCCAATTTTGGCCCGATGTAAAGGTAAGTAAGGAGAGGTTTATGAAACGCTTAACAACTTTAGCAAGTACGATTGCTCTGATTGCTGCACCTTCTATGGCTCTTGCTGGTGGTTATCAGTGGACAAACGATACCGAAACTATCCATGGCGACGTAATGGATAGCAAACAAGCGGCTTATGAAATGGGCCGAGACATGATCCAAAGCTACCAAAATAAATCATCTGGACAACTCCGTGATGAGTTTACGAGCCTTACAACGTATGTTGATCGCCAATCGTTTTCTATCACTGACTCAAAAGTCATGGTAAATGAGTTCTTGCAAAGTGACGGGCAAGTTGTTTACCAGCCTATTCTCAATGTTCAATACGAGTACCGCATGCGTGATACCGGTAAATACTAACCAGTAAGACGGACTTGAATTGTTTACCACTAATATTTTTTGCTGTTTGTTTTGGGGAGCCACGAGCTCCCCATTTTGTTTTTGTCGAAAGCGAAAATTTTCACACTCTCAGTGCAACATTTTCTATCGCTCAGCGTTAGATTTTCTTGCTCGTTGATTGTCATCATCGTTTGTAAAGTGTTTGCGGAAATGGATGTAACGCACTAACGAGGATACCCGATGACACATCATTCATATTGGTTCAAGCAGGCAATTGAAGCTGAGCAACCAGAAACGCCACAACCGTTACAGCAGAACATTAATACTGACGTTGTGATTGTTGGTGGCGGATACACCGGACTTTGGACCGCGATTATGATTAAGCAGCAATCTCCGGAAAAAAAGGTAGTCGTGATTGAAAAAGGCCTTTGTGGCAGTGGTGCATCGGGCGCAAACGGCGGTTGTATGTTGACTTGGTCTACCAAGTTCCCGACATTGAAACGGTTATTCGGTGAAGAACATGCTGCTTGGTTAGTAAAAGAGTCGGAACAAGCAGTGCTCGAGATTGACGACTTTTGTCAGCAGCACAACATCGATGCGCAATTATCGTTAAAAGGGGTTTATTACACTGCAACCAATCAGGCTCAAACTGGGGGAATGCAGCCAGTTGTGGACGAGTTAAAGCGATTAGAAGTGAACAGTTGGCGTCGTTGCTCGGTGGAGGAACTGCGTGCCAATGCGGGTTCACCTCGACATATAGAAGGCTTTCACTCTCCAGTTGCAGCCAGCGTTCAACCTGCATTATTAGTGAGGGGGTTACGCCGTGTTGCTATTGATCTGGGTGTAGAAGTTTATGAGAACACGCCGATGACGCGTCTAGATTATGGAAAACCTGCCATTGTCTGTACACCTAAAGGAAACATTCAAGCGCAGCAGGTGGTATTGGCATTAAATGCATGGATGGTGGAGCAGTTTAAACAGTTCAAAAACAGTATCGTGGTGGTTTCTTCCGACATGGTGATCACCAAGCCGCTTGGTGATTCACTACCTCTATCTGGTTGGCAGGCAGGTTTTAGCGTGTTGGATTCACGTATCTTCGTCCACTATTACCGAGATACGCCAGATGGCCGTTTGATGTTGGGGAAAGGCGGCAATCAGTTTTCTTTCAATAACCAAGTTGACGCAATGTTTAACAAGCCAACACGCTACCAAGGTCTACTGCGCAAGTCGTTCGATAAGTTGTTTCCTCATTTGAGAGGAGAGGAGTTTGCTTATTCATGGACGGGGGGCTCTGATCGTTCTGCTACTGGTTTCCCTTTTTTCGGCGAGCTAGATAAACAGAGTAATATCTTTTACGGATTTGGTTATTCAGGCAATGGTGTAGCGCAGACTCGCATGGGCGGAAAGATCCTATCTTCATTGATATTGGGAATCGATAACGAGTGGACGAACAGTGGTTTAGCCAAAGGACCGTTGGGGTATTTCCCTCCAGAACCGCTTCGCTGGACTGGGGCTATGATAGTGCGCAACGCGGTACGTCGAAAAGAGGAAGCAGAAGATAACGAGAAAACGCCGTTTGTCTGGGATAAGTGGCTAGCAAAACTTGCAGGACCAGCAGGCAAAGCGGATAAGCTTGACTAAACTGAAGACTTTAGCCACAAACGAGACAGTTTGCAGTGAAAGTCATTGGGGCGCGATGAAGCCTTGTGTTAGCCTCTGTCTTTCAAGCTCAGATTTAAAAGGTGAGTCATAAAATGAAAGTATTCAGCAACTTCGATAGCGGCAGCATTCACTTAGTGAAAGCGGACGACAAAAACGACATCCAACTCAAAATTCCTAACGACAATATGTCGGAATTCTACCAGTGGTTCCACTTCCGTCTTGAGACAGAAGCTGAGCAATCGCACACCATCAAATTGCTTGATTTGGCTAAATCGGCTTATCCAGAAGGATGGCAAGGTTACGATGTGGTTGCGTCTTACGATCGTGAAGAATGGTTCCGAGTACCGGCAGAGTTCGATGGCGACACGCTGACTTTCACTGTAATCCCTGAGCGCAGCTCAATTTACTTCGCGTACTTTGCGCCATACACGTACGATCGCCATTTAGACTTGTTACACATGGCACAAAGCGCGCACCACTGCCAACTTGAAACACTAGGCCACACATTAGACGGCAACGACATGAGCTTGCTTACTTTCGGTGAGCCAGAAGAAGGTAAAAAGAAAATCTGGATGATTGCACGTCAGCACCCAGGTGAGACAATGGCGGAATGGTTCATGGAAGGTATGATCCAACGTCTGTTAGATGAAAACGACATGGTTGCGCGTGCATTGCTTGAAAAAGCGGTGCTTTACGTCGTACCAAACATGAACCCAGACGGTGGTATTCGCGGTCACTTGCGTACCAACGCAGTAGGCGTAAACCTAAATCGTGAATGGCAAACGCCATCAATGGAAAAGAGCCCAGAAGTCTACCTTGTGCGTCAGCGCATGCTGGAAACGGGTGTTGACATGTTTTTAGATATTCATGGCGATGAAGCGATTCCGTATAACTTCGTCGCTGGCTCAGAAGGTATTCCTTCTTACGATGAAAATCTTGCCGCTTTAGAGACATCATTTAAGCAAGCGTTACTGACTATTACGCCAGAGTTCCAAGATGAGATTGGTTACGATAAAGATGAGCCTGGTAAAGCGAATTTGACGGTCGGTTCAAATTGGGTTGCAGAGCAGTTCAAATGCTTGTCTTACACAATCGAAATGCCATTTAAAGATAACAACAATCACCCAGATCCACTTTACGGTTGGTCTCCTGAGCGTAGTGTTTTGTTTGGGCAAGATGTATTAGCTGCAACGTTAACCGTAGCGGATAAAATTTAGCTCGACGAGTTAACGCTTTTTCATTATTTCGAAAACAGCTCATTTAAATGAGCTGTTTTTTTGTGCTCTCCAGAACCACGCTCCCCTGTAAAAATTTGTTGCCATTCACAAGCTTAAATGATGATTCTTAAATTTGAGAAAGTGGCTTTTTATGGTGATTTGCGTCACAGAAAGTTGGCTTCTTTGTGATATTCTCCGCAACGAATTGACTATGGCTAAACCAACGCAACGAACTTTATTTTTCGGTTGGGTATGCGGATGAAGCTCATGAATAGATGGTCTTGAGGTTACCTTTTTCCGTTTTACGTCATTGGCGTTTGAATATCATTTTTGATTCTTTCCTACGCTATTTAGCTATTTCTATTCGAAGAAAAGAGAAAGTTACGGCTTCATATTTTACGGCAGTATGCTGCCGCGATGTGTTGCTTTGTGTACAAGAAAAAGGAAAAGAATAATGAAAAAAATCGCTATAGCAGTGGCTACTGTACTTGCTGGTGGTGTGCTCTCAAACGTTGCACTTGCTGACACTTACATGGGCGGTAAAGTAGGTTACAACTCTCTAAACGATGCGTGTTACCTAAACGAACCTTGTGACGACGACAGTTTTGCAGCATCTATGCACTTAGGCTACAGCTTCAACAAGTACGTTGCGGCAGAGTATGGTGTTGATTACCTTGGTGACTTCACTGCAAACTTCAAAAAGCCTGGCCTAAACACCGTTGATGGTGATCTTTGGGCATTGACGCTTGCTCCTAAATTTAACCTACCACTAACGGATTCTTGGAATCTATTCGCGAAAGTTGGTGCTGCATACATGATGGCTGGTGACGAGAAAGATTTCGTACCAACTGGCTCTCTGGGTGCTGAATACCAAATCAACTACAACTGGAGCCTACGTGCTGAATACCAACGCTACCAAGATATGTCTGATGATGTAATTGAAGACATGGATTCAGATTTCTTCGGTATCGGTTTCAACTACAAGTTTGGTTCTGAGCCTGTCGTTCAAGAAAAAGCCGTTGAAGAGGTGGTAGAAGCACGTCCTGCAACACGCATTGTAGATCACGTTTACCCTGCTCAAACAACAGCGACAGTACAATTCGACTTAGAAAGTGCAGAAGTGAAAGACACGTCGAACCTTTCTGGTACCGTTGATTTGATGAATACTTACCCACAAGCTCAAGTTGAGATCACGGGTTACAGCGATACGACAGGTTCTGCTGCTTACAACAAGCAACTCACAGAAAAACGTGCGAAAGCCGTTGCTGACGAGTTCCAAGCAAAAGGTATTGCGGCTGAGCGTATGACAGTGAAAGGCATGGGTGAAGCTAACCCAGTGGCAAGCAACGAGACACGTCAAGGTCGTCAAATGAACCGTCGTGTTGAAGTGGTTGTTCCTGCGTTTGAATACCAAACAACTGAAAAAGCAGAATAATTCCTGCTTAAGATAAAGTTCCAAAAGCCAGCGTGTATCACGCTGGCTTTTTTGATCCCGCTTAACTAACTAAGTAGTTGTGTAGAAACATAGTTATATCGGGACGCTTTGACATGTGCTCAACATACGTAAACTCAGCACCTTCATCAATTTGTCATCACCAGTTCATAGCATGACAGCCAAGTGTTTGGGAGAATGATATGCAAAGTTTACCACCGCTCAATTTGCTCCGAGCTTTTGAAGCCACGGCGCGACTACAGAGTTTTACAAAAGCCGCAGAGGAGCTAAATGTGACTCGTGCGGCCGTAAGCCAACAGGTGAAATCGCTAGAACTGCAGTTAAATGCAACATTATTCGAGCGTAAGGGCACTCACCTTACGCTGACCTGCTCCGCGCAAGAATACTGGCCAGTGGTTAATCATGTGCTTCAAACATTATCGACCACGACGCAGCATTTATTTACTCGTCCCAAGAATACGCAAGTTAACTTACATGTCGCTCACAGCTTTTGCTCTCAATGGTTAATGCCAAGATTGGCTGATTTTCAGCGACAATTCCCAGACATTTCCTTTAAAATCTCGACCACTGCTAATACAGTTCCAAACGCCAGTGCGATTGCGGATATCGAAATTATTAACGGAGATGGAGATTGGCAAGAGCAAGAAGCCATACGATTAACCCAAGAAAACTGGATCGTTGTCGCAAGCCCGGGCTTTATGCATTTAAACCCGATAAATGACCTCTTGCAGTTAGCTAAAGCGCCTAAAATCTGTACTAGCGGTTATCATGAATCTTGGCAAGAGTGGCTTACGCACCAAGGTTATCAAGGGAAGGTGAGCAAAGTCGTCGCCGAGTTTGAACACTCATTGCTTGCTATTCATGCTGCGATTAATCAACTTGGCGTGTTGCTGGTAAGAGACTTTCTTGTTGAGGATGAGCTGCAACAGGGCGTATTAGTCCAGGTTGGAACTTGGCATATGCCAAGTTCTGGTGCACATTATATGGTGGTTCGAGCATCCGAAAAATCACACGTAAACACCTTTGCTCAATGGTTAATACAGAGTCTTTAATGTTCGTTCAGCTAGTGAGTAGAGCGCATGTGTGGTTTGGCTATTATTAGCAGTAGCAAGTCATCAGTCTAGGACTGAGCGACATGCTTAATGACATCTAATAACCACTGATTTACCGGATCTTGCTGTTGAGAGCGACGGCAGCTCATCACGTAGCGAACATCAAGCTCTAGCCCAGCAGGAAGCGCGATACTTCGGCAACCCTTAGGAACATGTCCACTCATCGTTATGCCAAAATGATTCGTTTGCAGAAGCACTTTTTGAATCATCGCTGGATGCTCAATTTCCACTTTAGGTGTGGCTCTAAAACCCATATGTTTGAGCCTTTCCAACACAGGGTATCGGTAGTCGTTCCATCCCGGCGTTTTAAAAAGTATGAAAGGGTACTCTTCTAGCTCTTGGGAGTTTTGAGCGGGATGATCTTCTCGAACAAAAAATACCGCTTTTCCTCGCCCTAGTTCGGTCTGAACAATTGACTGTGGCAGATCTTCATCAAAGTAATGAATCGCAATGGCGTTTTCACCGTTAATTAATCGTTTTTTTGCTTCGCTACCCCAGCGCAAACATGAGAATTTTGCGTTTGGGGCGTGCTTTAGTAACTCCAAGTAAAACTTGTCACCGAAGTACTCCCAAAACAATGTGTTGGCATAAATAGTGATTGAACCGTCAAAATGAGCTGGTGAAAAATGCTGTGGTTTGATGGAATCAATACTGTTGATTATTTGCTCAAAATGCGCAATGTTCGCTTCCACAAAAGCTGTTGGTTCAAAGCCATTTTTGGTCTGAACGAATAGCGGATCATTGAGCTGAGTTTTCATCTTAGTCAGATTTTTGCTGATTGCTCCTGACGTTTTACCGAGTGATTCTGCGACTAACCGGACGTTACGTAACTCATACATCCGTTTTAATACCAAAATATTTTGAATATCCAGATTAACGCTCATACATTGTCTCGCTTGGCTTTTGTCGACAAATCATATCGCTGAATTTCTTAAGAAAAGACAACGCTCGGTCAATTTAAGTCGCTGCCTTATCCCTGATTTATTGAAGGTAACGATAAGTTATTCTTGGTTACATCAGTTTATTAGCATGGATTTCCATTTGGTAAATAATGGCTTTCCTCGTATGAGCGCGTTTCTGTTGTTACAGTTTTTCCACCGACAGAAAGTAAGAACGATAATAGAGGTGATGTATGAAAAAACTAATCGCACTTGTTTTGATGGTTTGCTCAACAAACGTAGCATTTGCTGGCGATGGGTCATACACGGGCACGATTGATATGACGATGGCAACGAAAAATCAGGTTGACGTAGAGCGTGCAGATTCTCAATTGACGCTGAAGGGTCGCAATGAAATGGCCTATGGCGGTGTAACAATCCATTCGGATGCTGCAACTCAAAAAATTGAACTTCGTGGTCGACGTGATTAATCGAATAGTTTCTTGTTAAGAAAATGCCGCGAAGAACGCGGCATTTCTATATGTAATATCATCAGATCATAATTACCAGATAAGCGTATGGTGAGAAGCTAAGCGCAATGACCACCTGCCATTATTCGCATGGCGGTGCCATATGAATGACAGCTAAGCCCCCCAAAGAGGTTTCACGGTATTTTTTATTCATATCTTTACCAGTCTGATACATGGTTTCGATAACTTTATCTAACGAAATTAAACATTTACTTGTGCGCTTTAATGCCATACGCGATGCATTAATCGCTTTCATTGCTCCCATGGCATTTCTTTCAATACAAGGTACTTGAACCAAGCCGCCAATCGGGTCACAAGTCATACCCAATGAATGCTCCATCGCAATTTCCGCAGCAATACAAATCTGCTCGTTACTGCCCCCTCTTAGCGCTGTTAAGCCAGCGGCAGCCATGGATGAAGAAACCCCAACTTCTCCCTGACACCCCACTTCTGCACCAGAAATTGACGCGTTAGTTTTATATAAGATGCCGATAGCGCCGGCGACTGCGAGAAAGTCTTTTAGCTGTTTAACATCGAGCTCTTTGATGAAGCGATGGTAGTACATCAATACCGCCGGAATCACCCCTGCTGCACCATTCGTTGGAGAAGTGACGACTTGCCCTCCTGCTGCATTTTCTTCACTAACCGCAAAGGCGAAGAGATTGATCCAATCCATGATCTCCATCGGATCGTTTTCAACTGCAGCGTTGGCTTCGAGCTTTTTCAAAAGGTTTGGTGCTCGACGAGTGACATTTAGACCACCTTCCAAAATCCCTTCCGTATCGAAGCCACGTTGCATGCAGAGCGACATCACTTTCCAAATTTGCTCTGCTCTTTGGTTAATTTCTTCGTCTGAGCGAAATGCGAGTTCGTTTTGGAGGATCATGCCTCCCAAGCTGAAACCGTTCGTCTCGGCTTTTTCCAGCATCTCATCTGCGGATGTAAACGGAAATGGTACTGCGACCTCATCTTGTTGCGTGCCGTTCTCTAGTTCGTCGGCGGTGGCGATGAATCCGCCCCCAATGGAGTAATAAATTTCAAACGCTACTTGATCTCCAGCAGCGTCTAATGCCGTAATCGTCATGCCATTTTCATGCAAGGGAAGGTTGTCGCTATGAAAGACGATGTCATGGTCGTAGCTAAACTCAATTTGGTGTGTACCGGCGAGCATGAGCGTATTATTGTCTATGGTATTTTGTAGCGCACTTTTGGCACTGCTCATTTTGATGGTATCAGGTTTATTTCCCATCAAACCAAGGACCGTGGCTCGGTCTGTATGGTGCCCTCGACCTGTCAGTGACAATGAGCCATAAAGGTCCACTTGCACCCGATGCACTTTCGCCATAGAGTCGCTAACTAGCTGAGTGAAATGGAATCCGGCAAGCATAGGACCATTAGTGTGGGAGCTGGATGGCCCGACACCAATTTTAAATATATCGAAAATCGACAGCATAATTGACTTCCTTTAGCAGTGAACCTTTATAAAGGTCTCTAGAACAGTGTTGTTAACTAGATGTTAAAGCTTGTGGGTCGGGAGTGAAAGAAGATTTTTGTAACACTGCCAACTAAGCGCGAGATTTTAAAATGAAGTTAGACAACATCGTCATCGTTTTAGGTAAACGCCTCGTCAATAACAGGTTGACCTCTGAGGGCATAACCAGAGTCGAAGCTTTGTCTTGTAGGACTGCATCACTACCGATAGAGCGAACGGTGATTGTTTTTTGTGGCGGAGTAACGCAAGGACAAAGCGTTTCTGAAGCAGAGGCGATGTACGCGTATTTTAGAGCCCTAAACGCAGACTCTGTGAATCCGTTCCCTGAACGTCATATACTCTTAGAAACGGAGTCGTTGAACACGTTTCAAAACATGCGTTATGTTTCCCAAGTTTTGTGCAAAAGTGGGTTGTTCGAGTTATGGTCGGGGCATCCGGTTAAGGTTATCTTGCTATCTAATGACTACCACCTCGAACGAATCATTGATATCCAGAATTTGATGGATGAGCAAGGCTTATTACGAGTACTTAAATCCGATTGCGAATCCATGGGGGTGACACTCAATATTCCACTGGATATCAGCAAACATATTAGCGTGCCATACCCACATAAGGGGCTTATAGCGGAGACATTCTTGCTACTCGATGAACTCACAACCTACCGAGTTTATTTAGAAGGGGTCAAGCATGGCGTATTTTTCCGAGATTTATCAATTGTCCGAAAAAAGCCACTTATGATCGCAAGAGATGCTATTCACAAATTGCTCTCTTTCCCGCTCGATAAAGAGGCTTTGCAACATATTGAAGAAATGAAAAAGGCCGTCGAAATGACGGCCTTGGATGAATCTGTAGGTGCTGCGGAAAAGGCATTAAGTATCTTCCATCCGATACTGACGGCATTGAACCGTCGCTTTGACCCAGAGTCTATTCATTAAGCTCGCGTTTTGTGCGGACGGCGCTTAATGCGATCAAACAGTAGCAAAGCAGTTCTATACCTTCTTCTGAGATATTTTTAACATCACGGATGTAATTTTCGTCCATCACTTGTTGCCAAAAACTACCCATACCATACAAACGAGAGAAGACTAATAATAGCATTACAGCACCAACTAATAGCTTCATATGTGGCACCGTTAAAATAGTCGCCATTTCGTTCATGGTACCTTTACCACCTTGGTAGGCTTTGGCGCAAGCCAGTGCGGTGACAGCAAGTGCTGGGAAAACCCAAGAGCCATGATGAATCATGTCTGTCCAATAGTCCGTTTCGCGAATAATCAGTACTGCAAAAAATCCTGCAATCAAAATAGCCGCATGCTTTAGCTGAGGCTGTTGTTTCGATAAGCTGAAAAACGACCATGATGCAATAGCAAGCATCACAAGCTGGAGCGTTTCTGTAACGGAAAGCTCGCCAAGGCTTGATCCCAACACGACATAATCAAGACGAAGACTAAGGTTAACGAGAATACTTATAGCGACAATCATCAAGGCGTTTAAACTCGATTTATAAATAATGCGCTTTGATTTTTCAGTAACAACGTTGCTTGGGGCTGACTCGGCTTCTTTTACTATTTGTGTTTTCATCTTGCTCACCTGTCCCAGAAAATGTGGAAGAAATGTGAATTAGTGTGATCTGTGTTTGGAATTTTATTGTCCAAGTGGAAAGTTATGTCAGGGGAATGTCAAGAATAGAACACTGTTCGATATAGGGTCGATGTGCGGTAAAGTCAGAGATATGTAAAAACAACGTAAGAACACTTTGATAAATCAAATAAAAAAGGAGCCCAAAGGCTCCTAAGTGATAGAGGGAAGGTGACGTATCGATAAAAATAATTAGTAGTTGTCACCCTCATTTTCTTTGTGATTCTCGCGATAGTATTCCCATTGCTCGACGCGTTCATTGTCCGACAGCACACAGTAAGTGACACGTTCGCCGTTTTCCGACACGGTATCCAGCTCACCACCTTGCTGAACACAGTATACGGCTGCGGGATTTGCAACGGAGGTATACTCAGTTGATCGGGTCGCTCCCTCGTAAGTTGAACAACCAGCCAGTACCAATGTTGCAGCCATAGCCATCATTAAATTTGTCTTTTTCATTCTTTATCTCCGCATGGGGTGGGCGAGTATTGTATTGATTATAGGCAACTTTAAGAGATTATTGTCTTATCGATGTTAAAAGTAAGAGGGACGTATAAGAATTTAGATATTCTCATTTATTGCTGATTAGCACGTCACACTTCTGTTCTTGGCGTATTGTTGTGAAGGTCATATCAATCACTTCCTGACAAGCGCTCGAACGTACCTGGCCTACAACAATGATTTAAAGTGTGAAATTCGGTAATATGCGCACAAAACATTGACCGTGGTATTTTCGATGAGACATTTAAAATCGACCGTTCATCCAGACATAGAGCATTTGGATGACAAAATTGTTTTTCAGCGCAATGCAGCGCGAGCCATTGTACTTGATGGTGAAGATGTGCTGTTGCTCTATACAGAACGTTACCATGACTACACGCTACCAGGCGGTGGTATTGATGATGGTGAAGATGTCATTGCTGGATTAGTCCGTGAATTAGAGGAAGAAACGGGCGCCCAAAATATACATGGTATTAAGCCTTTCGGAATCTTTGAGGAGTTTCGTCCGTGGTACAAGGATGACGCTGACGTGATGCACATGGTGTCGTATTGTTATACATGTAAAATCGAACGTGAGCTAGGCGAAACGGCGTATGAAGATTACGAAGTTAAAAATGGAATGCGCCCGGTATGGATGAACATACACGAAGCAATTGCACACAATGAAAAAACGATGGCAGAAAGCCCGAAAAAAGGCATGAGCATTGAGCGCGAAACGTTTTTACTTCAGTTGATTTCTAAAGAATTACTATAAACAGTTAGTTTGCATCATTACGACTTAGCTTCTGTTGGCTCTATTGTGGGCAAAGATTTTAGAGCAATAAAAAAGTCCGGACTCCCCCCCGGAACCCGGACTTATTCCAGACGCGCAAGCGAAGCGTCATCTTGATATGTTAGATTTGTTTCGAACTATGAAAACAATAGCTGTTTTACATTTAGTGTGTAAATAATTATTAGGTCTGACCATTGGTTTTCATGTTTTTTTGCAAACGCAATGTGACGCATATCTACCCAATTGCCAAGCGCAATTGGGGCGCTTTTTAGTAAACCACTACTCTTTCTTATCTTTGAGATACCTTACCTCAACTTTTTTGCACACGTTTGCATAGAGATCACGAGTTTTCAAATTCGCCGAACAGGATCTTGTAATTTTACGTTTCTCTGACATTGAGCTCTGTCGTAGCTTTTATCACAAATTAACTAGCGGAGGCAGTCGGCTAAAGTCGACCAGCGGTTGTGAAATCATAGGAGCGTCTGGAGCAAATAAGAGTAAAGGTTGGAATGATGAGGATTGTAACTGACCGATATCTATCAACTTTTCCAATGCATAGAAGCGGCTGACATATTGGCGAGTCTCGTTAGGCAGCGTGAGTTGTTGGAAATCTCGACTTCCTGCTCGCTGAATAGCACGTGCAACACGTCCTTCTCCGGCATTGTATGCAGCTAAAGTGAGAGCCATATTTTGATCGAATTTGTTGTATAAAAACGCCAGGTACTTGAGCGCGGCCGTTGTGCTGGCTTCTGTGTCAAAGCGATCGTCTTGTTTTGTATTTATCGTTAATCCGAATCGTTTCGCTGTGGTTGGTATCAATTGCCAAAGTCCGGCGGCGTTAGCGTGAGAAACGGCTTTGGGGTTGTAAGAAGATTCTAACATTGGCACTAAGGCTAGGCTATTTGGTAATGAGTGGTTTTGAAGCTGTTTGAAAATGTGGTTAATTACCGGTTTGGATGAATCGAGACGCTTGGCAATTTGTGGCTTGTATGGTGCTAATACTTGATACTGCGTTTGAATATCGACAGCATTTGGTTTTGCCTGGCATGTGATTGGAAGGTAGGACAGAAAGGCAATAAAAATAAAAAGGCCTACAGTACTCAGCCGAGATGGCGACTGAATCTGTAGGCAAGACGAACATCGTTTAGAACGATTTATCTTCATAAGTGTGTTGCACAGGTTGTTTGAGTTGACTGACCAACTCATGGAACGCCGCAGAGCTGTGGCCATTGCTCTGATTGTATTGTTGGCACTGACTTACCAACGTTTCCAATAGCGCCCATTGTTTTCTAGCTTGCATACCTATTTGGGCAGGCAAAGCATTGAAAATTCGTTTTACGCTGGCGTCATTACACGCTAACCCCAGCGCTCGCATACACTGGCTTCTGTCATTGGCGGAGCGGCTGAGTTTATTGAGTATCGGCATTTGTTTCTGAACATTGTCGTTCAGTGCCTCTCCATCAAACTTTAAGTACAATACCTTTTGCTGCTGAAGCAAAGGAAGCAGTTGTTGATAAAGCTTAATATCCTCAGATATAGAGCGAACAAATTGTTGAATTCGCTGCGATACTGCGCTTGCCATGATGTCTTCCTAGCGTTTTATTACTCGTGACCTGTATGGAACTGCATGATTGCCTTGGATAGCACTTTTGTATCTAGGCTAAGTTCACCACGCGCTAATGCGTTGCGTACTTGTTCTACTTTTTCCATATCAACATCAGGTAGTGATGCCATTTCAGCTTGAGCGCGATCTATCGCTACGGTATTCGCTTGAAATGCAGGCTCGTGTACTTTGCTCTGTTCGACGACGTCGACAGGCTGTTTGCTTGCTTGCTGTAATTTTGTTTGTGGGACATGACCGCCCGCGACTTTGTCGATTTTCATGCTGTGGTCCTCATCATCATGTTCTAAATTAAGTAGGCGGTTAGAATGTGATAAACATTAAATATTTTTTTTGTACTCGAAGTTCAGTGTTACTGACGAGAGCCAAAATTAAAAAATGTTACCCCGAGTCAAAAAATCAAAATTGAGTATGAACCTGGTTTAATCCAGTTACGACTGCTCTTATGACCTTGCCCGAACTTGGGTTTTCCACGTCAATTTGTTGCCCTTTCGCTCCATCTTCTAAGGCGACTCCTTTTGTGCTGGCACTAAATCCATTTTTGCTCGCAATGACTATGACTTCATTGCCTTTCTCGATTAGAGGTGGGGCCGACAAATTGGATGGATTAACCACTTGTCCAGCCCGCAAACGACGCGAGGTTTCTAAGCCTACTGCTTGCTCGGGGCGAGTATAAAAATCGTCTTGGCGAGAGATGGTTCGGGTTTCAAGCTTTATGTGTTTAGCCGTTACGACTTCATTTCGGCCAACCGTGGTTGTCGCGACCAAAACAGGCAGAGTCAGCGAAGACTTTATCGTAACGTTAATTCGCCATGGTGATGCGATATTGTCGCAGCTGACTGAGCGCTTGAGGTTACCGACTGGCAACGTGTTGTTGTCACGACCTGTGATAACTAAAGGAGATTCACATTCTGGCAAGTGATTGGCTGAACCGGGCACCCACATGTCGAAGTCTAGTTTGTACTCCCCCCACTGATTGGAGAGCGCTACGCGATCCACCTCTTGTTCGAAATCCGTTGCTACAACGGACCTTATCTCTTCAACGCTTAGGGTTTTGTCATTGGTGTTGGCGAATGCTTGTTCTGATGTCAAAGCGAGTAACGTCAGCATTATTGTTGAGGAAGTAGACACTTTCCTCTTGTTTTTAATGCTTTCCGAGAACCGGAAGTCTGGCTTCCATCCTTGTTTGTAAATCATTGATATATATGGCTATTTTTTATGGCACGTATCTTGTTTGTATGTTGGCGTATTCGAGCCAACTGTAAGGAAGATGCATGGCGATCACATTTGAAAATGCTTTAGGAGTACATCCAGAGGCACTTAATTTTCGCGTTCAGCGTACCAAAGTCCTCGCCAGTAACCTAGCAAATGTTGACACCCCTGGGTATTTGGCGAAAGACCTAAGTTTCACCACCGTAATGAACCAAGTAACGGCAGGTGGTGTGAACAAACCGGTGCCAAAGTTCCAGGTTCAGGCCCAATACTCGGTGCCTTACCAGAATAGCAAAAATGGCAACACCGTAGAGCTTGGTGTTGAACAAGCAAAATTCACGCAAAACAACATGGACTTTCAAACTAGCCTGACGTTTCTCAACATGAAATTTAATGGCTTAGCGAAAGCGATTGAGGGACGTTAATTATGTCATTCACTGATATTTACTCGATCACTGGTTCCGCGATGACAGCACAAACTGTGCGTCTGAATACGGTAGCCAGTAACTTAGCAAACGCAGATGCAGTATCTGCAAATCCAGAAGATGCTTATAAAGCGCTTAAGCCAGTATTTGCGACTGTGTACCAAAAAACGCAAATGACAACAGAAAATGGAGCTTATCCCAATGCAGAAGTTCGCATTGTTGACGTTGTTAAAAATGCTGGAGATGCAGAGAAGCGTTTTGAGCCGAACAACCCACTGGCTAATGATGAAGGCTATGTGTTTTACCCCGATATTGATGTAGTTGCTGAAATGGCAGACATGATGTCCGCAACACGCAGCTTCGAAACGAATGTTGAAGTATTAGCCAATGTAAAAAGTATGCAGCAAGGTCTGCTTAGATTAGGGCAGGGCAGCTAATGAGTATTGCACAATACACCCCTTTATCGTCTGACGCTCCAGTAAATACAAAAGCAAAAGACAGCAACGGTATCTCACCAAACCCTAAAGACATGAACAGCGCTTCTTCATTGGAGAATGAGTTTATTTCTTTGATGGTGGCTCAAATTCAAAACCAAGACCCACTTAATCCCCTTGATGGTACGGAATACGTTGGTCAATTGGCTCAGTTCTCGCAGGTACAAAGTACCGAGAATATGTCTAAGACAATGCAACAGAGCATGGTGTTACTGGACAACATGCAAGTGCTATCAACAGCGGGCCTTGTTGGGCAAACGGTTTACGTCAATGCGGATGAATTTCAGCTTGGTGAAGACGTACAAAACGGAAAAATCGAACTCGCTCATAGCTCAAACCAAGTCACGTTAGTTGTTAAAGATGAATTTGGTCAATCAACTAAAGTGCCACTAGGTGCTCACGGCAAAGGTGACGTCGACTTTTCAATTAATCCTGAAGAACTTGGTCTTAAACCAGGCAAATACTCAGTGGCCGTAGAAGTGCAAGAAGGGCAAGCAAGTCCAAATGTGCTGATGGCAGGCACTGTTGAGCAAGTGCGCATTCCTAATACCGGTGGCGCAGCATTAGTCAATGTCCATGGCGTTGGCAACGTTCCTTTCTATCAAATCACTCAGTTTGGTGCTTAACCAAATACGGAAATCAGAGGTCTATTTATGAGTTTTAACATCGCACTAAGTGGTCTGGACGCGACCAACACAGAGCTAAACACAATCAGTCACAACATTGCCAACGCATCAACGTATGGTTTTAAAGGTGGCCGCACAGAATTCTCCGCTGTATATAACGGCATGCAACTTGGTGGTGTGGAAGTCGCGTCAATTTCACAGAACTTCGACAAAGACGGCAGTATCACAGGAACTGGCCGTGCGATGGACCTAGCTATTAATGGCGGTGGCTTTTTTGTTACTAAAGATAATATGGGTCAAATGTTGTACACACGTTCAGGTGTGTTCTCAACGGATAAGAACAACTTTGTTACGGCTAACAGCGGTGCAAAGCTTCAAGGTTACAGTGTCGATAGCAACAACAACCTAATGACAGGTTCTGTGGGTAATATTCAGGTATCGACTTCCTCGCTGAATGCTAAAGCAACAGACAGCTTAGATTTTGTTGCGAACTTCGACGCAAGCGCGTCTGTTATTGATAAAGCCGTAACGCCATTCAATCCAAAAGATCCAAGCTCATTTAACTCGTCTTACACAACAAAAGTCTACGACTCATTGGGTAACTCGCACACGGTAACTCAGTACTTTACTAAGACTGCTTCTAACTCGTGGGAAGTGAACGTTCAAGTAGATGGCGGTACGACGCCAGTAGCAACTGTGCCTGTAACGTTTGGTAAAGATGGCTCGCTTTCAACACCGACAGCACCGTTTAATGTTTCATTCCCTGCTGCAGGCGCGAACGCGATGAGTGTAGACATTAACCTGAAAGGCAGCACGCAATTTGGTGCAGCTTTTGGCGTAAGTACTAATAGCCCTAACGGTTACACATCAGGTGAACTTGCAGGTGTACGCGTTGAAGGTAACGGCATGGTTTACGCGACTTACACTAACGGCCAATCACAGCTACAAGGTCAGGTTGTTCTTGCTGATTTTGCAAACACACAAGGCTTAGCGAAAGTGAGTGGAACATCATGGACTCAAAGCTTTAGCTCAGGTGCTCCAATTATGGGTGTTCCGGGTTCAGGTACGATGGGTGACCTAACTCCGGGTGCATTAGAAGGTTCTAACGTTGACTTAACCAGCGAGCTTGTTGCTCTAATGACTGCACAACGCAACTACCAAGCAAACGCAAAGACAATTTCTACCAGCGACAAGCTTACTCAAGCTTTGTTTAACGCGGTGTAATGGGAGTTTTGCATGGATAGTTTGTTATTTACGGCAACGTCGGGTGCCAGCCGAGTTCTTAAAGCGCAGCACGTTCGTTCAAACAACTTATCAAATGCTGATACTGCGGGTTTTCGAGCGGATATGGAGCGTGTGCGTAGTGTCGAGATGCAAGGCCCTGGTTTTGATGGTCGCACTATGGTTGTGACCAACTCTGCCTCAACACGTTTCGACGCTGGCGATATTGTGAAAACAGGACGTCCGTTGGACGTTGCGGTTATGGGGGAGGGGTATCTCTCTGTAGAAACCCCAGCGGGTAACGAAGCTTACACCCGTGCAGGCAATATTCAGGTCGATACTTTTGGCGCTCTAACAATCAATGGGTTCCCTGTCCTCGGTGACAATGGTCCTTTGGTTGTGCCGGATTACCAAAAGATTGAAATCAGCGAGCGTGGTCAAGTCTCAGTGATCCCACCAGGTGGCGGCGCAGAAATTGTGGCAGGCACTTTGAAGTTGGTTAAACCGGAAATTAATCAGCTGCAAAAAGAGAGCGATAGCTTGCTGCACAGCGTAGATGGCGTGCCATTCGCGGCAGATGAAACCGTGCAACTCTCTCCTGAGCACATTGAGGGCAGTAACGTATCTGCTATTGATGAATTGGTTAGTGTGATGTCGCTGACGCGCAACTTTGAAATGCAAGTTCGCATGATGAAAACGGCGGAAACTCTAGCAAAAGCTGGTAACAAATTAATGGCGGCGAGCTAAGTCTCGCCCCGCAAGGAGTAAAAAATGCATTCAGCATTATGGGTAAGTAAAACAGGCATGGCAGCGCAAGACACTAAGATGACTGCCATTTCTAACAACCTAGCAAACGTAAACACGGTAGGCTTTAAGCGTGACCGAGTTGTATTTGAAGATCTTTTCTACAGCATTCAGCGTCAACCAGGCGCTCAAGTAGACCAAGTTAACGAACTACCAAGTGGTATTCAGCTAGGTAGCGGTGTTCGCGTTGTTGGCACACAAAAAGTATTCACTCAAGGTAATACCCAAAACACAACGCAAGAGTTGGATCTTGCTGTAATGGGTCAGGGTTTCTTCCAAATAGAAAACTCGGACGGACAGATCATGTATACACGTAATGGTCAGTTCCATCGAAACTCAGAAGGCTTAATGGTGAACAGTCAGGGCCTGCCTTTAGAGCCTCAAATCCAGATCCCAGACAATGCGGTCTCTTTCTCTGTGGGTGTTGATGGCACCGTGACTACAACAACAGCAGACGATCCAACACCTCAGCAGCTTGGTCAAATTACACTTGCAAAATTCATCAATCCAGCCGGCTTAGAGGCCATGGGTGGCAACTTATTCCGTGAAACGGAAGCCAGCGGTCCAGCTGATGAGCTGATTGCAGGAGCTGATGGTGCCGGCATTATCAAGCAAGGTGCACTGGAAGGGTCAAACGTACAAGTAGTAGAAGAGATGGTCGACATGATCACCACTCAACGTGCGTATGAGATGAATGCGAAAGTGGTCTCTGCTGCAGATGACATGCTGAAGTTTGTTTCGCAATCAATGTAAGTATGAAATTGGTGATGATGAAGGAAAAAGCAATGAAATGGCTTTCTAAGAGTTGGGCAGTAGCCGCCGTGTTGCTGGTGGGATGTGCTGGCCGTCAGGAATTTATTCCGCCTGAGCCGAATGCTGAGGAATATGCACCACCAACGCTCGATTACACGCTGCCGGAAACCCAATCTGGTAGCCTTTATCGTCACCAATACACGATGACCCTGTTCCAGGATCGTCGTGCTTACCGAGTTGGCGATGTATTAACGGTTCAATTATCAGAAGAAACCTCATCGAGTAAAAATGCGGGTACTAAGTTCGGTAAAAGTTCAGCAATTAACTTTGTGGCTCCGACCATAGGCACGAAAACTATCGATGAGTTAGGGGTTAGCGTGGATGGCAAACGTAACTTCGATGGCAGTGCATCAAGTTCACAAGGCAACAAGCTTCAGGGTGCCATTACGGTAACGGTACACGAAGTATTACCTAATGGCGTATTGCGTATCAGCGGTGAAAAATGGCTTCGTCTGAATCAAGGCGACGAGTTTATTCGTCTAACCGGTATCGTCCGTGTGGATGATATTAACCGCAGTAACCAAGTTTCTTCTCAACGAATTGCTGATGCAAGAATTACCTACGCAGGTCGCGGAGCCCTAGCTGACAGCAATGCAGCCGGGTGGCTAACTCAGTTCTTCAACAGCCCATGGGTACCTTTCTAATGAAGACAATGCAATCTTTCTTTATGTCTCTCCTATTGGTGTTGACCTTGGGACTACCAGGCACTTCACGTGCTGAAGCGGAAATTCCGATCATGGACTTGGTCGATGTTCGCGGCATTCGAGAAAACCAACTGGTTGGTTATGGTTTGGTGGTTGGCTTAGCCGGCCAAGGTGACCGAAACCAAGTGAAATTTACCTCTCAATCTATTACCAACATGCTACGTCAGTTTGGGGTTCAAATTGATGACAGTATGAACCCTAAGCTACGAAATGTGGCTTCTGTGAGTGTGACAGCGTCCGTTGATCCAATGGCAGGCCCAGGACAAACGTTGGATGTGGTTGTGTCTTCAATCGGTGATGCAAAGAGCCTTCGCGGTGGTACGTTATTGCTAACGCCTTTACGTGGTATTGATGGCGAAGTGTACGCGATTGCGCAAGGCAACGTGGTTGTGGGGGGCTTATCTGCAGAGGGGCGAAGTGGCTCCAAAGTAGAAGTGAACACACCAACGGCGGGTCGCGTTCCGAATGGTGCGACTTTAGAGAGAGAAATCAAAACCGATTTCAACCAACGTGATGAAATCACCCTAAACCTGCGCAAGCCTAGCTTCACTACAGCAAAAAATATTGCGCGTGAAATTAACAACACTTTTGGACCTAACGTTGCAGTTGCGATCAATAAAGCGCGCATTGATATGCGTGCACCAAAAGATACACAGCAGCGTGTCGTCATGATGTCGATGCTTGAAGAAATGAGCGTCGTTGAAGGCCGTAAACCAGCTCGTATTGTCTTTAACTCTCGCACTGGCACCGTGGTGATCGGCAAGAGTGTCAAAGTGAGTGAAGCAGCAGTAAGTCACGGTAACTTAACCGTGCGAATTTCTGAATCACAACAAGTTAGTCAGCCTAATGCGTTTGCAAATGGCGATACGAAAGTCGTTAACCAAACGGATCTTGATGTGAATGAAGATCTCGCTCAGATGGTGATTTGGCCTCCAGGCACGGAACTTAACACCATAGTTAATGCGGTAAATAGTTTAGGTGCCACGCCTACAGACTTGATGTCTATCCTGCAAGCTTTGAGTGAAGCGGGTGCATTGAACGCTGAATTGGTCGTGATATAAGGAGTTAAGGATGAAGCTAGACAGTACCAATGAACAAACTCAGTTAAATTCGATGCTTTATCACGACAACAGTGCATTGGCTAACATCAAGCATAGTCGTGATCAAGAAGGCGCACTTGAAGTCGTCGCAGGTCAATTTGAGGCAATGTTCTTACAAATGGTGTTACGCCAAATGCGCAGCAGTAGTGATGCTCTTGCTGATAAAGACAGCCCGTTTGCCAGTCAGCAACAAGGGGTATTCCGTGATATGTATGACGGTCAGCTGGCGATGGAACTAGCAAAGAAACAGAGCTCAGGCATTGCCAATATGCTCATCCAACAGCTGAGCCCGTCTATGCGTGAGGTTGCTTTCGATGCTGCGCGCAACATCTCATCCGCTAACGATGGTAAAGCTTCGAATTCTGAATCTATCTCACAAGTAGATTCTAAAGAGGTGGAGAAGAATTCAAGCCTATTTAATACCGCTTCTCAAGCCGTCGCCTCTGTTAAACAGGTATTCGGTGAGGCCGGTATGACTACCGCGTTTTCTCAGCCGTTGATCAGAAAAATGGAGCTGTAAATGAACCTAGTTAATATTGCCCTTTCAGGTTTAGGCGCGAACCGTGTGGCCCTAGACGTAACCGCGCAAAACGTGGCAAACGTGAATACCGTGGGTTACAGTCGTCAACAAGCGTTGATGGCGTCTGTCGATGATGGTAAAGCCAATCGCTTAAGTCCAGGCTTAGGGGTAGAAGTCACTAGCATTCGCCGCGTTACTGATCAATTTCTGATTAAGCAAACGTGGTCGACTAACAGTATGGCGGCATACGCATCTGGATACACCAGTAACATGAGTCAGCTGGAGAATACGCTTGGTGCCGATGGTTTCAGTATATCGGCTGGCTTGGACTCGCTAAACGCTGCGCTTAACGATGCGACCGTTAAGCCGGAATCCATACCTTACCGCCAGCAGATCATTAACGAATCTGAAGCTTTGGCCCGCCGTTTTAATACGCTTACCGAGTCTTTATACAATCAACATAAAGACATGAGCGACCAACGTAATGCAGCGCTTAACCACGCGAATAGCCTTATGGAAAATATCGCGAAGGTGAACAAGCAACTGGTAGAGATGCAAGGTACAGGTGGTAACCCATCACAGTTAATGGATGAACGAGATAGGTTAATCGGTGAGTTATCTCAAACCATTGAAATCAAAACAACACAGCAGCATGACGGCAGTGTTCAGGTCACACTAACCTCTGGTCAACCGCTTGTGATGGGTACGGACCATGGCAAACTGGAAGCCATTCCTGACCCGAGTGATCCTTACTTGGCGGACTTACACGTCACGTTCTCGAATCAAAGTTTTGCGATTGGTGACTCGCTTGGTGGCAAATTAGGTGCGATTAATGACTATCAAACCGAAGTGTTGAAACCAAACCAACTGGCTCTGAATGACATGGCGAAAGCTCTCGCGGATGAATACAACGCCGTGCTTGCAACTGGCAAAGACTTAAATGGCAACCCAGGTAAACCTTTGTTCAGCTATGACCCAGCAAACCCTGCAGCCAGTTTGGATATTACCAAGCTAACTCCAGATGAGCTTGCGTTCTCAAGTGATGGAACACCTGGTAACGCAGATGCGTTGCAATCATTGATCGAGTTAAGCAACAAGCCAGTGGCGGTATCAGGTTACGGCTCAGTAAGCTTGAACGATGCCTTTAGTTCAATGGTGGGTCAAACCGCAATTAAAGCACGCCAAGCTAACGCTGATTATCAAGCGAAGTTAGCCATGAACAAGCAAGCGCACGCAGCTCGCGATAATGTTAGTTCCGTAAACAGCGATGAAGAAGCGGCTAACCTAATGATGTTTGCTAATGCGCACAATGCCAACATGAAAGTGATCAGCACAGCAAATCAACTGCTCGATTCTATTCTGCAGTTATTCTAAGAGGAAAGTTTAGATGCGAATTAGTGACAATCAATTTAGTCAAATGATGTTGCACAGCTTGCAGAGCAATAGCGCGGGATTAGGCGAAGCTCTGCAACAGATGTCTACTGGCAAGCGCTTGACCAAGCTGTCTGACGATCCAATGGCTTCGATCAAGTTGCTTAACTTAGACCGAGAAACCAGTGCGATTGCTCAGTACAAAAACAACATTGAAAACGTAAAAACGACGCTATCGAGTCAAGAAACCCATTTAGATTCGATCAAAGAAAGCTTAAAAAGCATGCGAGACATCGCGCTTTGGGGTGCGAACGGCTCTCTTACTGACGAAAGTCGTGGCGGTATGATTACAGAGCTTAAGAGTTACCGTGACTCTATTGAGTCGTCTTTTAACGCGCAGGATGAAGAAGGGCACTACCTTTTCTCTGGTACTAAAACGGATACTGCGGCTGTAAGTAAAGCGAGCGGCAGCTACGTAATTGAAGGTAATAGTGACAAGCGCGTAGTAACAATTGCTAAAGGTGTCACGATGGATTCCAATATGACTGCAAAAGAAATATTGGACCTTGGGGGAGGCCATAACGTGCTTAACCAAATTGATGCGCTGATCAAAGAGTTTGAGAGCCCTACCGCCAACTTCAGAGCTGAAGTTGAGGCGAGTATCAGCGCTATCGACGATACTTTTTCAAACGTACTAGGGACCATGACTGAGATTGGTGGTCGACACAACAACTTAGATCTTGTTGGTGGCGCGCACAGTGAAAACAAGCTGTTCGTTGACAAAGTATCTGGAGACCTCTCTGCTCTGGACTATGGTGAAGCGTCGGTACGATTGAGTAATTACATGGCCGCTTTGCAAGCAACGCAAGCAAGCTATGTGAAGATCGATGGTTTGTCGCTGTTTGACCGTTTATAAGGTTAGGAAGTTCTTTTTATGGTAATGAGTACAGTAGAGGTTAGACCCCATAGCATACGCTTAGGTGGACAAGAACAAGCCTCTATCATGCCGACCCGTTCTGCAGACTCAAGTACGGCAATTAAACCGCGCCCGGCGCAAATTCAGGCTGACACTGCGTCAGCCTACTCTGTATCTGGTATTCAGCTTACGCAGGGTCAGCAGCAAGCCACGGCGGTTCAGATCGCTTCCAAATCGCTGCAGGTGATTGGCAAAGAGCTCACGCAAATTAAACGTGGTTTGACGCAAGCTGTTAATCAAGGCGTACAAAATGTTCCTAGTTTGCAGGATACATTGGTTCGCTCTAAAGCCACCATCCAAAAAGTCGTTGAGCAAGCACGTTTCGATGGCCAGAAAGTCCTAAATAACGAACTGCACTTAAAACTGGATAAAGCGAACATTCGTCGCTTTTCTATTCCAGGTTTGAATGTTCATCGCTTAAGCGACAAGGCCGAGCAAATCCGTTTGGATTTTCCTCAAGGTCAAGCGGTGATGATTCAGTTTGATGGACAATCAGACGGTGAGCGAACGGTCAAAATGCTGGATCGCAGCTTGATTGCGTTAGGAATGCGAGCCTCATTAGCCGATGATGGCAGCATTTTATTTGAAGCCAGAGACAACGCTTATCAACAAATGCAGCAAAAGGTGATGGTAACGGGGGAAGGGCACCGATTCCCTGCGGGACAGCCTAACGTTTTGAACTTAAAGTCTGAGCCAGATGGTATTGCGGAGCTCGGGTTTGATCTAGGCTCACGCGACGGCATCAAGCAGACGATTGCCAAAGTAAATCAGCATCTGAAACAAGTTCAAACGAGTTTGCAAGAAGCGAAAGCTTTTCATGGTGAACTGAATACTCAAATGCGTTCTATCCAAACCAAAACCGCACAGCTTTCAGTCAATGAGGTGAATGCAAAACTGGATGGATTCATGCAAAAGTCTGGCGAGTTTACTTCGACTTTTCAGGCATTGAATGCGCAAGCAAACGTGCGTCGTCATACCGTGGTCGCTTTACTGAAGTAACGAACACTCCAATGATTCCCGGCTTTACACTGTTATCGTCCCCCAATAACGAAAACAGCGCACTGTCGGGAATCTCTCTTCGACTCGTCTAGGGCTCGAGTGCTTTTGCCACCGAACGATTCAATTTCTGGAATAGCCATCCAAGTGCTATCAAAGACGCACCTAAGCCTAAGAAGCTTATTGCTCGCCAGAACCCATCCAGAGAGCTCACATCCCATAAGAATACTTTCAGTGCGACACAGGCAAGGACCACTAGACCGACACGCTGCATCATCAGCCCCTGTTGGGTCACGCCGCGCCAAGTCAGCAATCCACCTACGAGCAAGCCAGCCACAGAATAACTGAACAACTCTGCCATGCTGGTTGGCTGATACAGCATCATCGATGTGGTTTGCCAGAATTGACGGATAGACATCCCCAACCAAATGGCTGCAAGTAAAAAGCCTAGACTAGCAATCGCAAATCGATGAACTTGCAACGTATTCCAGCGTTTAAAGGTTGCGATAAGCAGGATGCAAGCTGGTAACAGCCAGCCGATACTCAGCATGTTAAAGATGGGAAGTGCTTGTGCCGAGACGTTATCAGTCACCAACGGCGATTCTGCCGTATTAAGCAAAATAATCAATATAGCGAACGCGCACCAAAGCAAGTAACTATAGATTTCGTAGATACGGCTTAAGCGTTGCGCAAATTGGCTGCGGTAGCTGTATACCAAACCCATAACTAATGCTTGATTGGCAAAGACTGCCGCACTTGTGAAGTCGATGTGCCCCAAGTAACCATATTGCCCCGTTAACCAGTAGTTAGTTTGGGTGAACAATGCCATTAAGAATACATGTAAAAACGCCCCTTCAAACCAGTTGGTCAGTTCTCGGTCCACTTGTTTTAGTGTTGAACGAGCATAAGACAAGATGAAGAGAGAAGGCAGATAACTCACAAGAACCCAAGCCCAATGCCCAGCTTCTACCGGTTGCCATTCGGGGATGAAAGGTAGCAGCGTGAGTCGGATAACCAGTATTCCCATTGCCACTTTAATCGCCCAACTCGCAGGTCGAAATAACCCGACTTGAGCCTGTAAGGCCATTATCGCAACTTGTATTGAGATTGCTGTTGTTAACCAAGTATCGCTCAACCAAACAAAAGCGATACCTACGATTAAAGCATGCATAACGGCAGAGCATTCTAATGCCAACGAACGTGCACGCTGACCAAGCACAACGTAGTAAGTGGCCATCAATGTGCAGAGTGCAGTCCAATACCACAGGTAGCCTTGCATAAATTCGTCAATATAAAACAACGTAATTAAGCTCATCGCGGGAGCCAGTACCAGCAGAAGCAGCCCACTGAGTTGCGAACGGTCACTAAGTGATTGGCAATATGTTCGATAGCAGATCAGCGCAATACTCACCGCCAATGCGAATAGGATGCTAGCTTCTCGCTCTACCATATACAGCGCATCAAAAGCGATGGTAAGAACTATCAGCGCGGTTGCCGAGACGAGTATGGATGGCAAAAATACACGTAATGACCAGCCTGTACGAAGTGCTGGTAGCCAGATGCTCGCAACAAGCAGCGTATAACAGTACGCCATTTGTAGAGTGTTCAGCTCCGGCATTCTGGTGACGGCAGAAAAGGTCAATAAAGCAGTTGCGAGAGCGGTAGCGGTCGGCGAGTTTGTCCACTTGCTTTGATAGTGACGAAAGCGAGGATTGAGCATCCAACCCATTCTCGGAACCGCGAAAATGAGATACAAAGTGATGGAGAGATAAATCGCGAGCCACGAGAACAACCGTTCTGTTGGTACACTCTCAATCAACAGCAACATCCAAATGACATGTGGAATCGCGATACTTGGCGTAATCCATGCCCTACGCACTTTTTGCATCAATAAGGTCGCCGCGAACGAAATTGCGCAGATGTATCCGGCTAACAAGAAGTAGTTGGGTTCATTACCCCCAATCCACAGTGGTGCTGTGTAGCCACCAATTAAGCCAAGCACGGCCATTAACGGCCCTTGTCGCAATGATAATGCTAAACTGAAAAATGCCGCTGAAGCCAAGATGATCAACGAGATACTCGGCGTTAGCATTTGATAAACCACAAAGGCAAAAATGACGGTGCAGTAAATGCCCGTTAATCCCGTACCGGTAACAGCAGCAGGAACATACGTAAAGCCTTGGGCTCGTGCTGCCCGTTGCGGATTCTGTTGTTCTTTACGGTGAAACCACTCGCCAACAAGCACCATAAGTAATGAGATCACAAAGGCAAAGGACACTCGCATAAATGGCGAAAACTGGATGTGACTACCAATCACCTGTACGAGATAACCTCCACCGATCAGCATGGCCAATGCGCCTACCCAAACCAACCAATTTTCTTGAATGTTGCTAAGCAGGCTCTGAACTTTACTCTGAAGGAATGACTCATTTTCTTGACTAAAAACATCCAGTTGCACTTCTCTTGTCTGGGCGTACCCTTGATTCGCAGCGCTCTGGTCCAAGTCTAGGTTGGTAGCTGGATCATGTTCCCCAGAGGATGAGACATCTTTCTGTGGTGATTCTATGTGAGGTGACGTCGCTACAGATGGTGTGTCTTTTTCGATGCTGAATTGTTGGTTTGAGCCCCCATGGACACTGGCTCGTAGTGATGTGACTTCCTCACGAAGTTTGGCTAGTTCTTTTTCTAAAAGTGCAGCTCGGTTGGCGGCTTTCACTCCGATGAGGATGGCGAGACACGCCATGAACAGTGCTAGTATTACGTACAATCCATTTCTCCTTGCGTACGTCGCGTGACACACGATTCTTAACTTTGAGCACTTACGCTAAAGCTTAGTTCATGCTCTATGCCTTAGCCTCATATAGTGCTAGGTTCCGCGCTTTCTTCAGAAATCATTCTACATAATGAAACTCAATGCGTAATGATGAATTCGACAAAGTCGCACACTTGTGTGCCACTTTAAGACCTGATGAACAAAAATGAGTCGTTAAGTCATTGGGGGTCAACTATATTCATAGTTCTGATGCGATCGCCAAAGGACTTCAAACATGTGCGTTTCGTAGCGATGTCATCGAAGGTCAGTCGTTTGATTTGCACGTTCGGTTGTTTCTATTTGACCGTAAGGCTGAATGTATTCGGGTATAGCGCATTCACGCGAAAAAAGACAAAAACAGGTAATTATTGATGCAAGTGGGTAATGAAGCGCTGGTGCTGTCAGCGGTTGGGGTTATTGGTTTAGGTTGCCAATGGTTAGCTTGGCGATTGCGTTTGCCAGCGATTTTATTTTTGTTGTTGGCAGGGCTGATCGTCGGGCCATTTATGCAGTGGTTAAATCCTGATGAGATATTAGGTAATTTGCTCTTTCCGTTGGTTTCTTTAGCGGTGGCAGTGATTTTATTTGAAGGCAGTTTGACCTTAAATTTTAAAGAAATTCGTGGCGTGAGTGGTTCGGTATGGAGCATCGTTTCCATCGGGGCGATCATTTCGTGGGCAGCGACCAGTATTGCAACACACTATTTCCTCGGCTTTACTTGGGAGCTTGCCATGTTGTTCGGCAGCTTAACCGTAGTAACAGGGCCGACGGTCATCGTGCCACTTCTACGAACCGTAAGACCTAACAGTACGCTTGCTAACATTTTGCGATGGGAAGGGATTTTGATTGACCCGCTCGGTGCGCTTTTTGTTGTGATGGTTTACGAGTTTATCGTATCTCACAGCGCGATAAATAGCGTCGAAGTGTTTGGGACGATCATTGCTGTCGGTGTCATGCTAGGTGCGGCCTCAGGCTATGCAGTTGCGACGATCATGCGTCGCTCTTGGCTACCGGAATATTTGCAGCCATTTGCGGTTTTGATGGTGGTTCTAGGTGTATTTTCGGTCTCTAACCACATTGAGTCTGAAGCTGGGTTACTAACCGTCACCGTAATGGGTATGTGGCTCGCAAACGCTAAAGACATCAATATTCAGCAAATTCTGCACTTTAAAGAGCATTTAACCATTTTACTGATCACCGGATTGTTCATCTTCCTTGCGGCTCGAATCAGTCTGGATGATTTTGCTGCGCTAGGTAGCGGTGCGTTATTGTTGTTTGTATTTATGCAGTTAGTGTCGCGTCCGTTATCGATTTTTCTTTCAACCTTCCGCAGCAACTTGCGTCTTAAAGATAAGCTGTTTTTGTCTTGGGTTGCACCGCGCGGTATTGTTGCTGCTTCGATTTCGTCTCTTTTCGCGATCAAATTGACCGAATACGGCATTGATGAAGCGATTTTACTGGTCCCTATGACCTTCATGGTGATTATAGGAACGGTCGTGTTACAAAGTGCGACGGCACGTCCTGTAGCGCTGACGTTGGGCGTTGCAGAGCCAGCACCACGCGGCTTCTTGTTGATTGGTGCTAACCGAGTAGCAAGAGAAATAGGGCAGGCGCTGGCGCGTTATGACCGTCGCGTATTAATGACTGACTCAAACTGGGAGTACATCAGTCAGGTTCGTATGTTGGGACTGGATTACTATTACGGCAACCCTATTTCTAGTCACGCTGACGACAACTTGAACTTGATAGGAATAGGTCAAGTGGTTGCATTAACGCCCGATCAGCATTTCAACATTATGGCTTGCATGCAATTCGTCGACGAGTTTGGGGAAGATAAAGTTCACTGCTTACAAAAAGTGAAAACCAACGGCAATGGCAGCGAGAAGCACTCCGTGGCTCAGGAGTACCATGGTAAATTGCTGATGGGCGGCAATGTAAGCTATACCCAGCTAGCCAGTATGTTAAGTCGTGGTGCAGAGGTTAAACACACGAAATTGAGCGATAACTTCACGTATCAAGATTATTTAGCGCATCACAAAGGTAGTTCAGTTGTACCGCTGTTCCATGTAGAAGAAAAAGGAAAAATTCAATTCTGTGATGATCCCGAACAGTTTGAACCAACGACGACAAGCACTATTGTGTCGCTAATTCTGTCGGACAGCGTAAAGTAAACTACAGAGCAATGTGATCCATTTGCATCATGGGTATTGTACGCTGATTATCTCAATTTGAAGAGAAACTTGCCGGCTTGTTGAAAACGGAAAGCGAGTTTCTTTTCTTATAATGTCAGGGGCAGTCGAGACTCATTACTCGTTTCGGAAAAGTAATCCGGCAAATTCACAAAATTCGCATTGACGTTACTGATAAGGATCGCAATACTGCGCGACTGTTTTACTTTAGGGTGACATTATGGCTCCGCAAACTAACCGAAAAGATTTACACCTAGATGCTGTTTTACATCATGATATGAGCATGAAGCATAAAACGGCGGGTTTTGAGTCTGTCGAGTTTGAACACTGTGCGCTGCCAGAATGTGACTTTCACGCGATCGATTTATCGACAGAGTTTCTTGGTCATCAATTAGCGCTACCGTTTTTGATTAGCTCGATGACTGGCGGAGCAAAAGACGCAGAAACGATCAATTGTCGTCTAGCTGAAGCAGCAAGTGAATTAGGTATTGCCATGGGTGTGGGCTCGCAACGGATTAGCTTAGAAGAAAGTCAGCATTCGGGCTTGGGTAAAACCATTCGTGAGTTGGCGAAAGAAGTACCGTTGTATTCCAATCTTGGAGCCGCTCAATTGCTCGATAAAGGTAAACTCGATAATGCGCAACGTGCGGTTGAGGCGATTCAAGCAGATGCCTTGTTTGTGCACGTTAATCCAATGCAGGAAGCGTTTCAGAAAAATGGCGACCACAATTGGGTTGGTGTTTTCCAGGCAATTGAGATGCTTAAATCTCGCGTGAAGGTTCCTATCATTATCAAAGAAGTCGGTTTTGGTATTAGCGGACACGTTGCGCAGCGATTAATTGATGCTGGTGTGGATGCAATTGACGTTGCGGGCGCGGGTGGCACAAGCTGGAGTGCGGTTGAAGGGTATTGCCAAGATAATCCGAAAATGCAGCGTGCAGCCGAGCTTTTCCGCGATTGGGGTGTCCCTACAGCAACATGTTTGGCTCAAATCCGCGCACTGCATCCTACATTACCCTTGATCGCCTCGGGAGGTGTTCATAACGGACTTGAAGCGGCGAAAGCCATTCATTTGGGTGCTAATCTCATTGGGCAAGCTGGTGCGGTATTAAAAGCTGCGACGATCAGCACGCAGTCTGTCGTCGATCACTTTGAACAAATGGCATTAGAGCTGCGTTTAGCGTGCTTTGGTACTGGCTCTTTTAAGGTTGGTGAGCTAACAAAAGCGCGCTGCCTATAGCTTTTAGAATGGCGCGCTTTACACAGAGTCGCTCAATAATTTTTCGGTGTCTTAACACGTAGACTGATAATTTCGTTATAGTTGATACAAAAGTCACTTCAGCTAGTGACGCCTTTATTCAGACACTTGAATGGGCATGTGTTGAAGAGATTGAGTTTAATTTTACTATTGTTTGCAACTGGAACCTTAAATTTATGAAAAAACTAGTCATGCTGATGTTGGCGGCTTCTGCTTTGACCGCTTGTAGTGATGAAGTGGGCACTGAAGGCTGGTGTAACGACATGCGCGATAAGCCAAAAACAGAATGGACAGCAGACAACGCGGTAGACTTTGCAAAGCATTGTGTTCTGCAAGATGGTGTCGGCAGCGAGCAATGGTGTGAAAACCTGAAAGATAAGCCGAAAGGTGACTGGACTGCAAACGAAGCGACCAGCTTTACTAAACACTGCATTTTTTAAGCACAGCGGAAAGCGCCTTTTCTGAGGCGACATTCTGTGAGGTAAACACCAAGCGTTATTGCTTGGTGTTTTTGTATCTAAAATAGCTCTATTTTTCACGTGTCGAGCGCACTTCCCTCTGAATGGAATGTTTTACATTTTCGTTTCATTTTTGAAAACCTGTATTGCCTGTCTTTAATTTTTCGTATTGCAGTGGCATGGTGTCGAGATAGCCATCTAATTCAATTAGATTCATAACAAAAAGGAATTCAAATGGAAGTACTAAAAGGCTCATGTCTGTGCGGCAAGGTAAAGTTGGAAGTGGCAGATGAATTTAAGTACATGGGAAATTGCCATTGCTCTGAATGCCGCAAGTTCACAGGTTCTGACTATTCATCTGCCGGTGGTATTGCGTTGGATAAACTGCTTATTATCCAAGGGAAAGAAGATATTCAAACTTATCAGAAAAGCGAAAATACCATGCTATGCTTTTGTCGCCACTGCGGATCGAGCCTGTATTCGAAAAAGAACAATGGGATCGTCAATATTCGCCTTGGTATCTTGGATGACACACCTTCTCACAAGCCTGATTTCCATATTTTTGTCGCGTCGAAAGCGCCATGGATCGAGATATCGGATAACCTGACTCAATTTGATGCAGGGCCCAAATAGAGTTGTTGTAGATAAGTATTTAGAAACAGAGCGCGTTACAATACGCTTGCGACACGCTCTGTGCTTTTACTTTGTATATTAGAACGGAGACGACTATTTGGCGTTTTGTAGTTCTTCTAAGCCACCTGCATTGTGCAGATTCGTAAAGCCTTGCGATTGTAAGTATTGATACGCTTTGCCAGAGCGGTTACCACTGCGACAGTACAACACGATAGCTTGATCTTTATCGACGTCTTGAAAATGTTTATCAAGTTCAGATAAAGGGAAGTTGACGGCATTATCCAAATGCCCTTCAGAAAACTCTTGCGGCGTACGCACATCGACAATCATCGCGCCCTTGTCAATCAATTGCCACCCTTGTTCAGCGCGTTCAGAAGCCGACACGTTGGGGGAGAGGAAGCCAACGCACAACGTTGCAAGAAATAGAGATACGGCCTTTTTCATTGTTTGATTATCCTTTTTAAGAGTACGTAACCACTCTAGATTTGATTGAGCATATTTTCCATCATAAAGAGATGCTAAGTAGTTGTGAATGCGATAATTCGATAGAAAATTTTATTTAATTTAATAAAAAATTTTTATCAAATTCACCTCTTGAACTCTAATTTTTCGACCTTATTATTTTCATCGAAAGCGAGCTGTCGACTCGCAAATCCATCTTGATGTTTATTTTGTCTTTTATTTTTGGTTCCAAGTAGGAGGCACTTAAAAATGAAAATTCGTCCTTTAAATGACAAGCTAATTGTTGAAAGACAAGAGGTGGAAAATAAATCTGAAGGGGGAATCGTTTTAACTTCTCAGTCGGTGAAAAAATCAAACCGCGGGAAAGTCATTGCTGTTGGTTTAGGTAAACGTCTTGAAAATGGCGAACGCGCTGCGATGGAAGTCAAAGTGGGCGACCAAATCATTTTCAATGACGGTTACGGCGTGAAAACCGAGAAAATTGACGGCGCAGAATACTTAATTCTGTCCGAATCTGATGTGTTAGCAATCGTTGAGTAATTATTTTTGTAGTAGTTTTTTGAGGAGATAACCATGGCTGCAAAAGACGTATTATTTGCTAATGACGCACGTCAAAAAATGCTGAAAGGTGTGAACTTACTGGCGGACGCAGTAAAAGTGACACTAGGCCCGAAAGGCCGCAACGTTGTGCTTGATAAATCTTACGGCGCGCCAACCATCACCAAAGATGGCGTGTCTGTAGCGAAAGAAATCGAACTGAAAGATAAGTTCGAAAACATGGGCGCACAAATGGTGAAACAAGTGGCGTCCAAAGCGAATGATGAAGCGGGGGACGGTACAACGACGGCTACCGTACTGGCGCAATCTTTCATCAATGAAGGTCTTAAAGCGGTAGCCTCTGGCATGAACCCAATGGACCTAAAACGTGGTATCGACAAAGCCACTGAAGCGGCGGTTGAGAAACTACGTGAAATGTCTAAGCCATGCAGCGACAAAGAATCCATCACCCAAGTGGGTAGCATTTCTGCAAACAGCGATCGCGCGATCGGTGAAATCATTGCAGAAGCGATGGAAAAAGTGGGTCGCAATGGCGTGATTACGGTTGAAGAAGGCCAAGGTCTAAACAACGAATTGTCTGTGGTTGAAGGTATGCAATTTGACCGCGGTTACTTGTCGCCATACTTCATCACTAACCAAGAAAATGGCAGCGTAGAGCTAGACAACCCTTACATCCTATTGGTGGACAAAAAAGTCAGTAGCATCCGCGAGCTATTGCCTGTATTAGAAGAAGTGGCGAAATCTTCTCGCTCGCTATTGATCATTGCTGAAGACATCGAAGGTGAAGCGCTAGCGACATTGGTTGTGAACAACATGCGCGGCATCGTGCGTGCGACTGCGGTGAAAGCGCCTGGCTTTGGTGACAACCGTAAAGCGATGATGGAAGACATTGCGGTACTAACTGCTGGTACGGTCATCTCTGAAGAAATCGGCCTAGAGCTCGAAAAAGCAACGTTAGAGCAACTAGGTAGTGCGAAGAAAGTGACCATTACCAAAGACACAACAACCATTGTGGGTGGCGCAGCAGAAGCAAGCGCGATTGCTGATCGTGTGGCTTCGATTGAAAAACAAATCGAAACAACCACTTCTCAATACGACAAAGATAAGCTTCAACAACGTGTTGCGAAGCTATCTGGCGGCGTAGCGGTGATCAAGATCGGCGCTGCAACCGAAGTTGAGATGAAAGAGAAGAAAGATCGCGTGGACGATGCGCTACACGCTACTCGCGCAGCGGTTGAAGAAGGTATTGTTGCTGGTGGTGGTGTTGCCCTAACTAAGATCGCGAAAGAATTGGCGGATCTAAAAGGCGACAATGATGACCAAAACGTGGGTATCCGAGTTGCGCTACGTGCAATGGAAGAGCCTCTTCGTCAAATCGCAACTAACGCAGGTGACGAAGCTTCTGTTGTGGCGAACGCTGTCAAAGCTGGTGATTCCGATTACGGTTACAACGCTGCAACAGGTGAATACGGCAACATGATCGAAATGGGCATCTTGGACCCTGCGAAAGTAACACGTTCAGCGCTTCAATTCGCAGCGTCTGTTGCTGGCTTGATGATCACCACTGAAGCGATGATCACCAACCACGTTGAAGACAAAGAACTTGATATCTAACGTCATCAACCGTTAGTGATTAAGTAAGCGTTAAAATAACAATAACATTGCAAA
The DNA here is from genome assembly GCF_033339435.1 of Vibrio sp. 378. Classification (NCBI taxonomy): domain Bacteria; kingdom Pseudomonadati; phylum Pseudomonadota; class Gammaproteobacteria; order Vibrionales; family Vibrionaceae; genus Vibrio; species Vibrio sp. 378. The sequence continues at coordinate 148,053 of NZ_JAWOUO010000001.1, forward strand.
ACCTAAGCGGGCTCGCTTGAGCCCGCTAATCAGTCATTTGAGGTAAGTGTTATGACCCGTTTACCTGAGTTTTCTTTCTCAATATCTGAGCCGGGCGGTAATGAAGCTTCGTCAACGTGGCCGACTGCTATTCACTTCCCCCTTGTTCCAGCTGGGCCAGAGTTTTCGATCGAAAATGCTCTGCCTAAACGTCCGACGGTGACGATATTCACTATCGATCTGTCTCAGTTATTTAAAGGGGACGCTCGGGTCATCCATTAACTGTATCGAAACAGCCAGCGCACGTTGGCTGTTTTTTCTAATTTAAGGTATTGATAATGAAGATTTTTATTTGATTACAGCCACTTGTTCAATGATCAATTTGAACTGGGGTAATCGGACCGCAAGCGTACTACACTTTTAAGCCCAGCATCGCGCCGAAAATGATTAATCCCGCCCCACATGCTTGATTGAGTCGATGCTTAATCTTCAACAAGAAAGCTTGTAGCTGGGGTGACGTGAATAAAACAGCAACGATAGAAAACCAAATACCATGCAGCGCAATCATATAAATCCCGTAGAACAAGGCGATGTGTTGCTGACTAGAGTCGGGAGAAATCACTTGGCTAAAAATACTCAGAAAAAACAGCATCGTCTTGGGATTGAGTAAATTACACAGAAACCCCTGCATGAAAAATCGCCACATTGAATACTCGCTCTGTTGAACGGTTTCTGAGTTTGATGCAGGTTGCGAGGAGAATATTCCTTTAATCCCAAGGTAGACAAGATAAGCGGCCCCAAGATAGCGCACGAGATTAAACAACCATTCATTTTGTGAAATTAAGTAACTGATCCCCAGCATGGAGTAAGCGATGTGGATGCTTATCGCCATGCTGATACCAATCGCACTGTATACGCCTGCTTTTCGTCCTTGATTTAAGCTATTTCTTAATACCAAAACAAAGTCTGCGCCAGGGCTAATAACAATAAGCACACCTAATAACGCAAGAGTTACAAATTCCATATCGATTTCCTGTTTGAATGATGAAGTCTGGGATGTAGCGGAATTGTAGGCGTCTTTATTACTGACTATAATCGAGAAATATTCCCATATTGGTGAGAAAAACTCACAGATGCGTCACCTGAAATCTTTTTATGTCTTCCACGTTGCGGCGAGTTCTTCAAGCTACACTGAAGCGGCTGACAAACTGAACATTACCCACGGAGCCGTGAGTAAGCAGATCAAGCAACTTGAGCAATATCTGTCTCAACCTTTGTTCTTCAAAGAGGGCAGGAAAGTCGTGTTGACGGCAGAAGGCGAATTACTCAAGACATACACAGAAACGGCATTCCAAACGCTAGAAACAGGCGTGAATACGCTTATGCAAGAGAAGCATCAGCATCTTGAAGTGTCTTGTGAACCGACATTAACCATGCGCTGGTTGATGCCAAGGTTGGCCGCGTTTAATGATGAACACCGTGCTGATGTTCGTTTGTCGACGGCTGGTGGCCCGGTAACATTAGGATCAACTGGGCTTTCGATGGCGATTCGTCGAGACGATTTTGCGCAGCATCACGATTACGACAAAACCATTCTTGTGGAAGAGTGGGTGGGGCCGGTATTTTCTCCTGAGTATTGGCAATCCATTAAAGACAATTTGAAAGCAGCTCGATTGTTGAATAGCCAAACCAGACCGAATGCTTGGGCGGATTGGCAGCAATCAACACGTTGTGAAACTTTCAACGGCAACACTCAGCAATCATTCGCGCATTTTTATTTTTGCATACAAGCAGCGGTGGATGGCTTAGGCGTCGCAATGGGATCGTATCCTTTTGTCATGGACGATATTAAGCGTGGTAATTTGGTCGCACCATTTGGGTTTTCTCCATCAAGTTGCAATTACGTTTTATTGAGTCAAGATAAAAAGCGTACAGAACTCGAACATAAATTTATCACGTGGTTACAAACGCAAATGGCAGAGTGTGTGCCACTGTCATCACAGCAGATTACGCAAGGCGAATAGAAGGCATAGAGCGAGATTACGTCAGTCAGTTTTATGGAAAAAGGCTTAGGAAATTGGAAATGGAAAACCTCAATATTGTTGAAATCAAATCATTTGTTCCGGCGAAAGATTACGCGCTATCAAAACGTTTTTATGAGGCGATTGGCTTTGAAATGGCATCGGACTTCGGTGATGTAGCATACTTCTCTCAAGGTAGCTGCGCGTTTCTTTTACAGAATTTTTATGAGCCAGAACACGGCAATAACTTCATGATGCACTTGCTCGTAGAAGACGCAGAAAGCTGGCATCAGCACTTATCCAAAGTGGGTCATGAAGAATTTGGTTCGCGTTTGACTGAGCTGGTCGAGCAACCTTGGGGCATGCGCGAATGTTGTTTGTTTGACCCTAGCGGCGTTTTATGGCGAATTGGTCAGAACATGAATACTGACTAACGCCAGTCTTATTTTCACCACATCTACGCGCAGGTATTGAGATCTCGATATCTGCGCGTTTTCTTTTTTACTTAGCCTTGCCAACGTTTGTAGCGCACTCACGCCTTTTTCGAGGTGGTGTGCGATGGGCTAACGCCAAAAAACTCCTCAAGCAGCATGGCTTTGAGTTCTGCTCTGACTTCTGCGCCACCGATTAACGCCAAAAGTGCGAGTCCTCCTGGAATAAGGATGACCATTAATATCGGTCTTAAAATATACGAAAAGCAGAAGATGGTCGGGAAGAAAATCAATCCTTGGCCTAGTTTGTTTAATACGTACATGAGCGATTCCTTTTGTATTTATATAAAATGAGCATGCTCAATTTTATAAATGAGCGCGCTCAATTTGTCAATCTCAACCACGCAAGGTATGATCCTTTCAGGCTCATTAAGCAGACACATCAATGACGAAGCGACAACAAACCAGAGATAAAATTCTAAAAGCCGCATGGGCATCTTTTGCTCAAAATGGCTATGACATGACGACCACAAGGCAGATAGCGAGAGAAGCAGGAGTAGCCGATGGCACAGTGTTTAGCCATTTCCCGACTAAACTGTCGATTTTGCGCGAAGGGATGCTGGCGCAACTGCAACAGATCAGTCAAGAAACGCTAGTCAGTGTGGAAGGTAAAACCGATATCGACATTGGTTTGGCGCTGACGGAGAAATACTATCGCTACTATTTTGCGAACGTTGAGCTGAGCCGAGCTTTGTTGAAAGAGGTGATTTGGGATTTGGATTATTATCAGTCGTTTAACCAAGCTTTGTTTCAATCTGTAAACGGAAGCTCCGTCCTTGAGGGAAAAATACCGCTGATTTTTGACTGCTATTTTATGACGTTAATCTCGCACTTGAGCCGTGCAGAACCGGATGTTGAAGCGGCACTTGAAGAGCTTCATGCTAAGTTTCAGCAAATCATTGCGACTGCATAACATGGCCCCAACGCAGGATGTGAAAGAATATACTGCCTGTCATTTTATTTGCTGGACTCCCATTTTCTCGTTTCAGTTGGCGTCTCACCAAATAGCCGCTTGTAGCTTTGACTGAACTGCCCGAGATGGAAAAAGCCAAAGTCAAAAGCGATTTCTGCAATTGTTCGATTATCTTCAGGGCTTTGTAGCACTCTACGTACTTGATTTAGGCGCATTCGATGTATGAACTGCTTTGGGGAAGTATTACAGCAATGTTCAAAGGTGTACTGTAGTGTGCGACGACTGACGTGTACTGCGTCACACAGTTCACTGACGGTTATTGGTGTACGGTAGTCTAGATCCTGTAGCTGTTGTTTTATACGCTGCATCACGTGTTGACGATGAGAGATTGATATCGGATGGCTCGTGTGCAGTGAACTGAGTGAGAACAACTCCAGCACAATGTCTTTTAAGATTGCTTGATGTGTGGTTTCAGACCATCTTGGCTCGGCGGAACCAAGTAACGTGCCTAAGTAGTATTTAAGTTGTTGAATGTGTTTTTCCGTCAAACCCGTTAAGTGAAATGTGTTGTTTTGGATACTCCCAAGCTCAAGTTGATTTTCTATGATGTGAACGAAGTTTTTGTCGAGCACTATTCCATAGATAGAAAACTGCTCCGGTGTCATTAACTCAAAATCAGCGCCACCTTGCCTAAGCAAAAGCTGGCTTGAATTAAACTGACTGTGATTTAGGTGTAGCGGCTTATTTTCCGCACTCAAACCCAACCAAATACCTCCCTCTTCAACCCTGCATTGCTGTCTTAGCGAGCGGTTACTGTCTTCACGAAACACATGGAAATTGGGAAATCGTCGTTCTCGAATTTGACCTAAAAATCGACCATCGCTGAGTTGGTCATACTCCTGTTGCCAGTTTATCAGACTCGCAGCTTGTTGGTTTGCATCCTTAGTGTGATGGATGCACAGCATTGGTGCAGTTTGGGGCATTTGGTTACTCATCCTTGTGATGCTCATTCCTTTTTTGTGAGTCATGTTGGAGCAGTATTTACATAACTCATTGTTTATTATTGGTTTATAAATGTTGCCAGTTTTTGATAACGCTACGGAACACATTTGGCAATACTTTCTTAAAGCTTATTGATAGTTCAGCAAAAAGCGAACCAAATAGTGAAGAGGAAGAGCAATGACGGCAACTTATCGTCGGCAACAAGGAAGTAAAGTCTATACCTTTAAGTCATTAGCTGACTTGATGGCGAAAGCGACACCGGAGCGCTCAGGCGATGCGTTAGCCGGGGTTTGTGCTCAGTCAGCGGCAGAACGTGTAGTCGCACAAATGGCGCTGTCTGAGTTACCACTTAAAACGTTTCTTAACGAGGCGGTTATTCCATACGAAAGCGACGATATCACTCGCCTAATTATCGATACGCATGACCTTGCAGCCTTTAAGCCGATTGAGCACTTGACGGTCGGAGATTTTCGAAATTGGCTGCTGAGTGAAGAAGCCGATGGTGAAACGTTGGCTAAAATTCGTCAAGGTTTAACACCAGAAATGGTGGCCGCAGTCAGTAAGATTATGCGCAACCAGGATTTGATTCTCGTTGCTAAAAAATGCCAAGTTGTCACGGCTTTTCGGAATACGATTGGTTTGCCGAGTCGCCTGTCTACTCGCTTACAGCCGAATCATCCCACTGATTCTCTCAACGGTATCGCAGCGACCATTTTTGATGGTCTGATGTACGGAAATGGCGATGCGGTTATCGGTATCAATCCGGCAACAGATAATGTACCTCAAGCTATTAAGTTAATGAACTTAATGGATGAGGTGATTCAACACTATCAAATACCGACTCAGTCTTGTGTGTTAACTCATGTCACGAACACGATCGAAGCCATTGAAATGGGTGCACCAGTCGATCTCGTTTTTCAGTCGATAGGCGGCACGCAAGGGACGAATGATACCTTCGGAATCGACTTGTCGATTTTGAAAGAGGCCCATGAAGCCGCGTTGTCTTTGAATCGAGGTAGCGTAGGAAACAATGTGATGTATTTTGAAACCGGACAAGGTACAGCGCTGTCTGCGAATGCATTTCATGGGGTCGATCAGCAGACTTGTGAAGCCCGCGCTTATGCTGTCGCGAAACAGTTCGATCCTTTGTTGGTTAATACTGTCGTTGGGTTTATTGGCCCTGAGTATCTGTTTGATGGCAAACAGATCATTCGTGCTGGGCTTGAAGATCATTTCTGTGGAAAGTTGCTTGGTTTACCTATGGGTTGCGATATCTGTTACACCAATCATGCCTATGCCGATCAGAATGACATGGATAACTTGCTGACACTATTAGGTGTGGCCGAGTGCTCGTTCATCATGGGTATTCCAGGGTCTGATGACATCATGCTCAACTATCAAACTACCTCATTTCACGATGCCCTTTACGCAAGAAAAGTACTCGGTTTGAAGCCAGCACCAGAGTTTGAAAAATGGTTAATGGAGATGCAGATTTTCGAGAGCGTGCAAGACGTTCGGTTAAGTGAGCAAATCTCTCGCTCGTTTTCGGGAGCAATTAACCAACTGAATAAGGGGTATTCTCATGGGTAAAGTAATCACCATTGCTCAGTCCCCACAAGATGAGTCTGGAGTTGTCACACACAACCCTTGGGGCAAGTTACGCGACTTCACCTCTGCTCGGATCGCTCTGGGTCGCAGCGGAAACAGTGTACCAACCAACGAGTTACTCTCATTTCAGCTGGATCATGCCCAAGCTATGGATGCAGTGCATTGCAGTTTGAATGTTGACTCTCTCGTTGCTGGTTTATCGGACTCTTACTCGATTCTTGAAAATACCTTAGAACCTCCAGTGGTAGTGAGCAGTCAAGTGAGTGACCGGCTTATGTACCTGCAAAGGCCCGATCTAGGAAGGCTGCTTGATGAATCTTCTTGGCAAACGCTCAACTTGATAGCAAATGAGCATAACACTGACATTGATCTTGCGATTGTTATTGCTGATGGACTTTCTTCCGTCGCAATTCAAAACCATGCCGTGCCTGTTGTTACTCGATTGATTTCTCTTTTAAGCGCTGATGATGAACATCAATGGAAATTCGCACCTATCACAATCGTAAAGCAAGGAAGAGTAGCGGTAGGGGATGATGTTGGTGAATGTTTTAACGCCAAGGCCGTGCTGGTTTTAATTGGAGAGAGGCCCGGTCTAACTTCTCCGGATAGCATGGGTATGTATCTCACTTGGGGGGCTAAACGAGGCTCTAAAGATTCCCAAAGAAACTGCATTTCCAATGTGCGTCCCCAGGGGCTCAACTATGACGATGCCTGTGAACGCGCATTTTACTTGCTCAAGGAGGCTCGAAAATTACAACTGTCAGGAGTGAACCTGAAAGATCGCTCCGATATCAATGAGCCAAGTGGCGCAAGCGTTGAAGATAAACACAGCGACAACTTTTTAATTTCATCAAAGTAGAAGGATTTACTATGTCTAAACATCAGGAGTACTTGGCCAAAAGGCAGCTAAAAAGAGGCACCGCAGGTTGGATTTTACTTGCTGGCTTAGGTGTCTCGTATGTTATATCTGGTGACTTTGCCGGTTGGAACTTTGGCATCGCTCAAGCAGGATGGGGAGGCTTTCTTATTGCTGCTATCGCGATGGCAATAATGTATTTCACGCTAGTATTGTCTTTAGCTGAAATGTCTGCGGCGATTCCTGCTGCGGGTGGTGGTTACAGCTTCGCAAGACAGGCGATGGGGCCGACAGGCGGCTTTTTCACTGGCTTATCAGTTTTGATTGAATATGCGCTCGCGCCTGCTGCGATAGTGATTTTTATTGGCTCAGCAGTGAATGAATTGGTTGGTATCGATGGCCCTGTTGTTTACGCACTTTTCTACGCCGTCTTTATCGCTATTCATATGGCAGGGGTAGGCGAAGCTCTCAAAGTAATGATGGTCATCAGCGGTTTGGCTGTGCTAGCTATTCTCATTACTGCTGCTGTGCTTATTGATCACTTTGACGTTAATAACTTATTCGATATTGCTCCGGCGACGGCTCAGGCAACAGAAATCTTGCCGTTTGGGTGGTATGGCGTATGGGCTGCGTTGCCATTTGCAATGTGGTTGTTTCTTGCGGTTGAAGGTGTGCCTTTAGCGGCAGAGGAGGCAAAAAATCCGGCAAAAGATGTTCCCAAAGGCATCATTGGTGCGATGCTGTTTTTATTGCTAACCGCAACTCTCGTAGTCGTCCTTTTGGCTGGTGCGGTTGGCTCAAAGGTCATAGGCGATAGCGCGGTGCCATTAGTTGACGCCCTAAAGCTTACGGGCAATTCAACGGTAGCAATGGCCGTGAACTTACTTGGATTGGCTGGCCTTATCGCTTCTTTCTTTTCAATCATTTATGGTTACAGTCGCTTGGTGTTTGCGCTTTCCCGCGCGGGTTATTTACCGCAAACTTTGTCATTAACCAGTGACAAAAAAGTGCCTTCTCGTGCGCTTTTGGTTCCGGGCGTTTTTGGGTTCTTGGTTTCACTTACGGGTGAGGGGGACTTAATCTTGGCGATGGCTGTTGTCGGTGCGACTGTATCGTACGCATTAATGTCCTTGAGCCATATTTTATTGCGAATTAAACAGCCGGAATTAACTCGTCCATATAAAACGCCTGGTGGGATAATTACTTCGAGTATTTCTCTGGTGCTTTCTTTGATCGCAATGACAGGTGTTTATGCTTTTGATCCCTCAGCCTTTTTCATGACAATGGGATTGTTTCTTATCGGTGGTGTTTATTATGGGTTATACAGCCGCAACAAACTGGTGGCAGCAACCGCCGAGGAAGAGTTTGCCATGCTGTCTGTAGCAGAGCTAGAGCTTGAATCAGATGTCGTACGATAGTCACTTTGATTCTTGTTATTCAGCATATTAAGGGAGCCATAGGCTCCCTTTGTCATTTCTATCAAAAGTGCATAGCGCACAAATGCATCACTTTAACTTTATAAGCGGTTAATCATGTGAAAGTCTAGTCTGGATAACGATGGCGCAGATCCATCACAGGTAAAGGTTAAGTTTTCAAGGAAAGAGCATGATAAACAAGGTATTTAATACACTTTTGGGAACAGAGTTACCGATTATTCAAGCGCCAATGGCCGGTGTGCAAGACAGCCAAATGACCATAGCCGTCAGTAATGTTGGCGGGCTTGGCTCGTTACCTTGTGGAATGCTGAACAAAGACGCCATCGTAAAAGAACTTCAACTTATCAAGCAGGCAACTAACCGACCGTTTAACCTCAATTTCTTTTGCCATGAAATGCCGGAGTATGACGCCAACAAGCACGAAAAGTGGCAAAAAACGCTGCAACCGTATTTTTCCGAGGTTGATGCAACCGTTCAGGCTCAGCCAAACGCTCTGACAAGGATGCCTTTCAATCTTGATATTGCTGACGCGATTGAACCATTTGCACCGCCAGTGATCAGTTTCCACTTTGGTTTGCCAGACGATGATCTGTTAGCTCGAATTAGAGGGTGGGGAGGGAAGATCCTTTCGTCAGCGACTACGGTGGACGAAGCACTTTGGCTAGAAGCAAAAGGCGTTGACGGTATTATCGCCCAAGGCTTGGAGGCTGGTGGACACCGAGGTATGTTTTTATCGGATGATTTAACTACTCAATTAAGTTTGATGGCGTTATTACCACAAATCGCCAAACGGGTGAATTTGCCTGTTATTGCTGCAGGCGGAATCGCTGATAGAAGTGGGGTGGAAGCCGAGTTGAGATTAGGAGCGAGTGCCGTTCAAGTTGGCAGCGCCTATTTGTTGTGTGATGAGGCGAAAACATCGTCTTTACATCGATATGCCATTGCCAGTGAACGCGCGCAACATACCGCTGTGACCAATGTTTTCTCGGGCCGACCAGCGAGAGGCATTGTGAATCGCGCGATGTCGGAGCTAGGCTACATCAGTGAGTTTGCGCCGAAATTCCCATACGCCTCCATTGAAATGGCTCAACTAAGAGCGCTTATGGAAAAGCAAAACCGAGATGAATTCACACCGTTGTGGTGCGGACAAAACTCGTCGGGTTGTAAGGAAATATCGGCGGCAGAAATGACATTGTCATTAGTGGAAGGCATCGATTTAAACTGATATGCATCTTGCCTTTTAAAGCGATGCTGACTGAATGGTTACGAGTTATCCCTGTATTTATGTAGTAAATCTAATGGGATGTGGCAGTAATCATTCGGAAAGTTTGTGAGTCTGTCTTGGTGCTCATCATCACTTGGTACATAATTTGTGAGTGGCAGTACTTCTACGGCGATCTTGTCGGCGTCCGGTCGTGCTGCGATAAACGCTTTCGCGATGGTGAGATGCTGTTCGTTTTGGCTATAAACACCAGTACGGTACTTCTCACCTACGTCTTCACCTTGCTTGTTAACGCTGTAAGGGTCGATTATCTCAAACAAATACCCCATTAAAGTTTCAACCGAAACTTGCTCAGCATCGAACTGGGTTTTCACGCACTCTGCGTAGCCATCGTATTCGGATTGAGTGTTATCCGTTGTGCCATTTGCTCGCCCGGCTTCTGTGTTGATTACGCCCGGAAGGTGGCGCATAAATTCTTGCACGCCCCAAAGGCAGCCGCCTGCGAAGTAAATTTCTTCCATTACTTTTATCCTAGTCTCTATCGTTGTTGGGATGTAGGGAGTTAACCCCTACATCCCATTTTCGTTGCCCTATTATCTGTTGATGGGAGCGATATTCGCAAGGTACAGCTTGGCTAATCAGACCACGCGTTTTTTCCTTTTTACTTTCAAGTTCTTTTCATATGAAACATCAGGTGAGTATACTGTAAGCTCATCAATAAGGAGCGAACCTGTGAACCCAAGACAAAATGAAATTCTGCAATTAGTGAACGACCGTAAACGCGTTCAAGTCACGGAGCTTTCTGACATCATTGGCGTGTCGGGCGTGACCATCAGACAGGATTTGAACTTTCTGGAGCAACAGGGCTACCTAAAGCGCGTTCACGGCGCAGCTACCGCTTTGCAAAGTGATGACATTGATGCCCGCCTAGAAGTACGTTTCGATATTAAACAATCGCTCGCAAACCAAGCTGCGGATTTGGTCGCACCGAATGAGACAGTGCTGATTGAAGGAGGCAGTGCCAATGCGTTGTTGGCTCGGACATTGGCTGAGCGCGGCGATGTGACCATTATTACGCCATCGGCGTATATCGCCCATCTCATCCGTAACACTTCTGCCAACATTATCTTGCTTGGTGGCGTGTATCAGCACCAAGGCGAGAGCTTGGTCGGACCGCTGACTAAGTTGTGTATTGAGAACATTCATTTCAGCACGGCCTTCTTGGGTATTGACGGCTTCCATCAAGACACTGGCTTTACTAGCCGCGACATGATGCGCGCTGAGATCGCAGAAACCATCATTGCGAAAAAAAGGCGCAATATTGTTCTAACGGATTCTAGTAAATTTGGGCAAATTTATCCCTCATCAATTGGTAAGACTGACGAAATATCAGTGCTGCTGACTGACAAAGCCGCTCCGAAAAGCGACCTTGAACAAATCAAAAAGCGAGGTGTGGAAGTTATATTAGGCTGATTAAGCCACGCTTCGTTTTCTCTTCGCGAGCATTGCTGTTGGGGAGAAACCGGTGACTAGCATAGTGCCGCTAAGCACTAGAATTGTTCCTATGATGGTGTTAGAGCCGACGGGCTCATCTAGCACCAAGTAGCCCCATAAGATACCAAAAACAGGAACAAGAAAAGTGACAGTCAGTGCTGACGCTGGGCCGATATCAGAAACTAAGCGGAAATAGAGCAAATAAGCGAACCCTGTGCATACAACGCCGAGCGTGACAACAGAGCTCCATTCGAAATGACTTGGTTCTGCACGCATTGGTAAGAATGGTAGCAGCGGCAGTACCCAAATAACCGCCGCCCACATGCTGCCGTGAGCATTGTCAAAAGCAGGCACTTGTGGCGCATTTTTAGTGTAGTTGGTAGCAATGCCATAGCTGAAAGAAGCCATCAAACTGGCGGCAATAGGGAGCATGGCTTCTTCACCTATGGTTGAAGTATCTAAGCCGACCAAGACTGCAACGCCTCCAATGCCTATTAGCATACCGAGAACAGATTTCGCTGTGAGTGGGCTGCGGTACCAAACAAAGCCAACTAGTGCTCCCCATATTGGGGCGGTTGAGTTCAATATTGCTAAAGTTGATGCATTCAGTGTCTGGGCTGCGTACGCAAAGAGTAAAAATGGAACTGCGCTATTGAATAAGCCAATAATAAAGAAGTGTTTAGTATGCGCAGTTAACGTGAGTTTCTTCTTCAAATATACGGCGATCAATAACAAAGCGACGGCGGCAAATGTAACTCGAAATTCGATTAAGTAAGCCGGCCCGAATGTGTTGGCGGCGACTCGCATAAACAGAAACGAGCCACCCCAAATAGCAGCGAGGCAGAGTAAGCGAAAAAAACTGACGGCAGTCATTTGACATCCTTGGTCGAGGTCTAGCGCCTCATCGATTAATTGTTGCGCTAACAGTGAATTAAACCAAGGATGAGGTCAACCAGAAATGTAATGCCAGTTCCGGATCTGGCTAGCTTGGGCTCACGTTGATGGTGTGTTGTTGATTTGTGATCACTTAATGGCTCTCTGACCATACTGCGAATTCATTTCCACTCGGTTCAGTGAAGTGGAATCGACAGCCGCCGGGGAATTCGAAAATAGGGCGGATAATTTTTCCACCATGCTGCTCTACTTTTGTCTGAGTGGCCTGAATGTCTGAGCTATAAAATACTAAAAGTGCGCCACCATTTGCGGTTTGGTTTATAAACTCAGATTTGAAGAATCCGCCATCCAACCCTTGTCCTGAAAATGCAGAATATTCTGGACCATAATCGGTAAAGCTCCAGTCAAAAGCACGCTCAAAAAATTGTTTGGTCGCACTGACATTAGTGGAACCAAATTCAACGTAATTCAATTTTTCATGTTGATGCATGGTGAAATCCTTCTCGGTTACTATCGTTTCTAAGCGAACTTTTCTACGATGATGTCGTCCGCTTTTTCGACAAATAATGCGCCATTATCTCTGAGCTCTGTCAGCACATTCTCTACATTATCAGGCAGCACCGCACGAGTTGAAGCAAGATTAACTACCACATTGTAGCCAAGTTCCAGCGCTTGCATGACGGATTTTTTCACACAAAAGTCTAAGGCAAGGCCACCGATAACTAAGGTATCAATCCCGTTGAACTTTAGAAATTCATGCGCGCCTGTCGTTTTGGTGTCGGCAATATCATGGAAAAAAATACCGTAAGGGTGTGCGTCAGGATCCATACCTTTATTAACTTGAAAATCGTAGTCCAACACGGGTGGTAAGCCATCTAGCAGCTCAGAACCTGTTGTGCCAAGCACACAGTGACGGTTCCACTTTATATCCACATTCGGTAAACCAACGGGCTCAAGCATATTGGCTGGCGATTCTGCATCCCATTTTGCTTTCGGTGGGTGCAAGTCACGACTGACCAGTTTTAATCGGCCTTTGGCATGATTGTTCAAAAGCTCCGGTACGATTTCCAACGCACCTGCAACGGGCAGTTCATTTGGACATAACTCACTAAAGCCTTTCTCTGGATCAACGTCGATCACTGCTGTAGTTTGATAGTTTACTCGAACAGTCATGGCAGACTCCTTGTCTGTCTGATTGTCTGCGTTTATCCACGCAAACAGTTTTGAAAAAAGGTTACTTCGTCGCTAGTCAGCGTATATACCATTGCGGGTTTTCCACCTTTGCCTTTGTTGGTTGAAGCGACTTTATTAGTGGGTTTTAGTACGCCTGAATCTATCAAGCGGCGCTTAATCGTCATTCGGCTGATATCAATACCAAACTCTTGATAAGCAGAAATGATGTCCGCAACCAAAAACTCTTTGTCTAATGCAAACAAAAGAACCGATGTGTATTCAATGGATGCACGAAGCTTTTGCCACGCTTTTTCAATGGTTTTTTGATGATCAAATGCGAGGGTTTCTTCTCCATTGAGAATAGCCTGTAGCGAAAACCATTTAAGTTGGCATTCCGGTACACCTGCATTATTTATTTGCTCTACATTGTTACGATCGACTAAGGCGTAGTGCGTAATGTTTAAGCTCCAGTCTTCTGGATCGCGCTTTGGATCACCGTCGATAAACGCTTCGCTAAAATGGCGAGGGTAGGTATGGATTTTCTCACGGCAAATTCGGCGACGCGCCGCTTCAAAGTTTTCATCGGCCGGGCGTCCGCCTTCACTGGTTAAGTCTTTATCAAAGACAAATCCGCCCGGTAGTGCCCAGACTCCATGGTATGGCCGATTTGGATTTGAACGTTTAATCAACAACACTTCCAATCCCTTATCGGCACAGCCAGATAGCCTGAATGGAATAATGTCGACAGATACGATCATGGTTGGGTCCTAATATTGATTTGTAAGTAATCTAGCGCATAACAAGTGGTCAATCAATGGGTAAGTAACGAGTTGTTAGAAACGTTTTTGGTAGTGTTCGTAATACGGTTTGAGCATAAATTTAAGGATGACTCTGACTTATTCACAATGCTTGCTCGAATTCTAGACAAAAAAACCTTATAAAAATGAGTGGTTAGTAACAAAAGTTGACAAACTATAGATGGGTGTTTATTGTTTACGCAAATTAGTTAGTAACAAAAAGTTATATACCCAGGAAGGGCATGTAGAAGGGCACCTAATGACCACCAAACTATTTTCTTCCCGCATCATTCAAAGCGCTTTGGATTTCGATGTCTACAAAGTCAATATGATGAGTGCTGTAACAGCGCTTTACCCTGATGCGATGGTGTCATATAAGTTTATCGTGCGCAGTGAGGAAGACCTTTCTGAGCTTTTGCCTGAGGTAAAAGCCGAAGTCCTTAAACTGCAAGATATTCAATTTACGCAAGAAGAAATTGAATATATTAAGCGTGTCGCGCCTTACCTGAATCCTGACTTTGTTGATGCACTGCGCCATTTCCGTTTCAACCCACAAAGTGATGTCTCTTTCCATAATAAAGCCATGGCTGATGGCTCAAGCCAGTTAAGAATTACCATTAACGGTTTGTGGCGAGATACCATCTTGTACGAAACGATCATCATGAGCATCGTGTCTGAAGTTCGTAGCCGTCAGCGTTGGTCAGATATCCCTGTTGCGCAATTTACCACTGTTTTAGAAGAGAAAGTTCGACACCTAAAGTCGGAACTAAAACGTCGTAACATCACTAACTTTAAATTTTCTGACATGTCGACGCGTCGACGTTTTTCCTTCCAAGCTCAGCGCACTATGCTGGAATATTTGTGCCAGGAAGTGCCGGAATGTTTGACAGGAACAAGTAACTATCACTTAGCAAAAGAGCTGAATTTGACGCCTATCGGCACCGTTGCTCATGAATGGTTTATGGGACACCAAGCTCTGGTGAATGTGCGAGATTCGCAGAAAGTGGCGTTGCAACGTTGGCAAAAAATGTTTAATGGTGCACTAGGCATTGCGTTAACCGATACGATTGGTATCGATGCTTTCCTTAAAGACTTTGATGAAGAACTAAGTAACGCGTACTTCGGTGTACGTCACGATAGTGGTTGCCCTTATAGCTGGGGTGAAAAAATGATTGCACACTACCAGTCGCTGAATATAGACCCATTAACAAAAACACTGGTGTTTACCGACGGACTTAACTTCGAACAAGCGTTAGATATTTGCGAGTATTTCCAAGGACGTATTCAGGTGAGTTTTGGTATCGGTACTTTTCTTGCCAATGATATGGGTGATTATGTCAATAAAGATGGTGAAGCCTACCAGCCACTTTCTATCGTGATAAAAATGGTCACGTGCAATGGTTCACCGGTCGCCAAAATCAGTGACGAACCTGAGAAAGCCATGTGTGAAGATATCTTCTTTTTGATGAATCTCAAGCGCCGCTTTGAACAACCTCTTGATTTAAATGAGTGTCGTAAAATGATTGATCGTTTAGAAACTGAAGGTCAAAATTATCTCATCGACGCGTAGGCGTTATCCTCTCTCCATGATAAGCACCCTCTATCGTTACGACAAATTTATATAGGTAAACGTGGAGGGTGATTTCGTTATAGTAATATACAGAAGTAACCAGATACAGCGCAGGAAAGCACTCAAAAGTTGATGTGTTATCTGCCTTTGATAGGTGTAAATCGATACGTTACAGCATCGTGGACGGTGTATCTCATCCGACACTAAACTCAGTCTAATCACGTAGTTTATTCCCACGTACCATGAGCTCACTCGGGTATAGACGTCTATCTGCTTTTATGACTTTGGGCTTCACGTAGTTGCTTGAATCAGGAGTCAAAATGAACCTAGTAGTACATTTGCAAAAGAAAGCGATCCGAAAATATGGCTATGAGATGGCCACTCGCCAAGCATGGAAGTGTGGTATCAAGGCAAATCTTGTAAAGCGCGTGATTGGCCTTTTTAAAGGACAAATTGTTTGTGTGGTTGAAGGTTGCCGAGCAGAGTTTTCTTCTCCTCTTAATAACCCCCTTCACGAAGATGGCAAGCAGGGGCGATATGTGTTTGTTGGCGGTGTATGCTGGGAACCAAATAACATTATAGCGCCTGGTTTCCCTGATTTTATGTTTATGCACGTGCGTAATCTAAGCCACCGTCATAAGTATTTAACGGATGACGAACTATTTTTGAGCTTGGCTTAAAAATAAATCTCATAGACTAGTCCAGCCCAATCATAATCAGTAGTGATACAGTTTTAGCTCTGTTGACATTCTGCTGAGTGTTTCTTGACGTATCTCTTATAAAACAGTGTTTCTTTACTTGTTAATAACAGAGGGTTTGTTTTCGTCTGATGTGATTTCCCTTTTGCGATTTACCATAACGCTCATCAAAGCAAACCATACTGGGATGTAAATCATGAATATGAAATCTATCGCAATTGCAACGGCAGTTGTTGCTGTACTAGCAGGCTGTAAAGACAAAACGCCACCAGCTCCAACTCAAGCAAACATTACTTTGGTTGAAGCGGTGACTGAAACGGTGAAAAAGCCGCACCAAGTATGTAAAGACGTGGTAGTAACCGAGCAAGTTGCCCCTGCGGATGACAATAAAATTATTGGTACGGTTGGTGGCGCAGCAGCTGGAGCAGCGCTGGGCAACCAAATCGGTGGTGGCTCAGGTAAAGTGATTGCAACTGCAGCTGGTACGATTGCTGGTGCACTGACAGGTCGTAAGATCCAGGAAAATGTGCAAAAAGGTGATGTAGTAACAACGACGAAAAAACAGTGTCATACAGAATATACGACATCTGATAAAGTAGTGGGTTACGACGTCACTTACGAAGTTTCAGGTGCACCAACGACGGTTCGTTTGGCGAGCAAACCAGCGACAAAAACGTTCCCAATTCAAGATGGTAACGTTGTTCTACCACAATAGTTAGCGACTTAACCGAAGCGATTAACAAGCCCTTTTATCTTTGAGATGAAAGGGCTTTTTCACATAAGCGGCGTTTTCATCTGTTTTCCCATTGGAATGTGCGGCCAGAAATACCCGTTAATTTCCGCGTTCGATACAATCACTTTTCTTAAAGTACGAACGGAAAAAACATGGAAGATTTTTACCTGGCCGAGCACGGTCTGGCTGGTTATTTCGAAGCGCAATGGTTCGACAAGTTCATTGAGGAGCAACAGATTGAGATGATAACCAGTCGCTCAAAACAAGTCCCACTTTCTTTTTTGTCATCACCTCACTGCTCCCAAGTTGCTGATTTTATTGCGCAGGCGGTAATCGAAAGCAGCGTTCAGCCGTATTCCCTACTTGAGGTTGGGGCGGCGCTGGGAAGAAATTATTATGAGTTAGTGCAACGCTTACCTAACCTTAAAGAAGCGACGCTTGTGGAGCCTTCAAATAGGTTAATGGATGGCTTGAAGCAATTATTAATAGAAGAACAACGCGTCGAGCTTACTTACCTTCACGATGTGAACACCTTAAACACTTTAGAGGTAGAGAATAGAGATATCGTACAGAAATGTGCTCATGTTGATTTGACGCTAATTAACCAGCCTTTTGAGCTCGATACTCTCCAATCTCGCTTTGATTTAGTCGTATGTTTAAATGTGATTGATCAATGTGAGTCGCCACTTAGCGTGATCAATGCTCTAAAAAAAACCACCAAGGTGGGTGGGCTGATCGTTGTCTCTTGCACTTATCAGTGGAACGCGAAACACATCAAAAATAAAGAAGAAGCGGTTGATGATATCAAAGAATACTTTGCTGAAGGCTGGCGTCTAGTGTCGGAAGCCGAGCATGAATATCGCATCCGGTTTAATGATCGCTTTGCAAGGCAGTTTTTATCTCACGTAGTCGCTTACGTAAAAACCGATTAGAGCCACATAAAAAAACCGAGCACTTACGGCTCGGTTTTTTAGTCTTTGGGTTAGAGCACAACTTTAAGTAACGTGCGCTTCTTGTTGCTCTTGCAACTTTTTCTTGCGACGCTCTCGTTTAGAAAGCCAAACCAGAGGCACAACAATCATAATGGTTCCTATTGCCATAAATATATCAGGCACTTCTCCAAACCAAATCAATCCCACAAACACGGCACCAATTAAGCCACTGTATTCAGCGCTCGCAATTTTGTTGCTATCGATCGAGCGGTAAGCGATGACACATGTTGCTGCATAAATCATGATGAACAAACTTGAGCCAGCAGCAACAGGGAAAGCACTCCAGTCCCAAGGTTCTGCTTCGATCAGAACAAGCAAGAAGGCTACTGGAATACCTGCCAAGTTTGTCATCAATAACGTTTGCATCACAGACTGATTTTTTGGCAGTTTTCGAATGAGCAAGTTATTGATTGCTAAAGTAATTGCAACAACTAAAGCTGAAATCGCTGCCCAATCGATTTGGTCTGGACGAATGATGACCAATACACCGGCAAAGCCCATTATCGCTGCGGCGACCGATTGCTTAGACAACTGTTCTCCAAAAAAGATTGCTGCAAGCGGCAACATGATCAATGGCGCGGCGTAAAAGATCGCGTTCGCAGTTGCGAGCGGTAAAGATGAGATCGCCAAAACCATGAATATTGCACCAAGTAACCATACGTGAGCGCGAACAGCATGCCACTTAAACCCTTCAAGAAAAGGCGCATTTTTTGTTAGCAAGTAGACTGGCAGCAGGAAAAGCACCGCTGAAATTTGTCGGAAAAAGACAAATTGAAAAATAGGCACTTCATTTCCGACACTTTTAATTAAAGAGTCCGAAAGCACCGCAATGAGGTTTCCAACAATTAATAGCAGCATCGCTGCTCCGACCGATGTAACTTTCACTTTTTCCTCTCCTCTTTCTTTGCCAAAGAGTAGGTGATGTCATAGGATGAAGTGAAGTGATATTTATTAGTTTAAGTATGAGATTTTTAGATAATGAAATTGCCACCACTCAGAGCGGTTCACTGTTTTGAATCTGTTGCCAGAAACTCGAGCTTTTCGCTTGCTGCTGAAGAACTCAATGTGACGCAAAGTGCCGTTAGTCACCAGATACGATTATTAGAAGATTATTTGGGTGAATCATTATTTATCCGTCAAGGCAGAAAGCTCTCTTTGTCCGATACGGGCACCCGCTATTTAGAGGATATTAGCCCAGCAATTAGCTCAATTGCGATGGCCAGCCAAAAGGTGCGAGAAGGGGACAAAGGCAGCATACGGTTGGCGATTTATAGCTCGCTTGCCGTAAAGTGGCTTATTCCGCGTTTGTCTGATTTTAAGCGCTTACATCCAGAAATCGATCTGACACTCAATATGGTCGTTGGAGATCCTGAACAGACAGACAGCGTTGGCGATTGTTTCATCACGGTAGAAAAGCCAAAGCGAAACTACATGTCGGTAAAGTTATACGCGGAGACGCTGTATCCGGTCTGCAGCCATAAAATTTGGAAAGAGTTGCAAGATCAACCGATTCCAGAAGCGCTTTGGCGATACCCTATTTTGTCGACAGACTCAATTTATCGTGAGAGAGGAAAAGACTGGGCTGAGTGGTGCAGAGCGGGCGGTTACACCTTGCCGAAAGATGTCGATGTTCAACATTTTAGTCATATGTTGTTGGCAATAGAGGCGGCGCGTTATGACCAAGGCATCGCATTTGCGAATGATTTTATGCTCAATGAAAGAGATAAAGCGCACGATTTGGTGTACATCCCTTCTCATGGATTGGAAACCGGAGACAGCTTTTATTTTATTCATAAAAAGAGTCGAGCCAAGCAAGCGGAAATCATCAAGCTCACTAACTGGTTGAAGCAGCAATGCTTGTGAAATGACTAAATTGTCGAAATTAAGAAAGAAAGTGGCAAAGTTGTGTCTAAATATTTCATGTTTTATTGAGTTTTTATTCATTAACATCCACTTGGTTTTGAAACCAAGTGAAATGGATAGCATGGCATGCTTAAGGATGGGCAAAACACAACCTCAATAATTAACAGGCAGTGAAATACAATGTTTAAAAAAACATGGCTAATGACAGCCCTTCTAGCAACATGTTCTGTTGCAAACGCAGCTCCTTACGTTGGTGCATCTGTAGGTCAAGCATCGTTTGGTGATGTTAATGGCTCTATCAATGGTGGTGGTACTAACGCTAGCACTAAACTTAAACTTGAAGATGACTCAAGCCTTTCAGGCAAAGTATTCGGTGGTTACAAATTCAACGAATACATTTCTCTAGAAGCAGCCATTGGTGGCTACGATGCTTTAGACGGCAAAGTTGTTACTGTTGGTGATATGAAGTATCTATCGATTCAGCCAAAAGCGACTCTACCGATTGGCGATCGTTTCAACCTTTTTGCTAAAGCTGGTCTTTCTTACTTCAATGCTGAATTCAAAATTAGCAACTCTGTGATTGACGGTAGCGCAGGCCATACCACCATTTCTGACAGCACTGTAACAGGCATGTACGGTTTAGGCGCAGAGTTCGCTATTACTGAAAACTTTGCTCTACAAGTTGAATGGGAATACATGATGCCTGAGCTAGACATTGCGAAATTTGGCAATGAAAAAGTAACGGTTGATGCAGACATCAATGTATTCTCTGTAGGTATGAGCTACCGTTTCTAAGAATACTTATTCAAGTTACCTCTTGGCTTAGTAAACGTTTTTGACTTCTGTTGGTCGAGCTGAGTCCAAGCTTTGAATTTGTTTAGATATAGCACAGGAAGTTTAGTTGCTAAGCGTCCTGTGCTATTTTTTTGCTTTGGAATAACTCTTAGGAATCTTTGTGAACGATGTCAATCTTAGGTATCTGGATCTACTGTTAAAGCACTTTGAACCTCACCAGTATCACCTTGTTACGCTTTCTGAGCTAGAAGCGGTGATTTGCACGTCGAGGCGCAATGTTTCTATTGTGATGAAAAAGCTTGCCACTTACGATTGGGTCGATTGGCAACCTGCGATTGGCCGAAGTAACGCTAGCCGTCTCAGTATTAATATTTCCCTCCAACAAGCGATGACCGAGTTTTTGGTTGAGGAGCTTGGCAGAGGAAGAATGAACTCAATAACGAAACTTATTGATTGGTTCGGTCAAACCGCGGTTAGAGCACTAACCATCGCTTCTGAAAAAGTGAATCGATTGAATGAATCAAATAACGCTATTTTGATTTCTTCTTACCCTTGGGTATCCAAAATCGACCCTGCGAATACTTACCGTCACACTGAATTACACGTCGCGAAAAGCGTTTATGACGTATTGCTGACCCAAAATTCCAATGGTGGTATCGAGCCATCGTTAGCACACGAATGGAAAATGGAAGGCAAGGTAATGACGTTATGGTTGCGGCCAGGCATATATCGCCATGATGGCGAGCCCCTTAACATACAGGATGTGGTTTGGAGTATAGAAAGACTTAGGGAGATAAAAGGACCAGTTCACGAGCTCTGGCAATGCATTGATAGCGTGGTTGCAGAAACATCTAACTGCTTAAAAATTATATTGAAGCATCCGAACAAGTTGTTTCCATACATGCTAGCAACTCCTCATGCGTCTATTCTGTGTCGAGATGTCGTCTCTTTCGGTTCTAGTTATTCCTACCACATAGGGACTGGACCATTTAAAATCAGCGGCTGGAACCAGGAGAGTATGACTCTTGAAGCGCACAAAGAGTATTTTTCAGCACGCGCATTGTTAGATCAAATAACGCTGTCTCATGGTGATGTTAAAACCTTAAATATGTTGAGCTTTAACCAAAGCTCCGATCACGTTGAAGTGGAAAAAATTAGCGCATTTTCATATCTGACCTACCGCGAACGCGTGGAATCCCAACTCACAAAAGAAACTTGGTATCAACTCGCTGATTACATCCATGTGCAAAAGCGAATTTATGATGCGCCAAGTGCCGTTGACAGCATTCAGTTAGAGACTCATGAGCAAGATTTATCAATAACAGATGGTGTTGTGATACCTAAACTGAAAGGTAAAGTGGTATTAGCTGAACCTGTCTGGACGATTCCGAGTTTAATTCGTCATTCCGAATGGTTGCACAGTGTGATTCGTGCAACGGGATTAGAGTTAGAGATCATTGTTATTGATGACATTAGTTTTCCTGAGGTAGTGTCTCACCAAGCAGATTTGCTCTTCATTGAGGAAGTCATGGAAGCACCATTTGAATATGGCATCTTCGAATGGCTGTCGATAGCAACTGGACTGCGTTTTAGTTTTGATCAAAGCCAGATGTTAAGCCATAGAGAAAAGGTTCGCAGGGCGATGGCAGATGATCACTCGCTACAGTCTTTATTAAACCTAGAGAAAGCGCTGCGCGATCAGTACCTATATTTGCCTTTGTTTGTTGGCTACGAAGAAGTGACAAAAACACAGCAAGTGCGAGGTGTGCAGGTGAAGAATACAGGCTATAGCGATTTACATAGGTTATGGATTGCTCATTCACACTAGAGTCGGTGTTCAAGATTATGCAAATGTCCAACGCATAAAGCCATCGAAATGATGGCTTTATAAGGGCGTATCGGATTAGAAGTTGTACGACACACTTGCGCCAACAACCCATTGGTTTGCGCTATCAACGATAGAAGAGTCGCTGATACCGCTGCCTAGGCGCGTGTATTGTGTCATTTGGCTTACTTGCCAGTTGTCGTTGATTGGCATAACAAGTTTGTAGCCCACACCATAGCTTACCGTTGAATCACCTTTGTATGCTTTGCGGTTTGCGTTTGCTTCGCGTTGTTTCACACCAAAGTAGTAATCTACGTAGTCTTCACTTTGATAAGTTAGGTTAGCAAAAGGAACAAAATCAACACTACCGAATTTCATGATGTGGAAGTAAGTCGCGCCCGCTAAGTAACCTTTGTAAGCACCGCTGATATCGTGCTGAAGGTATGTAGAAATGACGTTGTTTTGATCCAGTGTAAAGTCTGCGTTTAAACCTAGATCGACGGCGAAACGGCGTTTATCTGTGCCTTTCAGGCTTTTCGCTGTATCACCGTCGCGCATTACACCACTACCTACAAGGTAGGCACTCATGTTGATTAACTCATTGGTGTTACCGAAGAAGCGGTAGTTAATGCCACTTAGGTCGGCATTAAAGTCGTCACCATGGTAACCACCGTTGAGAATTGGTGCTGTATTATGCTTTTGATCTTTGAAAAGATCGCTGCCTTGAGCCACACCAGCTTCTACGTTCCAACCGCCTTCGTTGTTGTAGATGTTACCGTTACGAATGTAAGTATCGCCAGCGAAAGCTGAGCCAGCAGCTGTCAGAGTAAGTAGTGCAATTAATGTTTTTTTCATCATTTTTCCGAGTTGTTCTGTTTTGTTTTGAACACTGTACAAAATAACGTTGTAAGCATCTATCGGCAAAGCGTATGGAAATGTAATGAACAATCAGGGTAAGAAGCAGAATGTTGCTTCAGAATAGAAAGGTTGCTGAAATAGCTTTCGTTAAAATAACGAAAAATCCGAGCTGGGGTGGCTCGGATTTGGGGTATTTATCAGGTATTGATACTAACTTCTTACTGTTTCGTTAAGTTGTATAATGGTGCTAGGTCACCCGTTACTTTTTCGCCATTCATGTCTAGCTTCATAAGTACGTTTTCACCAACAAAGTATTGGTTTGGTGCATCTTCATTTGTCAACGTTACGATGCTGCCATTTGCGTCCCAAGTGAATTGACCTTCAGATTTTGATTGACCGTCTTCTTTGTCTTGGTAGCTTTCTTCAAGTACGTAAGTGCCATCTTGATTTAGTGTGATGGTCATATCGATACCAGCACAATCCGCGCAAGGTAGTGTTCCTTTGTAGGTGCCGTTCCAGTCCAGAGCACTTTGTGCGTTGTGTTCAGAGTCTACAAAAGTCTCTTCAGTAATTACTTGTTCTTCTTCTACTGGTAACGTGTCAATTGTCTCAGTCGTAACGTCTGCACTGGTGGTGACTTCAGTTTCCGTTGCCTGAGGTACTTCAACTGCGCTTGTTTCGGCAGGTTTCTCATCTTGACAGCCTGCAAGAATGATTACCGCGCCTGTTAGTGCCAACATTGTCTTTTTCATTTTATCCCTCTTTAAATCAAGATTTTGTATGAGAGTAATAGTAGACATTTATCGAGGATTTGCGTCATCAAAAAGCAATAGAATGATCTAACTATGTCAATAAAACCGGATATGAGCATGAAATTGTCAGGAAAATCAGAACAATGTAAATGTTGCTTTGGGTATCAAGCTTGAGCCCACAGACAAATATCTAAAAAGGGGAGTGGGAGCGAGTTAATTGATAACAGCCCACATTATTGTGAGTTGTATTATCAACATCATCTAAGAAACGTTATTGAAGCTTGAGCGTGAAGTGCCTCGTTTTGTGCTTCGTTGATCAGAAAACAGCTCCGCAATAACCTGACGATTTAATTCGCCTTTCAAATTGCCGTGCTTATCGATGACGGGCAGTGAATATTCACACGACATGACTTCAGTCAGCACTTGCTCAATGGCTAAATGTGGAGAGATGGTAGGCACCTCTTCATAGATATCATCACGCCAATCTGATAGGTGAGTTAACTTCGCTGCGTTTAGCAATCCTTGCTGTGTTATCACGCCTTGATAGCCTGCATTGGTCTCATGGTAGGCATAATCACGTTTAACACGTTTCATTTCACTCAGCGCATCTTCAATGGTTTCAGCGCGAACACAGTACGAAGGTGGCTGCATCAGCGTTTCGACCGTCAGTGCTCGCGCTCTATTGACGTCTTTTACAAAGGCTTCAACGTACTCATCGGCAGGATGCAGTAAGATTTCGTCCGGTGAACCTTGTTGGACAAGTTCACCGTCTTTAAGTATCGCGATGCGATCGCCAAGTCGAAGCGCTTCATCTAAATCATGAGTAATGAAAATAATGGTTTTGTGCAGCTTCTGTTGCAGCTCTACCAACTGATCTTGCATTTCGCTCCGAATCAGAGGGTCCAATGCTGAGAAAGCCTCGTCCATCAACAGTATTTCGGCGTCGGTAGCCAGTGCCCGTGCAAGGCCCACACGCTGTTGCTGTCCACCCGATAGTTGAGCAGGATACTGGTGCTCATAACCCGTCAGTCCAACGGTTTCTAACCATTCATTTGCTTTTTCTAAGCGCGCCTCTTTATTTATTCCCTGAACTTCTAAACCATATGCGATGTTGTCGATAACAGTGCGATGAGGCAGCAAGCCAAAGCGTTGGAACACCATAGACATCTTGTGACGGCGAAACTGTTCAAGCTCTTTGTTAGAAAGTTGCATGACATCCACCCCTTCTACCAAAATCTGCCCCATGGTTGGATCGATTAATCGGTTGAAGTGGCGAATCATGGTGGATTTTCCAGAACCGGATAATCCCATAATGACAAAAATTTCACCCTTTTGAATTTGCAGGTTGATGTCTTTTAGTCCGACCGTGTGGCCCGTTTCCGCTAAAACCTGCTCTTTACTATGTCCCAACTTAACGCGCTCAATCACGCTATTGGGTTTGGGGCCGAAGATTTTATACAGACCGCTGATTTCGATAAGTGGACTAGTCATGTTTTGAGTCTCCTAAATGAGCTTGAGTGCGTTTCGCATACGCTTGTGAAGCACGGTCAAAAAGGATTGCTAGGGCGACAATTGCTAAACCATTGAGAAGACCAAGAGTGAAATATTGATTGGTAATAGACTTTAGAACAGGCTGACCTAAACCTTTTACCCCAATCATTGATGCGATGACCACCATTGACAGTGCCATCATGATCGTTTGGTTAATTCCCGCCATGATGGTTGGCATTGCAAGCGGAAGCTGAACCCCAAAAAGCCGTTGCCGAGTGCTGGCACCAAATGCGGTTGCGGCTTCCAATACTTCTTTATCAACTAGACGAATGCCCAAATTGGTTAAACGAATAACTGGTGGAATCGCGTAGATCACTACTGCGATAAGGCCAGGAATTTTCCCAATGCCCAATAACATCACAACTGGAATGAGATACACAAATGCCGGCATGGTCTGCATGACGTCGAGTAATGGTGTTACCACCGACTGAATGCGATTAGAGCGCGCCATAGCGATGCCGATAGGGATACCAAGTGCGATGGCAAGCATAGTACATACAGTGATGATACTGAGCGTACGCATAGTGTCTTCCCACATTCCAAAATAGCCAATCAGAATCAGCGAACCAAAACATGCAGCGGCCAGTTTCCAAGAGCGGCTGGCGGCATAAACGAGAGTGGTGCAGACACCTAAAATAATGAACCAAGGTGTAGAAATCAGAAGTTTTTCAAACCAGACAAGAAACGCAAGGAGTGGATCAAACAGAGACTCAATGAGTTCACCATACTCGCGAGAGAAATCTCTGTAGGCGCCGTCGAGTGTTTTGCGAATCGCCCTGAGATCAGAGGCATCCATTTCCGGGAATTCGCTGAGCCAATTTGAGTCAGACATATGTACTTCCTTTTTCTGATATACCTAAGCGCTTTCAAGAAACTTAATTTGGCAAGAAGAGTAGGGCACCTAGGCCAAGTAATGTTCGTTCGACAGGTTCTGTATCGAACGTATTACCCTTTAAGCTCAGGCCAATGTCGTCAAACTTCTCTTTTTCGTTCCTTAGGTATACATCCTTTTAAATAAAACAATCATTAGTGTTCAAACTAATGATTTGCTTGGATTATAGTTTTTCTTCTTCAATAAAATGAACACATTAGCGTGTATTTGTATGAAAAATCTGCGCAAACTAACGTTTTTATTATCCGGTTAATTAGAATTGATCTTTTTGTTCGTTTGTCATCAAAATTCCTAAATTATTAGATGTCTAATTAATGCTGATGTATTACGTATTTGTCGTGTTGATTTTTGCAAACTTAGTTTATTGGCATATGCTAAAAATGTTATTGGCATATGCCAGTTTAAGGCGTAATTTGACTCTGTGTTTTTGAGGGACAATGATGGCAAGACCAAAGATAGAAAGACGAATATGCGGACGTGCGGCTCACCACTGCTTTAAGCCCAATGGCATTCCATTTAATCAGTTGGAGCAAGTCGCCATATTACCAGAAGAGTTAGAAGCGCTACGTTTAGCCGACTTAGAGGGGCTTAGCCAGCAGCAAGCTGCGGAGCAGATGGGCGTTTCTAGACAAACTTTTGGTAACACAGTAAAAAGTGCAAGATTGAAAGTCGCAAAAAGTTTAGTTGAAGGTCATGCATTAGTTTTTCCGAATGAGGAGTCAAACTTATGATTTATGCTATTCCTAATGATGGTGAGCGGGTGGCAAACCACTTTGTAAAAGCACCATACATTGCTATTTATTCTGATACTGACGGTATGCTAAAAAACTTAGCGAACATTGCTTCTATGCCACAAGCGGGTTGTAATGCGAAGTCTCAGTTGATTCAGTCTCTACAAGGGTACAATGTGGATGCTGTTCTTGTGCGAAATATCGGTGAACGTGTATTGGCAAAGCTACTTAGCAGTGGCACGCCAGTATTTAGGCTGTCTACTCGTAGTTCATTAGAAGATGTGCTTGCGGTTCCAAGAGAGCCTTTGATTGAGCCCTCTCAAGGACGCCCATCAAACAATCATAAGAAAAGTGTTCACAAACAAAAAGGTGGCTGCGGCTCCTGTGGTGGCCCAAAATCAAAACCCTCCTTGTTGGCAAGACCTAAAGCGCTACTCAAAGCGACATCTAGCCCTGCTATACTTAAGCTAGAGTCGATGGCTAATAAGGCAGGTTAATATGGTTTGGTTATTTACCTTTCTTGGTTTTCTCGCAATCATTTTGTTGATGTCACTTGGCGTCATTTTTCATAACAAGCGTATTCAAGGAAGTTGCGGCGGTTTAAACAACGTCGGTGTTGATAAAGTATGCAACTGCGAAACCTCATGCGCAGAACCTGAAAGGCGTTTATATCAAATCTCAGAGCCTAACTCATCACCTGAGCGCTAAGGCTTTTGGCCCATTGCGGCAAGGTTTGCCGAAACCAGTCCAAATACTTGCTGGTCTGCGGATTCTCTCTGGAGACCAGTATGTTGACTACCTCGACAACGATCCACGCTTTTGCTAGTCCGATATCGCGCGCCAATTCTGTTGTTTCACCTTTCTCTGCGCACTTTATATATTTGTCTGCTACGTTCAAGTAATCATCAAATGTGCCCATGCCCTCGATGAGCGGCGCTAAATCTATCGCGACATGCCCTGTAGAAAAGCGCTCCCAGTCGAACAGCACCAGCTCGCCATTTTGGCGCTGTCCCCAGTTTCCAGCATTCGAGTCTCCGGAGATCAAGTTCTGTCCATCGAAAAGATGCGCCGATCGTTGTTGGAGGTTGTGGAAGAACTGCTCTGTCTCTGAGCCCAGTTCAAGTGTAGCGAGTGCTTGTTGAGTCGCTTGTGGTGTCCACTGGTGGCGGTGATAAACACCATCTGATGTTGGTGGAAGTTGGTGCAGTTTGACGAGTTGTTCAATGACTCGAGGATCTTCAAGTAAGAATGCTTGCTCGACTGCGTGGGGAACGTATTCAATGTACAGAACGTTTTTCTGGTCGTCGAGTTGAATCAAGCGCGGTACGTGTATTCCAAGCGCGTTAAACTGCTCGGCATAGCGTTGATAAAACGCCACTTCTATTTGAGTAGGGTTACGTTTTTCTATTACTTGGACTCCATCTTTTTCGATGAGAAAAACTTTTGCACTGCCCATTTGGTTGAGTTCTTGTTGTGACACCGGACTTCCTGTCTTCATGTAGAGAGAGCTCACCTTAATCGCTGCACTCACGTTTTCCAATAGCCACGACAAAGTGCCTCAAAAATATTAAATGCAACTGTTTAAATATGATTTTGCTGTGAGTGTCTGAATTTTACACAGTTTCGCCTGTACTCCGATAAATTCGTTCTACGCTTACTATTCGTCTTAATAAAGGAGAACCAAAAATGGCTGTAATGAAGCAGGATATTCCAAATCGTGTAACGGTTTACCATGACAATATCGATCAAGAACAAGAGCTGAAAAATGCGATGCTGCCAGAGAAACCGCGCTACTTTAACGGTGCTCCGACTTACAAAGCGAACAGCATCGAAGAGTTTGAAAGCAAAATCAGTCAGATAGGTTTGTCTCTCGATAAATAATTTTTCTTTTACCTAAAAGCGCCTTCAAAATGAGGGCGCTTTTTTGTTTATGTGATTGATTTGAATCTTAGGGAATTAACCTTGTTGTGTACTGCCTTGGCAGACCTGTTTTTGCACTGCTGGTGGCGCAGGCTCGTAATGGCTTAAGGTCATACTAAAGCTGCCTTCACCACCAGTGATAGAGCGTAATCGACGAGCGTAATCTTGCAGCTCGTTTACAGGTGACTTGGCTCTGAGTAAGGTGAAGCTGCTGTCGATTGGCTCGGAGCCTTCGATTAAGCCTCGGTTGCCAGATAAATCACCAGAAACATCGCCAACATTCGCGGTTGGGATGTGCAGTTCCATCTGGACAATGGGTTCTAGCACAATAGGATCGGCGTTGTTAATAGCATCTAAAAAGGCTTTCTTACCTGCGATGACAAACGCAATTTCTTTCGAATCGACGGAGTGATATTTACCGTCATAAACGGTGACTTCCACATCCTTAATTGGGTTGCCAGAAATCGCGCCTTCCTCTAACGCTTGCAAAATACCTTTTTCAACAGCAGGAATGAGCGCGGTTGGGATGGCGCCACCCACCACTTTGTTGATGAACTTAAATCCGGCACCACGTTCGAGTGGACGAACCTTCAATTGCACTTCACCAAACTGGCCTGCACCGCCACTTTGTTTTTTGTGTCGATAATGCCCTTCGGCAGGTTTGGTGATGGTTTCAAAGTATTCGACGCTTGGTTGGCAGGTTTCGACGTCCAGTTTGTACACGTTCGCCATCTTTTCTAATGCGACTTTGAGGTGAAACTCCCCTTGGCCGCTGATGATGGTTTCGTTGGTGCGAGCGCGATGTTCGATGCGCAGCGAAGGATCTTCACTGGCAATTTTATTCAGCACATCTCCTAATTTTTGCTCATCTCCACGCTTAAGAGGCTTCAAGCACAAAGAATACATGGAGTCAGGAAGGTCCAACGTTTTGAGTTGAACTCCATCTTCTTCGTGAGAGTCATGAACGATTGAATCGAATTCGAGATCATCCACTTTGGCTAAAACGCAGAAGTCGCCTGCAAGCGCGCGAGGGATCTCGGTTCTATCTTTGCCCTGCAGTTGATATAAGTGCCCAACTTTAAATGCCTTGTTGCTTTCGCCAATATAAAGCTGGCTGCCCGCATTGATTTCACCCTGATACACACGTAAGTAGGCAAGTTTTCCCATATATGGGTCGACGCTGACTTTGTACACGTGTGCGACGGTGTGCTCTAAGGTTTCGCAATTTACTTTGATTTTTTTGCCGTTCTTTTCCAGTAGAGGAGGGTTACCCTCGTTTGGCATGGGCATGATCTCCGCCAAGGTGCGCAGCAGCAACTCGACGCCCGCGCCGGTTTGTGCTGAGACAAAACAGACCGGAATCACATGTCCAGTTCTCAGTGCTTCTTCAAACGGATCATGCAGTTGCTCTGCGGTGAGTTCGGAGCCTTGTTCCAGATACAGTTCCATCAGTTCTTCATCGACTTCGATGACTTGGTCAATTAAGGTCTCATGAGCTTCATCTACCGTTGCAAGTAAGGTTTCTCGTCCCAATTCTGGTTCGAAATAGCAGTCAACTACAGATTCCCCGTCAGCCGAAGGTAAGTTGATCGGCAAGCAGTGGTCCCCAAAATGCTCAACGATGTTCTCCATCAATCTTTCTAACTGATTACCGTGGTTATCGAGCTTATTGATGATGATCATCTGACATTTTTGCTGCTCTTTAGCAAAGGTGAATAAGCGATCGGAAGTTTGGTTAAGTGGGGTTTGAGGGTCGATGACAAGGGCAGATGTTTCAACGGCAGGAAAAACGCTGATAGTACGGCCAAGTAACTCGTTTTGTCCCGGAGTGTCGATGATATTGAGCCGGTGTTTATTCCAGCGCAGTGCGACTGGCGTTGCTTCAATACTGTGTTGATATTGGATGGATTGAGGGTCGAAGTCGGTAACGGTATCGCCTTTTTCTACGCTGCCTAAATGGTGCGTGGCATCGCAGGTGAAGAGCAGTTTTTCTATTAGCGTGGTTTTACCGGTCCCGGTTTGGCCGACAAAAGCGATATTGCGTATTTTGTTGATAGGCATAGAGCCTCCTTGCAAGATGGCGTGAAAAACCTACGAATTGCTAGGAAGTGGGTTGCTATAGAAACCCACGCACTGCATTGGAGTAGGGCGGGATTACCGCCTATTCGTCTTCCATGTCATTTTTCGGATGACTCGATGCATAAGACCACCTTCTTGGACCACTGTAATCTTAGCATGCCGTAATAACCGTATAATTTATGTGACTTATTTCATGATGGGGCTGATTGTTTTTTAATCGAGATCATAAACTCAGAGGTTCTGACTTTTGGAGCAAAACCTCTGGATTGTTTAGGCTATTTGGAAAGAACGATTTCGCCGTCGCGATAAACCAAGCTTGGCGTTACATCTTGTCCGAGCAGCACCGGGCCATCAAGATCGACAACGCTTGCCTGAGCAGCAATGGGTAAGGCAGCACGCATCGCAAGCGACGTCCCCAACATACAACCGGACATGAGGCTAAAACCGAGTTTTTGGGCGTCGTCGGCTAATAATAGTGCTTCAGTGAGCCCGCCAGTTTTATCTAGCTTAATATTCACCATTTCATATTTGCCAACCAACTGATGCAATTGCTCTCTGGTGTGACAACTTTCATCGGCGCAAAGTGGAATGGGGTGCGGAATGCTGGCGAGTACGTCATCGCAGTCTTGTGGCAACGGTTGTTCGATCATGGTGATGTCTAGCGGTTCGAGTTGAGCAAATACCGTCGCGAGGTCGAGGTTTTGCCACGCTTCATTCGCATCTAAGACAATTTGTGCGTGCGGCGCGGCATCGCGTACTGCTGCAACGCGCTCAATCACGTTTTCACCATCCAGTTTTACCTTAAGCAGTTTTGCGCCTTGGCTAAGGTAAGTTTGTGCCTGTTTTGCCATCGCTTGCGGCTTGTCGATAGAAACCGTCATCGCCGTCACAATCGCCTCGGGTAACGTAAAGAGGTCGTGAACCTGCTGCTTTTGGCTCAAAAGCGCGTGAAGATGCCAAAGGGCGCAATCCAATGCATTTCTTGCCGCCCCCGCGGGCAATAACGATTGAAGCAGGCTTTTGAGAACCATGACATCAGCTTCGCCTTTGGCATACAAACTTTGCAGTTCATGCGAGGCGTGAGAAATCGCCTTAATTACCGATTCAACCGATTCACCATAACGTGGGTATGGTGTGCATTCTCCTTGGGCTGTCATGCCTCGATGTTCAATTGTCACGCGGACTACGTGGCACTCTGTCCGACTGCCGCGAGAGATGCGAAATGGTGTCGCCATGGCAAGCGTGACAGGTTCTACATGAATTTTCATCTCACTAGTTTTCCCTAAACCGCAGTTATTTTCTAAACCGTAAATGTTTCTTAAATCGTAAGGAGCCTATCTGCAACCGCATCAACGCCAAAACGCACAGGGTCGGTGACGGGCACCTGGTATTTGTCGCTCCAATCCTGGCATAACTGGGCTGCATCTTCTTCGCTGATCGCCGAAGTGTTCAAGCAAATACCCACTAATTGAGCGTTTGGATTTGTTAGGCGAGCAGCGGCCAGATTCGCTTCTATCGTTTGTTCAATGGTTGGTAAGTTCGCATGTGGTAAGTTGCGGATGTGCGGGCGACCAATCTCATGGCACAGTATCAGAGCGTCAGCTTGTGCGCCGTGAAGTAAGCCCAAACTTACGCCAGCAAATGAAGGGTTAAACAATGAACCTTGCCCTTCGATGATGTCCCAATCGTGATCGGTGAACTCAGGGCTGATCGCTTCTACTGCGCCGGAGATAAAATCGGCAACTACAGCATCAATCGAAATGCCACTGCCTGCGATGAGAATTCCGGTTTGACCCGTTGCTTTGAACTCTGCACGACAGTTTTTACGCTTCAATGCATGCTCAATGGCAAGGGCAGAGTACATTTTTCCAACGGAGCAATCTGTCCCTACAGTAAGTACTCGCTTGCCTGCGCGAGCTTTGCCATTGCCGACCTTGAGCGGGGCATCATAATGGCGAACATCATACAGTTTGGTTAATCCGCGTTGTTCTAGATCGGCAAGAGGAGAAAGTTCCGCCAAACGTTGGTGCATGCCCGATGCAATTTCAAATCCCATCTCTGCCGCTTCAAGTAAGGTTGCTTGCCAAGCTTCGGGAATGACGCCTCCTGGATTTGCAGTGCCAAGCACCAGCGTTTTTGCTCCTTGCTGCTGCGCTTGTTGTAGTGTCATGTCGGTTAAACTAAGCGATACGGTTTCTGGCGTCAGGCGGATTTGGCCAAGACAAATCTCAGGTCGCCATTGATATATGCCACGCGCGGTTTTTGCTGCGAGTGGATCGGTTACATCGCCAAGAAAAAGTAGGTAAGGTTGAGCAATTTGCATGATGGTTCCCTTCGTCATCGTTATTGCTCATTAATGTAGCCAGACTGATTTAGGAAACCGAATGCTTATTTGTTAGGCAGGTATAACTTCAGGTTATACCTTTAAACCATCTGTTGTTTTAGGGCGGTGATAAATTGCTTTGTCGCAATGGATTGAGGTGTGTGCTCTGCGAATAAAATAGAGACAGAGAAGGACATATTTGGCTCCAAAGCATGCACGGAAACGGCATTATCTTGGCGATATTGTTTTGCAGTCCAAGGGTCTACAATCGCGAATCCTGCTTCGTTTTTCACCAGTTCAGCCGCCGCGGAGTAGCTGCGGACGGTAATGGCATGTTGATAATGCTCGTCACGCGCTGATAAGGTTTGATGCAGCAATAAGCCCAGAGGGTCTCGGCTATCTAAACCGATAATGGGTAAATCGTGACTGATGAGTTCTTCTAAAATGACGGTTTTTTCTGCGGGTATCGCTGCGCTTTTAGGAGCGATCAGTGCTAAGTTTTCTTTCAATAACACGTGCCCCATGATCGCTGGTGGTGTTTCTTCACCGAACGCAATGGCGACATCCAGTTCATGTTTCAGTAATCCTGAGCACAGCTCATCGCGATTGGCCGTTAAGAGCTCAAAGGAGATGCTGTGCTCTTTCGACAACAACGCGACAGTCGGCGCTAACAAGTGTGCGGCCAAAACAGGCGGAGCACCAACTCGTAAATGTTGAGTTCCCTGTTTGACTTTGTTGGTCAGAGAGCGAAATTGTCCGAGTTGTTGATAGACTTTTTCAGCCTCTGGCAATAAGGCTTTGGCTTCTTGAGTGGGAACGAGGCGACCTTTTACACGCTCAAATAAAGCGAAGCTCAGTTGTTGTTCTGTATGGGCGAGAACTCGAGTGACATTAGGTTGGGAAACGTGTAGTAAGCGAGCCGCACCAGACACCGTTCCTGCTTGCATAATGGCGTAAAAGACTTCCAATTGTCTTAAGTTCACTGCGAATTCCTTCTGCTCATGTTGGTCACCTCAGAATACCCAACCTTGCTGATAAGCGATAGAGGTAAAAGTGCTGGCGTAAAAAATAGGAAGACGATGTTGGTTGCCTTCCTATCTCGCTTTTTCAATTTCTCAACTTCTCAATTTCTATGCTTCACTTTGCTGCTGCATGAAGGGGCAGGTCGTTAAACGGCTCGACGTCTCGACTGAGTAATCCCATCAAAATCACTGCTAACACCATGACAGCAGCTGCGATTGCAAAACCGTATTGTGTTAGTTCGTAATGACTCAACATTGCAATCAGGACGTAACTGAGAGATTGAATGGTGGTGGCAAACATGCTGATGCCGCCATCGACGCGACCTCGTTGATGAACCGCTACGGTGTGATGCATCCAGTTGACTCTCGCAATGCGATTTAGCGCGTTAAATACGCCAAACAGCGCCGTAAACAATAAGATGGTCAGCGGGCTCATCGCAAAACTCATCCCGATAAGCGCAAAAGAGACCATAACCATCGAAGCGAACATAATGTGGCTATGGGAGGCACGGCTTAGCACTTTGGTGACAATAAAGCCGGTTAGCAACGAGCCGAGGCCAAAACTGATGTTGAACCCTGCAAACCAATCGCCAGAGATGCCTTGTTCAGAAAACCAAATCGGCACCAGTTTGCTCAAATACGTCAATGCAGGATAAGAGAGGCAAGAGAGCAGAATAAAGCCATAAAATCGAGGTTCGAGACGGAATATTTGTTTGCTCTCTTTGAGTTGCGCGATGAAAGCAACGGATTTTGATGCCCTTAATTGTTGGGTATAAGGCGTCAGAATATAGAACATCGCTGCTAACGCAGAGGCGCTGGCCGCAAACAAAGCAAACTCTTTCATACCCCACATTTCAAGCAAAACAATACCCAACGCGCCAGCTCCGAGGGTTGTGGATTGCATTACAATTTCTTGCTGACCCGAAATTTTCGCATACTCATGGTGCTGATAATTTTCTTGGGTGAAAGCGTTGTTGGTCGTCCATGCAAAATTACTCGAAACCCAATACACCAATTGCGCAAAAGCCAGCAACCAGTGTGACTCAAACCCTAACCAATAAGCAATGAACACCACCAAAGCCATACCCGATTGAATCCATTGATTGAGCACGAGTAGTACTTTGCGTGAATGTCGGTCAATTAAAGTGGAAAAGAAAGGCGTAGCCAGAAAAGAAATCGCGGTGCAGCTCAGAGAAACTAAAGCGACGAATGTACCCATGTTAGGTTCGGAAAGCATGACCCATGGCAGCGCCATCATGAATAAGCCAGAGGAGATACTGTCGAAGAAGCGGCCAGCTAAGTACGGCTGAGTTTTATTTTTCATTATGTTTGCCTCTAACTCCCGATGTATTTCAAAAGGTTGATGTCCAACTGTCTTGTGTTTAACAACCAAGTCGTTCGCGCTGAACACATTATCTTGAGCTCGCCGGGGTTTAGCGTTAATTAAGATGGTGCAACTTTAAAACCTTAAGTAAACTTGAGGTAAAGCGTTTTTTTAACAAAATTGATATACAGGGAGTCAAGGATGGAAATCAGCGTAGGAGAAGTGGCAAAACGTTCTGGAGTGAAAGTATCTGCCCTACATTTTTACGAGCAAAAAGGACTGATTTCGAGCTGGAGAAATCAAGGTAATCAGCGTCGCTACCATCGCAGTGTGTTGCGCCGTGTTGCGGTGATCAAAGCAGCGCAGCAAGTTGGGTTGTCGTTAGAAGAAATTAAACATGCGTTAGATGAACTGCCGAAACACCAAGCCCCTAACAAAGCGCAATGGGAAGAAATGGCAAGCCATTGGCATGAACAGTTAGAACAAAAGATTCAAAAACTTAAAGCGTTGCAAAACGATTTAGGAGGATGCATTGGCTGCGGGTGCTTGTCGTTAGAAACCTGCGCACTGCGAAACCCAGAAGATGTATTAGGGAAAGACCACTCGGGGTCGAACTTAACGTTAGAAGAAGAGTAGCGATTATCTCTATTCTTTGTCGAAACTGTCGACTACGATCGCGCCCATCGAAGCAGGCATTGTGATGACGATAACGCGCTTTATCGCAACCAAAGGCTCATTCATGAGTGGCAGCTTATCAAGACAGAAAAGAACTAACGCTACCACAACGGCCGCAATGAGGTACGCGATAACCACACGAAAAATAAAGATGGATACGCGATTCTTGATGTGGCTTTGAAACACGCTTTGATACGCGAAAAAACTGAGGAAAATGACAGAAAGACTTAACAGCATGAGCAAGTTTGCCATTGGTAGGCTCTCACCCAATCGCCACGCTTCCTCCGAAAATGAGATCGGGACTGCTAGGGCAAAAGCGCCAACCAATACTTGGCTAGCGTCTTCTAGATTAAAGTGGCTGCTCATGCTGTTTATTCCATTATTCGCTTGCTAGATGTAAGAGCTTTTCAAAACGCTCATTACCGTGCAGCAATTCGAGGTCTCGTTCTTCGGCAAGTAAATCACGAATGGATGGGCTGTATTCAATTGCGCGTTCCAAGTCTTCAATAGCTTGCTCTTCGATACCAAGGCGAGAGTATGCACACGCGCGTTGATACAGTGCAGGGCCGTTGGTGTAATCGACTTCAAGTACGCGGTTACAAATGCTAAGTGCCCAATGGTATTCGTTGATTTCCATCGCTGCGTCGGCTTTGTACGTCAACGCTTCTAAATCACCTGGACGAATTAACAAGATTTCATCATAGATTTCGATACGTTGCTCTGGAGTTTGAGAGCTTTGTGCACGTAGCCATAAGTTATGGATCTCGTTGATTTTCTCAATTTCTTTGTTGTTTTCACTGATAATGCGAGTTTTGCGTTTTAAATCTCGCTCAAGGGCGACAAACTTTTTCTCGTATTCTTGGGCGATCTTCTCCAATCGTTTATCAGCCATCTCTTTGGTGTTGTGTTTAAACTCACGCAGAGATTGCCATCCGACAAAGGCAATCAGCGATGCGACACCAGCAATGATGTAGAAGAAGTATGTAACGGTCACGTTG
Source organism: Vibrio sp. 378 (assembly GCF_033339435.1). Classification (NCBI taxonomy): domain Bacteria; kingdom Pseudomonadati; phylum Pseudomonadota; class Gammaproteobacteria; order Vibrionales; family Vibrionaceae; genus Vibrio; species Vibrio sp. 378. The sequence goes on from NZ_JAWOUO010000001.1 coordinate 185,540, forward strand.
GCATAGTTCAACGATTTATCTGCGACCGTTAGCTCGCGATCGGTGATCTCTGTGATCATTCGCTTTTCTAGGCTTTGATAGTCCTGACGCAGCGCTTTTAGTTCATCTAAAATATAGCGTTCCATTAATGGTCTATCTAACAGATCCGATTCTGAATACTTTTCCTCCGATGCCATTGTTGGCAAGGCAAGTATCAGCGAGAAAAAAATACCAATAAATAAGCGCATATAACGTCCTTTCACGAGAAGAGTACAGATAGACCATGCAACAATAGCAAATAGCACAAACGTTTAGCAAAGTTATTACAAAAGAAATAACAGTCGTCTACGTAGAAGTCATATTCTTGTTGTTTTTCAGCTTGTTCCTGGTGGTTATTTGTTGTGATATCTTTTATCCTCCTTGCGAATTTATGATTAATGGAGTGAGCATGGACGCGCGAGCTAAGGATTACTTAGAACAATTCCTAGAACTATTATCACCAGAACAAAGGGAAGCTGTACCATCAGTCAGTGCTGACTATTATTGTGCCGATGAATACAACGCGAATGTATGCGCAGATTTGGTTCGTATTGGACAGAAAACTGCATCGTGCAGTTTGGAGCTTTGGTATCGAGAACATGGTGAAACCATGCCCCAAGTCGGTCATTTACAAGTAGTGACGAATTGGGATGGGGACCCGGTTTGCGTGATACGAATTACTGACGTAAGTACATGCAAATATGAGGATGTAACCGCAGAGTTTGCCTTCGCAGAAGGCGAAGGTGATAGAACCTTAAACTGGTGGCGTGATGCTCATACTGCATTTTTTAAAGCTGAATGCGATGAGTTGAACATCGATTGGCATGAGAAACGTACGCTGGTTTTAGAGCGTTTTGAAGTGGTGTATCCCGTCAATTAATCTCTGATAGCAGCACTGATTTGAAGTGCTGCTTTCTTTATTGAGAGACCATTTTTAGCGCTTTCGAGCGGTCACACTAAACATATGCCAATGTTTTTGGCTTCCTACTACAGTGGTCCCGTCTTCATCTCTTTCATGCAATGAAATGAGGTCGTAACCCTCGAATAAGCTTTCCACTTCCTTTTTTGTTAATGCGGTAATGTTTGGATGCATTTCGGAGGTAACCCACGAGTCTTTCACTCCCAAGAAATCGCCGCAGAAGATACCGCCCGGTTGTAATGCGCTGTCTATTTTTGTCCAGACTTGTTTGAAGCCTGTGTCAGGGCAAAAGAACAAACTGGCATTTGCGATAACCAAGCTGCACTGAGGGTAATTAAATTCAGTAAAACAGCACTGCGAAACTGAAAATCGCTTATTACCTTCAAAGCGTGTTAAACAAGTTTTTACTGCATCTTTATTGCTATCACATGCGTGAACCTTAAATCCCTGTTCGAGGAGAAAGTGGCTGTCTCGACCTATTCCGCAGCCAATATCGAGAGCGACTTTGCCTTCTATCTTAAGTCGGTTTACGGCATTCTCCACGTTTGGGCGGTGAGGTTGGCTTAAAATTTTCTGATAGTATTCATTCCATTGCGCTGGCATTGAACTTCCTTATGTTGGTTGTGCCCCCCAGCCCCAAAACTAGCGTCCATTTTGTTTCGCTTTACTGGGTAGGTTTGCAGTATTGGCAACTGTTATAGCTGATCTTCAATTGGTAATATTCCGGAGAACCAAGCACCCATTTTTCGCCATACTCCTGCTTCTGGTTCGGACTTGTATTCTTCGCCTGTTTTTACGTCGGTCCAGACAATGTCCCCGTCGCGCAGAGTTAAGGCATAGGCGTTACTCGACAGTTGACTCGGCAGTTGTTCTAGAAACATTTGCACATATTCTGGCTGTTCGATAACAACGGCCATTTCGGTATTCAAAGCGGCCGAACGTGGGTCCCAGTTCATCGAACCAACGAAAAGTGTTTTGTTATCAATCGTCATTGCTTTAGCGTGTAAACTTGCTCTGCTACTCCCCGTGAGGCTCCACTTACTTTTGAGTTTCGCGCTCGCTTTTACTTCCCAAAGCTTTATTCCAGCTTCGAGTAATTCTTTTCGATATTTTGCGTACCAACCATGCACGGCAAACACATCGTTAGACGCGAGGCTATTGGTCACAATCGTGATATCAACGCCTCGCTTGGCCGCGTTACTTAATGCTTGAGTACCTACTTCAGTTGGAACGAAATAGGGAGAGATGAGTACAAATGAATCCTCAACACTTTTAACCAGTTCCGACAAATTATCAATAAGTTGGCTCTCTCGGGTTGCGACTTTATCGGGCAGATCAAACCATACTTTCGCTTCTCCCCAGTAGAGCTTGAGTTTGCCTTGTTTTAGATCTTGGTACATATCCAGTTGTGTGAAGTCATAGCGGCCGGTTGAAAACTTTTCCTCTAACCGGAGTTTATTGACCTGCTTTTGAATCGCTTGGTCGGTAATTTGCTGTGAATTCGGTGTAATCCATTCCATTGGTATCGCATAGGCGCTATTCCAGTAGAGGTCGAACTGATCGGCAGTTTGTTGTACCGCCTCACCATAGAGCAGAAGATCAAAATCACCAAACTCAACTTGCGATTCAAAAGAGAAGTATTCATTGCCGATATTTCTACCACCGACAATAGCGGAAACACTGTCTGCAATCAGAGACTTATTGTGCATACGACGATTAAGGCGTTCAAAATCGCTAGCAAGAGCGAACCAACGGGAGTCGCGATACTGATGCGGGTTAAATAAGCGGATTTCTATATTAGGATGTGCATTGAGGGCAGCCATCACATCGTCGTTTCGCTTTTGCATATCGTCAAGCAACAGCCTTACTCGAACACCACGCTTTGCCGCTTCATACAAGCGCCACGTTATTAGCTGACTCGTTTCGTCACCGCGGTAAATATAGTATTGAAGATCAAGGCTTTTCTGGGCGGACTCGATCAAAGAGGTTCGAGCAAGAAGGGCATCGTGTCCCTGATTTAACGGTGCAAAGCCAGTTATGGACTTGGGGTCTCTCCCGTAAGCTTCAAAGTACTGCGCAAGAACAGAATCCTTTTGATAACCGAGCTGAAAGCTGGTGGACTTTTCACTGGCGTCATTCAACGATACGGATGAGCATGCCGATAAAATAGTGAGCAGCGAGGGGAAGAGCAACTTGGCGAGCGTTTGTAACAAAGCACATTTCCTTGTCTTACAGAGTGTTACCTACTCCAAATTATAGACTTAAGCTGACGCCACATGCACCCAGAACTGTTTGATAACAAGCGATTAATCAATGAATTGCCATAGAACCTGCACTAAGTTCAACTTTTAGAGCGCAGATAATCATTTATTTTAATTATCATTATGGCCGTATTGGTCATAATCACTAATATCTGGTGATTATGACCAATAGCACACTGGACAAAATAATGATTTTTATATAACCATATGATTTTTAATAAATAAATGCTTGGCATGTCATTTGCTTTTTAGAATAAAAGTTAAGTCAGAGCAACTTGCGCAGTTGGTTAATTTTTTGTTAATTTTATTAACTTTGAATTGGCAATAACTATCTAGTTTGCTGCTTAAAAGACTAGGCAAGCGCCGCTTTGATGTTTATTCAAATTCAATTCTCTCACCACCATGCTTACCGGGAGCAATGGACTGAATAAAAGTGTGGTGTTGAAAACAACAATAAAAAAGGATTTTCGATGTTAGCAAAACCCATATTACGTTGGCTTTTACCCTTCGTCGTCGTTGGAGGCTCTTATGCAGGATATGCTGCAATTGCCGCAACTGCGCCGGAAAAAGAGTCAACCAAAGATGCAATTACAGAACCTACTGTTCAGGCTTCTTCTCTTTTTCCTACCGATCACAAAGTGGTGATTACCAGTCACGGTGAATTAGTCCCTTTTGAAAAAACACACCTTTCCGCGCAAGTTAGTGGTGAAGTGATAAGTTGGCACCCGAATTTTGTGACGGGTGGCATCGTAAAACGAGGAGAGGTTCTTTTCACAATTGAAAGTGACAACTATGAAGCGTCGGTTTTACAAGCTGAAGCCGATTTAGCTAGTGCACGCGCAAACTTGATTGAGGAACAAGCGAAAGCCGAAGTGGCAAAACGTCAGGCAAAGAGACTGAGCGATAAGCAAGTGACGGATCTGTATTTACGCAAGCCTCACGTTTTGAGCGCACAAGCGCAAGTGAAGTCGGCTCAAGCGGCACTCAAACGAGCAAAAAGAGAGTTAGAAAATTGCAAAGTCGTTGCACCTTACGATGCGCTGGTTGTTGAGCGTGATATTGGTGTTGGTCAATTTGTTACATCTGGTTCTCGAGTTGCCACGTTAAACAACATCGAAGTGGCAGAGGTGCACGTACCCATTGCCGGTTTTGATAGTGCATTTTTACCCGAATCCATTGGTGAACTCACTGCGACAGTGACGCAGCAAGGTGTGTTTTCTACCACTAGAGAAGGTCGAGTAGTTCGTGATCTAGGCATGATTGATAGCGCTACCCGAATGATTAACATGGTCATTCAAATCGCGGACCCATACGGTGTCGATAACCAGCAGCCTCCAATTAAATTCGGCTCCTACGTTGAAGTGAGCTTCACTGGTAAGGAACTTAAGCATATCTATCGCTTACCACAGGAATTAGTTAAAAACCGTACCGTGTGGGTGGTGAATGGCGATAATCAACTTCAACCCAGAACTGTCACGGTTTTGAGAGCAGAAGGTGAGTTTTTGCTGGTGGGCGAAGGTTTAGAGCAAAGTGATAAGTTGGTACTGACCTTGCCCGAGTACCCTCAAAAAGGCATGGCGGTACAAATCGCAAAAAAGAGTGACGACTCCGAAACCGTCGTACAGTAAGTAGGAGTATGTCATGGAAGATACTAAACAAAAGGGCTTAATTGCCTATTTTGCGAATAACCCTGTCGCTGCCAACCTTTTGATGGTGTTCATCATTATCATGGGTGTGGTGAGCTTTCTCTTTATTCAAAGGCAGATGTTTCCGAATATTGAGGTGAACTACATTGATGTTCGTGCGACTTATCCTGGCGCTTCTCCTCAAGAGATAGAAGAGAGTATTCTCGTTAAGGTCGAGGAATCGATTAAAGACGTCACCGGGATTAAAAAAGCAGTCTCAACGGCCTCTAGAGGTAGCGCGTATGTTTCCATCGAGGTAGACGTTAATGCCGATATCAAGCGTGTCTTAGATGATGTAAACCAACGTATTGATACCTTGTCTAATTTACCAGCGGGTATGGAACCAATCAATGTTTACCAAGTTGAATGGCGCCAAGATGTAATTGAAATGGGGTTAGTTGGGGACCGACCGCTCGAGGAGCTTAAACCGATTGCTAAGCAAATCGAAGATGAATTACTTCAGTTAGAAAACGTCATGCTGGTGTACCTGAGTGCGCCAGAAGAAGAAATAGCGATTGAAGTTGACCCACTTGTTCTTCGTAAATACGACCTGACGTTGAGCGATATCAGCAGCGCGATCAGCCGTTACTCAGCCAACTTTTCTGCGGGCGAAGTAAAAACAAACTCAGGGATGATTGCAGTAAGGATTGAAAACCAATACTACCGTGGTGATGAGTTTAGAAATATTCCTGTAAAGCTTGGCGCAAATGGTGCAAAGGTTCTGTTGCAAGATATTGCCACAATAAAAGATGGCTTTACGGAAGAAGAGCGCTACTTTGAATACTCAGGTCAAAATGCGATCTACATGTCTGTTGAAGCAACTCGTGACCAGAACATTATCCCTGTTGCACAGTCCGTTCGTAATTATATTGAAGCAAAAAACAAGACATTACCGCAGGATGTTAAGCTCAAAGTCTTAGTTGATACGACTTATTATTTAAATGGGCGTCTCGACATGATGTTGAAAAACTTGCTGCAAGGCGCTGCATTAGTCGCGATTATGCTGACCATTTTCCTACGTTTCCGCTTGGCTATGTGGGTAATGATTGGGCTACCTGTCTGTTTCCTCGGTGCTGTAATGATGATGCCTGCATTAGGGATAACGGTAAACATCGTGTCTCTTTTTGCCTTCATTATGGTGCTCGGTATTGTAGTTGATGACGCCATCGTGATGGGAGAGAGCGCTTACAGCGAAATTGAAGAAAAAGGCGGTGGCGTCGAAAACGTGGTTCGTGGTGTAAAACGTGTTGCCACACCAGCCACTTTCGGTGTGTTAACCACGATTGCTGTGTTTGCCCCTTTCTTGTTGTCTAGCGGTATTGATAGTGCCTTCTTTTATGGTATCGCGGGGGTCGTGATTCTTTGTTTGATCTTCAGTTTGATTGAATCGAAGCTGATCCTACCAGCGCACTTGGCGCATACTCATTTTAAGCCAGTTAAACCAGGTGGCTGGCGTGACCGATTTAATCAACGTTTTTTTGGTTTTGTAAATGGTCCATATCGTAACTTTGTAACAACATGCACCCATTGGCGCTGGACAGTGTTTGCGGTGTTCTGTGGTTTACTGCTGATCAGCGCGGCTTTGATCAACGCGAATTATGTTCGGGTGATCCCTAACCCTAAAGTGCCGACTGACTATCCTGCGATCACTATTGAAATGAATGATACCGTTTCAAGTGAGCAGACAATCAGTGCACTCAAGACTATTGAACGTGTCATGCAAAAGATCGAATCTGAGACCATTGCGGAACATGGTCAAGGAATGATTCGTGATGTGCTGTCGTACAACAGAAGCCGCACCGAAGGTCGTGTATTAGTACCTCTGGTTGATGAAGAGTTACGCCCGTTCAATACATTTGAACTGGCTCGACGTTGGCGTGAAGCTATGCCTGTTATTCCAGGTATGAAGAGCATCAAAATCCGCGAGCAGAGTGCGGGTGGTGGTGACAGAGATGAGTTTGGTTACTTGTTGTTTGGTTCTAACATCAATGAGCTCAACGAGGCTGGGCGTTACTTGATAGAGCGTTTACAGCAGGAAGAAGGGTTATATGATATTTCATCTTCTATTGATTCTGGAAGCAAAGAAGTACTCCTGTCTCTTGCGCCTGTAGCGTACGATCTCGGTCTGGATCTCACCATGATCGCAGAGCAAGTTGGTGGCAGCTTTTATGGTGGCGAAGCACAGCGCATTATTCGTGATGGTGAAGAAATTAAAGTTATGGTGCGTTACCCGCAATTGACGCGTGAAGCATTCTCATCATTGCGTTACGCTGTGATTACAACACCAGCAGGTAAGAAGGTCATGCTAGGTGATGTGGTGAAGATCAACGAGCAGCCGGGCGTGAGTAGCATTCGACGTGAAGGCGGGTATCAAACCGTTTATGTTTATGGTTCCATAGACGAAGAATTGGTTGAACCTCAAGAAATCGTGAAGGTCATTGACGACAATATCTTACCGGACATGAAGCAAGCCTTCCCAACTGTGAAAACAGAATTGGGCGGTGATATTGAAGAGCAGGCTGCGCAGCGTAATGAACAGATTTTGTTCTTTATTGCAGGCATGATCATCGTCTACATCTTGTTAGCTGTACCGTTAAAAAGTTATACCCAACCTTTGATTGTAATGTCCGTCATTCCGTTTAGTCTGACGGGGGCGATTTGGGGCCATTTCTGGCTAGGTTTAGACATCAGTATGATGTCGACATTTGGTTTGATCGCCGCTGCTGGCGTGGTTATCAACGACTCTCTGGTTATGACAGATTACGTAAACCAAGTGAGAGAAAAGGGTATGAACATCAAACAAGCGGTTGTTGAGGCGGGTTGTGCTCGTTTTCGAGCTATCACGCTCACCTCAATAACGACGTTTGCGGGTGTATTGCCGATAATGTTTGAAACGAGTTTGCAGGCGCGTTTTGTCATACCGATGGCTGTCGCTTTGGGCTTTGCGGTGTTGTACGCAACGGTTCTGACTTTAGTGTTGGTGCCTTGTTTGTATTTAATGCTTGAAGATATTAAAAATATTTTCAGATCGATTAAGAGGTTTATCCATCGTTTGATTAATCGTTTCAGAAAGTCGCCAGTGACGTCGAGCGTTGAAGCAAGCGTATCGAGTTAACAAGCTTGATGTTAACGATTAGGAGCAGCCTTCGGGCTGCTTTTTTGTTTCCGCATTTTGATTCAAAGTGATTTTTTAGTGGGCAGTTACGTAATTATCTGATGAGAAAACTGCCTGACAAAGCATTTCTAATATGTATGTTTCTAATGTTTTAAATTCGCATGGTTAATTTGACACTTGGTTAGCGAAATTTACCAGACGAAGATAACGTTGAATATGAGGTTTTATTTAAGTTGTTGAAAAATAACAAAATAAAAGTTGGCATCGTATGTGCAATATATGAATTGTAATTAAAATTAACTGCTAATCCTCAAGGAGCTTATTATGAAAAGCGTATTTCTATCTACTCTAAGTCTTATTGCTGTAATGTCATCACCAATCGCTGCTGCTAACACTTTAGACAAAGAGGAGTGGAGCTCAGATTTACGTCAGGACTTTTCTGAAATGAAACATGAAGCTATAGCAGATATTCAGCAAATGAACATGGATGCCATTCACGCACGTGATGAGCGTATCGTGAAAAACATTAAAGATGAGCAAGAACAGTTAGTAAAGGTAACGTGCCACAAAGAGAAAGCAAGCAAGTCATAAACGCCGATAAAAGAGACTAACAGACGAAAATGAATCCAATACGAGTTCGGTGTTAGTTAGCAGTAAGCACTGACCTTGTTGCTCTACTTGCCAGCCTTTTAAGGCTGGCTTTTTTGTTTCTCATTTCATGGGTGGAGATCAGATCCTCAAGCCTATTATCAATAGTTGGCGTGTTTGATGAGCTATTGCTGGATGGAGCGGATGTAACTTTTAAAAGTGTAGATTTCAGTAAAGTGGAGGTGATGTTAGATATTTAAAATTTTGAAAAGATCCGATCTCCTTTTTGACCTTCATAATACCTTAGTATGTGGCTTACCTTTACTTGAATTAGAACTCATATTGCAGGCGTTCGTTTAAAGGTATTGATGCATATTTGAAGAGTAAGAGATAGACATATGAGTTTTATTAAAATGTGTAAAGATGGTTTTAGAGGAAAGCCGGATTTCTCTGACTTATTACATAATGCGTTCCAGATAGATGACTTAGTGCTGTCATTTGAGTGTCCGAACAACATATATGAAGGACATGTATACCAGGATCTTGTTAATTTAGAACAGTTCGATGTTGAATCAAAAATAGAGAGGCATGAAAGGTTTGTAAAGTTAGCTATGGTATATTTTTTGTTTCAGAAGAAAATATTAAACCCTTTGCTTCCTATTAACAAACAAGGTGGATTATATATTAGGCTACGGGTTAAATCTACTGGAGAAGATATTGATAATATTAGTCAATTGTCCTCATTTTTAGAGAGAGAATATTATGATTTTTATCATGCCCCGGAGCAAAGTGAAGGCTCTATGAGGGGGTATCATACAGACTTGATGAAAGAATTGACTAAGCGTGCGAATAAACAATGGGGAGAAATTCCAGAAAGTGAACACCGAAAAAGAGAAAAAGAAGAATATTTAATTAGAGGTTTCTTAAGTGGTTATCCACCAATAAAGTGTGAGATAGTTGAAGTTGGAAAAAACAAATACTCAAAATACTCAGAAGGTAATCTTAAGTATAAGAGTGAATTACGAAGAGTATACAATTTACCCATAAAAAATGAATTCTACCTGAGCATCGAGTTTTGGTATAAGTACGAATCGATGTTTGCTAAGCAGAAGTTTTTAGATTGGGTGAGAAGTGCGGATGAAACCTTTGAAAAAAAAGTATTGGAATTACTGGATTTGTCTCCGCTCATCGACTCGTATACAGCCAAAGCGGTAAAGGGATTGAACGAAAAAACTAAGGCAGAGTAACACAGCGTCAAGAAAAGCTAGCAAAGTATGTAGCCATGAGAGAAAAATGAATCAAATTGGATGTCTATTTACCTTTGTACGCCATGGCGCATATAAGGCCAATGGATTTAGTATAGAGCTTATCACAAATATCAATACATATTTAAATAACAAGAGATATAAATATGAATTTTATCAAAATCTTTAAAGATGGGTTTAGAGGGAAACCAGATTTTGCACACTTGTTACATAATGTATTCCAGATAGATGACTTAGTACTATCATTTGAATGTCCGAACAATATATATGAAGGTCATGTATACCAAGATTTTATTGAATTACAACGGTTCAATATTGATTCAAAAGTAGAGCGGCATGAAAAGTTTATAAAATTGGCCACGATTTATTTCTCTTTTAAAAAGAAAATAATAAATCCACTATTACCAATCAATAAACAAGGTGGTTTATATATTCGGTTAAGGATTAAATCTTCAGATGAAAATATTACTAGTGTTAATCAACTATCCTCATTTATAGAGAAAGAGTACGTGGATTTTTATCATGCTGTAGAGTCACCTGACGGTTCTCAAAAAGGTGATCATACAGAGTTGATGAATGATGCCATTGCGTACGCAAATCATCGTTGGGGAATAGACCCGATAAACGAAGAAAAAAAGAGAGCGAAAGAAGAGTTCCTTGTAGGAGAGTTTCTTCGTGGTTATCCTCCAATCAAATGCCAAAATATCAAGATTGGTGAAAATACATTTTCAAAATATGTAGAAGGAAATTTGGAGTATAAAAAAGACTATCGAAGAGTGTACAATTTTCCTATCAAAAATGAGTTTTACTTTAGTATTGAATTTTTATATGAAATCGAGCCTATATTTGCTCAAAAAAAGTTTTTAGATTGGGTAAGACACGCGGATGAAATCTTTGAAAAAAACGTTTTAGAGTTGCTAGCACTGTCTCCGCTTATTGATTCGCATACTACCTCCAAATCCGAAAGGTTGGCAAAAAAAGTTGATCCAGAGCGTTCATACTTAACTTAAAGAAAAAAGCCCGCGAAGAATGCTTTCACGGGCGAAAAAAGGGCACCAAATTGGGTGTCTATTCATTTTGGAGGTGGTCGAACGTCCATATAAAACTGACAATAGGCTTGGTGAGAGGCTTACCACCAGCGCGACCAACGAGGCTAAAGTTAACATTGTTGTAATGATTGTTAAAATGTTAATTCTTCAATCAATGTTTTCATTATCGTGAGTTTAAATTGTGAATGTGTTGCCTACGTGTATTTTTACTCTGTGAAATTCCGTTTTTGACAATAAGACATATTATAAATCTTGTGTTGGTTATTTGATTTGGTTATATAAAACTCAACATACTTAATCCTTAACTGTTCATATTCACACTTAATGAGACACAATAACCCTCTGTTTGTTAAGTGATTGTGTGTTTTTTAACGCATTGGTATTGAACAAAAAGCGACCTAAGCCGCTCTTGTGCATTTTGATAAGTTTACTTATCAGTCGTTTTAGATTTCTTCGTGCTTATGGACTAGGCCGAAGTCAGCTAAAATGGCATACGCAGCAGGGATCATAAACAACACCAGCAGAGTGGATGCGAAAATACCAAACACGATGGAGATAACCAGTGGTTGGATAACCTGTGCTTGCAAACTGGTTTCAGTCAGTAACGGAAGCAAACCTGCTGCAGTGGTCATTGATGTCAGGAATACTGCTCTAAAGCGTTCCCGACTGGCTTTGACTACTGAGTCGTGCACATTATCCCCTTCATCGACATGATGGCGTATGTACTGAACTAACAGAATCGAGTCATTCACCACAATCCCCGCTAGTGAGACAAAGCCCATCATACTCGGCATACTTAATGAGTGACCGAGTAGGATGTGTCCCCATACCACGCCAATAAAGGCGAGTGGAATCGCAAGCATGACCACGAATGGTTCCAAATAACTGCGGAATTGGTAACTCAGAATCGCAAACACGCCAAACAAACCAAGCAAGAAGCCTTTACCCATTGATGCGCCAGTTTCAGCGGTATCTTTGGCTTCGCCTTCAAAATCAAAGCGAAGACCAGGATACTTTTGCATAAGCTTTGGCGCTTCATCCTGTTGGAACTGACGAATAATGGCGGTTGAGTTGGCTTTCGTATTGTCGATATCGCCGAATACGCTCACGGTGCGCAAGCCATCAATGCGCTGGATTCTTACGTAATTACGTTGGAAATCCAAAGTAGCAATGGTCGCGAGCGGAATTTGACTGCCATCAGACAAGATAATTGGAAAGTTTGCCAATTGCTGTAAGTCACCAGCTTGTGCTTTATCGAGGCGAACTTCGATGGAAATGTTTTCTACCCCAACTTGGATCTCGTCTGCCGTTTGGCCAAAGAAAGCCGCACGCAATTGATTGGCGATGAGTTGGCCGTTAATCCCGTAAGCTTCTGCGCCCGGACGCAGTTTAACCAAGACTTCTTCTTTACCCATACGCATGTCATCCAACACGCCATGGACACCGTCAAACTCATTCAAGTATTGCTGAATGTCGATAGAGGCCGCTTTGAGCGCATCCAGATCATCATGTTTCGCTCGAATTTCAATCGCTCGTCCACCCGGCCCCATGGTCGGTTGTTTAAATACCAGTGAGATAGGATCGGCAAGTTCACCAATATCATCGCGCCATGCATCGATAAATTCATCGATGAGTGTGTTACGACTCTCTGCGCCAAGCAAATCCAGACGCACCGTGGCAATATGAGGGCCAGATTCATTCGCATCGGCATTGGCGTTGAATTGACTGGTGATGTGCAGAACCAATGGATTGCCGTCTTCCACTTTTTCTGTCCATTCTTTATCTAGCTTTTGAGCGGAAGCGACGATCTTATCGACGACGGCTTCCGTTTGAGACAGAGAAGAACCCGGAGGAAGAATAATGCGCGCTTCTGCAATATCACCATCCAACTCAGGGAAGGGTTGGAACTTGAGCAAACCGCCAACTAAAGTGGCAGCGGAGATAAGAAGCAAGGCAACCACACCGCCCATAAAGGCATAGCGATACTCGACCACTTTATCCACTGCGTTGACCAAGGTGGTGTTGCGGAAGTTTTCAAAAGAAGCGAGCAGCTTTTGTTTGAACTTCGGTGTTTTTCGCTCTTGCTTTTGTTTGTGTAGTGAGTGAGAAAGGTGGTTAGGTAGAATCAAGAAGGCTTCCACCAAACTTAAACTCAGTACGAGGATCAGAACTTGAGGAACCGCTTTAAGTACCGCACCCATTTCACCTTGCAAAAATAACAAGCTACCGAAAATACACACCGTAGTTAAAAAGGAAGAGATGACCCCCGGCAGTACCTTTTTCACTCCTTTTATCACGGCATCATCGATCTCTTCTCCTCGGTCGAGGTGAGCGGCAATCGATTCGGCAATAACGATGGCGTCATCCATCATGATACCGATGGCCATGAGTAACCCGACCAAAGACATGATGTTGATGGACAGGCCAAGTTGCGCCATCAAAAATAACCCACCTAAGAAGGCAACAGGTAAACCAGCTGCGACCCAAAAAGAGTAGCGAAAACTAAAGAACAACCACATGGTGGCGAAGACCAGAATGATACCTTGCCAACCGTTTTTGACCATCATGGTCAGGCGATCCCAAAGCACGGATGAAAGGTCATTGGTCATTTGTAGCATCACACCGTCTGGCGCGATGGCTTGTTGTTCTTCGACAAATTGAGCAACACGTTCTTTAATGCGCAGTGCATCGTCTTCTTTGTTTTTGCTGACTTTTAGTAGGGCAGAAGGGTGACCATCGAAGAGGACTTTCTGTTCGTCCAATTCAAACCCGTCGGTAATCGTCGAAATATCTCTTAGACGGATGATTGAGCCATTTGTACCAGAGCCCACGACGATAGTCTCAAGCTCTTCCGGCGTCACGCGTCGTTCGTCAAAGCGGATCAGAAAGTTCTTATCTGGCGTTTCGACATTACCACTTGGCAACTTGACGTTTTGACGACCAATCTGGTCCGCAATATCACCAACACTCAAACCAAGTTGTCGGATAGCTTGAGTGTCTAACTCTACTCGGTATTGGTGGTCAGAGAAGCCAGCAACTTCAACCAAAGAGACATCGTAATCGATTTTTAACGTGCGTTTAAGCTGTTCGGCATACGCTTTTAGCTCTGGCCATGTGGTATCTGCGGTGATGGCGACATCCACAACTGGCTCGTTCCAATCGAGCTCTTGGACCACAGGAGATTCAATCTCTTGTGGGAAGTCGTTTATCGAGTTGATCTGGGTTTGAACATCAACTAGCATGCGGCCGATGTCGGCTTCTTCATTCAGTTTTAAGATAAGACGCGCAGAACCCTCAATCGCTTCACACTGAGTTTCTTTGATGTTGGCAAGGCCATCGACAGCATCTTCCATTCGGATACAGATGCTCTCTTCTACCTCTTGAGGGGAAGCGCCGGGGTAAACCACACCAGCTAGGATGTAGGGCGGATCAAACTCAGGAAAAGTTTCACGCTTAATCGTGGAAAGTGAAGAAATCCCCAATATCAGCAGCGTTAGCATCAGCAAGTTGGCTGCTGTTGGATGCTTGGCGAAGAATCGGATCATGAATCAGACTCCTCAATAGCCGTTTCTGACTGTTCAGGTGACTCTTTCAATAGCATGCCGTTAATCGCAGGCAGCAAATCGTTGATGATCAGCTTCTGACCTTGCTCTAGTTCACCATCGATCACCACTTGGTTATTGCGACGATATAACACTTCAACCGTGACGACTTGCAGACGGTTGTCATCTCCCATCAGGTAAATCTTATCGCCATGAAGCGCACGCTCTGGGATGACCCAACTCGGGTTCTCTTGTCCCTCAATCAAGGCACGCACAAACATGCCGTTCACCAATGGAGGCGCAGACGTTGGGTTTAATGCACGGTAGTCTTGTTCAATTTCCAGAATCACACCGGCAGTCGCTTGGCTTGGATCAACCGTTTCACTGATGCGTGCAACTTTCGCAGGCCAGCTTGCAGAGAGGTTACCGCTGCTGAGTTCAATGTTGGCATGAATCGCATTCATATCAGGTTGTGGAATACCAGATTCATCGCGGACAAACTCACCGATGCTCGCCGCCAAAGTTTGCATGTCATGAATGGATAGTTGAGCTTCCACTTCCATGACATCAATACCATGTCCTGTCACCATGGTTTGTTGGAGGTTAACCACTTGCTTTTTCTCAATTTCTACGTCAGCAATACGCAAATCGTAAGGAAGCGTGATGATGGTCTTATCAAGCGAGCGTTCGGCCTCATCCACTTTTGATGCATTAACTTTAACTAGGGCTTCCGCGACTCGTTTCTCATCCGGCATCAAACCAATTTGATTTTCAATATCCAGTACTAACTTACGTTGAGAGAGTGCGCTTTGCTCTTGCTGATCTACATCCGATTGAGACGTTAGGCCTTTTTTACGTAGGTTTTGCTTACGGTCTAACTCTTTGTTGGCGATAACCAGACGGTTGGCTTCTATCTTGAGGGTGCTTTTGAGATTCGCTTCTTCTTGGTTCAGCTTAGCCAGAGAGGTTTGGGCAGATTTGAGATCGGCTTGAGCTTGAACCAGTTTCAACTCGTAATCGAGCGGGTCGATGCGCAAGATTTCTGTCCCTGCTTGCAACACTTGTCCTTTTTCCAGTTGCGGATGGCGGTAGACCACTTTACCCGTCACTTCGGCTATCGCTTTCCATTCCACTTTTGGGGTGATCTTGCCAAACCCTATGGCTACTGGAGCAATGGCTTTTAGCTCAAGTGGAATCGTCTCGACCAACCTTGCACGATCTCCAGAGGGTTTTACGGGCAAATCTGGTTTGAGGCTAATCGCCAAAAACAGAATGACGACCCCCACCGCAAGAGCAGGAAAGAACAGCAGCTTTTTATTTACTTTCATATTGGTCGCCCGAGTCTAAAAATCCATGTTTCATCAGTTGTATGTTGTGTTCGAATAATCGGTTCAAGAAGGCTTCAGAAAGTTCAATGCCATGAATGGCGAGCAGTGCTGGTGGTGCCATAAAAGGAAACACCATCAAGCTGATGTAAGAGACGCGACAAAGTTGAGGGTCGGCGTCTTTTCGTAAAACGCCACTGTCGATCAACTTATCAAAGATCACGCCTTGCATTGGCTTGCTGATATCTGCGAAGACTTTTTCGAGCAGTTTGCGTTGGGTTTCCGATGGGGGCATATTCATAACTTGGGCAACTAAGCGTGGGAACTGTGGTACCTTGATCATTTCGCGGTAGTAGGTGCGCATTAGATCGAGAAAGTTTTGCTCGTTACTGTTGGATACCAACGTCTGCATCTGCTTTTGCATCGGTGACAGTGTTTCGCGCAACATGGTCTCGAACAAGCCTTCTTTGTTGCCAAAGTAGTAACGAATCATCGCCACGTTCACGCCTGCTTTCTGCGCGACTAGGCGAGTAGAGACCTTGTCGTAAGCCATAATGGTGAAGAGTTCGCGCGCGTGGAAAATCAGTTTTTTCCTTGCGTCGATATTATCTGTGGGTCTTCCCGCCCTTCGATGCGCTTCCGTCACAATCTTCTCTCAAAATATTAAACATTTGATTAATTATAAGACGCTGATTTCTCATGCGACATGTGAAAAATTAATCAGTATTTAATCAAGTGATTAATTTGTGATGAAGAGAAGTAAAAAAGAGCAGAAAGAACTGCTCTTTGAACAAATAGAAAAGTATATACTTAGGAAGAACGGTCTTGTGAGGCTATATCACCCCCAACTTAACACACTCCAATTCGGTCTGTTGGCGTGTTCTTTTAGTTGTGGGCATGGATTTACCAGATAAGCGTAGTTCGCGTATTCACAAAGCGGTAAATCGTTGATTGAATCGGTATAGAAATGGATTTCGGAATAAGGCTCAGGCTGATTTTCTAGCCACTGTTTTAATCGCGTGACTTTGCCTTCACGATAACTCGGGATACCGTCGATTTCAGCAGTATAACGGTTGTTTTTCTCGATTAAATCAATTCCGAGTGCGGTTGGAATATTAAGACGGCGACCAACGGCTTCCACCAAAAAAGTGACGCTGGCAGAGATGATAACCATATCTATACCATCACGAGACAGTTGCTCAATCAGGGTTTTGGCTTGAGGGAACTGTTTAGGCAAAATATGGCTTTCAACACATTCTTCAACCAAGGCGTTTACTTCTTCAATCGGCATGTTTTCTAGTGGCTTCATGGAGAACGCTAGGTAATCTTCCATGTCCATTTTGCCTTCAGAGTACAAGGCCATTAGACGCTGATCTTCCATAATAAATAAAGGATCAGTCGCGATGCCTTTCTCAACCATAAACTCGTTCCAAATCATTGCGCAGTCAGCGTTTATTAGGGTTTCATCCATATCAAAAACATACAAAGGTTTGGACATGTTTAGGCTCTCACTGGTTGAATTTCGTTTAGGTTAAAGAGTAGTTCTAGTTGGCTGCCATTCGCTAGTAAGCGTTCTGAAGAGCGGTTAAGTAAGTCAACAGTGAGCTCACACTCTTCAACGTTCACTTGATAGCGAATAACATTACCTAGAAGCTGGTGGTTGGTGATCGTACCTACTTGTGGCGCTGAGATGTGGCTATCATATTGACGACCTTGCTCTTTTACATATATAGACTCTGGGCGAATCGCTACTTTCCATTCGGTATCAATGTTGAAGAGTTGCTTGGCTTTATTGGCCTCTACAAGGTTGTAGTGCCCCATGAAACCGGCCACAAACTCGTTAGCAGGATGAGTATAAATTTCTTCAGGTGTTCCTGCTTGAACAATTTCCCCTTTACTCATTAGGAAGATACGATCAGACATAATCATCGCCTCTTCTTGGTCATGAGTTACGAAGATAGTGGTGAGATTCATCTCTTTCTGAATGTCTCGGATTTGCTGACGAAGGTGTTTGCGGATTTTGGCATCAAGCGCAGAAAGTGGCTCATCAAGCAATAATATGCGAGGTTTCACCACCAATGCTCGAGCGAGTGCGACACGCTGGCGCTGACCGCCAGAAAGTTGATGCGGATAGTGTTTTTCTTTACCTGCCAGATCCACCAGTTTGATGACTTTAGCCACTTCACGTCGAATATCATCATTCGCAAGCTTTTTCATTTTTAAGCCAAATGCAATGTTGCCTTCGACGGTCATATTGGGAAACAGCGCATACGATTGAAAGACCATCCCAATACCACGCTCTTGCGGGACTTGATGCGTGATATCTTCTCCGTTTACCCAAACCTCGCCTCCATCGACAGGGTTAAGCCCAGCAAGGCTGCGAAGTAGTGTCGATTTACCACAACCGCTAGGGCCCAAAAGCGTAATGAATTCACCTTGCTCGATGTTAAAGTGAATGTCCTCAAATACGGTGTTATCACCAAAACGTTTAGTCAGATTTTTCGCTGTTACGTAGCTCATTGTTTGACTCCTCGGCTGAAACGACTTGCCAACCAAGTCAGTAAAAAAATAAATAGGAAGTAGGTCATCACTAAGGCAGACGTAAAGTGGCCGCTCGTCTGACGCATGTTATACAAGTAGATTTGCAGGGTTTCATAACGTGTGCCGACTAAAATATTGGCGAACACAAACTCTCCCAATAGAAATGAAAATGAAAGGAAAAGCGATGCCATCAGTCCTTTTTTGAGGTTAGGTAAAATGACCATCAAAAACGCTTTGGTTGTGCTTGCCCCTAGCAAGTGTGCAGCGTCCATTAAATCGTTAAGGTTAATTGCTTCGAAGCTATTAGAAATCGCACGATACATGAACGGTAACGCTATCGTGAAGTAAGTACCTACTAGAATCCAAGGAGTACCGATAAGGGAGATTTCACTGTCAGCATAAAGTTGAAGCAAGCCGACGGAGGACACCACTGGTGGTACAGCGAATGGTAGCAAAATCAATACGTTCATGAGCTTATCGAGCTTCGGAAAGTAGTAAAACACCACGAATATCGCTGGCAGAACTAGAATCACACTGAGGGTTAGCGAAGCAATACAAATAAACAGCGAACGCCCAAACGCTTGCAAAAAGCGTGGGTCGGTCAGCAATTTAACGTACCAATCAAAAGTGAAACCATCTGGAAGCACCGTGGCGCCCCAGCGTGATGAAAGCGAATAGACAAAGGTCGCTAAAATCGGGATGAGCATGATCCCAACAATGGAATAAACCACCGTTTTATGGAATCGAGTATTAACGTTGTTCATGACTACTTCCTACCTGCATAGCTTTTCGAAATGAGCCATTGGTTAATCACTGTGATAAAGGCAAGTAACGCCATTAGAATCACCGAAATTGCAGCGGCGAGATTAGGTTCAAGGAACAGGTCTCCCGATACCAGACTCGCAATTCGAATGGTGATGACGTTATAGTTACCGGAGGTCAGCGCATAAACACTCGCATAAGCGCCAATTGCGTTGGCTATTAAGATAATAAAGGTACCGAATAAGGCTGGTAAGAGCACTGGCAGCGCGATTTTCGCCCAATACTGTGATGTTTTGGCTCCCAGTAGCGCAGCAGCAGCTTGCCAATCATCACTCAACGCGTCGAACGCAGGGTAGAGCAACAACACCGCCAGCGGGATTTGAAAGTAGATGTAAATGACCAGCAGACCCCATTTACCATAAAGGTCGAAATCACCGAGTAAGCCATACTGCTTGAGCAAAAGGGTAATCGCCCCATTGGTGCCCAAAATAATGATAAAAGCGAATGACAGAGGTACGCCTGCAAAGTTGCTGCTCATGTTCGTAAACGCAATCACACCATCGCGGACTTTAGAATCGATTCTGCGCAGAGAAGAGACCAACAGAGTCGCAATGGCTAAGCCAAAAATGCTCGACCATATAGCTAACCACAAACTGTTGCCAAACGCCTGCATCATAAAGGTGGAGTCGAGCACTTCAATGTAGTTATCGAAGGCAAACTCGCCATCGTAGATGAAGCTGTTTAACAGCACCCAAATCATCGGTGCGAGTTGAAATAGGTAGAAAAACAGTGCGAAAGGCGCCAACCAAACGGCTGGCTTAAAGCGCTTTAACCAAGTACTTGCCAAATTTGAACGTGATTCGCTAGAGCTTGGGGAGAGGACTGAACTGCTCATAGTGCTAACAATTCCTGAGTGTATGGCTTCGTGTGGTCAAGGTTTAGCAATTGACAAACGGTGCCACAAATATCAGTTTGCTTAATATGACAATCTTGATGGGTAAACTTATCACCAATGACAAACAGGGGAACTTCTCGCTCTTCAGGTAAAATCCCACCGTGAGAAAGATCGTTGTTCATGCCATGATCGCTTGTCACAATGATTTGATACCCATCAGCAAGCCATTGATCGATGTAGTTGGAAAGAATAATGTCTGCACCTCGCGCACAATTGCGGTATTGGCGAGAGTCTAGGCCAAACTTATGTCCTGTATCGTCGATATTCATCGGATGGATCAGTAAGAAATCAGGTTGATAGTTGCGGCGTAAATACTCTGCGTCCAGGAACAAGGCTTCATCAGGATAATGATCCCAATGGTAAAAGCAGCCGTGCTGGATATTCAGGGTTTCATCATGCGTGAAACGATCGCGAACAGGTTCAAATGGCGCGCGATTATAAAGCTCACTTACCCAGTGGTAGGCAGCCGCAGCGGTCACTTTTCCTTGGGCTTTTGCCAAACTGAAAATGGAATCGTGTTTGGATAGACGAACGATATTGTTGTTTACGATGCCGCTTTCTACAGGGCGAACGCCCGTTAAAATGCACTCATAAAGTGGGCGAGACATAGAGGGCAGCTCACACTGCACAGGATAAAGCGTTGCGCGAGTTTCTTGTTGGGAACGACTTTGTTCTAGAAGACCATTGAGGTAGCCCATGCAATCACGGGCTACCTGATAGTTCAGTCCATCTAGAACAACAAGGATGACCTTATTGCTCATAACGACTTACTCTTATTGCTGGTGGATTAAGACACTTTCTTGCCATTGACGTGGCAGCTTACGTGCGGACTTTTCCCAAGCTGAGAAGTCAGTCACTGGGTGAACATTGCTGTATTGGTCATTAGCAATTAGCTTGTCTTGCACTGCTTGAGGCAGTGTGATGTTGGTGCGGATTGGACGCGCATAACCTTCTGCTAAGTTGATTTGCCCTTGATCGCTGAAGATGTATTCACGAGCAAGCTTTGCTGCATTAGGGTTCTTCGCGTATTTATTGATTATGGTTGTATAACCAGAAATCACAGAGCCATCTTGAGGAATGCTCACTGTAAAGCGGTCGCGGTCAATTTTGTCGCGGTAGTTCAATGCATTGAAGTCCCACATGATCGCCACTTCAACTTCGCCTTTTTCTAGGTTGGCGATGTTCGGATCGGTAAATGAAAGACGACCTTGCTTCGCGAGTTCAGAAAAGAATTTGAGCGCAGGCTTGAGGTTGGATTCGTCCCCACCGTTGGCGAACGCTGCGGCGAGAACCGCGTTGTTTGCCTGTGCTGCTACGCCTACGTCACCTACGGTCACTTTGTAGTCGCCTTTTAATAGGTCATCCCACGTTTTTGGCGCGTCTTTTACGAGGTTATTGTTGGAGATAAAAGAAATAGTGCCAGTGTAAGCAAGTGCCCAATGACCATCTTCGTCTTTTGCCCAATCTGGGATGTCATTCCAAGTTGTTGGTTTATATGGCTGAGTGACGCCTTTTTTTACCGCTACACGTGCGAAGGCAAAGCCTACGTCACCAATGTCTGCGGTCGCGTTTTTCTTCTCAGCTTCGAATTTTGCGATTTCTTGAGCCGAGCTCATATCCGTGTCTTGGTGCTTAAGGTTGTAATTTGACTTTAAATCAGCCCAAGTGTCTTTCCAGTTTGCCCAACTGTCAGGCATACCCACACTGTAAACCGCCCCTTCTTTTTGTGCTGCTGCTACCAAAGATTCAATATCGGCTTCTTTCGCTACTGTTGGCGTAGCGAGGGTTACCGCAATGATTGCCGCTGGTGCGGTAATTGAACGACTTAGCAAAGTTTTCATTGTCTCCATCCTTCTGGACTAGGTCAGTAAGTTCGCTTTGTATGCTATGGATGGAATGTGACGATTTAGCGCAAGTAATTTGACAGTTTTGCTGATTTTATATGGCACTTATATTTCATACGTTCAGTATGTGTTCTGTTGATTAATGTCATATTTTTGTTACGTAAACGCCTTATGTTATTCGTCAAATTATCGTTGGACTAGATCAGAATGAGAGCGACAGGCACCGGACAATTTGGTACCCAATTAGGAAAAATTAGAAGCAGCTTAAAACAGCAGATTCTTTCCGGCATCATGTCGGAAGGACAAAAACTGCCGTCAGAGAGAGAGCTCAGTGAGCTGTTTTCTACGACTCGAATCACTATCAAAGATGCGTTGGTGTCTTTGGAAACGGAAGGTCTTATTTATCGAGAAGAGCGCCGGGGTTGGTATGTATCTCCTGAGCGTATCTGTTACAACCCGTTGTCTCGTTCTCACTTCCATCAAATGATTCGAGAGCAGCATCGTATTGCAGAAACTAAGTTACTCAACGTGCGAAGTGAAATGGCCGCAGGTGAGTATGCCAAATCGTTAGAGGTGGAGCGAATTACCCCAATTTATGTAATTGAACGGTTACGTTTTATTGATGGGCGAGCGGTATTGTTTGTTGAGAACGTGCTCAAAGCGGCACTGTTTGAGGGGATATTGTCTGAGAACCTCACCATGTCCCTGACGGGCATTTATCGTGAGAAGTATGGTTACGAGACAAAGCGCTCTCGTTTTGATGTGATTCCCACGTCAGCTCCTGCTCATGTCGCTAAGGCGTTGAACCTAGCTGAAGGACAACCCGTTCTGAAAATTCGGCGGGTAAACTACAAACAAGATGGGCATTTAATGGACTGCGAATTCGAGTATTGGCGTCCAGACGCAGTGATGATTCGTATTGATAGCGTAGGATAAAGCGCAGAATTAAAAAGAGCCCAATTAAGGGCTCTTTTTCGCATATTGGTAGGAAGGCGCTTTAAACGAGGCCTTGCTCTTTCGCCATTCTGCTTGCAATGCCGGGTGCTTTCCAAATGCTTGGCAGCAAAATGAAAGACACAGGCACGGCAGTAATTACAATGAAAGACTGCAATGCAGAAATACCACCAGAGCCCATTGAGATAAGCGCAATAGCGACAATACCCATAATCAGCCCCCAGAACGAGCGAATCACTGCGTTTGGTTCTGTTGAGCCCGTCATCACTACACTGATTGTGTAAGTCATCGAGTCACCTGTCGTCACGATAAATGTTGTCGTTAAGATCAGGAACAGAACCGAAATGATCATTGGGTAAGGTAATTCACCAGTAATCGCTAGCAGTGCTGCGGGCAAGTTAAAGCCTTCAAACGCAGATGAAATCAAACCAGGGTTATCAAGTTCAAACGCAAGGCCACTGCCACCAACGATACTAAACCAGAAGCAAGTAATCAGCGGTGCCGCGATGCTAATAGACATGATTAATTGGCGAATTGTACGACCACGAGAGATACGAGCAATAAAGATCGCCATCATTGGGCCATAACCGATAAACCAACCCCAGAAGAATACTGTCCACCAGCTTAGCCAGCCTGTATCACCACGGTAAAGTGCCATAGGGAAGAAGTTATCCACCATACGACCAACGCCTTGCACGTAGCCATCAACGATAAAGCTTGTCGGCCCGAAGAACAGGATGTAACCAATTAACAGTACAGACAAAATGATGTTGTAACGACTGACGATTTGAATACCCTTGCTCAAACCGCTTAGTGCAGAAAGGGTATACATCAGGATCGCCGCCATAATAACCATACTTTGCGTTACGAACGTATCTGGCAGGCCAAACAATGAATTTAGCGCGTAGCTAATTTGTAAACCTAAGAAGCCGATAGGACCGATGGTTCCTGCCGCTACGGCAATGATGCTACATGCGTCAGCAACATCACCAATCCAGCCTTTAATGGCTTTATCACCAAACACAGGGTAAAGCAGAGTACGCGGCTTAAGAGGCAGGCCTTTATCGTAATGCAAGTGCATTAAGACAATGGAAGATAGACCACCAAGGATCGCCCAAGCTAAGAAGCCCCAGTGCATAAAAGACTGAGATAGGGCATTGATTGCGGCAGTTTTCGGTGAGGCTTCCCCGTATAGAGGCGGAGCAGTCACAAAGTGGGCGATAGGCTCAGCAGCAGCCCAGAATACACCACCACCTGCAAGTAGAGTACAGAGTACGATTGACAACCACTTAAAGTTATCAATATCAGGTTTCGCTAGACCACCTAGGCGCACATAACCAGTGCGACCAAACGCAAGAGCCAAACCAATTAGGAAATTCAGAAGAAGCAGTACTTGCCAGTAAGCTCCGAAATATTTAGTAGCAAAGCCGAAGCCGGTGTTAACCATTGCGGTTAGAGAGTCGGTATTCGTTAGAGCAAGTAAAACGAATAGAGTGAGGAAGCTACCACTTAACCAAAAGACAGGATTGGTGAGTTCGAGGCGCTTGAGTAAAGATGGGGGATGAATAGCAGAATAGTCAGCATCCTGAATAGGCGCTGTGTGGGAGGCGGCATTCGTCATATTTGACATAATTACTTCGCTTTTTAGGGCTATGAAGCCGTGCATTTCCCCTCACATCGTTTCAACGAAAAGTGTGAGGATGTTCAAAAAGCCGATGATGTTAACATGTCGAAGTTGCAAATATAACCTTAGATTTCGATTAATTTTTAACAGGTTAGCCAAGTTGCTGATTTTTGGGTAGAGATCAAAAGAAAGAGTTTTTACGTGAAATGCACCGCATTTCGTATGTAATTAACATTTCCCTTATTTTTGCATGGGATTATCAGGATTACATTGAGAAAACATGTTTTTCCCAAGCTAAGGTTTCACTCGATGGCTCACTTCGAACTTAACGGGCAGTGGATGCTTACCTCGCCACAGCGTCCCAATCTTGAAATTCCAATGTTTATTCCGGGCGATAATGTGTCGGCGCTTTTACAAGCAGAGCAGATTCCAGATCCTTATTTTGCCGATAATGAAAACAAAGTTCGATGGATTGAAGAGTGTGAGTGGCATATCTCACGTGAGTTTGAAGTCGACGCGTTTACGTTGTCTGCCAAGCAAATTTGGATGACGCTAACTCGTGTCGATACATTGGCAACCTTCTATGTTAATGGTGAGCTAGCACTAACGTGCAGCAACATGTTTACCCAGCAACGTGTGGATATTAAACCGCATTTAAAGCAAGGTACTAACACGATTCGGGTTGAGTTTGCTCGGGTGGATTTAGAAGGTATCGCAAGAGCAAAAAAATTGCCATTTCCTATTCCATCGGCAATGGGCAACAACCAAATTCCACACATGAACTTGATCCGCAAAACACAATGCCATTCCGGATGGGACTGGGGCATTTGCTTGATGGTATCGGGTATTTACGACCCCATTCAAATCGACATTGTGAATGAGCTTTGGCTCAAAGGCTTCTCGACAGAGCAGCAATGGCAAGCCGATGGGAGTGTGTTTCTTGATGTAGTAGTTGAAGTGGAAACGGACAGTCAACGCCATGAAATGATTGTTGAATTTAATGGTGAGCGTCAATGTATTCAAACAAAAGGAAGTGGTCACTATCATTGCCAGTTCCACATTTTGGAGCCTCAACGCTGGTGGCCATCGGGTTATGGCGAAGCGTATCTCTATCCCATTACCATTTCTTGCAGAGAGCAAAAGTTAACGCACAACATTGGTTTGCGTCAGTTAACCCTAAATAACCAAGCTGATGAGCACGGCTCTGCAATGGAATTTATCGTCAATGGCGTACCGATTAATGCTAAAGGTGCCAACTGGATCCCTATTGACGCAATGCCGGGGCGAGAGTACGAAACACGTTATCGCAACCTTTTGCAAAGTGCGGTTGACGCCAACATGAACATGATTCGCGTATGGGGCGGTGGTCAGTACGAGAGTGAAATCTTTTATAACCTTTGTGATGAACTTGGCTTGTTGGTGTGGCAAGACATGATGTTCGCCTGCTCGTTGTACCCATCAAACGACGAGTTTTTAAAAGAGGTAGAAGAAGAACTTAGATTCCAAATCCCGAGGCTCAAGGAGCACCCATCAATCGCACTTTGGTGTGGTGACAATGAAGTGATTGGAGCTATTGGTTGGTATGACGAATCTAAGCGCAGTAAAGTCAAATACACGGTTAACTACGATCGCCTCAACCGCATGATTGAGAAGGAGATTACCGAGCAAGATAGCACTCGCCGTTTCTGGCCAAGTTCCCCATGTAATGGTGAACTGGATTTCGGTGATGCGTGGCATGATGATAGTAAAGGCGATATGCACTTTTGGGACGTTTGGCATTCAGGAAAATCATTCAGTGCCTACCTTGACGTGAATCCTCGTTTTTGCTCTGAGTTTGGTTTTCAATCTTGGCCATCTTTTGCTGAAGTTAAGCGGTTTGTCCCTGAGCAAGACTGGAATATTACATCCCCAACTTTCGAACAACATCAGAAGAACCCTCGAGGTCATAGTATTATTACAGAGATGTTCACGCGCTATTTTCGTTTTCCCTCTGGATTTGAGAGCATGCTGTATTTAAGTCAAGTTCAGCAGGCAATCGCGATCAAAACTGCATGCGATCATTGGCGTGCCATTTCTCCAGTTTGTCGCGGCATGCTGTACTGGCAACTCAACGACAATTGGCCTGTCAGTTCTTGGTCTAGTTTGGAATACAGTGGTCGATGGAAGCAGTTGCACTACCATGCAAAACGCTTTTTTGCGCCGCAGTATTTGGTATTTTCCGAGCATACAGGCGAGTTGAGCCTACATTTGCTCAATGATGCCAAAGAGTCCGCAAGCGTCAACGCATTGCTCAAGTGGGTAGATTGGCAAGGGGAAGAAAAGCAATGTTGGAGCTTAGAACAAACAGTCATAGCAGACAGCAATACGATTTTGTGGCAGTTGGATGAATTGATCGAGAAGGATGAACTTACGTCAGGCTTCTTCTATGTTGAAGCGCAAATCGGTGAAGACAGAATAAGCAACACATGGTTTAGTACTCACGAGCTAAAAACCTTGCCGATAGCGAAAGCCAATATTGGTGTCTCTATTGAAGGGAGGCAAATTACTTTGATTGCGGATAAGCCTACGTTTTTTGTTCATTTGGAGAGTGATGCTGATGGAAGGTTCAGTGACTCTAGTTTTACTCTGTTGGTCAATGTTCCAATGACGGTTGAGTATTTAGGTGATGATGTTTCAGGTATGCAGCAGTCGTTGAGGGTATACCACCTTAATGATTAAAGCGGGCATAGAACATCTATATGCTGATAACTAAAAAGGGAGCGTTTGCTCCCTTTTTAGTTATTAAGTATCCGTTATTAAGCTCAGGTTGAGACAGAAGTTTATTTAAGTTTCTGATGGACCCGATAGCTAACGACAAAGCCAATGTAGAATAGTGCAGCAAGAGTAATCACTGCCGTCGCGTACGCCAGCAGGCTGTTTAACCCTAAACCAAAAGCCAAAGTGAAGGCGATACCATGAATGGCTTCCGCAGGGATTCGGTACCAAGCAGAGTGGACGGAAGATCCGAAGAGGATAAAGGTACTAAGTAAGACAATCGTGCCGCCTATAAAGCCGACCCATCTGCTGTTGTTCATGTTGCAGTCTCAGGGGTTACCGAGGTAACGTAACAAAATATTTCAGAATCGTATTATACAACCGATCATCGCGAAAAGCGCTAGAGAAATTTCGCTGATAAAACAGAGTGTTTTAATTCGAACAAAAGAATACGACCATAGCCAACTTAATACAGGAATAACAAAACATGTTGAGATTTATACAACGTCGCCGCATTAAGAAAGTGATTAAACTAATGAGTGCCAGATTGATGGTGGGATACGGCAGTCGTGAGTACTTTTCGGTTGGTCAGGTAAAGACGAGCACCAGCGAGTTAAGCGCGTGCCAACAAAAAATCGCGTTGGCATTATATGCGGATCCGCAAGATCTTGATTTGGAAAACCAACCAGAGTTGCAAGCCATCCGCTCTGATGTGGCGCATGACTTCTTCGCTGGTGTCGATTATACCGCTCAAGATGTGCTTAATTTACTCGGCTCTGGTGGCTGGAAAGGTGGCCGAATGGAAGATGGAATGTCTCATCATTTTGGTATGCACAGTCGCTATTAAAAACATGCGTTAATTTTATAAATTCGATAAATATTTTTGCTGTTAAAGATTAATTAAATTTTCTTTCAATTGGGTAACAATTACCTAATTATGCACCCGAATCCCAGCGCGTCGCTGGACTGGTTGGATTGCATACCATGAAATTAATCATCAAAGGATTGGGGCTGAGTGCTCTTGTGCTCAGCATGTTTGCTCATGCAGATAGCAAAACGTTGAACGTTTATGCATGGGGTGGCTATTTGCCGGAAGCATCGTTAAAAGCGTTTGAAAAACAAGAAGGCGTTACGATTAATTATTCGACCTTTGAGAATAATGAATCAATGTATACCAAGCTAAAATTGCTAAAAGGTTCTGGTTACGATGTGGTTTTTGCTTCTGCGTACTTCATTGAAAAAATGGGTCGAGAAGGACTGCTTTCGAAAATAGATCACGCTCAAGTGCCAAACATGCAAGACACAATGGACGGCTTACTTGGCCAAGCGCACGATCCTAAAAATGATTACTCGCTGCCTTATATTTGGGGCATTACCGGGATCAGCTACAACGAATCCATGGTTGAGCAACCAGTGACCAAATGGGCAGACTTATGGGAGTCTCAATACGAACAACAAGTCATGCTGATTGATGACGTTCGCGATGTGTTCGGTATGGCGCTGAAGAAAAATGGCCATAGCGTGAACACAAAAGACGAAGCAGAAATCGAGCAGGCTTTTGATTCTCTAGTCGCGCTGAAAAACAACGTATTACTTTACAACTCAGATGCGCCGCAAGTCCCTTACGTGTCCGGTGAAACATCGGTCGGCATGCAATGGAACGGCAACGCATTCCAAGGACAGGTTGAAATGCCTGAGCTGAAGTTCGTGATGCCGGAAGAGGGCGCGGTATTGTGGATGGACAACTTCACTATTCCGTCTGGCAGTAAAAACAAAGCATTGGCGCATAAATTTATTAACTTCATGTACCAATCAGAGAACCAAGCGGAAATCGTGACCAGTTTGGGTTATGCGTCGGCAACGAACGCTGGGCGTGACAAATTGCCAGAAGAGTTGAAAAACAACCGTACTATTTTCCCTTCATCAGAAGACTTGAAAAAAGGCGAGTTTATTAATGATGTTGGCGCAGAAACGTTAGCGATTTACGAAAAGTACTGGCAACGTTTAAGAACGCAATAAGCAACGTCTTTGCCTATTGTTAGGCTTAAAATCGTTCAAATTTGGATTCCCCTCATCACGAAAGTGGTGAGGGGAATTTTTTTATAGGTTTTGTACTGCGAGTGTTGCTACGCGGCACGCTTTACGAGGCAGAAGTGCTTTTTACCGCGTTGCAGTAACCAATATTGATCAAACAGTGGGAAGCTTAAACTCGGGTTATCAGCCGCCACTCTTTCACCGTTTACACTGATGGCGTTGTTGCTGATGTGTTCGCGTGCAACACGCTTCGAACTTGCTAAGCCCGACTCAATCAACAGCTCAACCAAATCTTGTTGTGTGCTCTCAATGCTTGGTAAACCATCCAACTCCAACTGTTTTAATTCACCCAAACTCAGTTGTTGCACATTACCGCTGAATAAAGCTTGAGTGATACGCTCGGCACTGGCTAGGCCTTCTTCGCCATGAACAAATCGCGTCATTTCTTCAGCGAGAATACGTTGTGCTTGTGGCTTACCTTGGCTTGCTTGGTCTTGCGCTTCAATGCTGGCAATTTCTTCGCAGCTCAAGAATGTGTAGTAACGCAAGAAGTGGTAAACGTCTGCGTCTTCTGCGCCAAGCCAGAACTGGTAGAACGCGTAAGGAGAGGTTTTGCTAGGATCTAGCCATACTGCACCGCCTTCGGTTTTGCCAAATTTGGTACCATCGGATTTGGTGATCAGCGGCAGAGTTAAGCCAAATACTTGCTCACCATTTTGACGGCGAGTTAAATCGATCCCGCTGACGATGTTTCCCCATTGGTCATTGCCACCGATTTGCAAACGGCAACCGTATCGACGGTTTAGCTCGGCAAAATCGTACGATTGCAGTAGGGCGTAGCTAAATTCGGTAAAGGAGATACCTTGGTCAGGTCGTTGCAGGCGTTGTTTTACCGATTCTCGGTTGACCATAGTATTGATTGAGAAGTGCTTACCCACATCGCGGAAGAAGTCGATCACATTGATCGCTTTCATCCAGTCAGCGTTGTTTACCATGATCATCGGCTTGGCCAGTTGGTGATTCATCAACTGCTGAATTTGATTAGAAAGATCGTTAACCCAGCCTGAGACGATTTCCTCTGAGTTCAGACTGCGCTCAGTCGCTTTAAAGCTTGGGTCGCCAATCATGCCCGTTGCACCGCCAATCAAGGCAACAGCTTGGTGTCCGGCATCTTGAAAGCGCTTAAGCATAATCAAAGGCACGAGGTGGCCGATATGTAAGCTGCCAGCTGTAGGATCGAAGCCGCAGTAAACGGTTTGTGGCTGTGAGAGAAGTGTCTGAATTTCTTCCAAATCGCTGGCTTGTGCAATCAAGCCGCGATCTTGTAAATCTTGCAGTAATGGTGTCGTCATTCTTTTTGTCTGCTTTAGTGGTTGTTACATTCAGACTAAAACGCGACACCTTTTCTCGATATATCCCTTAAGGGACAGTTTTTTATCTTGAATGGAGAATGAGGTGATTGAGGAAAAGCTGGAATAACTCACTCAATGAAGACACATTTAATTGCGAGTAAATTCGCTTTCGATGATTTTTGACTGTGCCTTGAACTAAGTGTAACCGCGCGGCAATTTCTTTTGTGTCAAACCCTTGAGCGAGAAGCGAAGCTACCTCTTGTTCGCGACGGGTGAGTGATTCTACGCCAAACGTTGCTAAAGCTTGCTCAATGGCTAATCGCATACTGCCAGAATAAGCACTCTGTGCAAAAACAGGCTCAGAAAAGGTAAATTCCGTTTGTTTCCAATGCTGCTGACAAAGCGACTGAATTATCGGGAAATAGGGCTTTAGCTTATTGATTTGTTGCTGAGAAAAGTATTTTCCATCAGTCATATATCCGAAGTACAGCATGACCCAACGGCCAGATTCAACTTCGACTAGCATGCTAAGCTCGTCTTTCCACCCTGTTTGATGATAGAACTGCTCGCAGTATGAGGTGAAGTCAACGCCTTTACGCGCCACGTCTTTGAGCGTAAATACGCCTTGTTGCTTTGTCTCGTTTAGTTTGAGAAAAAAAGGGTCATTTTGAAATGAGTCAGTAAGGTAGCGTTGAAAAAGTAACTCTCGCTCGTTCTCAATTGAGTCGTAGAGATAAATAGGATGTTTACCTTCTCGGTAACCTAAAATAACTGCGCAATCAAAATGAAAAAGAGTGCGAATGACACGCATAAGTTTAGGAGTAAAGTTAGGCGTGTTAAGAGCAGAAATTGCTTCTGCTAGCAGATTATTAAAGTTATTGTCAGGCATGGGATACCGAATTGCAGGTGGTTTTGCGCAAGCATAACCAAAAGCAATCCAACGAGAAAGGGAAGTCGCCATCTTCTGGTGACTTCCATAGAGAAAGTTGCGTAAGTGCTCAGTTTTGAGGAATCATATCCCCGTTAACTTATTGATAAGGGTGCATAACAACGGTTTTATTTAAGCGATTAGTTGCTATGCATTACTGCGAGTTAGTGAGCTCTTCGTTAACCCAATATTTAGAACCAGACACGTTAGCATCGATGAGCAAACCTTTAGCGTTCAACTGATAGACGGCGACGCCGCTGTTAAATTGTTTTGAAAGTTGCTCTGAATCTTCGCCCGCAACAGCAGAGGCTTCACTTGTGGCCTCCCATCCTTCGTTGACGAACGTATCAAAGTCTTCTTTGCTCTCAAACAGAACCACTTGTTGGTAAAATTTGCCGCCAGCCCCAAGTGCAACGCCCAAACCAAACATATTCATATAAGTGCGTTCTTCTGTTTCCTTATTCACTGCGACTCCTGACCCTGAGTTGGTGTGAAACAGCAAAGATAATTTACGAGAATCAAAGACCGCGTAGCCGTACGCGTTGTCGTAAATAGCTTTTGCCTCCGGCTTTTCATTAAATAACTTGAGCAAAGCGCTATCTGCCATTAAGTCCACGGCTTGGCGAGCTTCTTCTGGCGTATCGCCTTCCATCAGCTCATCAATTTTTTTGTCGGCAGCATCTATCCATTCTTTGCTTTTCTCGATGCTGGCTTCTGTCCATTCGCCTGCGGTATTGATCGCTTCCTCGGACCAATTCGTGAAATCTTGCCACGCTTGTTTTGAAAACGCTTTGGTGTCGTCCCAAGCATCTTGGGCAGTATCAGAAACTGCGTCGCCAAGCTCAGACATTTTATTGGAAATTTCATCCCAATCGGCATAAGCAGGGGATGCCAGGAGCATCAATGTAGTAAGGAGTGCGATAGGCTTTTTCATCAAATTCTCTCTGGAGTTATCGATATACCATTCATTTTAGGTCATCAGACTTTGATAATGAAATTGACTAAATGACGAACTTGAGAGAGGAATCACGAACTGATTGTGAAATGACGTGTGAATAACAAAGCCCTCACAAGGGGAGTGTGAGGGCTAGAGTTTATCGTGTGTTACTTGCTGCTAACTTTACCGAGTTTTAACCAAGTATCGATAACCGTATCTGGGTTTAGTGATACAGAGCTAATACCTTGATCCATTAGCCATTCCGCTAGGTCGTCGTGGTCTGATGGGCCTTGACCACAAATACCAACGTATTTGCCTGCTTTTGTTGCCGCATCAATCGCCATCTGAAGCATCACCTTAACCGCTGGGTTGCGCTCATCAAATAGATGTGCAACATCGCCAGAGTCACGATCAAGTCCAAGCGTTAGCTGAGTCATGTCGTTTGAGCCAATCGAGAAGCCATCAAAGTACTTCAAGAACTCATCGGCAAGGACCGCGTTGGATGGCAGTTCGCACATCATGATGACTTTAAGACCCTGATCGCCACGGCGCAGATCAAACTTCGCTAGCAAATCAATCACTGATGCTGCTTCGCTTGGTGTACGCACAAATGGGATCATGATTTCAACGTTTTTCAGACCCATTTCGTTACGAACGCGTTTGATTGCTTGAGTTTCTAGCTCGAAGCAGTCTTCAAACACTGGAGAAATGTAACGAGACGCGCCACGGAAGCCAAGCATTGGGTTTTCTTCATGCGGTTCGTATGCTTTACCGCCAACCAAGTTGCTGTATTCGTTAGACTTAAAGTCAGACATACGAACAATAACGCGTTTCGGCCAAAATGCCGCAGCAATGGTTGCGATACCTTCTGTCAGTTTGCTTACGTAGAAATCGATAGGATCTTTGTAACCACGAATACGCTGAGTGATTTCTGCTTTTAGCTCATCGCTTTGTGCATCAAAGTTAAGTAATGCTTTCGGATGGATACCAATCATCTTATTGATGATGAATTCAAGACGCGCAAGACCAACACCTTCATTTGGAATTTGTGCGAAGTCAAACGCGCGATCAGGGTTACCCACGTTCATCATGACTTTTGTTGGTAGCAGCGGCAGTTCATCAACAGAAGAGCGTTTTACATCAAACTCAAGTTCACCTTGGTAAACGTAGCCCGTTTCACCTTCTGAACAAGATACGGTCACGGTTGCACCATCGGTTAACTTGCTTGTCGCATCGCCACAGCCAACGATTGCAGGAATACCAAGCTCACGAGCGATGATGGCAGCGTGGCAAGTACGGCCACCACGGTTGGTTACGATTGCAGATGCTTTTTTCATCACTGGTTCCCAATCTGGGTCAGTCATGTCTGTAACTAGCACGTCACCTTCTTGGACTAAAGACATTTGGTCCAGAGAGTCAACCAAGCGAACCACGCCTTTACCGATGCGCTGACCGATTGCACGACCTTCAACCAAAACATCCGCTTTGTTTTGTAACTCGTAGCGCTCAATCACGTTTTGTTCCGTTTGTGAACATACGGTTTCAGGACGCGCTTGAACAATGTACAGCTTGCCATCAATGCCATCTTTTGCCCATTCAATGTCCATTGGACGCTGATAGTGCTTTTCGATGATCATTGCTTGTTTTGCGAGCTCTTTGATCTCGTCGTCGTTCAATGAGAACGTGTTGCGCTCTTCATCAGAAGTATCAACGTTATCAACTTGTTTGCCGATTTCTTGGTTATCTGAGTAGATCATTTTGATCAACTTAGAACCAAATGTTTTCTTAACGATTGGGTGTTCGCCTGCTTCAAGCATTGGCTTGTGAACGTAGAACTCGTCAGGGTTTACTGCACCTTGAACGACCATCTCGCCTAGACCCCATGAAGAGGTGATGAAGACAACTTGGTCGAAACCCGATTCAGTGTCTAGTGTAAACATAACACCCGACGAGGCTTTATCTGAACGCACCATACGTTGGATCCCCGCAGATAGCGAGATGCCACGGTGGTCGAACCCTTGGTGAACGCGGTAAGAAATCGCACGGTCGTTAAATAGAGAAGCGTAAACGTGCTTAGTTGCTTCTAGTACTGCGTCGATGCCTTTCACGTTCAAAAACGTTTCTTGCTGACCAGCAAAAGAAGCATCAGGTAGGTCTTCTGCCGTAGCAGATGAACGAACTGCGACTGAAAGCTCAGGATTGCCTTCGATCAGTTCTTGGTAATTTTCACGAATTTCTTGTTCAAGGTCCGCAGGGAAAGGGGCCTCTAATACCCATTGACGAATGTTTGCACCTGTCTTACGCAGAGCTTCTACATCTTCAACGTCTAGTTCATCGAGTAATTGGTGAATACGCTCATCCAAACCTTCGTGGTCAAGGAATTGGTTAAACGCGTATGAGGTTGTCGCAAAACCATTTGGTACAGAAACGCCTGCGTTTGCTAGGTTAGAAACCATTTCGCCAAGTGAAGCATTCTTACCGCCGACTTTGTCGACATCATCCATGGATAGGCCATTGAACCAGAGGGTGTTCTTTTGCATGTCTTTCTCCAGAAACATTGCAGCTTAGTAGGGGGACTTAAATCGATCTAAACAATCGCATGTTGGCTGTTATTACACGTTGACCATACATTGCTTCATTTAGATTGATATCAAAGGCAAACGATTACGTTCTGGCTGAAAAAAATTCAAAAGAATTTTTAAAGCTGTGGTGAACCTAACTGAAAGCCAAACTGATTTATTAATATTATGTGTACCATCCTACTCAAAAGATTTTGAAAAATTAAACAGAAATGCAAATAAATAACCAAAGTCGTGATGTATTCTATGTTTCTGACGGTACGGCGATAACATGTGAGACATTAGGGCATGTTGTTCTCGGTCAATTTCCGTTCATTCCTAACGAAAAAACCTTTCCGTTTGTAGAAAGCCAGGACAAAGCTACTGACGTAGTCAAAGAAATTGAAACTTCCTACCAGCGCAATGGCGTCAAACCTCTGGTCTTTTTCTCAATTGTCGTTCCAGAAGTACGTGAAATGCTGCTTGAAGCGCCGGCATACAGTTACGATGTTTTGGAAAGCATTGTGCAGAAAGTGCAAGACGACATTCAGATGGCACCAAAGCCTAAGTTGCAGCGTTCTCGCAGCGTGGGGAAAGATTCCGACACCTATTTTGACCGTATTGCGGCCATTGAATACACATTGGCGCATGATGATGGCATTACGCTAAAAGGGTTGGAGCAAGCTGATATTATCTTACTTGGCGTGTCGCGCAGTGGAAAAACGCCGACTAGCTTGTATATGGCGATGCAATTTGGTTTACGTGTTGTGAACTATCCGTTCATTGCGGAAGATGTGAAGATGATGCGTTTGTTGCCTGAATTTGAGATCCATCGTCATAAGTTGTTTGGGCTTA
Organism: Vibrio sp. 378; assembly: GCF_033339435.1. Taxonomy (NCBI): domain Bacteria; kingdom Pseudomonadati; phylum Pseudomonadota; class Gammaproteobacteria; order Vibrionales; family Vibrionaceae; genus Vibrio; species Vibrio sp. 378. The sequence goes on from NZ_JAWOUO010000001.1 coordinate 221,405, forward strand.
CTATCGACCCTGAACGTTTGACTGAAATCCGTGAAAATCGTTTGTCTGGAAGTGATTACGCTAGCACAGAGCAGTGTAAGCTGGAGCTAGACACTGTTGAGGCGTTGTTTAGAAGAGAGGCGATCCCATATATCAATACGTCCTCTCTGTCTGTTGAGGAAATTACTACGCGTATTCTGGAAAAAGCAGGAATGAAGCGTCGCTTGTTTGGCTAACAAGAGACGCTCATGTCGCTATGTGTAAGAGGAGGTAAGATGTATACCTCCTCTATCGAATGAACCTTAGACAGAATTAATAGTATTGGAACATCTTTTGGATGTCTTGATAGTTTTTGGTCTGAGTCAGTGACAGCATCAGTAAGATACGTGCTTTTTGTGGGTTCAATGTACCAGCGGCAACAAAGCCGTATTTTTCGTCATCAATTTCAGCATCCAAAGTGGTTGAGCCGCTAGGCGTTCGGGAGCTTCTTACAACAACAACGCCATCTTTACTCGCTTTCTCTAGCTCATCAAACACAGTGTGGTACAAGTTACCATTACCGACACCAGCACTTACGATGCCGTCAAACTTCGCATCCACAAAGGCTTTCACTGGCAAATTGGAGGCATTTGCATAGTTATAAACAATACCGACCTTAGGCAACTTAGTAAGCTTTGATACATCGAATGGGGTTTCTGTCGTATGTTTACGCTCTGGGCTTCGTTGATATTTGGCATCGCTATTATGAATGTAGCCGATAGCACCAAAGTTGGGTGACTGGAAAGTGCTGACGGAGGTTGTATTGGTTTTTGTCACATCTCGCGCATCGAAAATCGTGTCATTCATTGCGACTAGCACGCCACGTCCTTCTGAATCTTCATCGGTGGCTGTTACGACTGCATTGTATAAGTTGACTGGTCCATCAGCACTCATTGCGGTGGAAGGACGCATTGCACCAACGATCACGACAGGCTTTTTGCTCTTGACGGTCAGATCAAGGAAGTAAGCGGTTTCCTCTAACGTATCCGTACCATGAGTAATGACGATGCCGTCAACATCATCTTGAGCGAGTAGCTCATTAACTCTTTTCGATAATTTTAGCCACACTTCATCATTCATATCTTGTGAACCGATACTGACCACTTGCTCTCCAGAAATATCGGCAATTTTGGTCATACTCGGCACCGCAGAAATCAATGATTCAACGCCGACTTTACCTGCTGTGTAGTTTGACTCGGTTGCAGATTGACCTGCGCCTGCAATGGTGCCGCCAGTGGCAAGAATTTTAATGTTCGGAAGATCGGATTGCGCGAAAGACAAAGAACTAAGGCACAAACCAAGGGTTATCGTACTGAGGCGGAAAATATTTTTCGTCATGGGAATCACCTGCTGTTAGGTTGGATGTTGGGGAACTCATCTATCCTAAAAACAGCGGGTTAGATTTTTTGAGTACTAGTTCAACAAATTGCAGATGAAGATCGTGATCAACTAATCACTTAAAGAATATCAAATCAACCAGTTAACCTAATTGACGTGCTTCTTTAACAAGTGAGATGTGCTAGTAACGTGCACAACGTGTTAAGCCCTATAATTTATTGATTTATAAATAAAGGAGGTAGGAGTCTCGTGATGAGGTTACTAAACATGAATTTAGCCGTGCAATTTTCCAAAGTTTACAGTGTAAAAAAAGCGGCTTTACCCCGGAACAGATAAAAGCCGCTTGCCAATGATGTGTTAATTCACATCTTATCGCATAATCATTTGTTCACGACCAGGACCCACAGACACCATTTTTACTGGTACGCCCATGAGTTCCTCAATGCGTAGAACGTATTTCTGTGCTGCTACTGGAAGCTCTTCAAACTTACGACAACCTGTGATGTCCTCGCTCCAGCTTTCCATCTTCTCGTAGATTGGCGCAAGAGAGGCAGTTTGAGGCCAGATTGGGTTTTCGCTGTGGTCGCCTTCGTAGCCAACACAGATTTTCAGATCGTTAAGGCCAGTCAAACAGTCTACTTTCGTTAGTGCAATTTCAGTTGCGGCTTGCAGTTCAACGCCATTTTTCGTAGCGACTGCGTCGAAGTAGCCCATGTCGCGTGGACGACCCGTAGTTGCACCGAACTCGCCAGCAAGTTCGCGGAAAGCGTCTTGCTCTTCCATTGCAGTGATCAACGTACCAGTACCCACTGATGAGCTGAAGGCTTTTGCAACCGCAATAACGCGTTCAGGACGAAGTGCCGGAAGGCCACTACCGATACCCGCGTACATTGATACAACGTTAGAAGATGTTGTCCAAGGGTACTCACCGTAAACAAGGTCACGACCCGCGCCAAGCTGCGCTTCGAACAATAGAGTTTTGTCTTTCGCTTGTAGTTCTTTTAGAGGAAGCGTTACGTTGCAAATTGAATCGCGCCAAGGTGCAGAGACTTCTAGCAGCCAGTTCGCCAGTTCTTCAGCGGTTTGTTCAAACTCGAACGTCGGGTAAAGTGCACGCAGTTGCGGCAGTTTCCAATCCATCATGAATTGAAGGCGTTCAACCAATACTTCTGGTTGCTTCAACCAACCAACTAGGATGCCTTTCTTCATTACGCGGTCACCGTAAGCAGGTGCAATACCTTGACGAGTTGAGCCGTATGCTTTGTCGCCTAAACGTTGTTCTTCTAGCGTATCTTCTAGTGCATGTAGAGGTAGACACAGTGTTGCGCGATCAGAGATGCACATATTCACTTTTACGCCCGCTTCTTCAACTTCCGCAATCTCCTGAGACAGCAACGCAGGGCTGATAACCATACCCGGACCTAACACTGCCAAACAGTCAGGGTTGAATACGCCACTTGGAAGCTGGTGCAGCTTGAACGTACCTAGATCGTTAACCACGGTGTGACCCGCGTTGTTACCACCTTGGAAACGAATGCTCGCAGAAGCTTGCTCTGCCAAAAAGTCAACGATGCGGCCTTTGCCTTCATCACCCCAGTTTGCACCCACAACAACGATAGACGACATAATTTAATCTCCAAAAACAGATGCAAAAATCTTAAGGTGTTCGCCATAATAAGAGAAATTAATTATACTCATTAACTTGATAAGAATCTCATATCGGAATTGGCAATGTTAGATTTGAACTGGCTGCGAACCTTCGTAACTCTTGCAGAGGTAAAACACTTTGGTAAAACAGCGACGGAACTGCACATGACGCAGCCGAACGTAAGTTTGCATATCAAGCAGTTGGAGCAAGCCACGCGCACGAAATTGATTGAGCGAAATCCCGTGCAGTTGACGCAAGCGGGGAAGCGTTTGTTAGCTACGGCGCAGCGGATGCTTAATGAGCTGCAAATTTGTCAGTCGGATCTCAATGCCATCAACGATCTTACGCAGGGGACGCTTTCTATTGCGGCGAGCGATATTGTTTCACGTTTACTGCTTATCAAACCATTTCAGCAATTCAAAAGTGAATATCCGGGGATCGACTTGGCATTGTTCAATACCACATCTTCTCAAGCGGTGGATTTGGTGAAAAGTGCGCGTGCCGATATCGGCTTTGTTATCGCACAAAAAGAGAGTCAACCGCTGCATTTTACGCCTCTCACGCAAATTCACTGGTGTGCGTTTGGCGATAACATTTTTGAGTGGCAAGACAATCGAAAAGAGAGCCAGACGCTGATCCTGCTAGGGCACGATACTCGAACCCGAGAGCTGATTGATGCGTCTTTACCTGAACTAAATCTGCCTAAGCATCGCGTGATGGAAGTGGGCAGTGTGGAAGCACAAATCGACTGGGCGGAAGCGGGGTTTGGGACTGCTATTGTGCCGGATTTCTCGCTCGATCCGAGATTAAAGCTTTCTCGTGAAGTTACGCCTTTGCCAAGTTTTCCAAACACTGATTTCGGCTACATCGTGCGTCAAAATCAGGTGTTATCCAAAGCGGCAAAACAGTTGTTGGCTTGGGTTGGCGAGAATGTGTCGGTGGTTGAGGGCTAAGACGATGAAAGAAAAGGCCATGAAAGAGACGAAGATTACGATTTCGCTCCCATCCTTGATCCACCGTATTGGGGGCGACCATGCCAAGCAAGCGAAAACACTCGCAGCAGAAAAACAGTGCGATCTTAAGCGAATTAGACGATCTCGTCACTGGCAAATCTCAGGCGAGGCTTTGGATGTAAAAGCGTTTTTAGAGCATCTCAAAAACGAAGAAGCAGAGACGATGCGATTTGCGATCAACAAAATCGAACAAGCTCTACTTGCTCACCAAGACAAATTGGAACCTTTGGACGTGAAGTTGATACGTTTGGTGAGACAAAACCCAAACATCACCTTAGCGGAGCTGATGGCTGAAACGAACTGCACGTTAGTTCAAGCTCGCACGGCACGATTTGATGCTGAGTTGCTTTAAGATCGGTTTGTGGTTTACTCACTTTATTAACAGATGTTAGGGTACCGATCAAAATCACTCACTAAGACCATTTTATTATGGATATTTGGCAGCTTCTCCTTTTTATTCCTGCTTGCTTTGCTCTCAATATGGCTCCAGGCCCAAACAATTTATTGGCAATGAATAATGCTCGTTGTTACGGCTTTAGGGCCGCGTTTACGGCCAGTTTAGGCAGAATTGCTGCTTTTTCAGCGATGATTGCGTTGTCTGCATCAGGTCTGGCTGTGATTTTGTATACGTCAGAAATGCTATTTTTGGCAATAAAGCTGGTAGGGGCGCTGTATCTACTGTGGATTGCGTTTAACCTTTGGCGCTCAGAGTCCAGCCCGATCTCTGACTTAGACAATTCGCGCAACTACGCAGGACTGGCGAAGCAAGAATTTACGCTTGCTGCTGGCAACCCGAAAGCGATTCTTATTTTTACTGCATTCTTGCCGCAATTTGTTGATGCCAATGCCAACGTTCAAGAGCAGTTTTTTGCCCTTGGCTCCACGTTTTTGATATTAGAAATGGTCGCCATTTCAATCTATTCCATCTTTGGTTTGTACTTGAGACACTGGTTTTCAAATCCAAAAATGGCGAAACGTTTCAATCGCGGATGTTCGTTGTTTTTAGCCGCATCAGGTGCGAATTTGCTACTAAGTAAGCAATAACAACACATCATCTCTGTAGATTATTTTTCTATAAAAAAAGCCGCTGATGTTACATCAGCGGCTTTTTTCGTTGATGCATCGATTAATTTATTGTTACCACATCAAATCGTCAGGCACGACGAAATCTGCGTATGGATCGTCTTCTGCCGGAATCTCAGATTCTGCTTCTTTCTGTTCGATGATGACGGATTCATCACGTTGAGCAATTTTATTCGCTACTCCGCGCGGAATTACAACGTAGCTTTCACCGACAATAGCAATAGCCAAAATGCCTTTGATCAACTGTTCGCGGATAAGTGAATCTACATAAAGTGATTTCACTAGCGTACCGTGCGTGAAGTTGTATTTGATGTCGCCATCTTTTAGCTCGATCTTGTTCATCTCAATCAGTTGATTGATTTGCGCTTTGATCTCTTTGTTTAATCGCTCAGCATTTTGCTGCTCGCTCAATTGTTTATCACGCTCTAACTGTTGGCGTTTATTCTCTTCAACCGCCGCTTTTACTTCGCGTGCTTGAACGCGTGATTTTTTAGAGCCTTTCTTCGCTTTCTTTAGTTTCTTTTCATTAACTAAGCCAGCTTTCAGCATTTGTTCTTGAAGGGTAAGTTTTGCCATGTTTTATCCAGTTAGTGCGCAATTTTGGGCATTTTACCCACTATTGCCACTTGTAGTAAATAATAGTGCTTCCTATGGGTCTAAAATGTTTGGTTGGCTTGTTATCTCTTTAACGAAAGTGCAAAGCGGGCCTTCTCCAAAGCCCGCGAGCGTCACTGAAATCTAGGTGGGTTATGGCTGCCACTGTTTAGATGTGACGAGGTTATCCATCACTTTGTTTACCGCTTGATGCGCTTTGTCGACAATGGTGTCTATATCGTTACGGTTCGCGATAAGCGGTGGAGCAAAACCGAGGATGTCACCATGTGGCATGGCGCGAGCGATTAAGCCTTGCTCTAAACAGGCTGCCGCGATTTGCGGGCCTACTTTCAAGTTTGGATCAAAGTGTGCTCTGCGGAGCTTGTCTGAAGAAAACTCCAACGCATGCAACAAGCCAACGCCACGAGTATCACCGACTAATGGATGATCGTTAAACGTCTCCGCCATACGTTGCTGCAAGTAAGCGCCGACTTCGGCCGCGTTTTGCACTAAGCCTTCACGTTCAATGATATCGAGGTTGCAGTTCGCGGCTGCCGCCCCCATTGGGTGACCAGAGTAGGTATAACCGTGTCCGATAGCGCCCCATTGGTCGGTGCCGTTTTCTAGCACACTCCAAACTCGTTCACCGACGATCACGCCAGACAGCGGTTGATACGCTGAGGTTAACCCTTTCGCTACCGTGATGAGATCTGGTTTCATGTCGTAGTGGAGTGAGCCAAAATCGGAGCCGAGGCGACCAAAGCCACACACCACTTCATCCGCAATCAAGAGTACATCGTATTTGTCGAGTACTTTGCGAATCGCCTGCCAGTACCCTGCTGGTGGTGGTACAATACCGCCAGTACCGAGCACTGGTTCCGCAATCATTGCTGCTACCGTTTCTGGGCCTTCTTCCAAGATCATCGCTTCGAGTTGATCTGCGCAATATTGAGAGAATTCAAGCTCAGACATACTCTCGTCTTCACGGCGATAATAATATGGCGCGATGGTGTGTTTGATACGCTCAAGTGGTAAATCAAAATGGGCGTGGAACAACGGTAAACCTGTCATTGAACCGGACGCGATACTTGAACCATGGTAGCCGCGGTCACGCGAAATGATTTTTTTCTTCTCTGGTAGACCACGAGCATTGTTGTAATACCACACCAACTTAAGTTGAGTTTCGTTCGCGTCGCTGCCTGACATGCCGTAGTAAACTTTGCTCATGCCTTCAGGCGCCATTTTGATGATGCGATCTGACAGTGTCACGAGCGCTTCGTTCGTATGGCCGACGTAAGTGTGGTAGTACGCCAGTTCTTTGGCTTGTTCATAAATCGCATCGGCCATTTCAGTCCTGCCATAGCCAATGTTCACACAATACAACCCGGCAAAGCCGTCTATCAGCTCGATGCCTTCTGAATCGGTGATGCGTATTCCGCTTCCGCTCGAGATAATTCTTCCCGAAAGCTCCCCGGCCGCATACTGCTTCAGGTGGGTTGAGGCATGAAATACTCTCTGACGATCGATCTCTAAAAGTTGTTGGGTTTTGTTACTCATGATCCTTCTCCTCGAATAATTGGATATCCATATTTCGTGTCTCAACTGCCACTGACGGTTGGTAAAGCGCCTAAGCAGCAGTATTTGATTTCGCTGTATTCTTCAAATCCGTGACAGCTTCCTTCTCGTCCAAGACCAGACTGTTTCACGCCGCCGAATGGGATAGGGTGCCCTGTCATTTTGACGGAGTTCACGCTCACCATGCCAAACTCCAAACCGCGCATGCAGTGCCAAATTTGGTGAATATCGTGACCATAAACATAGGCAGCTAAGCCGTACTCAGTGTCGTTGCTCATTTCAATCACGGTATCTAAGTCTTGGTAAGGCAATACGCCTGCCACAGGACAAAAATTCTCTTCGCGATACACCGCCATTTCAGGGGTTACATCGGCTAGCAATGTCGGCGCGAAGAAGTTTTCGCCTGGCACGGGCTGGTGGTATCCCGCTACCAATCGCGCGCCTTTGTCGAGCGCGTCACGCACCAAATCATGCGCTTTATCCACCGCAGTGCGATTAATAAGCGGTCCCATGGTGGTTTTTTCGTCTAAGCCATTGCCCAAAACGATGTGGCTCATTTCTTTGGCAAACGCTTCCAAAAACGCTTCGTACTTATCGTCAGGGACGAAAATACGGTTTGCGGCCAAGCAGTCTTGTCCTGCGGTTTGAAACTTCGCATCCACGGCGGCTTTGGCTGCTTGCTCGACATCCATATCTGGCAGCACGATGAAAGGGGCGTTACCACCGAGCTCCATACTGCACTTCTTCACGGTTTGTGCCGCGTCGCGTAGCAATAGTTTGCCTACTCGAGTTGAGCCTGTGAACGAGAGCGCTTTGACTTTATCGGAGTGGCACAAGGTTTGTGACACCATCATCGCATCGCCAGTGATAACGTTAAATACACCAGGTGGAAAGCCAGCTCGGTCTGCTAACTCTGCCAACGCTAACGCAGAAAAAGGCGTTTCACTGGCGGGCTTAATGAGCACCGGACAGCCTATTGCTAGTGCGGCTGCGGCTTTGCGTGTGATCATGGCATTAGGAAAATTCCATGGTGTAATCAGAGCTGCGACACCAATCGGCTCGCGTACCGTCGATAGTTGCGCATTCGGGATATGACTTGGGATGGTTTCTCCATAGCTGCGGCGTGCTTCCTCTGCAAACCAGCGAATAAAGGATGCGCCGTAGTCGATTTCACCCAAAGCATCACCTAATATTTTGCCTTGCTCCATAACCATCAAACGAGCAAGGTCTTGTTTTGATTCTAAAATCAGATCGTGCCAACGCATGAGAATTTCAGCGCGTTCTTCTGCTTGCATTTTTCGCCATTGACGAAAGGCTTGGTCGGCTTCATCAATCGCTTGATAGAGTTGTTGCTGAGATAGCTTAGTGATGTAACCGATGACCGTGCCATCTGCTGGATTATCCACCGGATGAAATTGATCACCACTTACCCATTTGCCATTCACGTACGCTAAACCTCTCACCAAACGTACGTCTTTCATTATCGACATCATGTCGTGCGAGGCTTTTAATTCTTCAGCGTGTAAGCTGTGCAGTGCTGCCATGAGTCCTTCTCCCAGCATCGTTGTCCATAATGAAACTGTAATGGAGAAGTGACCGAAATAATTTCTGATACCGAGGTTTAAAACGTCAGAACTTTCTTTTTAGTGCCGTTAAATATGGTGTTTTTTCTGTTCACGCCTGATGCGCATTTTCCCTTTATAACAAAGCGTTTTGGTTTACTTCGAATGTGCCCGCATCACGTTTGATTGTTTTTGTCACAATGTAAGTAAAGTAGCGCTCAATGCCCACATCTGAGTCTAACCAGTTGTCGATAAGCCGCTGATATTGGTCGATATCTTCTGACTGAATTTTAAGGATGTAATCGACACCACCGCCCGTGGCATAGCAATCAGTGACTTCTGGTGAATGTTGTACCAGTTGCTCGAAGCGTTTGAACGCTTGGGCGTTGTGTTCTTTGAGCGTAACTTCAACCATAACTGACGTTCGTTTGAACAAAATATCGGTATTTACTTTTGCTCCGTAGCCTTCAATGATGCCTGCTTCTTCCAGTTTTTTGACACGCTCCCAACAAGGGCTCACGGATAGGTTGATGGCCTCGGCAAGGTGAGATTTGGTGATACGACCATTATCATGAAGTATTTGTAGAATTTTTACGTCGTAGCGATCGAGGCGCATAATGAGTCTCCCTGTAGAATACTAATCATTTCATGAAAGGCTGATGACTGGTCGCTGTTATAAGTTGCTTTCCAGTTTGCTTCTGGTATGCCATTTGTTTTGATTTCTTTAGTTGGTTTTTCAATCAGCCTATCTCGCCGCAGTCTTCGGCTATAACTGCGATAGTGTCACCGATATTCACCATAGCAGGAAAACGACGCGCCGCGAAAATACCATTGCGCTGTGACTTGTACTCAACGGGGGCGGTACCTGTGCGCTCGGTCGAGAAGATTCTCACTAATACATCGCCCTTTTTGACGGTATCGCCAAGATCAAATAAGTATTCTGTGATGCCGTGGTGTTGGCTTTGCACATAACAACTTGCATCAGGCATATCTAATAACTTAGTTGGTTGGGTTGGTTGTTCGTAGTCACCGGGCAAGTTGCCTGAGAAGCGTAAGAAGTTGCGAATGCCACGGTCGGAATAAGCGATGGTTTCTGGAGTGCTGGTTCCGCCTCCTCTTAGTTCGGTGGTAACAAAGATTTTTCCCTGAGACTCCACGGCAGTGTCATACAGGCTGGTGGCGTCCATTTCGAGCAAGATCATGGTGTAAGGTGCGCCAAACAGTTTTGCACCTAATATGCAGGCTTCTTCTTGATCGAGATTGTCGAGACGATGGGCAGCGGCGAACGGAACGATATCTAACGTTTTACCACCTGAGTGAATGTCTAACGCAAAATCGCACTTAGGAACTAGGTAACGAGTAAAATAATCCGCAATTTTCTCGGTCACTGTGCCTATGGGGTTGCCGGGAAAGCTGCGATTTAAATTCCCCTTATCGATAAACGACGTACGTGAGGCATTTTGTACCGCAGGTAAGTTCATCATGGGTACAATAATGACACGACCTTGGATTTGATCTGCCTGAAGCGAGTTCGTCAATTTTAGCAGGCTGGTGATGCCTTCGTATTCGTCTCCGTGATTACCGCCAGTAAGCAGTGCGGTTGGTCCGTGACCATTTTTGATCACGGTGATAGGTATCATAATACTTCCCCAAGCGGAGTCGTCATGTGAATAGGGCAGCGTTAAAAAGCCGTGCTGTACACCTTCTCGGTCAAAGTCTATGGTGGCTGTGATCGAGCTTTTTTGCATATCAAGTCCTTTTAGTTCTCAGACCTAGCTCAACAGAGCCTGAGGTTTGAAAAATTAGTGTTTAACAAATAAGTGGCGTGGAAAGTCACACAGCGTTTTTGCTCCATCATGGGTAATGACGATACTTTCCGTTGTTTCTAACCCCCAATCTTTGAACCACAGCCCCGGCATAAAATGGAATGTCATGCCTTCTCTCAAGATGGTTTTATCGGTGTCTCGCAAACTCATGGTTCGTTCCCCCCAATCTGGTGGGTAGCTCAAACCTATTGGGTAGCCACAACGGGCACCTTCGCGTGAGAATCCCGCTTTATCGAGAACCTGGTTTAGTGCATTGGCGATGTCGGCGCAGGTATTTCCGGGCTTTGCCACTTTCAAGCCCGCTTCAAGTCCTAGAGTCAGGGCTTCGTCGGCTCGTTTGAACTTGTCGTCAGGCTCGCCAAGAAAAATAGTGCGTGAGAGTGGGCAGTGGTAACGGCGGTGCGCCCCTGCGATTTCAAAAAACGTCCCTTCGCCTTTCTTGAAGGGTCTGTCATCCCAAGTCAGGTGAGGTGCGGAAGCATCAGAACCTGATGGCAAAAGCGGCACAATCGCGGTGTAATCGCCAAAGTGGTCTTCATGCCCGAGCACGGCTTGGCGGTTAATCTCGGCAACAAGGTGGTGTTTCGGTAATCCTGGTTCAATCATGTCGAACGCGACGCGGTGCATATTTTCAACAATGCGAGCGGCACGGTACATGTATGCCAGTTCTTGATCGGATTTAACGGCGCGGCACCAGTTGACTAGTCCAGTTGCATCGAGAAGTTGAGCATTCGGTAGGTGCGTAGTGAGTGATTCGTAAGCGGTGGCGCTAAAGTAATAGTTATCTTTTTCTACGCCGATGCGACCACGATCCCAAAGGCGCGGAGCCAGTACGGCTTCGACCAGGAAATCCATCGGGTGTAACGGCGGGTTCATTACATAATGGTCTGGATAGTAGGTAATGTTTTCTGCCGACATATACGCAGTCCTGTATGCTCCGTTGGCATCTTGGCAGCGTCCAAACCAAACAGGTTCATCAGATGGACCAACAACGACACATTGTGGCACGTAAAAAGACCACCCATCATAGCCTGTCAGCCACGCCATGTTAGAAGGGTCATGAATGATAAGGACATCCAATTCTCTTTCTTCCATCGATTGCCGAACTTTCGTTAACCGATCCTGGAACTCATCCAGTGTAAAATGCAAAGCAACGCCTCTCATATTTTCTCCTTGTTAGAAATCCGACGCCTTATGGGCCTTCGGAGACGCTGAGGTATTTCTACCTTCTACCTTCTACCTTCTACCAGCTAGCCAGATCTGCGTTAAAAATGATTGCAATTTACCTCTGGGGTTGTATTTGGATTAAACGATGCTGTTTAACATGTTTGTTTAACCCATACATTTCATGTCAATCATTACAATTGTGGTTTATTTTTGTGCATTTCACCTCGTTTTGTGAGTTAAAGTTCGCCATTTGTTAAATGGAAGTTACAATGAGCGTTAAAAATGAATCAATTAAAATATTGTGTCATGACAATTTCTTTGAACCCGATCATTCGGCCAGGCACCGCTAAATACATCTCCATTGGTAACTATCTTGTCGAATGTGTCCGCAGTGGTTATCTAAAACCGGGGACTCGATTACCCACACATCGTGAGTTTGCAGAGCAAATTGGCGTCAGCGTACAAACGGTGAGCCATGCATATGGTTATGCAGAGAAAAAAGGGGCGATCGAGTCTTGGGTTGGGAATGGTACTTTTGTCAAATCAGGTTTTGTGGATGAAAGTACGGACACGGAGTTCATGCTGACACAAGAGATGAAAGAAACGCCGGATGAAATTGATATGTCGATTGCACATCCAGTGGTGACCGATCGCCACATTACGCTTTTTAATCAGGCGTTAATGGAGATTGCTGGGCAAACAAACAATCGTGGTTTGATCAGTAAAGCAAAACCGGTAACAGGTCAGCCTCATCATATTGAGTCAGGAGCACGATTTCTAAGTAGCCAAGGGTTGGATGTGGGTGCCGATCAAATATTACTCACAAATGGAGCATGCCATGGTTTAACGTTGGCTTTAAGCACAGTTGTTGAACACGGTGATTTAGTTGCTTGTGGTCACTTGGTTGATCATGGCTTGATCTCTCGCTCGAGAATGCTTGGATTTAAGTTGCAACCACTTGAAATGGATGAGTTTGGTATAACGCCGGATGCATTTGAATGGGCATGTAAACACAAACCAATCAAGGTATTGTGTTGCACACCGAGCATGGCTAACCCGACTAGTGCGCATATGGATGTTGAACGCCGAGAGGCGATAGCGAATATTGCGCAGCAATACGACATCTATGTCATTGAAGATGACGTGTATGGAGCACTAGAACCTAACCGTGTCCCACCCCTTGCCACATTGTTACCCGAACAAGCTTTCTATGTCACCAGTTTAACCAAAGTTGTAGCGCCAGGCATGCGCACTGGCTATCTGACGGTCCCACGTCATTTTTTGCAGCACGCGATTGGTCGTTTAGCGGCAACGAGTTGGTCTGCGACTCCATTACCATTTGAAGTCGCTCATTTGTGGATCGAAAACGGTACGTTAAATCGACTTATTCGCTTTCAAGTCAATGAGTTTGCTAAGCGACAGCGAATAGCAAAAGCCGCTTTAGAAGGGCATGTTTATAGCTCGCACCCGAATGGACAACACATTTGGTTGAGACTACCCGAGCAGTGGAATAGCGATGACCTGGTTGCTTCGGCAAAGCGTTCAGGGGTGCAGATCACTGGATATAAACCGTTTGTTCTCGATACAAATCAGCCAATGCCTTACGTGCGAATCAGCTTGGGAGCAGAAACAAACCGAGGCTACATCAAACACGGGTTATCTGTGATTGCTGAAATTCTCGATACCAACCCTCCCACCTCACATTTTTTGGTTTGAGCGATAGGTTATTTATGCTTTTATCTGATGGACTTAAACGTTTGTAACTGAGTTTTTTCTTGTCGCCATTGCCTCGGCGATTTCCCCGTCCAACGGCGAAAGTGGCGGCTGAAGACCGCAGTTTCTGCATAGCCCAGTTGCAACGCGATATCGGTAATACTCTGAATATTCTCATGCAATCGCTGTTCGGCGAAATCCTGACGCACTTGTTGTAAAAGCTGCCGATAATTTGTGCCCTGTTGTTTCAGCTTGTTTTGCAGCATTCTCGGATGCAGGTCCAATGCTCTTGCAACGCGCTCAACGCTGCATTCTCCGGTTGAGAGCAGACGGCCAATCATATTTGCCGCTTGGTCACTGAGATTATTAGGGTAACGGGTCTGCAGCTCTTTGAGGTGTTGCTGAAAATGGCGCTCTAGTGCGTCTTCATCTTGGTGGTTCTTAGCGTTAAGTAGACTCGCTTTAAGTAGGATACCGTCAAACTTATCACCGAAACGCAGTTTGTTCTGCTGGGCAAATGCGCTCTGTTCTGCCTCGAAGCTGGCGTGTTGGTTGAGGTGTAAAGAGAAGTGGCTCGCTTCAATATCAAGTAAGCTCGTAACAAACATGGCTAAGTGCGACACACTCAACTGCATCAACTGCGCGATACCGCGTTCGCTGTGCACATCAATATTGAGCGACAACCGTACCCAATCATCTTGTGGCGTCATGTTGAGAGTGACTCCTGACGAATGCAGATAGAGAAAATCATTCACCCGCACCAAGGCTTCACCGACCGTTTCTGCGCGGGAAACCAACATCGGCAAATCACCTAAACTTTGCAGGTTTTGGCGCTCGGCGAGCAACGCACCAAACAGCGGTTGCTTACAACGAGCAGCCGCTTCCTCCAGCAATTCAGCCAGCCTAGGGTAGGCGAGATACGTATCGGGATTGCGAAACTGCGCCGCAGACAGCCCGACGGCAGCCATAATCTCAACCGGATTCTGCCCCAGTTCGGAAACCAAGCTATCAAATTTATCGGCAGCGCCACTTCGTACGATATACATGTCTCGATTTTTAAATGTTAACAGATTGTAAATCGCAATGTATCAAATTTACTTCGTAAAAGGTCAAGTGAGTGCCAGTGAGTTGATCTAAGTTACATTTCGATAACAACAACGCATGGATGAGAAGCAGTATGGAACTTATCAATAAAACTGCCATTGTGACTGGGGCAGCTGGTGGAATTGGCCAAGCCATCATTGCAAAGCTGAGAGAGCAAGGAGCCAAAGTGCTTGCTGTCGATATTTCAGAACAATCATTGCAAATGTACACAAGTTTTGACCCAAAGCAGTTGGGAACCTTTGTCGCGGACGTCACCGATTACCAACAAGTTGAAGCTATGGTGAAGTGCGCGGTTGAACAGTTTGGCTCGCTTGACATCATGGTCAACAACGCGGGCATCGGTGCACCGAAACCTCTGCTTGACCACGACCCAATTGCCGATTTTGAGCCGATCTCTAAGGTCAACCAAAATGGCGTTTACTACGGCATTCTTGCCTCTGGAAGACAATTCCAAGCGCAAGGCACGCCGGGCGTGATCCTCAATACTTCTTCTGTTTACGCACGAATGGCGTCTGAGATGACCTTTACCTACAACGTCAGTAAAGCCGCAGTCGATATGATGACCAAATGCGCCGCATTAGAACTCGCACCATTGGGTATTCGTGTTTGCGCTGTCGCTCCGGGACGCGTTGATACTCCGATGTTAAGGCAATACGAAGAGATTGGCCTGTGGGACCACATCCGCAAAGAACAGATGCGTCAAAACTTCACACACCCAGAAGAGATTGCTGATGTGGTGGCGTTTCTGGTCAGCGAGAAAGCCAACTGTATCAACGGTTGTACCATCAGCGCATCTGACGGTTTCGAGAATTTTAAGTACCCACTTATGGGATAGGCGAGTACGCCACATTACAGCAATAGCGAGGATGTAAGTTATGTCATTACCAGAAGTTATTCAGCACCAAGATTTCTTATTAACTCTTAATACCAATGAGGAGTCGCTCATCAAAGACGCGCTACCGGGTGTGGATGTTTACCCGTTGTTTCTTGACCCAGAAAACGGTACTTGGGTGATTCGTGCCAAATTCAAACCGGGTATCACTCTGCCTAAGCACTTCCACACTGGTGTGGTGCATTTCTATACGCTGAGTGGCGCTTGGCACTACATTGAATACCCAGCTCAAGTCCAAACCGCTGGCAGCTACTTATATGAGCCGGGCGGTTCGATTCATACCTTCCACTGCCCTGAAAGCTCAGGCGGTGCCGACGGTTTTATGGTGATCACTGGTGCAAACATTAACTTTGACGAAGAAGGTAACTTCATCAATATCATGGATGCGGGTTGGATTGAGCAAGTTGTTATTGCAACAGCGAAAGCACAAGGCTTCACTGCGCGCTACATCAAACCGGGTGCGATTGCTGGCCTAAGCGATGAGCTAGCGGAGTAACCCCATGCAACAGATGAACAGTATCATAATGCAGGATGGTAGTGTCCGCCTGAAGCAAGTCGAAATCCCCAAACCTGCAGCGGGACAAGTGTTGGTTCGTAGTCTAGCTTGTGGCATTTGTGGCTCCGACCTTCACATTACTCGACACGCGGATGAGGTATTTGATGTATTCCACCAGCTCGGGTTGATGCCTGATGAAGCCGGTGAGCACGCTCAAGTGATGTTGGGGCATGAGTTCTGCGCGGAAATTATCGAATACGGTGCCGATACGCAGCAAACGTTGTCCGTTGGTAGCCGAGTCACCTCAGTGCCGATGTTGCTCAGCCAAAATGGCGCGGGCGTTGGTGTTACTCCGGGTACTTATGGCGCTTACTCTGAGTATTTCCTGCTTGATGAAGCGTTATTGCTACCTGTGCCAGACGGAATGCCGTCTGAGGCGGCGGCATTAACCGAACCACTAGCGGTCGGTTTGCACGCGGTCAACCGCAGTGAAATCGAAACGGAAGAAACAGCGCTGGTTGTCGGTTGCGGCCCTATAGGGCTGGCGGTGATTGCTGCACTGAAACAACGTGGCGTCAGCAATATTCTTGCGGTCGATCTTCAGGAAGAAAAGCTGCAACTTGCCAGCGAGTTTGGCGCAAATCGATTGATCAACCCGACCAAGGAAGACGAGATCGCCGTTGGTGAGCAGTACGCGATGAACTCACGTCTGGTCATTTATGAATGTGTGGGCAAGCATACCTTGATTGACGATTTTATGCGCCGCGCCCCTGCCCGAGCGCGAATCGTCATCTCGGGTATCCATACGACACCCGCAATCATTAACTACGCGTACGCGACGGTAAAAGAGCTCGACTTGAGATTCTCTTACTACTACCAACCGCACGAGTTTGAGCAATGCCTACAAGCGATTGCCGAACATAAGTTGCCTTGGCAGAAAATGCTCACCGCCAAAGTGGGAATCGACGGTGTCGAAGACGCATTTACACAGTTAATGACGCCAAATGACCACATCAAAGTCGTTATTGAACCTTGGCGCTGCGGCGCGTTAGAAGTGATTTAACTCTTAGCCAGATTAAGCTAGCTAAAACCAATTTTAGTTTGGTGACAGCCCCAACCGTAGCAGCTAGGTTGGGGCTTTTTTTGTTAGGCTTGTTCTGCGCATTCCCGTTGCAGAGCAGGGTAATCGGTGTAGCCTCGTTCGTTTCCGCCAAACAACGTTGAGCCATCGAGTTCTGCCAACGGATGGTGATGTTGTAAGCGAGAGACTAAGTCTGGGTTTGCTACGAATGGCCGTCCGAATGCGACAAGATCCGCGTAGCCTTTCTCTAACACTTCGTTTGCTCGTTGAGGATCGTAGCGACCTGCGACAATGATAGCGTTGCGAAAGCGCTTTCTAAGTTCGATTCGGAACGTCTCTGGAATCGTTGGTGCATCGGCCCAATCAGCCTCGGACAAGTGCAAGTAGGCGATGTCACGATCCTGCAGTTGTTTTGATGCTTCCAAGATTGTTGGCACGATATCTGGGCAGTCCATATCTTTAAACGTAATAAATGGTGCCAATCTCACTCCAACTCGATGCGCACCAACAGCGGCGATAACTGCCTCCACTACTTCGATAAGAAAACGGATACGATTTTCTCGTGAACCGCCGTAGTTGTCTGTTCGATGGTTTGAATTGGTTCTTAAGAACTGATCGATCAGATACCCATTCCCGCCGTGGATTTCTACACCATCAAAACCCGATTCAATAGCGCGTTTGGCTGCGTTCGCGAAATCACCGACAACTCGGTTGATATCCGCTTGTGTCATGGCGCGTGGCTCAACACAATCGACCATATTGCCGTTGCCTTGTTCATCCGCAATCCAAACTTGCGTCTCTACCGGAGCGAGCGCAGATGGCGCGATAGGTTGTTCACCATTTTGGAATGTTGGGTGAGACACTCTGCCCACATGCCATAGCTGACAAAACATCGCTGCGCCTTGTGACTTGACCGCTTGGGTCACACCCTGCCAGCCCGCCACTTGCGCATCGGTGTAAACGCCAGGGGTGAACGAGTAGCCTTGAGAATCGTCCGAAATTTGTGTGGCTTCGGAAATGATCAGCCCGGCAGAAGCGCGCTGTTGATAATACGTTGCCATCATCTCATTCGGGATGTTGCCCGGCTGAGTGGTGCGTGCGCGAGTCATTGGTGCCATGACAATACGGTTTTGTAGTGACAACGCTTTCAGTTGAGCTGGTTCAAACAGCTTATTTGTTCTTTGTTTCATGATGCGCTCCTTAGATAAGTACTGGCACGTTGGTCGCTTTACGAGCGGTTGCCATCCAATGAAGTACGGCTGGAGCCCATTGCACTTCGGGCGCACTGAAAAAGCCGCGTAGAATGGAGAACATAATGGCTTGATCAACCAGTGACGTTTGCTTTTCTGAACTTAGGTTGAGCAAGGGTTTGGTTTGTTCTATCAAAGCGGCGACTTCTTTCGCAATCGCAGGTGTATCGTTAATCAAGGCTTCAAAATTTAACGCTTCGGTTTCTTTTTTTGCACGCCATGCTTGTTTCGCGGTTTCTGTTGCAAATTCCGGTAACGTCATGTTTGACCAACGCGGATACCCGACTTTTTGTAGCGGTAAAAACGCTTGTTTTTGCCAGTCTAAAACCGGTGTTGAGGGTTGGCTGCTTTCATTGGAAGATGCCAATTCAAGGAAGTAGTTGATGATGTCTAAGCTTTCCGCCATGGCTTCACCATCGTCTTTGATCAAAAGAGGAACTTGTTTGGCGCCGATGATGTTTGTGGTGGTGCTCTCGTCGTCATAAGCAATGTTGATGACGTCGAGCTGAATATTCAGCATGCCTGCGACAAAACGGACGCGGGCGCTAAAGGGGCAATGCTCATAAATGTACAGTTTCATTTTTTGTTTCCTATCTCTGGCTGGGCAGGGCGTGTTGTTGTGCGTTGAACAGCGTTACGGCGTTTAACTTTGCCCTGTCACATAACGTTCTGGGTCTAAACAATGTCGATAGGGTCAGTATATGGATTCGACTTAATTTGATAATTGGGTTATATCTGAATTGATTATTCAGTTTTTCCAAATAATAAGGGCGCGAAGGTGGATAAGTTTTCGGATATGACGTTGTTTGTCAGCATCGTTAAACATCAAGGTCTGGCAGCGGCGGGAAGGGAGTTAGGTTTGTCTCCGGCGACGGTAACGGCAAGGCTGCAAGCGATAGAAGAACGCTATGGCGTAAAGCTGCTCAACCGAAGCACACGCCACGTATCACTCACGGACGCAGGGGCAATGTACCATCAAGCTTGTCTGAACATCATTGATAGCGTGAAAGAGACGGAAAACTTGCTGCAAACGGGTATTTCGCAAGTGCGCGGAACGTTGAAAATTTCAGCTCCACGAGATATTGGCAAACAAATTATTTCGCCGATGGTGTCGGCTTTTTCTGAGCAATATCCGGATGTGACGCCTTATCTTTATCTTAATGACAATTTATCGAACTTGGCTGAATCGGGGCTCGATTTGGTGATTCGTTACGGCGAGTTAGCGGACAGCAATCTCATCTCGCGCAAGCTGGCGTCGAGTCAACGCGTGCTGTGCGCGTCACCTGATTATTTGGCGAAGCAAGGTGTCCCAAACTGCCCACAAGATCTCGCGGATCATCGCTGCTTAGCGATGGTGCGCAGCAATGAAGAATTAAAAACGTGGCACTTTAAAGATGAAGAGTCTCACCAAACGATCACGGTCACGCCAAAGCGATTTTCTGATGATGGTGAAGTGATTCGACAATGGGCGTTGGACGGTGCGGGGATTGCGTTGAAATCGATTTTAGATATTCAGCAAGACCTCAAACAACAACGTTTAGTAACGGTTTTGGATGGGTATATGAAAAACTTCAGCGCCTTCTCGCAAGGCGCTGAAGCGGATCTGCATGTCATTTATCAAAGCCGTCAATATCAACCGAAAAGAGTTCGCCTGTTTTTGGACTTTCTAGTTGAGCAATTTAGCGCGCTGAGTGATGCCAGCAATCAGCTCTAGATGCGATTCAGAGGTTTCTCGGCGGTGGCGATAAATCCCGACGGTGCCAGGGTTTGGTTCGTTTTCCATGGTTAAGCATCGTAAGCCAAAGGATTCCAAATACGGTTTGAGGTGGCGGGTATAAGACATCACCGCGACGCTTTCTTTCAGTACATCAATACTGGCGAGCAGAGAATCCACTTCGTAAGTCGGTCTGTCATCCAGTTGCTGCCTTTCGCGTTCATTTTGCTTCGGGATTGGGTTATCGATGACGTGAGCGAATTTCTTAGCGTCATAAGTGACCGAAAGAGCGGGGTATTCGTGCAGCATATCTTCGGTGACGGTTTTCCCTAGAAGTGGGTGGTTTGGGGAAACAAAATAGGCATCAACCGTTTGAAATAGCGGAATAAACGTAACATCGCATTTAGACGACAATCCGACAATCTCGTGGCCGATGAAGAATTCAATCTGTTCGTTGATTAATGAATCCATCAAGCCTAAGTGGTTGCCAAATTCGACGTGCGTAGATGCCGATGGCTGCTTGCTCAGATGTTCATTGAGTGCTTTTTTGACGAACAGCGGCCACCACGCATCGCCAGTACCCATTTTAATTTTTCCGACTTGGTATTGTTTCCGTTCATCAATGCTTTGCATCATTTGGTTGTATTCATGCTGCATCGCGTTGCTATGGCGATAGAGGATGCGTCCGTATTCGGTCAATACCATGCCATTAGGGTGACGTTCAAACAGCGTCACGCCGAGATTCTCTTCCAGCTTCTTTAAATTGCTTGTTACCGTTGGCTGGCTTAAACCTGCCATTCTTGCCGCAGCACTGATGCTTTGGCAGCGTGCAACCAGTAAAAATTGCTGCAGAGATTTGTCCATTTTCTTTCCCCTCTAAGAACGAGGGGTATTTTGCACAATTTCATTTATAAATCACAAATCTGTAATCTCATTTGATTGAAATTATGCGCATTTCATAGATCTACATCACTGTTGGGGTTTGACGTATAGATGTTATCTATAGCTCGCTCCTGACTTCCTATTTTCCCATCAAAAGGGTGTTCTTTAGACTGTCGCCAAAACAACAATCTAAGGGATGAACATGAAACCGAGTTTTATTGCGCTTGCTGTCGCGTCTTGTATTGGTCTTGCTGGATGTGGGTCAGATTCTTCTGATGCGCCAGTGCCGGTCGACAAACCAATTATTTCAGCCGACTTATATTTACGTGGTTTAAATGGGGATTGGGGCACGGCAGAGCATGCCAAGCTAAACTATTTGGGTAATAACGAGTACGAAACCGTACTGCGCGTTGCTCGAGGTAGCAATCAGTTCAAGATTGCTGATCCGGGTTGGCAGATCCAATACACCTATTTTGAGGAGCCCGCGGCGTTCGATAAAGCTCAGGAGTACCTGCCAAAACCGGACACGAATGAAGCGTGTATGAACGATGATTGCAACTCTGAGATCACGTTTGAAGACAAAGGGTATTACAAGTTTTCTGTGAGCTTTGCCGATGAAAGTCGCGCGACAATGACTGTGACGAAAGCAACGCAAGAAGAAGCGGAAAAATACTACTCTGATGCGATTCTCGACCCTGCAATGGTGCATCAAGGGCATCAGAGTAAAGAAGTGAAACTGTTCGCCAATTACGATGACTCGAGTGATACCGTGATTTTCTCGGTGAAAGATCCTAAAGCTGAGCTGCGTGAATTTGGTATTTCAACGACGACAGAATTGCGTGATGCGCTCGACCAAGGCTTAGTGATCAATGAACAAACAGGACCGCGAGTGGTGTCGGGTGATGTCGCGTTTGACGCGTTGTTTGCATTGACGATGAAAGAGCTAGACCAGCTTGCCGTTTCTGAAATCAAAGACGGCAATTACAACTACAACAACCCAATCAAAGCGGAAGTTTTTGAGACGGGCGCGAAGTGGCATTACGTATGGACGCGTGATTTGGCGTACGCAGCAGACCTTTCGCTTGCATTGATGAATCCAACTCGCGTGCAAAATGGTTTGAATTTCAAATTGTCCGCTTTTCGCGACACGACCGATCAGCAATATGATGGCGAGCAGATTGTGCAAGACACGGGCACTGGCGGCAGCTGGCCAATCAGTACCGACCGCACGACTTGGGCGCTTGGTGCAGAACGCTTACTTTCGGCATTGGATGGGGAAGAGTACAACCAGTTTGCCGAGCGCGCTTACAAAGCTATCAGTAATACACTTGAAGCCGATCGCTTGGCGGCTTTTGATTCTAAATCCGGTTTATACACTGGCGAACAATCATTCCTCGATTGGCGTGAGCAAACTTACTCAACGTGGACGCCAAACGATGTCAATGCGATTGGTAGCAGCAAAGCGTTATCGACAAACGTGGTTCACTACCGCGCGATTCAGCTCGCGGCTAAGTTAGCAGAGAAGTACGATTCAACCAACGCGGTCAAATACACCGAGTGGGCTGAGCAGTTAAAAACCGCTATCAACGAGCAGTTTTGGAATGCCGAACGCGGTATGTACGTAAGCTATTTGTTTGACAATGGCAAAGACATCGCGGTCGACAAATACGATATGTTGGGCGAAGCGTTGGCGATCATCAGTGGCGTGGCAAGTGATGCGCAGGCGAAACAAATCATGGCCAATTACCCACACAGTGAGTTTGGCGCGCCGGTTTACTTCCCTCAACAACCGGACGTGCCTGTGTACCATAATCGCGCAATTTGGCCATTTGTTACCGCGTACAGCTTGCGCGCCGCGCATCAAACACAAAACGTGGCTGCGGCGAACAATGCGATTCAATCGTTGGTTCGTGGTACCGCGACCAATTTGTCCAACATGGAAAACTTAGAGTGGCTTTCTGGTAAGTCATTCATCATCCATAGTGATCATGGCGAAGACCAGAGCTTGGATGGCCCAGTGATTAACTCTCAGCGTCAGCTTTGGTCTGTGGGTGGCTACTTGAACATGGTGGTAGAGACGCTATTCGGCATCCATACCGAAACAGGTAATTTGGAAGTGAAGCCATTTATCACAAGCTGGGTGCGCAATAACTTGTTGGCTCAGTCTGAACAAATCACGTTGGAAAACTTTGCTTTCAAAGGAAAGAACTATTCGGTAACCATTGATTTGCCTGAGGCAAGTAAAGATGAAACAGGCTACTACCCAGTTGAAAATGTCACGATGGACGAAGAGGGGCATTTCCACGTGACACTGGGCGCGCTTGTGAGTGTAGATAGCAGCATTACTTTAGTTTCTGGGGTGAAACCGTATGTGAGTGAAGACAGTCGCGTTTATTCTCCGCAAGAGCCAACATTGGTGGTAAAAAGCGTTGATAATTCGGTTTCGATTGACGTGACGAGTAAGTACAACGTGAACTTGTATCGCAATGGCGAGCTGATTCAAAAGAACGTGATTGCTCAATCTTATTCCGATACGCCAACAGGTTTTGCTTGTTATTTGGCTGAAAGCATTAACGATAAAGGCTTCCGTTCTAACCCAAGCCAACCAGTTTGTGTCGGTGAAGAGATCCGCATCAAACTTGATGGCGAATATCAGCCACTCAAAGACAATGTCTCAGTGGTTACGGTGAGTAAAGAGAGTGGCATCGTAAAAGGTGCAGAGTCGTTTACAGCTCCTGTAACGGGCACTTACCAGTTCGATGCTTGGTACAACAATAACCTAGGGCAACTTAATACTGGCATCACGAACACCGTGAAATTGTTAGAGGTATTGGATGATGCAGGTAAAGTGGTTGGTCAAGGTTACTTGCAGATGGGCCATATTGGTGAAAACCAAGGTATGCGTTACTCAACGCCAATTGAAGTGACGTTGGCGCAGGGAAAAACCTATCAGATCGCGTTGAAGGACCACTTCAATATGAGTTACCTCAAATCGAATGAAACCTACATCTACGCTGGTGGTATTGAGGGTGAAAAGAACGAAGCGCAAATCGCAGATATTCGAATTACACCTTTAATGTAGGCTGTTTTAACAAAGCAGTGTTCTAGAAAACTGTGTTCTAAGAAAAACAAAGCCGCTGAGATTATCAGCGGCTTTGTTGTATTTGCTATCGGGGGCCGTTTACAGATTAGTTTGCAGCCTGCGGACGAGGCTTACGGCGCTGACCTGACGGTTTGTTTCCTGCAGGCTTAGCATTGTTTGGCTTGCGGTTACCAGACGGTTTACCAGCGTTGCCACTCTTATTACCGTTTGGTTTATTTCCACTCGGTTTATTGTCATTTGGCTTGTTGCCGTTAGGTTTACGGTCATCTGGTTTGCTGTGTGCACGACCTTGGCCTTCACGGTTACCTTTAGGCTTACCCGCACCGCCTTGGTTGGTGCTGTTTTTGTTGCCGTTGTTACCGCCGTTGAAGCGACGTTTAGGTTTGTTTGCACCATTGCCTGCTTTCTTTTCGGTTGCTGGAGCGTTTTCAACCGAAGCATTTGGCGCTTTTGGTTTTTTCGGCTTCTTAGGTTTTTTCGGTTTGATTGGGCGCGTATCCAGTTTAGATTCTGGCACCACATTGGTTGGCGCAAAACCTTCCAACTCTTTACGTGGTAGTACTTCTTGAATCAAACGTTCAATCGCAAACAACTCAGACGCTTCTAGCGCGCACACTAGTGAAATCGCTTTACCTACTTCGCCCGCACGGCCAGTACGACCAATACGGTGAACGTAGTCTTCCGCCACTTTAGGTAGCTCAAAGTTCACCACTTGCGGCAATTGAGGAATATCGATACCGCGTGCAGCAATGTCCGTCGCGACCAACACACGAATTTCACCCGATTTAAAATCCGCCAGTGCTTTGGTACGCGCGCCTTGGCTCTTGTTACCGTGGATGGCAGCAGCAGGTAGATTTTGTTCGATCAGGAACTTCGCTAGACGGTTTGCTCCGTGTTTTGTTTTCGTAAACACCAGCACTTGCTTCCAATCGCCGTCTTTGATCAATTTAACCAACATCGGTGCTTTCTTCTTAACGTCTGCTGGGTAGATGCTTTGCTCAACCGTTCTCGCTGTCGAGTTTGCCGGATTGACTGAAATCTCAACTGGGTTGTTCACCAAGCCTTTCGCAAGATCGCGGATTTCATCCGAGAAAGTCGCCGAGAACAGTAGGTTCTGACGTTGTTTTGGTAGCAGAGCTAGGATCTTACGAATGTCACGGATAAAGCCCATATCCAACATACGGTCTGCTTCATCCAGCACTAGCACTTCCAGTTGGTCGAACTTCACCGCATTTTGGTTGTACAAATCCATCAGGCGCCCTGGTGTCGCGACCAACACATCCGCACCTTTGCGAAGACGCAGCATTTGCGGGTTGATCTTCACACCACCAAAAACAACTGCACTGCTTAGTGGAAGGTGACGGCTGTACATAAACACGTTTTCTTGCACCTGAGCCGCAAGCTCACGTGTTGGCGTCAGGATAAGTGCACGAACTTGGTTAGCACGAACGCGAGGGCCGTTCGATAAACGCTCAAGAATCGGTAGCGTAAAGCCTGCAGTTTTACCTGTACCAGTCTGCGCTGCTGCCATTACGTCTTTCCCTTCCAAAATAGCAGGAATTGCTTTTGCCTGAATTGGCGAAGGGGTGTCGTAGCCTTTCTCTTGAATAGCTTTAAGGATTGGAGCAGATAGACCTAACGAGGTAAAACCCATATGTATGATTCTCAATTGTAGAGTTAGATAACAACGCGCCGAAAACAAATCGGTACGAAAAGTGCGACATTCTGAGGCTTTTACGCGCGGGCTTCAACTAATTCCGTTATGGATAAATATTTGAACTGGATCTCATTTCTTTTTGGCAGGCAAAACTGATAACTGGTTTGATCGATCGATTGAATGGTTTTACGTTGGCGATGCCCATTCTTACATCGCTATCACGGCATGCAGTTTGAGTTTATCGAATGCTTTTCGGAGCAAGGGGGAGGCTTGATCCTTTCATTACTCCGCTTTTGCATGCGTTAAAAACGCACTCGTCAATTGCTGAAAGAGCGAATCTACCGATGGGCGGTCGGATACATGATGGAAGAGCGGTGTGTGGACATCACCACGAATATCATCGCTGTGACCGCAAAGCTGATTACACATTCGTACTGGTTCGACAATCTTCTCGACGTCGGCATCAATCAGAATGCATGCTTGTGATAACACCACTTGTCCACCGCCTTTTTTAAGTAAAACGCGTTGCGCGGTTCCCACGATTTTTTGCCCGTCAATGTTGAGGTTGTACTCGCCATCACAGTAGGAATACGGTGTAGCATGAACATCCACTTTCACGCCGAGCTGTTCAAAGAAAACTGTTAATATCGCACATAAATCGAGATACGCTTTTTTGATGTTGTAAGGCTTGCCTGCTGGCCAGTGGTAAATGTGGGATAGATTGATAATACCTGGCACCTGAGGGACTGGGGCACCACCGGTTTTACGAGAAAAGAGTTTCCAGCCCGACATGTTTAACGCATATTCCAATTCATTAGACACTGGCCATTTCTTACCAGCGGGAAGCACGAGCGTTGGACTTTTTACTTGCCAAAGCAATAGCACTTGCGAGAGTTGGTTGGACTGAACTTGTTTAATGAGCTCATCTTCTTTGTCAAATGCATCAGCGACTTCCGTAGCTGTGTAGCGAATTAGCTTATTTTTAGCAACCAAACTCTATCCCTCGCGGCTATTTAATCATTACTGTTGTATCTCAGATACAGCTTTATTGCTAGGTCTGTGATTATTAGGTTTTTGCTCGCTAGCTGCATGATCACCTTTTGGATCTTTTCCGTTGTCCATTAATTCTACTTGAACACGCGATAAAAAGTTTTTGCTAGTCATCACATCAGCCATTCATAAAATCTGCCATCTATGAAAAATTTTGGCGATATAAGTATGAAAAAGCGAGTGATGACTCTCGCGTTAGCGGCATCATTAACGGGATGTGTGACGTTCCCAACTCAAGAATCTGAGCAAGTACAGGTGCTTTGGGACAATGTGAATGCGATTGAAAACTGTGAACTAATGGGTACCGTGATCGGCTCAGAAGGGCACTTTTACGACTACTGGCTTCACGCAGATAAAGACATGGTATGGGGGACGCTAAACCAAATGCGCATCAAGGCGGCAGATTTGGGCGCAGATACCTTGTATTTATACCAACCGTTAAGCTTTTCTACGTCAGTGACGATGTTTGCAAACGTTTACAAGTGCAAACAGTAGCGATTTGCTTGCTCATAACTGAAAGACAGGCGTCGCTCGCCTGTCTTTGATGTGCTCAACAAACATGGGTTTGTTCGTCAGGTTCTCTCTCGCCGTTAATTCACATTGGCCGTTGCTACCGCGACAGAGTCGGAAAACGACAGCGTGAAATCTTGCTCTGTATTGAGCACTTTGGCTGGAAACTCTAAGCTTAATTGCGCGTGTGGCGCGACTTCCGAAGCAATACTGGTGATGAATTTTCGAGTTTCTCCAGGAGAGATCGACAAGCTGTTTCCATCTTTGGATGAAAGCTCGGCAATGCCCATCGTTTGCAGCGTGTTGCCTGCCGTATCAGCCAGATGCAATAAAGATTCTGACTTATAGACCAACTCTCCACTTTCGGTGCGATAGGCGCTAAATGTGTTGAAGTTTGGCTGTAATGAACCTTGAGAACCTACGTTTGTGACGGAAAACATCACGTTAGAACCATCAAAATTCTCGACTTTCACCAACACGTTACCGTCTTGGTAACGAGCGGCTGCCGCAGCACTTGCTTGCTGTTTCTGCCTCTGTTTTTCTTTTTCAATGTTGCTCAATTGGTTTTGCTCGTTTTCTAGGCGGTTTTCAGCCATCGCGTACGATTGATCCACCATTGCCAACAGCGCTGGGATTGAATACAGCGTTAGACCTTCCAAATGGTCAAAGTCGATTTTGGCATGCTGAGTAAGTTCGTGATTCGAGAACTGGCAGTAGCCATCAATCAAGCTAACGAACGCGACTTCAAAAGTGCCCTGTAATCGGTTTACTTCCTGTGCGGCTTTTTCTAAATCTGAGCGTACTTTTCGGATCTCTTCCAACGTTTTTTGTGGCAAACGTCCATTGGGCGACACGTCATTGGACACCGAGACCAGTTCTTCGGTTACAAATGGATTGTTTTGGGCTGGAATCACCGTGGTGATGCGGTTGGATTTGGTGATGTCTTCGCCCAATAAGACCATCATTTTTTGCGATACGGCGGTTGTGTTGCCCGCTAATACGTCACTACAGTTTGGAGACGTACTCGCATACGCGGCGAATGCGGTAAAAAGTGAAAAGATAACGGACCAGCCAGTGGTGACGAGTCCTGTCGTGGTTCGAGTGTTCATCCTGATAACCCCTCTGTCATTTGGTGCGATTCACTGACGTAATTGCCAATCAAGCGACTGGCTCGCGACATTCAGAATGGTTCTGGTCAATCCTTCGTAGTGGGTATGCCCGCAGATGCTTTCTAGTCGATTTTTCAATCGCTAAGCCACGACTGAGTAAAGTGTCTGAAATTGAGAGCATTAATGCTGCGAAGTTGATGTCTTTTGTCTGAAAGATAGACGTAACTTTTCTAACCATCAAATACGTGATTAGGTTCTCACTTTTATATGAGTGAGAGGATCAAGAGAAAACAGGCACTTACTGTAGAGAGTTGATTTGAAGGAAAAATATAAATTTTTTTGGGGAACTTTTTTGATGCTGCCTTTGAGAATTTTTTCGAATCTCAAAGGCAGGTTCTAACGCGGGGTACTCAATTACAAAGTGTTAAGTACATCCGCAAGTCGAGTGACAGCCGTCGTCAGTTCTTCTGGTGTGGCATTGGTAAAGTTAAGACGCAGAGCGGCTTTTACCTTGGAACCTTCCGGATAGAATACCGGGCTTGGCACCACAGCAACCCAGTTTGCGAGTAGAGTTTTCGCCAGTTCGAACGTGTCGCATTCTGGAATTTCGACCCAGACAAACATGCCACCATCGACAGGTTTGAGTACGCAACTTTCTGGCAGCTGTTTTTGCAGCTCAGCAAACATGACATCGTAACGCGATTTGTAAAGTGCGCAGATGGTTGAAATGTGTGTTTCGAAATTGTCATGCTGAAGTAGACCATGCAGCAATGCTTGCATAGGAATACTAGAGTGCAGATCTGCACCTTGTTTGATTTTGATGAGTGGCTCAAGGTAACTGCGTTTGCCGGTTACCACACCAATACGCAAGCCTGGTGAGGCGATTTTGGAGAATGAACGCAATACGATGGAGTGCTGCGGGCAGAAATCCGAAACCAGCGGCAGTGCTTCACCAGAAAAACGCAGCTCGCGGTATGGTGCGTCTTCAATGAATGCAACGTCGTATTGGATACAAAGCTCGGCAACTTTTTGGCGAGTCTCTAGCGCCCAGCATACGCCCGTTGGGTTGTGAAAATCGGGCACGGCGTAGAACATTTTTGGTTGCTGCGTGGCAAAGCATTGCTCGAGTTCTTCAAGGTTTGGGCCACACTCGGTTTGTGAAACGGTCACGATGTTGGCTTGCACTAAACCGAATACTTGCATAGCACCAAGGTAGCTTGGTGCTTCCATCACCACTTTATCGCCCGGATTCACGTACGCCCGCGCAATCAAATCTAGCCCTTGCTGAGAACCCGTTGTGATCATCGCCAAATGAGATTCTGGCAGTTGGTAATAATCGGTCAAAAAGTTAAGTAGCGGGGCGTAGCCTGCTGTTGCGCCGTATTGAAACACCTCTGGCATATTAGCGAGGTTTTCGAGCGTCGGTTTCATTAAGTCGATCGGGAAGGTTTTTTCGTCCGGTAAGCCACCCGCAAGAGAAATGACGTTCTTATCGCTCGCTGCTGCGAGGATCTCTCGAATGTAGGATGACTTAGTTTGTTGTAATGACTGTGCGATTTCCATGTGCTGTGCTTCTCGTAATTGTCTTTTTTATGTCAGAAATAGTATAGGTAAATTGCCAAGCTTGGTGTGTCCATTTATGCTGTTAAACATGTCCATTTATGCTGTTTGAGCGAAAGTTTACTCCGTGAGCCATCAACAAGTTTCCAGAATCAATGACGTGCTGTTTTACATTCACCAGGACATTAGCAGAGATTTATCAGCTAAAGAGCTAGCGGACGTAGCAGCCTATTCTGAACAACACTTCCATCGTATTTTTAAAGATGTCGTGGGGGAATCCATCCATCAATATATCCGCCGTACCAGAATGGAATACGCCGCCAATCAACTGATGTTTGATACCGGCTCATCGGTGTTAGACATTGCTAACAAGTGCGGCTTTAACTCGGTATCTTCTTTTAGCCGAGCGTTTAAAGCGACGTTCGCTATGTCACCTGGTGCATGGCGAAAGCATGATTTACAAGTCGCAGAAAAACCGTATTTGAAGGATCCGGAAGTAGCTGCGGGTTATCATCGGGTTGCGAAACGCGAGTTGCCAGAACCAAAAATTATGGAGGTCCCACAACGCTTTGCGGCGTATGTTCGACATGAGGGCTATAACCGCTCCATTCGCAATGCGTGGCTGATTTTGAAAGCGTGGGCAAGTTCTGAGAATCGGGACTTTTCGGTTCAATATGGTTTGCATCACTCCAACCCTGCTTGGGTTGAGCTCGACAAGTGTCGTTATGTGGCTTGTATGGCGATTGATAAGCCGCTCAAAGTACGCGGTGTCGTGAATCAAATGACGATTCCGGGTGGTTTACATGCCGTTTTTCGCTTAACAGGGGTATATGGAGAGCTTCTTCCTCAATTGAGTATGGTGTTAGAGAAGTGGTTGCCGAATTCAGGCTTTAAGCAGCGTTCTACTCCCGCTTATGTTCACTATCAGAAAAACCATTTCCTTAGCCATGATGAGGCGTTTGAGCTGGACTTCTATCTGCCCATCAGTTTTTTCTAACTGGAGTCTTTATTTACTATCCGTAAGGAAGAAAATGCTAAGCTCTTTATGGTGATTTTTTACAAATAATTGAAAATTAAATGAACATCGATCATGTAAAGCTATTTGTCCGTTTGGCTTCGACACACAACATCAGCATGGCTGGTCAGGAGCTTGGACTTTCTCCTGCTGTCGCTAGTGCGCACATCAACAAACTTGAGGACAGCTTAGGAGTTCGTTTAGTTCATCGCACCACACGCAAAGTTTCCTTAACTGAAGAAGGGCAGGCTTTTTTACCTCACGCGGAGGAGGTCCTTGCAACAGTGGAGGCAGCAAGGGGAGCTGTTGGCTCAGGGCAGAGTGCGCCAACGGGAGTATTACGTATAACCGCCTCTGCAACTTTTGGTCGCTTGCATATTGTGCCCGCATTAAAAGGTTTTATGGCGCGTTACCCAGGGTTAACCGTGGACTGCCGATTTTCTGATTCCATTATTGATCTGGTTGAGGGAGGTTTCGATGTCGCCATTCGTGTCGCTGAGTTGAAAGATTCTTCATTGGTCGCAAGAAAGCTTGCGCCAGATCGTCGTATTATCGTTGCATCACCAGATTATATTGAACAATTTGGGAGACCTAACAAGCCCCAAGACTTGACGAATCATCAATGTATTAACTTAGTTGGAATGAATAATTGGTCATTCAATACAAAAGATGGAATGGTCAATGTAAGAACTTCTGGTCGTTTTAAAACTGATAATGGTGATGCGATGAGAGACGCGACGGTAAACGGGTTAGGTATTTCTATCAACTCAGTTTGGAGTGTTTATCAAGAATTACAAAGTGGTCAGCTAGTGGAAGTACTCGAAGATCACCCTTTAGCGATGGATGCTGGGATTTGGGCTGTGTACCCAAGCTCTCGTTTAATTGCGCCTAAGGTGCGTGCCTTTATTGATTACTTTGCTGAATACTATGGCACGCCACCTTATTGGGAAGAGGTTTAAAAGTCACAAAGACCATAATCCGTGCTCAGTTGGAATAGCAAAAAAAGCAGACCCATGCAGGGTCTGCAGTGTTAGAGAGATTAAAAGTCTGCGTTTGTATCGGTACCAACAAAGACGCTAATTCCGCTGGTAGATTGATAAATGCTAAAGGTTTCACCTGCAACAATACCATCTACAGAATCGTCATTTGCGGTACAGGTATAGCCGACGGAGTACGTACCGGGCTCTACAAAGCCAAATTCATATTCGTAATTTGCTTCATCAATGTCTTCCACTACGTTCGCCGCTGCGATTGGCATTATTTGGCCTTCTGCGCCTGCAAATGGCCCCATGTTCTCTTCGGCGATATTTCCTTCATATAGGTAGACCGCGTGTGCATACCCATTTGCGCTTGGGGTATCCGTTTCGCAGTTTTGGTAGGTTAATGTTGCGATATCTCCCTGAATCTCCCCCGTTGTAACCGTGTTAATTAAAGTGACTGAGGTGCGCTGAATACTGTAGCCCTCGTTTTGCCCAGTTCCGTCTTTTAAGCCACGACGCAGGTCAAACTCCACCACAAATTCGTTGTTGTCAGGGTTGACTGCGAAGGTATCATTAAAGAACAGTACCCCAGAATTCGGATCTTTTCCGACCCCCTGCGGACAAGCCCCATTACCTTTTACGGTCAGTGGTATTTGATTGCCGGTCGCTTCATCAACAACATAGGATGGATAATCCGGATGATCGCCATCATTCGCAAACACGCAGAGTTTGTAATTGCCAATGGGTATCAGCTCGTCGTCCACTAACTCTTGAGCGTTACTGCCCTGGAAGTCGAGTAAGTTAACGCTTAATGGTATTGGATCTTCATTATCGAGCAGAGGATTACCATTTTCGTCAACGAAATTTCCGTCTTCGTCGGTTTTATACACATCGAAAACTTGTGGTGTACCACCATCCAAAGGGAGGAATGCCACTTTGTTGTATGCGATAACCACTTCTGATACGTCATCAATAGGGGCATCTGATACAGACAAGGTAACCGGAGTCATTGTGCTGACAGAGTCACTGTCTGAATTACAGCCAATCAACGCAACTGTTATTGACGCACTGATCAAGCCAATTTTCATGCTGTTCATTTAGATGTACCTTTTTATGAGAAGTGTATTAAATGTAGTCGATTATTGATAAAACACAGAATAATAACGAGCGGAGTCGCGCGGTTAAAAGAGTGATAAACCATGACTAAGAAGTTCAGTAAAAGTGTGCTCAAATCGACGATATTGTGCTATTTCAAGTGCTATGGTTAGAAATGTACCGCTCAAAAAATGAGCGGACAAATACATCAACAACTCTAGCCAAGAGGTCTCTATGTTAGGTGAAAATCACTCATTAACTCATGAATTCCCAGAACATTTGGATACCATTACTCAGCTTACCGAAAACGATGCATCATTTGCTGAAACCGTTAAAAACTACAATGCTTTAGATAAGGAAATCCGCGTACTAGAACTTCAAGGAAGCCCGATTGATGATCACGAAATGAACGTGTTAAAACATAACCGGGCTGAGCTCAAAGACTGGCTCCACTCGCGAATAATGGGTTCTTAGTGACGAAATGATCATCGGCTCGTAAATAGCGGGCCGATTTTAGTTCCAATGGACGATGCCAAGTGTGCAAACATTAGGAGTGCTGAGCAGGAGCTTGGAGCGGCAGGTGACCAGTTTTTACCCAAATGATCGTTTCTTGCTCTACAAAAGGAAAATGCTCGCTCATATGTGGGCTTCGGATCCAAGAGAGAGCGGGATAGGTACCTAGCTCGTCTCTAAACTCTCCTGACAATACGAAAATCTCTTCACCACCAAAGTGACGGTGTGGTTGAAATTTCTCACCTTTTGGCCACTTAACCAACGCGACATGTTCGTGCTCAAAATTATGTAGAGGCATGACTTGCAACCCACCGACACCACTCTGCCAGCTCGCTTGGTTTGTATTAATGCGAACTGTTTCAAGATCCTCAGATTCGAACTGATTTAGTTTAACTAAAATCACACAGCCTTCTTTGCTAAATGGTGCGTGTTGACTTCCTGGAGGGTTACGAAGGTAAGTGCCGGCAGGGTAGTCACCGTATTCGTCGGAGAATACTCCCTCGAGCACCAATATTTCTTCTCCTTGAGGGTGAGGATGAGTTGAAAACTGCGAATTTGGCTCGTACTTAACGACGCTGGTGGTATGCCCTGATTCTTTGGCTTCTCGTTCCAAAGGTTTGCGCCACACACCTTTGGAAGGGCTGGCGATCCATTCCTGTTGAGCAGTCTCTATCACGATTCTTTTTGAAAAATCCATATTCAACATATTGAAATTCCGTTACTTATTTAATTACTAACTCTCATTAGTATACGTTTAAAAAACATCAATTGATTCATTTGTTGATAGCCTAATTCATGGATTGAGTACGAACATGAAATCGGAGCCTAATTTAAATTTCTGCTTGTGTAATGAGAATTGTTATATTATAACATCGCAAAATTAAATGTTATAACATAACAAAAGGAAAAAGTAGTGAATAAGAAATTGGTGTCTCTCGTGATCGGTAGCATTTTTGCATCCCCTGTTTTTGCCGACACACTATCGAACCCACAGATTGGTGTTGTTGTTGATGGCTACTACCAAGATGGCCAACGTCATAATTCTGAGCGCGAAGAAGGCTTTGGTCTAGGCCATACGGAATTAAACTTCTCATCAAATATCGACGACAAGTTTTACGGCGCATTGACCGCGGTTCTTGAAAGTCATGGTGATGAGACAGAATTAGAGCTTGAAGAGGCATTCATCGAAACTTTGGCATTGCCATATGGTGTAAATGTGCGCGCCGGCCGATTTCTATCTGACTTTGGTTATCTGAATAACCAACACATGCACACCGATAGCTTTGTTGAGCGTCCAATTGCTTATCGTACTTTCCTTGGCTCGCACTACTACGATGATGGTGTACGTGCAAACATCGTGTTGCCAACCGACCTTTATGTAAAACTTGGTGTAGAAGCGCTCAGTGGTAGCAAAATGTCTTCTGTCGAAGATGGTTCTGAAGTTGGCGTGTACACCACGACGCTGAAGCTTGGGAATGACTTCTCCGAATCTTCAAGTTGGCAGTTTGGTTTAAGTTACCTGCGCAACGAAAACGGCAAGGTTAAAGAATTCGAAGATCACGACCACGGTCATGAAGAAGAGCATGATCACGATCACCATCATGGCGCAGCAGTGACAGGTGCGAACCTTTACAGTGCTGATTTTGTTTGGAAATGGGCACCAGACGGTAATTACAAATACAGCAACTTCACGCTATCGGCTGAATACATGCTGTTAGACGGTGTGGTAGACAGCAAATATAAAAACGATGCAGAGTCACCAGACAACTTAAGCGCTTACTATGTTTCGGGTGTTTATCGCTTCAACCCAAGCTGGTCAGCTGGTCTACGTTACGGCGAAGCAGAAAGCTACGATGGTCATGCACACGGCGACCACATGCATTTTACTGAGCTGAATGATAAAGAAATGGATGCGATGATCGCATGGGATTCTTCTCATTTCGGTACTATCCGTGCGCAATACACTCGCATTGATAACCAAGACAGCGAGACAGACAACGTATTCACTCTGCAATACGTTATGACATTTGGAGCGCACGGTGCACATGCGTTCTAAGCTGACATTAAATAAATGCAGTTTAGCGATGATGGCGGCGGGGACTGCCATCATCTCTTCACCTGCTTTGGCTCTTAACATCTTTGTTTGTGAGCCAGAATGGAAAGCCCTTCTCGAAAGTCACGCCCCAGACGCGACCATCTATTCCGCGACCACCGCCAAGCAAGATCCTCATTACGTACAAGCTCGCCCTTCTTTGATTGCAAAGATGCGCCAAGCCGACATGGCTATGTGTTCTGGCGCGGAGTTAGAAGTAGGGTGGTTGCCTATGTTGCAAGTTCGCAGTAGTAATGGTGCGGTACAAAACGGTTCACAAAGCATGATCTACGCGACCGATTTCGTGCGCATGTTAGACACTCATGATCATGTCGACCGCAGCATGGGGGACATTCATGCGCACGGAAACCC
This sequence comes from Vibrio sp. 378, assembly GCF_033339435.1. Classification (NCBI taxonomy): domain Bacteria; kingdom Pseudomonadati; phylum Pseudomonadota; class Gammaproteobacteria; order Vibrionales; family Vibrionaceae; genus Vibrio; species Vibrio sp. 378. The sequence continues at coordinate 257,417 of NZ_JAWOUO010000001.1, forward strand.
ACATGTGCAGTTTGCGGCGAATGACATGGTTGCGATTTCTCGTGCTGTGACGGAACGTTTGAAGAGCATCGACCCTGAAAACGCGCAAAGCTATCAAGTGAATGGTATGAAGTTTCGTGCTCACTGGCGTAAAAAGCTCAATGAGTGGAATGAGAAAGCCGCGCCATTAAAGGGCAAACAAGTGGTGGGCTATCACGAAACCTACCGTTATCTATACGATTGGCTTGGCATGGAGCAAATTGCTGACCTAGAACCGAAACCAGGCATTTCTCCTACCACTTCGCACCTTCAATCTTTAACTAAGTTGGACTCAGATTCTTTTGAAGCGATTGTCTACTCGTCGCATCAAGACCAGCGTCCAGCAAACTGGTTACAAAAACAAATCAATAAGCCGCTGATTCAGCTGCCTTTAACGGTTTCTGATGGCGAAAGCTTGGATGAAATGTACGATCAGGTTATCGATGATTTGTTGGACGTGCTCGTGCAACCTGTTCCGGTGAAGATCTAAGCCATGGCAGATTATGCATGGCTATTACCAGCGGTGCTGTGTGGCTTGATTGCTCTGGTTGGTAATGTGGTGCTCGGACAACAAGTGTTAAAGCGCCAAATTATCTTTATTGATTTGGCGGTGGCACAAGTTGCGGCCTTGGGGGCAGCGCTGAGTCACTATTGGTTGAACCAATACGATCTCTTTTACGGTTCTTTCTTTGGTGAGATGGTTGGCCCTTGGGTGATGTCGTTACTGCTTTGCGGTCTGATCGCCCTAATGGAAAAGCGCTACCAACAGCATTTAGAGCCCATGATTGGCAGCTTGTTTGTCGTGTCTGCATCGCTGGCGATCCTGCTGGTGAGCAAAGACCCACATGGCGGAGACTTTATTCAGGGCATTCTTAATGGGCAACTGTTATGGGCGACTTGGGCAGACGTTTGGCCTTTGGCACTTATTACCGCTGCGATGTTGCTATTGGTTTGGTTAAAACCTGCGTTTATGCGCGGTAGTGGTTTTTATCTGATCTTTGCTATTCTGATGCCCATTACGGTCAAGTTAACCGGTATTTATTTAGAATTTGCTTTGTTGGTGATTCCAGCGTTATGTGCGGCAGCATTGAAGGGAACTCGATTCTTTGTCGCCAGTATCAGCATTGGTATTGTTGGGATCTTATCGGGTATTGCCGCATCGGCTCGCTATGACTTACCGAGTGGTGCGAGTATTGTGATCACCCTGTTTATTACTGGCATGTTGTTTAATCTCTTGCTTCAGCCTTTTCTGGTGAAAATAACAAAACCAGCTTTTGTAAGAGATTAAAAGACAAGTAATATTGGTCTGATGAAGTAGTATTTGATTAATCAGACCAATACTTTTCTATCCAAGTCCTCCAATCGTGTAACTTTGCGCCTTCCAACACACTTTCTTACGTTGATCTTGCCATAGTCATCAAGTTGCCTTGATTAGTTCACATCCGACTCCCAGACTGTTTCTATAGTTTTTATAAGATATAAAAGACCCTGCGTATGAGAAGCGCAGTTGTAACGCGACTAGGCATAAAAACAAAAAACGCTAGGGATACAAGCGAATTTGTAATCTCAACAATTAAGGAAGACCAAGATGAAACCGGAAAAAGTAGCAGTAGTCACTGGTGCGGCTCGTGGTATTGGCCAAGCGATTTGTGAACAATTACTGGAGGATGGATTCCATGTTGTCGGGCTAGATATAGCGCCCGTGGAATGGAGTCAGTCGGCGCAGCTAAGCAGTTATCAAGTCAACTTGTGTGATGCCGAAGCCGTCAGTGAAGTAGTAGAAAGTGTTGTAGAGCAGCACGGAAGAATCGATGCTCTGGTTAACAACGCGGGCATCACTCGAGATGCATTGTTGCCAGACATGTTAGAGCAAGACTGGGACAGCGTGATCGACGTGAACCTAAAAGCGGTGTTCTTACTCACCCAACGTGTTGCTCCTGTCATGCTAGAGCAGGGTGCAGGTAGTATTGTCAGCATTTCTTCTATAGTGGGAACGGATGGTAACATCGGCCAGAGCAACTATGGCGCAAGTAAAGGCGGCGTCATCTCAATGAGCAAAGGCTGGGCGAAAGAGCTGTCAAGAAAGGGTGCACAGATACGCGTCAACTGTGTCGCGCCAGGCTTTATCGCCACCGATATGACCAAGAACCTGCCAGAGAAAGTCATTCAAATGATGGAAGGCAAAACCCCATTAGGGCGCATGGGCTCAGTTCAAGATATTGCCAGTGGCGTCTCTTTCCTAACCTCAGACAAGAGCGCCTACATCACAGGACAAGTGCTCAAGATTGACGGTGGGTTGGTATTATAGCTCGCTAATCAAAACGTCAAATACCAAACGCCCTTTACTTATATGAAGGGCGTTTTTGTTTGAGGAATGTTATTCGGGCTTTTGACACTTTCACTTTATTCGTTTCGCACTGCCGGACTTGTATGATTAAGTATAGAGTGAGTACACATAATTCACTTTTACATCGTTCTCTGTTATTAACCTAGATATGTAGCTAATCAAAAATATTAACTTCGAAATAGAATAGCTGTTGAGGTATTAAAGTATGATTTTGTTGCCCATGGTATTAATTTAAATGATAATGCCAAGAAATAATTAACTTTGAATACTCACTATGTACTTAAAAACTGTACTGTTTAGCGCGTCAACTCTTCTTATTTTGGGTTGTAACTCCGAATCAACTAACCCATCTACTGAAGAAAGCGGATGGATAGTTGTAAGCTCTCACTCCGAGCCAAGAAAGCATCAGGTAATTTACGAAAAACATAGCAGGAAAGGTCTAAGTCTTGCCACTAACGTTCCGGATCTTGACCTGCCTTTAACTTACCAACTAGCGAACCAAATTATTGAGGTCAAAGAAGAGCTTACATTTGGTGAAAATATTGACGGGAACCGCCTAACTTGGAAAGCTATTGGCAATGCTAAACTTAGAGAAAATCAAGTCCACTACGGAGTTAATAAAGATTACTCAGCTTCTAATGAAGGTATTGCTATCGGTTATGTTAACTTTGAGTCGAGGTTTGAGGCTGAAGGACAGCTTGGAATCGAAAAGTTAGTAATTGCGATGTATGACGATGTCAAGAGTGTCGAATTTTACTCTGGATGGGATAGTTCTAAAATATCTTGTTACCAAAATACGTTTGATGAAGACTTAGCTTGTTACGGTGAAATTTTAATTAACGACGATATAGTTCATGTTTTTGATAAATATCTGTCGTATGAATATGTAAACATGGTTTACGACACCGTTATGTCCAAAGGTCGAGAAGATATAATTGAGGCAGATTTTCAACATCAAATTAAATACTTACTAGTCGAAGAGAATAACGTTGAGATGCATTAGCTTGATTACTTTTTGGTAATGAGTGGCTTTTCGAAGCCGAAGTGACCATGAGCAAGATTATTAGATTTTACAAAACTCATTTATGTTCAAAAAATGAGTTTTGTAGATATTAAAATGCATGGAGCCAAATTCTCTCACTGATTCTATGAAGTTTTTGTGCGCTCTAACCACAAGACAATCTATAAAAGACGTTGAGCCAACGTCTTTGCCACAATGCCACCTGTTAATAAGGCTTTCAATGCCTCTTTCTCATTGCTATTCAAATGTGCGCTGGTTAATGATTTTTCTGTAAGTAACACAATTGAACGTGATAGAAGTAACAAAATGGCCTCTTAACGGTAACGTTCCCGAAAAGTTTATATATTATCGCCCTCATTGATACAAGTAGTAGAGACGCTCTGAGTCTGAGCGCTCTGAAATTCAGGCTTTAGATGGACATTTAAAGTCACCATAAGTTTGCGATTTTTCTTGGGAACGTTTGCAATATGCCTAAGTATAAATTTACGTGAGACTATGGAAATGAAACTACACACTTTGACGATGGCAGTAGCGCTTGGACTGGTTACTGCACCTGCATTCGCAGCAACAGATGTTGACGCTCTTGAAAAGCGAATTAATGAATTAGAACAGAGACTTGAGCAGACAGAAAAAGCATCCACAGAAGCAAATGAGAAAGCCTCAAGCTTTGAGTTTCATGGCTACGCTCGTTCCGGGCTACTGATTAATGACGATCTGAATGGTGCAGTGGGTACTGGTCCTTACATGACGGCAGCTGGTGCTATTGGCGCTCCAGTTGGGCGATTAGGGGTAGAGGATGATCATTATGTGGAAGCAAACCTTATTCACAAACGTTTTGCAGATGATGGTTCCAGCGCATTGTTCCGAATCATGTTGGCAGATAGTACGGAAACCAATAACGAATGGACGGCGAGCGAGAGTCAATTAAACGTTCGTCAGGTATATGCTGAGCTAAACAAGTTGAGTATGTTCTCTGAATCAAGAGCTTTTGCTGACGCGACGTTTTGGGCTGGTAAACGATTTGACCGTGATAACTTTGACATTCACTTCTTTGACTCGGATATCGTTTTCTTATCTGGCACTGGTGCTGGCGTGTATGACGTCCAAATGAGCGATTCGTGGAAAGCAAACTTCTCGATCTATGGTCGTGATTTTGGTGAGATTGATAGCTCGTCAACGGATGTTGAAAACTATATCGCGACAATGAACAACCGCTTCGGTAGTTGGCAATTGATGCTGAGCGGCATGGCGTCTGCTGATAACAATGATCGCGTAGAAGGCTCAGCGGACAAAGGTTTACATGCGATGTTTGCTTACCATGGCGATAACTTCTTTGGCATGAGTGAAGGCTTCTCTAAAACCGGTATTTTGATGGGTGATGGACTGGGTGCGGAACTTAAAGGCATCGGTTCAAACGGAGATTTGTTAGAAGACGCAAAAGCCGTACGCTTGTTCAGCTATGGTGTAACACGCATCGGCGACAACTGGCGTGTAGCACCTGCGTTGCTAGCAGAACACAGCCAAGATCGCTTTGCTAAAAATGATGAATTTACGTGGGCATCGTTCAACATCCGCTTAGCGCAAGAGTTTACGCAGAACTTTGAGATGGTTTATGAAGGCTCATACCAATACATGGACCTAGACAATGCGATTGATAAAGCAAGTGGCAGTTTTTACAAAGCGACAATTGCACCAACGCTTAAGATGTCTACCGCTGCAGGTTTCTTTGACCGTCCGGAGCTACGTTTTGCAGTTAGCTACGTTGATTGGAGCGAAGACTTGAATGGCTACTCGATTAGCCAGGATGCGGGTGCTGCAACGATGGGTGATGGTGGTGAAGTTCTGTTTGCACTGCAAATGGAAACTTGGTTCTAAAGGGATCTAACCGACAAAGAGTAATAAGAAAAGCGCCAACTGATTTCAGTTGGCGCTTTTTCATTAACAGGACTGACGCTCAATTGTTTTGAAGGTTAGTACCATCTTACTCATTTCAAAACTTCTGTTGGCAATTCTATCTAGTAGCAGTTTCGCACCATTTTCACCCGCTTTATCAAATGCATAGTTAAATGTTGATAAGGTTGGGGTGCACACTGATGCGAGCTCATCATCACCAACTCCTAGCACTAAAACGTCTTTACCCGGTGTTAACCCGAGCTCTTGAATCGCTCTCATCGCACCGATAGCAATACGGTCTGTCGCACAGAACAAGCCATCTAGCTTAGGGTTCTTTGTTAAGTGTTGTTTTGCCAATGAATAGCCAGAATCGATGGTAAAGTCACCACGAGCATGGAAGGCGATCTCAAAACCATGATGCTGTAGCGCTTGAACAAATCCTTCAGAGCGTTGCTTATCTACCGCGATATCGTCACCTTGCACACCAATAAAACCCATGGTTTGGCAACCTTTTGCAACCAGTCTATTTCCCGCTTCAAACCCTACTCGTGCGTCATCATGAATGATGCTTGGAATATTAAACATGGAACCATCTTGACCGACGAGCACAACTGGAACGGCTGAGTTTTGAATTGCTTTTACCAGTTTGGAATCGAGGTGGGTGGCGTAAAGAATGATCCCTTCAACCCGTTTTTGGTTAAAGATCTGAATGTATTCCAGTTCTTTTTCGTGGGCTTGGTGAGTGCTAGCAAGTAAGACATGTTTCCCGGCTTTTTCAAGGACATCGGTTAATCCATCGACACCTTGGGATGTGGCATGAGAGGAAACCCGAGGAACAATGACACCAACCAGATTGGTCTTTTGAGATTTTAGATCTTTAGCGACTTGGTTCGGCACATAGCCACACTCCGCTACTGCTTGGCGGACCTTCAGTTTTGTCGCTTCTTTTACGCCATATTCATCGTTTATAACCCGTGACACTGTTGATTTTGATACGCCAGCCAGACGGGCGACATCATGCAGACTCGCCATTGTTCCTATCCATTCTGTTTTTCGTTTTTGGGATTGTTTGCAAAGAGAAGATGAAAAGCTCTTTGATAAGTAGCGATTCTAACCTCCTATACTGCTCTTAGGGAGAGAATTTGACGATCATTCTCACATTCTCTCTGCTTTATCTTTGATCATTTGGTTTTATTGAGCAAAAATCTGTTTTGCAAACGTTCCCGAAAATTTCGCAAGCTCAGATAATAATCCAATGGGGTATGAAATGAATTATCCGGCAGTAGCAAAAGAGTTGTTAACTCTATTAGGTGGTAAAAGCAACATCACCGCACTTGCGCATTGTGCGACACGTTTACGCCTTGCCGTTGCAGATGAGCAAAAAATAGATGAACAAGCGATTGATAGCCTTGAAGGAGTAAAAGGGCAGTTCAAAGTTGCGGGTCAGTACCAAATCATTTTTGGATCAGGCATCGTAAACCAAGTTTATGCAGAAATGGCGAAGTTGACGGGGATGAGTGAAATGTCCACCAACGACGTTGCGTCTGCCGGCGCAGAGAAACAAAACATCGTTCAGCGCGCGGTGAAAGGGCTGTCTGATATTTTCGTCCCAATCATTCCCGCAATCGTCGCTGGTGGTTTGTTGATGGGTATCTATAACCTATTGACTGCTCAAGGCTTGTTCATTGATGGCAAATCTTTGATTGATGCCAACCCAGGACTGACAGACTTGGCGAACATGATCAACACGTTTGCGAACGCGCCGTTTGTTTACCTGCCTATTCTGCTGGCATTTTCAGCCAGTAAGAAGTTTGGCGGTAACCCATATTTAGGGGCGGCGCTAGGTATGTTGATGGTTCACCCTGACTTGCTGAATGGTTGGGGATTCGGCGGCGCATCTGTGTCTGGCAACATTCCGGTTTGGAATATTCTTGGCTTTGAAATCCAAAAAGTGGGTTACCAAGGTTCGGTGTTACCGGTTTTGGTATCGGCATTCATTCTTGCGAAGGTTGAGCTAGGCTTACGTAAAGTCATACCTTCTGTTTTAGACAACCTTTTAACGCCATTACTGGCGATTTTCATAGCGGGTTTGCTAACGTTTACTGTCGTCGGTCCGTTCACGCGTGATATCGGTTTCCTATTAGGTGATGGTCTGAACTGGCTATACAACACAGCTGGCTTTGTTGGTGGTGCGGTATTTGGTCTTATTTATGCGCCGTTTGTTATTACTGGTATGCATCACAGCTTCATTGCGATTGAAACTCAACTTCTTGCGGATATTGCGACGACGGGCGGCACCTTTATCTTTCCTATTGCGGCGATGTCTAACGTTTCTCAAGGAGCGGCAGCGTTGGCGGTGGGCGTGATGAGCAAAGATAAGAAGATGAAAGGTATTGCGATTCCATCGGGTGTTACGGGTTTGCTGGGTATTACAGAGCCAGCCATGTTTGGTGTTAATCTAAAACTACGTTACCCATTTATTGCGGCAGTTTGCGCTGCGGCGTTATCGAGCGCGTTCATTACAATGTTTAATGTGAAAGCTCAGGCATTGGGTGCAGCAGGTCTTCCAGGCATCATTTCTATTACGCCAGAGAAGATTGGATACTACATCGCGGGTATGGTGATCGCGTTCTTGACCGCATTTGTTCTCACCATTGTTCTTGGTATGCGTGACCGCGCTAAAGTTGGTAGAAAAGCAGCGGCTTAATCTGAACTCCTTAGGGGTGGAGTCCCCCAAAATCCACTTCTTTTCCTAAATGTTTGGGGTGCTAGCCAAGCACTAATGGCTTGGCTAGCCTTTTTCAATTTTTACTTGGTAGTGAAGGTGTTCAACACGTTGGACTATCAGGGCTTTAATTTCAAGGTAAGCAAGATGAATCAAGTGTGGGTAACTGGTGATGCTGTTGTCGATCTAATACCGGAATCTGAGACTTCTTTACTCAAATGTCCCGGTGGTGCACCAGCGAATGTCGCCGTAGCTATTGCTCGTCTATCTGGTAAGAGTGCGTTTTTTGGACGTGTAGGTGATGACCCATTTGGTCGCTTCATGCAATCAACGCTCGATCAAGAGGGCGTGAGCACGGAGTTTCTCGTTAAAGATCCTGAGCAAAGAACATCAACAGTGGTGGTGGATTTAGACGAGCAAGGTGAGCGCAGCTTTACGTTTATGGTAAAACCGAGCGCTGATCAGTTTATGTCTGTTGAAGACATCCCTAACTTTAAGCAAGGTGATTGGCTGCATGTCTGCTCGATTTCACTGGCAAATGAGCCAAGTCGAAGCAGCACATTTGAGGCGATCAAAAGAGCAAAAGCCGCTGGTGGTTTCATTAGCTTTGACCCTAACTTGCGTGATGAAGTGTGGCAAGATCAATCAGAAATCCAAGCTGTCGTGATGAAGGCTGTAGCGATGGCCGATGTGGTTAAGTTCTCTGAAGAAGAGCTTTTGTTCTTAACTGACTCAACGTCGATGGCGCAAGGTTTACAACAAATAGCCTCTTTGAATATTGCTTTGGTCTTGGTGACACAAGGTGCGAAAGGTGTTTGGCGCATCTTTGAAAGTCAGAGTGAACTGATCACAGGTCAAGTCGTTAGTCCGATTGATACCACAGGTGCGGGTGATGCTTTTGTCGGAGGGCTACTGGCATGCCTGTCTCGGCATGACGATTGGAAAAATCATCCTGTTGTTAGCTCTGCGATTCAATGGGCAAATGGCTGTGGTGCATTAGCGACGACGCAAAAAGGCGCAATGACCGCGCTTCCGACCCAGACAGAGTTGCTGCAATTTATTGGGCAATGATCTTCAGATCCAATTTCAGTTGAGAAAAATTATGAGCTTAAACAACCGTTGGACTGTAGAGCAAAGATATCGCCGACTTGAGCAAATCCCTCAGTGTGATATCGAAGAAATGACACTTTCACGTCAGCAAGATAAAGGCTTTCCTAGTTTTCATATCGCCCCTAGATTTGGGCTGTTAAATGACCCAAATGGGTTGTGCTATTTCAATGGTGAGCACCACATCTTTTACCAGTGGACGCCTGTGGGACCAATCCATGGAATGAAGTATTGGTACCACCTTTCTACTAAAGACTTCATCCATTTTACTGATCATGGTGTGGGTCTTCATCCCGACCAAGACTACGATTCACATGGTGTCTATTCGGGCGGTGCTTTGGTGGAAAACAACAAGGCTTTGCTGTTTTTTACTGGTAATAAGCGTGACCAAAACTGGAATCGAATTCCAACACAGTGCTTTGCCACCATGGATTCAGACGGCAATATTGAAAAGCATGGTGTGGTCATTGAGAACGAACATTACACGGAGCACTTTCGTGATCCAAAAGTTTGGAAGAAAGGCGACGACTATTTGATGGTGGTGGGAGCTCAAACCAAAACCGAGCATGGTTCAATGGCGCTCTATCAAAGCAAAGATTTGAAAACGTGGCAGCATAAAGGTCCTATCAAGACCAAGTTTTCTGACCTTGGGTACATGTGGGAGTGTCCTGATTTCTTTGAGATTAATGGTCAATCGGTGATGCTGTTTTCTCCACAGGGCGTGAGCAGTAGTAATCCTTATGATTTCAAAAACATCTATTCTGTCGCATATATCGTGGGTGATCAGTTGAACCTAGAGTCGATGATTTTAGAAAACCACCAAGATATTTTGCAGCCAGATTATGGGTTTGATTTCTACGCCCCACAAACCTATTTAGATGAGAATGGGCGTCGCATTCTTATTGCATGGATAGGGTTGCCAGAAATCGACACACCATCAGTCACACACCAGTGGGCAGGAATGTTGTCTCTTCCTAGAGAACTAACGTTGAAAGATGGTTTTCTTGTTCAAACTCCACTCCCTGAATTGGAGAGTTTAAGAAAAGAAGAGGTGGTCTTTGCACAATCCCATACACTGGAAAGCACAAGTTGTTTGATCCAATTAGACCTTGAGGGCGATGGCTTTGAACTCGAGCTGAGTAACCTCAAAGGTGACAACATCGTCTTTAGTGCGACAGAGCACGAGTTTATGCTGGACCGTCGTCACATGTCTCATTTGTATGCAGAAGAATTTGGTAGCATTCGAAAAGCACCAAGATTGGACGCTAAGCAGACGATTGATATATATATCGACAATTCTGTCATCGAGGTTTTCATTAATGGTGGCAAACACACGATGACCAGTCGTTTCTTTATTGATGACCTTAGTAAAGTAACGTTGATAGGGTTGGAACAAGCAAGGCTTTTCCCTTTGAAAGGTATTTCTGGTTTGTTTGAATCAGCTAAGTAACGGTTTCGAATACATTAAAAACGCCCTTCATTGATTTAGTGAAGGGCGTTTTCTTTCTAACTATCTAACTTAACTGCCTATCACGCACGTAAGTTGTTTGAACTAAGGTATCCAAAACAACTTCACTCTTGGTCACTGTATAGTTTAGCAGCGGTCCTAAATCACCAAACAGAGGAGCGCAGCCGAGTGTAGCTTACTCATCGTTGGCATCTCGAACCTAGTTCACATTACCGTGACGTTTTTACTTATAGCGTGAAAGAAAATCCCATAACCAAAGGTTCTAACTAAAAGAGATTGCAGGACTTTTATTTAGCGAATTCGACCTAATATCTTGAGTATGCCTAATCGCAGTTGGCGAAGAGGTGATGTTAATAATGCTTGCTGGCGCGTAAGACCCGTCAGTTTGAAGATGCATTCAAACACAATAAGGGAAAACAATGGCTAACGAATACATTCCACCAAAAGTTTGGACAAACGATAATGAAAACGGCGGTCAGTGGGCGAGCATCAACCGTCCGGATTCTGGCGCACGTCATGAGCAAGAGCTTCCAGTTGGTGAGCACCCATTCCAACTTTACTCAATGGGTACCCCAAATGGTCAGAAAGTGACGATCATGTTTGAAGAGCTTTTGGCGGCTGGCGTAACGGCAGCAGAATACGATGCATACCTGATTAAGATTGGCGATGGCGACCAGTTTGGCTCTGGCTTTGTGGCTGTTAACCCAAACTCTAAAATTCCGGCATTGGTTGACCGTTCGGGTTCTGAGCCAGTGAACGTGTTTGAATCTGGCAACATCTTGTTTTATCTAGCAGAGAAGTTTGATCATTTCTTACCAAAAGAAGGCGCTAAGCGTGCTGAGGTAATGAACTGGTTATTCTGGCTGCAAGGTTCTGCGCCATATCTAGGCGGTGGTTTTGGTCACTTCTACGCGTACGCACCAGAGAAGTTCGAGTACCCAATCAACCGCTTTACAATGGAAGCAAAACGTCAGTTAGATGTATTAGACAAGCGTCTTGCGAACAATGAATTCCTAGGTGGCGATGAGTACAGCATCGCTGATATCGCAACATGGCCATGGTACGGCAACCTTGTGTTGGGTCGTGCTTACGATGCGGCTGAATTCTTAGACGTAGAAAGCTACAAAAACGTTGTGCGTTGGGCAAAAGTAATTGATGAGCGTGAAGCGGTAAAACGTGGTCGAATTGTGAACCGTTCATGGGGTGAAGAATGGGAGCAGTTACCTGAGCGCCACAGCGCAGAAGATATTGATAAAGTATTGAAACTTAAACCATAAGCAATCTTGGCCTAGCTACGTCAAATGAGTTTAGTTTTATATATGCTTATACAGTGACCTTAATCAAATCTATAGCGCACCATATACGGTGCGCTATTTTTATTCTCATTTAGTCTCGAAATGCTAATTTATATCACCTCTTGAAGATCATTTAGTTCGTAGATGAATCTTTAATGTATTTATATATTATGATGCAAAACAAAGCTCATATTTCCATGTTAAATATGGACTGGTCATACTGCTTTCTAATAATTAAATTATTTAAAAATTATAAACTGATTTTATATCCATTATAAATAAAATTAATGATAATTAATATTTGACATAACCACTAAATTTATGTGGAATGTGCGGGTTGATTTGTTTTAAAGAAATAAAATTAATTTCTAGTACTTTTATTTAAGACAAGCTTAGCTTTTAGCGATGTTTAATTATTAATGCTTATATCATGAAAGAGGATATGTATGATGTCGTCGTTTGAGTCGTACTGGGTTGGGATACGTCAAAGAATAGCCGTACAAACCGAAGGTAACCGCAGTTTAAAGTCTCTAGTCATTAAAAAGCAGCGTGTGAACTTAAATAACAGTGGGTTATCCTTTCGCGCTAAGTCCGGATGCCTTATCCCTCACTGTTATACCAAGTTCTCTGATGAGATAAACCTAAAAACATCGAAAAAATCGTCTCTTAGTTTTAAAAAAGGAAAGCTGTATTTTTCTCCAGTTTAATAATAAATGAAATTTACATAAATTATAATATTAGGTTTTTAAATTTATCGATAATTAATTACGATTTTATGATGCGTTTTCAATATGTTTTCTTGGTAAATAATTAGCTGGGCTTATTGTTGATTGTTTTTGTTGTTTCCTATTTAGATATGGATAAAAGCTCAACTACTTTTCCTATACCAACTTACTCCCTGAATTGACTTGCGCGCTTTTTCTCCCCTCTCAAAAAACATAGCGTTACGGAATTATTTTCGCTCCTGTTTCATTCTTCAAGACGAAAGCTCTACCTACCTCTCATTATTTTCGACAAACATTGAGTAAAAGTAACCAATCGTAACAAGGTGGCTGTAACTGAGCGCCGTTTCAATATACTCGTTTTTTAACTAGGTAATCCCGCGCTTTGAATTCATTCGGGTACCGTTTGTAAGCCTTAAATGCTACTAAGATAAGATGTCATGATGAGAAAAAGTACTATATTACACACAGTGTTAATTACAGGGTTCGCTGCTGTATCCTCGTTGGCTTATGCTGCGCCTTCAGTTGTGCCAAATGCGCCGGAACTCAGTTCTCGTGGTTATGTTTTGATGGACTTCCATACGGGGAAAGTACTGGTTGAACGTGATGCCCACAAACGTTTAAACCCTGCGAGTTTAACGAAGTTGATGACTGCTTATGTAGCTGGTCAAGAAATTAATACAGGCAATATTACGTTGAATGATGAGGTTGTCATCAGCAGAAATGCTTGGGCAAAAAATTTCCCAGATTCTTCAAAAATGTTTATTGAAGTCAATACTTCCGTTTCTTTGTCTGACTTATACCGTGGTCTGATTGTTCAATCTGGTAACGATGCCAGTGTCGCTATTGCTGAGCATGTTGCGGGAAGTGAATCAGGGTTTGTGAGTTTGATGAATAGTTGGGCCGCCAAGCTTGAATTGTCTAACACGGCATTCACCAACCCTCACGGCCTAGACAGTGACGGTTTATATTCGACACCTTATGATATTGCCAAGTTGGGCCAAGCGATTATTCGTGACTTACCTGATATCTATCCGCTGTATAGCGAAACCTCTTTTACTTACAATGGCATCACTCAATACAACCGTAATGGCTTGCTTCGTGATCGTAGTATGAATGTCGATGGCATGAAAACTGGATATACAAGCGGTGCGGGTTATAGTCTAGCGACTTCTGCAACACAAGGTGATATGCGTTTGATTGCCGTAGTGATGGGAGCGAAGAGCGAGAATGTTCGTGAATCAGAAAGCAAGCAGCTGTTAAGTTATGGCTTCCGCTTTTACGATACGGTAATGCCGACTGAGGCGGGTGCGGAACTTGCGAAAGCTCGAGTTTGGATGGGCGAAAAAGACGAGCTTACTGTCGGCGTAGCTAACGATGTTTATCTCACTTTGCCAAAAGGAGATGTAAAAAAGTTGCAAGCGGAAGTTGAATACAACGGTGATTTAGTTGCGCCAATTTCTGAGCAACAAGTGGTTGGTAAAGTGCTTTACAAAGTCGACGGTAAGGTCGTAAATGAAGCCGAGCTCGTTGCATTGGAGTCAGTGGAGGAAGGCAGTTTATTCAAGCGAATTTTAGACTGGTTTAAGCAATTGGTCGCTAGCTGGTTCTAAACAGTAGCGAACTTCTGTCTATATCACTCTATCTTGTTAATGTTCTATTAAATCAATTTACTAAGGCGACCGACGTGGTCGCCTTACGTTTTTGGAATACTCGTTGCGTTAAAACGCAGGCCTTCTTGTAAGGGTGTGTTTTTACCTGACCAAGAGCGTTTTGTGTTTTTGGGTGCGAGAGAAAAGAAACTAGAACAAGAATGGAGTGACACGTGCACAAGATTTTATCTTTGACATTGATTTTATCGCTCATGGGCTGCGCTATGCCTTACCAGCAGGAGGTCGATAGCGGCCAATGTGTTGGAGTCATGACCTCTCAGGATGCATATGGTTATTTAAACCCAAACCATTACACAATGCAGGTACTCGCGCTAAAGCAAGAAAAAGATGTGAAAGATTATATTCGCTATATCGATCCTAAGCATCCGGTTTGGGTTAACTGGAAAAACAGCCGAGGCACGCGTTGGTATACGGTAACTGTTGGTGATTTTAAAACGAAACAGGATGCCTACAATGCGCTTTCTTCATTACCAAGCCGTGTAAAGCAGTCATCCCCGTTTGTGCTGACTTTTGCGGAAATGCAGCGTAAGCAACAAACGAGTGTTGTGAGAATGCGTTAGCCCTTTAGCTCTTCTCTAGGCCCCCTGCAACAGGATCTAATTAAGTAGGGGGCCTCGTTTAAGGGTCTTATTTATTGGAATGCAATCACATATTTTTCAACTTTAGGTAGAAATTAAGTCAATAGTTGAATGAGCACCTACACTCTCTAAGAACACTTATCTATGCATGTGAGTGCAATTGAAGCTCAGCATGCATTTATCTCTGTTTCAATAAACTTAGGGGGAGGGGGGTAGTATGTTGAACAGATGGAGATTTTTAATCAGCTTATTGATCACTTGTATACCAGCGTATGCAATTGTTGTTGAAGACGATTATACCGTACCAACTCAAGATGAGTACGAAACTCACTATTCCTTTATGGCATCAGTAAGGGCTAGTATTTTCGCCGAAGACCACTCTTGTGGCGGCACTATAATCAGCAGTCGCTGGGTGCTGACAGCTGCACATTGCCTAGTTGCTTCGGATGCAAGTTATGAGGACGGTAACGAAAACAAAGATGTCTTCACCAATTTCGATGTAGCAAAACCAAAAGAAATATCGGTGACTGTAGGGAAGTCTGACTTGGAAAGAGTTGAGCTACCAGATATATATAAAGTTACCCATGTCGTTATTCATCCCGATTATTATCCTATTAACTCAGTAACCACTGACGAGTCCGGTTTGGCGATAGTGGAATCGACCGCTTATCAAAATGACTTAGCATTGTTATACGTAGAGAGGGATTTTCCAGATGAAATGGCCAACTCCTTATTATTGGGTAACTCTGATAGTGATCAGATGCTGTTAGATTTGGTAAATCCTGAGAGTGATTGGGACTCTGGAGAGCCAGAGCCGAACCTCAAGGTCGCAGGGTGGGGGAGTGGGGGAGATAACGACCCAGATATAGGTGAAAGTAATACAAAATTTAGAGAAACTGATGTCTCTTATTACCCAGTTTCTCTTTGCTACAACCGTTTAGAGTCTGCGGAAGATCTACCTATCTACATTGAATCCCCGGTTGATCCCACAAAGTTATGTTCATTGCCTACGAAGAGCATTACGAGAGGGGACAACATTTATGGAAATGGAGCATGTGGGGGGGATACAGGAGGCCCATTGTTAAGATATAGCATTGATGATAATAGCTTTTATCAAGTTGGAATTATTAGTGCTAGCCCGATAATAAATACGGTTTGTAGTTCAATCACTCTGCCTACTTGGTATACCAATGTTTCTCACTTTAGAGATTGGATCGACTCATTTACTACGTCTACAGAACCTCCAGAGGATATAGTGACCAAGCCTGATTTTTTATTAAGCTCTGATGATGAAGCTCAAGAAGACGAAGATAGCGATAGCCCAAGTGATGAAGAGGAAGTATCTGACACTAGCCAATGTAATAATCCGAGTCAGATAAATATTGGGGGAGAAGAAACGGAATTTGGTTGTAATGATGAAAGCGGTAGTGGAGGAACCACTGAGAAAGTTTACTTGTTCGCTATGTTACTGATAATGTGGATTCGAAGAAGATAGTGAGAAAAGCTTTAAAAGATTAACGCCCCACAGGTTTGTGGGGCGACAGTTATTTTTAGTTTAAAGCGCCGCTAAAATCGTTTCTGCTTTGCTTGCTTCAAACTCTTTTGGCTCTTCAACGTTAAGCTTAGTCACTGTGCCGTTTTCAATGATCATCGCGTAACGTTGTGAGCGAATACCACCAAAGCCGCCTGTATCCATTTCAAGACCCAATGCTTTAGTAAAGCTAGCGTCGCCATCACCCAACATCAGAATCTCAGAAGCGTTTTGAGCTTCGCCCCACGCTTGCATCACAAATGCATCGTTTACAGAAACGCACGCAATTACATCAACACCTTTTGCCTTTAGCTCATCAGCTAATACCACATAGCCTGGTAGATGAGCTTCTGAACAGGTAGGGGTGAATGCGCCAGGTACAGCAAAGAGTACGACTTTCTTGTTCGCAAACAGTTCTGTAACGTCGTGGTTAACCATACCATCGGCAGTCAACTCACTTAGAGTTGCAACTGGTAGAGCTTGGCCTTGTTGAATCATGATTATATTCCTTTTTGTGTGCTAGTTTAGCTTTCTCAGTCTAGCGTTTATAAATGCGGTTAACCACAGAGTTTTTGTAGGGTTTTAATACCTACGCGTTTGACCTAAGGCGTGGCACTGATGCCTTTATTGCAACGCTTCGTGCTGGTTTACGTATTGGCTAACAAGGTGACGATATTTCGCCTTTAACTCGTTATCGATAAAGCTGGCATCAATCGCGTTCATTGTAAATTGGGCAAGTTCACTCTTACTCATTGGATGTGCGTTGTTGACGGCCAAAAAGTTGTCCGTCATGTAGCCACCAAAGTACACAGGATCGTCTGAGTTAATCGTTACGGCGACACCTTTTCGTAGCAAATCCACAATATTGTGATCTTTCATATCGTCGAATACACATAGCTTAAGATTCGATAACGGACACACTGTCAGTGGCATTTGGCTTTCGATTAAGGATTCAACTAATGCTTCATCATCAACACAGCGAACACCGTGATCCACGCGGCTCACGTAAAGCATTTCAATGGCATCGCTAATATTTTGTGCGGGGCCTTCTTCTCCTGCGTGAGCAACGGTAAGTAAGCCTTCTTCTACTGCTTGTTTAAATACGCGCTTGAATTTAGCTGGCGGATGACCTTGTTCTGAAGAATCTAGTCCAACACCAATGATCTTATCACGGTGTTTCAGAATAGCCTGTAGGGTCTCTATGGCGCTCTCTTCTGAAAGGTGACGGAGAAAACACGCAATAATTTGCGAGGTAATGCCAAGTTTTTCGTGACCATCTTTTAGCGCACGAGCGATTCCATTGATAACAGTGTCAAAGTCTATGCCGCGTTCTGTGTGTGTTTGAGGGTCAAAAAAGATTTCGGTATGAATAACGTTGTCTTCTTTACAGTGCAGTAAGTATTCCCAAGTGAGATCGTAAAAATCTTGCTCAGTACGCAGAACTCCCGCTCCTTGGTAATAGAGGTCGAGAAATGATTGTAAGTCTGTGAACTGATATGCGCTGCGTAGTTCACTCGGAGAAGAGTAAGGGATCTCGATGCCGTTTCGTTTTGCTAATTTGAATAAGAGTTCCGGCTCAAGTGAACCTTCGATATGTAAGTGCAGCTCTACTTTTGGAAGACCTTGAATAAATGCGTTCATATTCCACCTTATGTGTATTGTGGATGCAGTTACTCTAAGAATAGGTATAGATAGAAATAAATCGAACGCTATCACAAAGAGTAAGACCCACGATGATCTCAACTCTTCGTAATCAGCACTTTGCGGGAACTGGTAGAGACCCCCAAACCATATCATTGGGGTTATACGAAGCAAACGAGAGGGATTATACGCAAAAATATCGCTTTGGCTATACGCAAATAACCTAACTGTCATTAGTCACGGGTTTTCCTGTGAGCGAAACGACTATTTGCAAGTCACTTGAGTATAGAGGAGCCAGTTGTTTTTGCGTGTGTGAGAGGCACGTGTAATTAGAAGAGTAGTCTAAAAGAGTGGAGATTCGTTTGAGCAAAGGTAGGTGGCGGTACCTTGCACAACGATAAAGGCAGAGAAAGCACTAGAGAGCATTTATAGATCGAATAACTTATCAAATTCTCTTTGTTCCATGATGTCTTCTATGCGGCGTCGAGTTTTCTGCTTTACCGCCGCCGCGTTTTGTTCAGACTCTTTTTTGTCTTTTTCTGACTGCTTCTTACTTTTTCTAGCCATTGGATACCTTCCAAATTAGTTGCATTATCCATTAATGCATGAAAACTGAATCAGTTAACAGTAAAACTTCCTAACTTTGAACCTGAATCACAGAGAATAGTTCCAGATTGCGTTTTCTCACAATATTCAAAATCGATCATGAAGCTATGAGAAAGAAGTTTCGGTAATACGTGTCTTCGTAAAATATCACCATTTAATTGATGTATTTTAGCGTGCCAAGAGGTTTGAGGTTGTTCTAAATTAAATTCAATTTCTAACATTTATTCTCCTGTTTTTTAGTGATTTTCTCTTTGTTAAGTAATTGATACCAATGCCTTTGACGGCCAGTTCTTTTTGAGGACATGATTTTTCCTATAAATAATAAATTAAGCAGTACTATTCAGTTTATTTTAGATAGCACAAAGCAATGCCTAAAATTAGGCTGAGTGATTGATGAAAGAATATTTTTGAAGGAGAGAGGTTTGGTGCAGCATGGGCATGCTACACCAAGAAAAGCAGTCTTATAGAGGAGTTACTTCAGTCGCTTGAGGACCTTTTTTACCTTGCTCTACATTGAAGCTTACTTTCTGACCTTCAGTCAGTGTTTTGAAACCGTCAGAAACGATAGCGTTAAAGTGTACGAATACATCTTGGCCGCCGTTGTCTTGAGATAGAAAGCCGAAGCCTTTAGTTTCGTTAAACCATTTTACTGAACCAGTTACTTTAGACATAAAAATACCTTTGAATTAAACATAAAAATTATGATTTGTTTTGTGGATCTTTTCTAAGCTATTGAATGTTCAATCAAGAGGAAGTTGTACGCAGGTGTCTGAATTGGGGATTCAAGATTTTACTGAGAGGAAACTTAAACTAAATGTTGCATTAACAGCTCTCTTCTAAGAGCCAAGGCACACTATACACCTTGTTTAGAAAATAGCTACATTTATTTTAGATAAATTAAATGTGCTCATTATTAACTCGATAAATTGTATTGTTCGAAAAAGTTGAATAAGTAGAACGAATAGTATGGCTCATAATTTTAGCTCATCAACCTAAAATAGAACCTTATCGATAGCCATAGATTGAACATGCGATTTGCAAGCGGTCACAAAGATAAACTAGGAGAACTAGTATGAGTACATTCAGAGAAATTCGTCAGCTTATTCCTGCGCAACCTACTGCTGATGGTGATGGAGTGAAAATTCGCCGAGTAGCGGGTTTCAATCATGCTAGTTTTTCTCCATTTTTGATGATGGATGAACTCAAATCAGAAGACCGCGCTGATTATATCGGCGGTTTCCCTCCGCATCCGCACCGCGGTATCGAGACGCTTACTTATATGTTGAAAGGTCATTTCCAGCATCGTGATCATATGGATAATGTTGGCGAGCTTCGTTCTGGTGGTGCACAGTGGATGGCGGCAGGAAGAGGCGTCATCCATAGCGAAATGCCTATTATGAAGGAAGGCGAACTGCATGGTTTCCAAATTTGGATTAACCAGCCCGCGAAAAATAAGATGCAGCCAGCTCAATATCATGATTTTCAACCTGAAACGATTACTGAGTTTGATACTCCGAATACGGGGGTTGTACGTTTGATTGCGGGTCATATGACTATAAACAACGAACGAATTCAGGGGCCGCTAACAGAGACAGGTGTTGCTGCCACGGTAGCCGATTGGAGAGCGATGGGTGGTCAAGCTTTGAATTTGAACACGGATCAAGACAACAACATGATGCTCTATGTCTATAAAGGTCGTATTCAATTAAAAGGTCGTGAGATCAATCAAGGCGAAATGGCCATTTTATCGAAAGGTGAATGGGTTGAATTGCAGGCCGAAAAAGAGAGTGGTGCACTGATCTTTATAGGTGAGCCAATTAATGAACCCGTGGTGCATTATGGCCCTTTTGTCATGAATAGCATGGAAGAGATAGAACAAGCTATCCAAGACTACAACTCTGGGTTATTTGAAACTTACTAGTTTTGACTGCCTACTCGCTTTTTCAGTTAGCGAGCAAATTAAAACAGTTTTGAGCCTGAATATTGGGCTCGACCAGAAGCAAATACGATAATCCACTGCCACGAATTTGCGTTAGCCACGTTTAATCCACGTGGCTTTTTTCTACTTCTGACTCCAGCGTATGATGGCTTCCTTTCCTGCTTCAATTCCTAACTCATAAGCATGACGCAGTGGTGCTGGCGATCGACTCAGCCGTTTCAACTTGAATGTTTCAGGAGGACACACTTGAATGATTTCGATACCAGGTGGTGGGTTGTTGATCAGCGCTAAGGTCTGATTGTAGCGAACTTCACGTGTCAACATCGGTTCAATTAATCCGGGCGTTTCTTTCAACATCCTCCTAGTTAGGGCGCTGAATCTTCCTCTTGGCTTTTGATAGCTTGCGGGCTGACTGCGTAAAACCATAATCTTTTTGGCTCCTCGATTTATTGCTTCTGCAACAGGAAGTGCGTCTGAGACGCCACCATCAACGTATTGAATTCCGTTCAGTGATACGCCATTTCGGTAAAGTACAGGCAGTGCGCTGCTGGCTTTCATTGTTTCTGCCAAGTCGTCGACATCAGGAAGGTGGTACTCCGCTTGCCCATTGTCTTGACGCGTCACGCCTAAAAAGAAAGGTCGTGAATCAGCTTTGAGCGCAGATTTATCGATGCCAAGTTCTTCGAGGGTGACATTCCACATCCAGTCTAAGTTCATCATATCACCACCACGTAGAAGTTGAGATGGAGAGATAAATTCTTTTCTTAAGCTGTAATCGAGGTAGATTTTTAAGTTACGTCCGGGCATTTTAGCTAAGTAGGCAGCCAAGTTGCTAGCACCCGCAGACACTCCCCAAAAGCTATCAAATGGAGAGAACTCGCTAGCAAGAAAATGATCGAGTATGCCGCATGAAAATACGCCTCGCATGGCTCCACCTTCGACAATCAATGCTCGAGAGCCTACTTTTTCCATCACTTCGCTCCACTCTTTATCAATCGGATAATAGCGTGCAGCTTAACGCATAATGGTTTTATACCCAAGTGGGCCAAAGGTCTAGGTTGCGTTCCTTTGAATAAAAAGGGCATCAACGGATGCCCTTGTCACTTTTAGCCTATGGAATTGCGGATAATTGAGTCGCTAATTTAGTGAAGGAGACCGAGCCAATTAGCCCCCTTACATAGAGCCATACCTGTAGTCCCATACTGATCGTTGTTGGAATAGTTTGATGATCACTTGTTAAATAGGCATACAAACACTATCCAGAGCGTTGTAAGCAAAAGTAATGGGGTGAATACTTTCTGGATAGAAGCGCCATCAGTTAAATTGTAAATTTTGATGGATTCATTATAGAACGCTCGTTTGAATTCTTTGAAGCTAATGTCGCTCTTCGCATGCGACTGTTCATAGTGCTGGTGCGCAGCGTCCGATAGCTGGTATTCCAAGTCTTGGAGCTCGTACTCCTTGTTAAAAAACGCATCCCAAGCCGAAAGGCGGGCTATCGTTTTAGGAGATGGATCCCCATTTAGTTTCTCTAGACGTTTAGCATAAGCTGCTTGATATTTATCCACGGTATATTCCTGTCTGAATAGACGTTGAGTTAGAACATATGTAAAAAAGAAAAATAAGTAATAAAAGGTTTTTTACGTTCTATACCTGTGATAAATGCTAAAAATTTCAATGCTCTAGCACTCCGATGTCGCAAATGATATTGATGGAATTGCTCTGCGACAAATAAAATAATTACTCTAGATAACAACGAATTTTTGTTGTTTTTTTAAAAAACTGATCATGAGATTGAGTGGGGATTTTTACCGAGAAGAATTTCGCTACTGTAACTGTCTATATTTACTCAAAAAGAGAAAATCTTAGAAGCTTTCTTTGATTGACGTGAGATATTTTAGGTCGAAAAGCATTAATTTTGGCTATGCTTATAGTTCGTCTTTTTTGTTGTTGAACTCTACTTCGAGGGGGAAAGAACCCATATTTCGAGCATAGGATAGCTCGCTTTTTCGTTACGTCGTTCTTGGAGTTTGAATCAGTGACGACGCTATGAGTCTAGCATCTTGAACTCACTTGGGTGTATTGATTAATTATAAAAGTAAAGCAGTGCTGAGCTAGGATAAACTTCAACGTAAAGGTGACGGTATGAATATACAATCAGCCATTATTGAATATGCGATAGCGATTATAGGCTTACTTTTGACGGGCGTTACCCTCTGAGCATGACTGCCCAGAGGATAGAAAGCGCATTAGCTTTTTGCTAACGATTGATGTTGTATCGAGCCATTGCAGCTTCTTCTGACGATACAACCGTTTTACCAATTGGTGCGAGTGAAATAACCGCTAGCTTGAGGTGTTGGAGCGCAAACGGAATGCCGATTATGGTGACAAAGCATGCTGCGGCAGAAAGTACGTGACCGATAGCTAACCAAAGGCCTGCAAATACAAACCAAAGGACGTTACCAATAACGCCGAGCGGACTCGTGCCAATGTCCATTTCATTGGTCAATTCATCGCGTGAGATGGCCTCTTTACCGAATGGGAAAAAGGAAAAATTACCCATAACGATACACGCACGCCCCCAAGGTATTCCGATGATGCTAATAAAGGCCAAAATACCAAAAAACCACCATAGCAACCCCATAAATACGCCACCAAATACAAACCAAATGATGTTACCAAGTGTTCTCATTCTATTTCCTTTATTCTTGAATGTGATGATTCAGATACCTGAGAGCACCGTAAAACAAATCTAAACCGTCTGTTTTGTCGATGTGTGCTTTTGTGCCCTCATTCACCTGATTGATAGAATAATCGCCGTAGTCTTAACAGAGAATGAATGCCTTCCTTAATGCAAGTCTTTTTAGTATAGAGCGTAATACTCAATCAAGCATATAGCCAAGAATCGCATTATCTAGAGACAACTTTCTCGAGATATTGACAAATTTGCTCTGCCAATCGATGGCTGGCAATGTTGCGTGTTACTACTTCATCAGCAATATTTCCAGACTCAACGACGCCAAACCAATCGAGCAACATCGAATGGAAACCTTTACTCGTCAGCATTGGCGTCCAGTCTTTCAAATTGATTTTTTGCTCTTGGTTAGCTTGCCATAGTTTGCCTTCAACGAAGGAGTCGAACTCAACTGCCTTGTTTGCATAACAAGCTTGAACGCGCTCTGTAGTGATACCGAAGTGGCGATTCATCGAGGCGTGGAGCAAAGTATCTCCATGTTGCCACTGAATATCTAAACGCGCCAACTGACCACCTTCAAGTTGATGAGTTACATAAGCATCTTTTAGATCGGCTTTGGCTGTGACGTTAACGCTGTCTAATGGGTGAATAAAATCATCAAATATAAAGGTACGAACATCCCCCGGTAGTTGGTGACGGTTCTTTTCCCAGCGTAGCGACTTTAAGTCATATATGTTGCCTTGCTGCACTTGTGGCATATGTTGGTTGTAAAGTGGAATGTGACGACGGTTAAAGCCCACATAGAGTGGCTGTCTCTCTTTTTCGGCAATGTCGTACAGCTTTTCCACGTCATCAGCACTGTTAGCTAATGGTTTGTCGACAAAGGTTGGAATTCCATGCTGCAGAAAAAATGCCGCTATTTGAGGGTGTACGCTTGTTGCCGCATGAATCATGACGGCATCGACGCCAAAGTGTAGAAGTTGCTGGTAGTCTTGGCAGATCTCTGAGATTCGATACTGCTTAGCCAGGCTCTCAAGTGTGTTTGGGTTGCGGGTACAAAATACAAGTTCGATATTTGGAAGCTGAGTGATAACAGGAAGGTACGCTTTCTGAGCGATATCCCCTAGACCAATAATACCAATTTTCATCCTAGTCCTTATCTCGATGTATGGATCGCGGACTGTCAGTATAACGCTTGGCGTGGCGATGAGTTTAAATACCTTGTTAGAAAAAGCCTGGTTCACACTTTGAGCCAGGCTTTATTGAATGATTTAGGAAACGGCTCGGCAGGCTTTGAATATATCTAACTTGCTATCGTAGGCTTGAGTTTGTACATCCATAATGCCTAATAAAGAGTGGAACACGTTATCATGTGAGTATTGGCCTGCATTCTGTGCTTGTTTATACAAACAGTCGGTATTGATCTGCTTCGCTTGTTTAAAGCCCGAAGACAGCCACATAATCAAAGGAACACGTTTTTGGAAATCTGGTGCAAGGCCATAAGGCATACCATGTAAGAACAATCCGTTTTCGCCTAGTGACTCACCGTGATCCGATATGTAAATTAGCGCGGTATTATACTCAGACTCTAACGCTTTAAGTTTTTTGATGGTTTCTGCCAATACAAGATCGGTGTAGCGTATTGTATTGTCATATGTGTTCACTATTTGTTCGATGCTACAGTTTTCGATGTCTGCACGTGGACAGTCTGGTTTAAAGAAGGCGTTGTCTCTTGGGTAACGCTGAAAGTAGGTCGGACCGTGGCTTCCTATAAGGTGCATGGCGACCACTCGGTTACCGTGCATATCCGCGACTTCCTGATCAAAATGATCTAATAGCGCCATGTCGTAACAAGTTTGGCCATTACACATAGGGTTTACTTGCTTTCGATCCACTTCAATTTTCTTGATCTTGTGGGCTACTTCTTTATCCCCACCGTCATTTTCTTTCCAAATGAGGTCAACCCCAGCGCGCAGCATTATATCGAGAGCATTGTCCTGGTTATCCGCTTTGGTGCGTTCAAACTCGTTTCGCGTGAGCTGTGAAAACATACAAGGCACAGATACAGCAGTCGCGGTGCCACAAGATGCTACGTCTTGAAATGAGATAACATCCAATTTACTAGTATAAGGATTTGTCTCTCGTGTATAGCCATTGAGTTGGTAGTTCTGCGTTCGAGCGGTTTCTCCTACGACAAAAACCAGTAGTGTAGGTTTGCGCTGTGCTTGCTGTACGGCGCTATCTGACTGCTTTGCATCTGTGCCGATTTCTCGATATGGCTCTGGCGTGGTGAAATATTTCTCCTTCACATACCCGGTCGCGCTGTAAACGAACTGGGTGGGTATGATGATTTTTTTTAGGTGGCTATTGTTGCGCCCTACAGATGCGTAGTCTTGATAGTACACGCTGGCAATGACGGCGATGACAGCTAGCGACGACAGCATCGATACTAATTTGGTAACAGAGAAGTACAGTAATTGGTGACGTTGAGATTGCAGCTTGACCTTAAAGATAATTATCGCTGGGATAACTCCCATAATCAGCGTCCAAATTACAGAGTGAGCACTCAGGTAAGAACTCGCCTCGCTCGAATCGGTTTCAACAATATTGGCAATCATTCCAGAATCGAAAAGTGTGCCATAGTTATAGCTTGCGTAGCTCACCATACTTGAAACAATGATTAAAATTATAAAGAACGGCTTGCCGATCCAAGGCCAACTAAATAAATTAAAAAGGAAATTGAGCGCGGCAAGAAAGAAAATTGGTATTGTGATAATAAATCCAATCTTGACATTATCTAAGTGTGTAAAGATGCCGATCAGTTCTTTATAAATAGGGATGTTTACGACGAGAGCGAAATACAGCGCCAACAGGAAAGTAAAGGTAATGTAAGAGATACCTCTCTGTTGTAAATCATGTGTCTTCATAATGAGTGTCTTGAATAAAAATTAGAGCAAGAACGAAGCCCAAATAAAAAGGGCAAGAGTTAACGCAACAAATACTGCTGCTGAACCAATATCTTTGGCTCTACCACTGAGCTCGTGCCAGTCATCGCTAACACGGTCGACAACCGCTTCTACGGCGGAATTAATGAGTTCGACGATCAATACCAAGAACAGGCTACTGATCATCAGCACTCTTTCGTATGTGGTGACAGGAAGGAAAAAAGCACAGACGGAAAGCACCAAGGCGAGAATCAATTCTTGTCTAAAAGCGGCTTCGTGTGTCCATGCGGCTTTCAATCCTTGAAATGAATAGCCGGTCGCATCCATGACACGGCGTATACCTGTTTTACCTGGCTTCAAAATATGACCTTACTATTTAAGCATTGGGATGGAACACATATCCCAGAGAGGTAACGAGATTAATCGTTACAGCGTGAAACATTTGTGAATAGAATCCATCGCGCGATAATTTAAGAAAAGTGCTTATTTAATCAAGATCGTAGACGGTATAGCCTTTGTTCTGGAGACATTTACGCAATACGAGAGATTGGGTTTTGGTTGAATCATTTGTTCCACTCAAAGCACCAGCTCCAGCTCCTACAGCACCGCCGGCAGCAGCACCGACAGCCGCTCCACCTAATCCGTCTTCTAGCGCACCAGCAGCTGCGCCGATCAATGCGCCTGTAACTGCCCCATTAGTGGCTTCAGATTTCGCTGCCTCTGATTTGTCGACATTTTCTGCATAGCCTTGGCAGTAAAGAAAGTCTTGTTCATATGTACTAGGGTCAACATTGGTCATGTCGACGACAGGTTTTTGGTTGTAGGCGCAAGCTGTAAGCGTAGAAGTAAGCGCCATAATCAGGATAAAAGATTTATACATGAGTACTATCCATTTAGTGTGTGAATCTTATGGATTAAATGTACGCTGTTTTATTGTTGGGCTCTGTCGCTTGAGTGTATTGAAGTGTCGTCTTCTGTAAACGGGGTAGGAAGGTTAAGTTAACTGTCTGATTTTTTGAGGCTAAGTGTGAAGCAAGCTCCTCCAAGTGGGCTATGGCAAATCGAAACTTCTCCACGTTGAAGCTCCATTATCTGTCTGACAATCGCCAAACCGAGCCCAAACCCGCTCGTCTTTTTGTTGCGAGATTCATCCGCGCTGTAAAATGGTTCGAATAGATGAGGCCAATGCTTTTCTTCAATACCTATGCCATCATCATGAACATTGATGAAGCAGCGGTGCTGATCGTGTTTTATCTCCACTAAAATCTGCTTATCTGCGTACCGCATTGCATTGCGCAGCAAGTTATCTAAGGCTCGCTTTAACAATTTTGGGTCAGCAAACGCGAGAACGTTTTCTGAGTTTACTTCTTGAAGCGAGATAGCGAGCGTAGTCTCTTTTTGCCATCTCTGTCGTAATTCTTTGACTAAGTTGAATAGGACGACTTCTTCTTGAGTTTGTAATGCTGTGTCAGGACGCTCCATCTTTGCGTAGTAAAGCAATTCTTCAACCATTTCTTCCATCTCGTCAATGTCTTCGACGATACTGTAAACATACTTTTTCTGTTGTTCAGTTAAGGTTGAATCCGATAACAAATCTGCTTGCCATTGTAAGCGGAAGATTGGGGTACGCAATTCATGTGCAACGGCGTTAGTTAGCATTGTATTGCTAGTGATCAAGCGAGATACTTTATCGGCCATCGTGTTAAAGCTTTTGTTTAACGTCCCAACAGACTTAGCGCTTGAGGTACTAGCTCGAGCCTTGAAGTTACCTGAGGCAAACTCAACGGTCACTCTCTCTAGCTCTCGAATCCGACGGCTTAAGAACCAGATCAACAATATGCAATACAGAGCAAATCCAGCTAAAAAGAACAACCAAACGATATTGTCATCAAAGTTGGCAGCTTTAACCACAGGGCTATTCGGATTATCGCTCATTTTAAAGATAGGCGTGCTCGCATCTAGGCGGAACCAGATATCCCTTTCTTCATCGTAAGCGACGTTAACGGAGGTATCATTTTCAAACGCCTTTTTGATGTCTGTTGGAAGCTCTTCAAGCGTATGAGGCACCAACAAACGGTGGCTTGATGTGGCAAATTGTTCCAACTGTTGTTGAGTATATTCTAATCCGTGTTCTTTATAGATAGGGTAGATCAGATCGTGAAAAGCTTGACCCTCATGCTCTTGTAACAGGTAGTCATAATCTGTGTTGATCTCATAAACTAAGAACTCGTATCCCCACAAGCTAGCCATAAACAGAATGATAAGGCCAACAAAGCTTTCCAGATAAATCCGTCTCATTATTCATTCCATGCATCAGGCATAAATAGGTAGCCTTTGCCGCGAACGGTAATGATTTTTTGTGGTGAGCAAGAAGCATCGCCTAGCTTCTTTCTCAGTGTCACTATGCGATTATCAATGGTGCGGTCTGTTCCATCGTATTCAATACCACGCAGTGTTTTGGTCAGCCACTCGCGTGATAGTGTTTTTTCAGCATGCGTTGCAAGAACCCACAACAAATCGAACTCGCCGTCTGTCAGCGCAATTTCTTCTTGGTTCATTACGCACGATTTACGCAATCGGTTTAAACACAGAACACCAATTTGTAGGCCGTTTTCGGACTCGGTAGGCGCCGCCTCTTTTCTTCTTAATAGCATGCGAATACGAGCCAGCAATACGCGAGGTTTGATGGGTTTAGTAACAAAGTCATCTGCGCCTATTTCTAATGCGGCGACATGATCGAAGTCATCATCACTTGCTGTTAGCATCAACACTTTGCCTTTGTAGCATTCTCGGATTTGACGACATACACTCAGACCATCTTGTCCGGGTAGCATCAAATCTAACAGCACCACGTCTGGTTGTGTGTCAATAATCGCATTAGGTGCGTCCGTCCCATTGTCGATACATTTGACCTGAAAACCTTGTTCAACAAAATACTCTCCCAACATAGTTTGTAATTTGGGATCGTCTTCCACAATGATTAGAGATGGTTTGATTTGTTGTGCGTTCATTTAAGTGATGTATACAATATTTAATATCAATGGAACTTAAACAAATTTACGAATTATTTCAAATAAAGCTTTCTCAGAATAAGGTTATCGGATGAGTTAATTGGATAAAATTGCCAATTAATGATTTAAATCTAATCACTAATCACATTTCGAGAGATGTAAAAAGGCGCAACGTTTGCGCCTAGATATGGAATCTTAAAGCGAAATTACCGCTTATTCGGTGGTACACACGACGCTGTTGTCGCTGCCAAAAACATTTGGAACGTAAGCATCAGCTTGTGGGTCATTTTCCCACTTCGCATCATCGAGCAAGTAACGGAACTGAACATTCTGCGCTTTAGGTAAGCGGGTTTTAAATTTAAACTGACGACTTTTCTTCACTAATTTCATCGGTTCTGGCTGCCAGTTGTTAAAGTCTCCAGCAATTTGGACAGAGTCCCACTGATCTTTATCTAGCTCGAACGTGACTTCGACTTCATCTTTTGTCTTAAAGAATCTCTTTTTAAGCATTGATCTTTCCTTGTTCGTACAAAAACTGTTCTAACTATTACTCGTGTTTCATAATGATTTCAAGTTTTATCGAATTGTTGCTGGTATCTGATGAGGGGAGTATCCGAACGGTGAATAGCTCGTTGTGCTGGTTTCGTGTACTGAGGGATCGTTAGAGAGAAAATTCACTAGTCTAAAATGGTCAAAAAACAGAGTTTGTTAGCGAGCCGAGAGTCCGTATCTTGAAGTCAAACCGTTATCATGTATTATCTTAAATCACCATTTTCCTTGATGTAGCTATGTTGAAGTTTAACCGTACATTGTTGACTGCGATAGTTTGCTTAGTTGCTATGCTTTTGAGTAGTGTCGCTCCTGTGGCGCAGGCTTCCGCTCCGATGAAAACAATTGAAGTACGCGATCTTATTGTTCAACAGGCTGCTCTACACAAACAACTTGGCGTCAATGACGACTGCGTAGAATCACATCACGATGAGTCAGCCATCAATAAGGCACAACAATCTCACACGAGTTGTAGCTCTTCCTGCATGGTCAAAATCCCCGCCAACTTATCTCAAAACGACTTACTGCTTCTTCCTTATAGCCTTGCTTTGATTGATAGGCCTCTAGTCGAAAAAGTAGTGACAGTGATCACCAAGCTTTATCGTCCTCCGATTGTTTAATTCCTCATCTCAAATTACTTGGGGTTTACCCCTTCTTACCAAATGAAATGATTTGGCATTTGAATGCCACAAGGAAATAAACAATGAAAAAACTACTTGCCTTATGTAGTGCACTTTTACTGACTTTTACCGCTCATGCAGCGCAATTTGAAGAAGGGAAGCACTACAAAGTTCTGGATGTTAAGAAAGCATCGAAACCTGTTGTGACGGAATTCTTTTCTTTTTATTGCCCACATTGCTACAAGTTTGAGTCGCTTATTGAGCGTTTAAAACCTGCTCTGCCAAAAGAGGCAAAGTTTGAAAAGGTACATGTGGGGTTCATGGGCGGAGATATGGCGATTCCGATGGCCAAGTCCTACGCGACGATGGTGTCGCTCGGGGTTGAAGATACAATGATTCCTGCCATGTTTGCCCAAATTCATCAAAAGCGACAAGCGCCAAAAGACGAAGCTGAGCTGAAACAACTCTTCGTTGATAATGGCGTAGAAGGTAAGAAGTTTGATGCGGCTTACAACAGTTTCGCCGTAAACTCAATGCAGAAAGGTTTTGATAAGCAATTTTCTGCCAGCACGTTAAGAGGGGTTCCGGGTGTGGTTGTGAACAATAAATACATTGTTTTGGCCAACGAAATTCGTACTTACGACGAGTACAATCAATTAGTTAATTACTTATTGACGCTGTAACTGTAAATAGCATTGATGCTTAAAAATGGCGACGGTAGAGTCGCCATTTTTTATGCTTATCACACTCGTATTATCTAAGAACGCTTGTACATGCTTGAGTCGGAACACTAGTCATAAATATGGCATGCGGATAAAACAAGCTAGCAGCAGTGATTGCAACATTACATGGCTGAGCAATCGTGGTTTTAATCACATTGGTAAGCACGGCACCTGTATTATTTACTGTTTGAGCGGCGGCTTGTTGTGCCTGGTAAGACACGCAACCTGTCGTTGCATTGATCATCGCAGTGCTAAACAAAAGTTTGCGAAAAAACATATTCATATCCTTTGTGAATGCTTTGAATTACTTATATGTGGATTGATTCATAAATGAAACGAAACAGTGTTCAAAATATGTGTGCATTCACGAAATGAACATTGTTTTATAAAAAGACGTTTTTTTGTGATCTTAGTACTGGACAGACCAGGTTATGAAACTAAAGCCAATCCGTGCATTACGATTACGCCGAAGGTCAGTTTGCTCCTCATTCCTTGATATCCCTTGGGCTCGGCGTCTTGTTCGACTTTCCTCACGAGCTTTTCTGCATACCAAACAGCAAGGTACCCAATTGCTAAGAGTAGGGTTGCGACTGCGTAATGTTTGTGGCCCTGCAGTAATGCGCCCCAAGCCAGTAAGACAAAAAGGTTGCTGAGAATTAATATATTTCGGCTAAGGCGATGGTAGTAATGCTCAATGCCATTACCCCAAAGGATGCCGGATAAAAAACTTAATATAACGGCGCTATATGCGATGAAAAATTGCTGACCACTTAAATTGAAGAGTGAGATGTCAGTGAAAATCAGCCCTAAACTAAACACAAATGGAACCAGGCCTAAGTAACCGAGTTGTAGCATGGTTGAGCGTGTTGTCATGGTCGTCACCTTATAATTGTTGCTCTATCATATTGGTAAGCGTAGTACTTGTCGGTGATGTGGAGCTTGGAAAAGTAGCAATAACTTTACCTTCAGAGCTAATTAGAAACTTGTAGAAGTTCCATTTTGGTTTTATGCCTGCTTGGTTAGTAATCTGGTTGAAGACTGGGTTCGCATCTACACCTAATACTGAAGAGCGAGCCATCATTGGAAAGGTTACCCCGTAATCGAGATAACAGACTTTCGCTGTGTTTGTTTCGCTTCCTCTATCTTGTCGAAAGTCATTGCTCGGGAAACCGATAACGGTGAAGTTTTGGTCTTTGTAAGTTTGATAGAGGGTTTCTAACTGTTCGAACTGAGGAGTGAAGCCGCACTGGCTTGCTGTATTGACGATTAGTAGTGTCTTTCCCTTAAAGCTTTCGCATAGATCGACTTCTTCCGTTGAGTTTAACAACCTTTGCTTACCTTGAAGAATATCAGGGCACTCAGATGCAAGAGCAAGCGAATTCATGGAGAGAAAGCTAACGAGAGCGGCGAGTGTCAGTAATTCTTTCATGGTGTTGTTCCCCTTGTTTTCAATAAGTATAACTACTCAAGTGCAAAGAGGATCGATCAAAAAAGCCGCACAAATGCGCGGCTTTTTTCAAGAGCTGAGATCTGACTATGCCAGTTTCAACTCGAACTGGTTCAGGTACATTACCATGTCTTCAATCGTCAGTACCGGCATGTTGTGCAGGCGACCGAATGCTACGATCTCCGGTGCCTTTGCCATCGTGCCATCTGGATTGGTCACTTCACACAGTACGCCAGCGGGTTGAAGCCCTGCCATTTGCATCAGATCAATCGTACCTTCTGTGTGACCACGGCGAGTCATTACACCACCTGGACGTGCGCGCAGAGGGAATACGTGACCCGGGCGAGCAAGATCTTCCGGTTTTGCGTGCGGGTTTGCCGCCGTTTTAATGGTCGTTACGCGGTCTGCTGCTGAAACACCCGTTGTTACACCAACTTTAGCTTCAATAGAAACCGTAAATGCGGTTTGGTTTGCGCTGTTGTTGTTTACCACCATTGGAGGCAGTTCCAGTTTGTCTGCTTGAGCATCTGTTAAGCACAAACAAACGATGCCGCTACATTCGCGGATCATCAATGCCATTTGCTCGTTAGTGAGGTGCTCGACTGAATAAATGATATCGCCTTCGTTTTCGCGATCTTCATCATCAAGAAGCAGTACGCCACGGCCTTCTTTTAAAGCGATAAGTGCGTTTTCAACGCGAGTAATTGGGTCGCCGAATTCGGCAAGTAGTGATGACTGATTCATGGTTAACTCCTAAATTTCACCAGAATCAGGGCGGTATGAGAGATCGCCGTAAAATACGATCAAAAAGAAGTGCACCGGCATTTTTAGCGATCTGACTCGCTATGCTGGTGTATTCTTATTCTCTTTCATCCGGACTATAACCGTCGGCTCTGGCATCTCACCAGATCTGCTGACCTCGACGAATCGAGCGCTCGCGGGCTCACTTGAAAAAGTATACCGCCGGTGGGGAATTTCGCCCCGCCCTGAGAACAATTAAAAATGTGCCACTTCATTCAAGTTGTGAAGAAGTGGAGCTAGGATAGTACTGCGAACTGAATAGCTTGGAAAGTCGATTCCATCTGTATGATGGAAAAGTGTGCTATCGACGGAAATAATCTGTGCGAATAAAGTGATCAATCTGCTGCGGCACGAAGGTGTTGTAAATCAGGCTCGTATGCGTTTGCTTCACTTCGATATGATCTTGCATACCGTCCAGTCTTGTCTCTTCTACGGTAACCGTACCGTCCGACATGGTGTTGTCATTACGGATCAACAATGGGCGGGCACCAATCGGTACCGTTCCTGCGATACTGCCGAGTTTTTGCGGAAAAGCCCACGCATCATCATGTCTGTTTAATCCGTGGTGTGGCGAATTGCCTAAAATTGCACCCAACCCGAGATCTTGAATCCGACCTACTATGGACGCGCCTTTAAGAGGTGAACCGATAGCGACAACATGAGAGATTAAGTTAGTGCTCGGTTTTCTGTTGGCGAGATAGCGCTTAATCATCAAGCCTCCCAAGCTGTGTCCCACGAGCACGTTTGTGGTCAGTGGATTAAGCGAATGATCAATAGAATCAAACAGTGAAGACTCATCGATAGCAACGGTGTTATAGCTGAGTACTTGCGTTTCGTATCCGAGTTTTCTCAGCTTTTGGCTAAGAGGCTGCATGACCAGCCCATGCATATAAAGACCATGTAAGATGATGATTTTCATAATACCTCCTAGATTTATGACGTCGTAGATATCCTACTCTAATTGACAAGAAACTACTTGTGCTTTGTGGTGCATATTTACGTTTTGCTGCAAAGTTTGACTGCTGTAGCAAGCGACTCAGCCCAGTAAATCCTGTACTTGTTGTTGCAATTGATGACGATTTAAAGACGCAGGACTTAACACTTCACCGATAACAACATCCACTTTTGACCAAAAACGAGTCGGTCGTTTTGTGAGAGCATGTCCGCCTTTGTGGCTGAAAAAAGAACCCCAAAGCCCTTTTAACGCCATAGGGATGACAGGAACAGGGTTACGTTCAAGGATTTTCTCTACACCAGGGCGAAACTCACCCAATTGACCGTTAGACGTTAAACGACCCTCAGGGAAGATACAGACAACCTCACCGTCGTTAAGTGCTTGTTCAATCTGTTCAAATGCTCGTCGGTAAGTGTCGGCACACTTACGTGGAGAACAGATCGGGATAACACCGGCATGACGGAATACATATTTAAGAACAGGTAGCTCGCTGATGGATTTGTCCATCACAAAACGAACCGGGCGAGTAGAGGTTCCCATCAAAATCAATGCATCGACATAGCTAACATGGTTAGCCACGATTAACGCAGCACCTTGTTCAGGAATATGTTGGCGCCCCTTTACGGACACACGATACATACAATGGCTGAGTAAATAACTGATAAAGCGTTGTGTGAATTCCGGTACTTGACGATAGACATAGATTGCCACGAAGAAGTTACCTATTGCCATCATGACAAACAGTTCCACAATAGAAAGCTCTAGTACGCTGAGTACAACGATCGAAACCAAAGCAGACACCACCATAAACAACGCATTCATGATGTTGTTAGCAGCAATGGCACGTGCACACTCCCCTTTGTTTGAACGCGATTGGATGAACGCATAAAGAGGAACAATAAAGACACCGCCGCTTACACCAACAAGGAACAGGTCAATCATGACGCGTAGATGTTTTGATTCAGCAACGAAGCTTTGAACATCATAAAAGTGCACCGGAAGTGATGGATAACTTGGGACTGCCCATAGCAAGTCGACGCCAAAGACTGTCAGACCAAGGATACCGAATGGCAAAATACCAAGCTCAACGTGGTTGAAAGAGAGCTTTTCACACAACCAAGAGCCTGTCGCGATACCAATGGAAAACAATGCCAACAGTAAAGAAACGACAGTGCTATCTGCGAACAAATGTTCGCGTGCGAAGTTAGGGAATTGAGTTAGGTAAGTCGCACCCATGAACCAGAACCAACTGATGGCAAGAATAGACATCCAGATGCCTCTCTGCTTTTTTGCCACTTTTAACGTGTTCTTTAAACCAGAAATCGGTTCAAATTTCGCTTTGTCATTTGATTGGCTAGGCATCGCTGGAATATTCACGCTGCTCATGAACCCAAGCAAAGACAAGGCAATCACGGTACAAGAAGCAATCAAGGTACCATTAGGAATGGCTAGCAGCAGGCCTGCGCTAAGCGTACCTATAAGAATCGAAAGAAACGTGCCCATTTCAACCCAAGCATTTCCTTTAACAAGCTCATTTGGTTTGAGCGCTTGTGGTAGTAAGGCGTATTTCACGGGGCCAAAATAGGCCGATTGAGTGCCTGTCATAAACAGCAGAACCAGCATCAGCATGGCACTTTGGGTGGCAATAGCGGTTGCTGCGCAAGACATGATAGCCAGCTCGATGAGCTTTAGACGTCGGATTAATTTGGCTTTGTCCATGCTGTCAGCGACGGCACCAGCATGCGCTGAGAATAGAAAGAAAGGTAGGATGAATAAGCCGGCCGCCAAATTAACGAATAGATTGACGGATATTGGTAGGTTATCAATTTGGCTGTATGTCACCATCAATAACAGAACGTTTTTGTAGATGTTGTCATTGAGTGCGCCAAGGCATTGTGTCACAAAGTAAGGAAAAAAGCGTTTTGAGAAAAACATACGGGCCCCGATTAAACAAAGTCGAATGAGATGGGAGCACTTTATGCTCAATGAACGATTAAACCAGCTTTCTCTTTCAAGTGACGTTGTATGCCACCAAAAGTAACGAAATTCGTTACTTTTATTTCCATTTGTTTATTGAGTTACTAATTGCGAGACTTCTGCGTAGGTTTTCTTTCCCATGGTTCAAACAGAGGGAACGTCCAACGACGCATCGCAATAATCACAGAGGTGCCGTGTTTTTCGTCCATATCGAGAGAGCTATCACTTTGGCAAGCCTGATAAAACTCATCGATGACCTTTTGCAGTTTCTGTTGTAGCTTCTTGTTGGTTGGTACACTCATCAATCCTGTTGCCATGGAGAACTTTTCATCTTCACCAGAAAAGTAGCTTTGGAAAAAGGCGTCTTGAACTTGCTGTTGGAAGAACCGTTGAATAGGGCCGCCCATCTGCCACTTAAATGTCGGAGATATACGCAAACGAATTTTGTTATTTGGCTGCAAGTCGATGATGTTCAGCCGATCCAAATGAGCAAGCTTTTGCACCAGTTCCAACTCATTGAAGGTATATTGCTGAACGATTTGTTCAAACTGATAGCCATTTACAACACAGATCGCCACGAGCAGCAGGGCTTTATCGTAAACCAGCTGCTTTTCTTGCTCTAACGTTAGCGACTCTAGACCTTTATTGTGCGCAGCCGCGAGCTTAAATAGTTCCGCCATTTCTAAACCAATCAATTGGCAAATTCGTTCTAAGCGCTCAAGGCTAATGTGCTGACCTTCAGCGAGTAAACGTTTGACGCTTCCTTCACTTAAATTAAGGTGTTGTGCAACATCCGCATAATGCAGCCCAGCTAACTTTAGTTGGCGTTTAAGCTCTTTAATTAACGTATAGCTTTCTGACATTTACGCTGTTACCTCGTCGTGTAACTGCTCTAGGTACGTTTGCATAAAGGTTTTGCGTTTTTGCGCTTCGCGTCTCGCTGACTCCGTGTTCATGGTTTCAGCGATTTTGAATAACTTGGTTTGAAAGTGATCCAGAGTGAATTGTTTATCGTTAAGTTCACGTTCTTCGGCAAATATATCGCTGTCGTTGTAAAGTTGCGCGTTAAATTGAGTGCTGACTTGAATGCATCGCGTCACGCCAATTGCGCCTAAAGCGTCCAGACGGTCGGCATCTTGGACGATTTTGGCTTCTAACGTATTTGGCCTGATGTTGGCGCTAAAGCTGTGTGCCTCTATCGCATGAGCAATGGCATCATGATATTGCTGCGGATAATCGATACTCTCTAAAAATGCGACCGCTTTTTTGGCTGCGATGATTGAGCTCTCTTTGCGATTTGGGTGATCTTTCGGGTAAGTAAAGCAATCATGCAAATAGGCAGCCGGTAATACAATCGCGATGTCTGCATTTTCTTCCTTGCAGAGCTGTTTCGCTGTTTTGACCACGCGTTTTACGTGTTTAAGATCATGAGCTGCATCTACTTGCATCTCTTGCTGCATAAATTCCAAAAATTGCGGTTCTATCTGGCTTAATGACGTCATGGTTCATATCTACAACTAAAATGAAGTCAGAAGTATGCCCAACGCTTAGAATAATTTCCAAGTGCGATGGTGTAATTGAGATTCAGCCACCAGAACCTTGTGCAACGTTTGGTACTGAGCCGTTTTATATGGCCTTTCAATGTGTTCAGCGGTTTATGAGACAAGAATAGACAGAGCGAGCAGTGATGTTTACCAGTAGAAAAAAGGCCTGACGATGTCGTCAGGCCTTGCTCGTTTCGCCGATCTTTTTAGCGTTTGAACGTTACTTGCTCTGCTTGTTCAAGATGAATATGAGTCGTCGCAGGCTGTGTTTCTGCAATCACTTTACCGTGACGAACAGAGTAGCGAACCGGCACTTGGCGACGTACTGCGTCAAAACCATTTTCTGCGGGAAGAATCAGTAAACTACCTGGTTTGCCTTCTTCAATGCCGTGCTTGTCTTGAATGTTCAGTGTACGTGCTGAATTGGTGCTGATCAGATCCAGTGAGTTGTTGATTTGGTCGTAACCCATCACCTGACACACGTGCAGACCCATATGCAGCACTTGCAGCATGTTTGCAGTGCCTAGTGGGTACCAAGGGTCAAATACATCATCGTGTCCAAAGCAGACGTTGATGTTGGCATTCAGCATCTCTTTCACTCGTGTTACGCCGCGACGTTTTGGGTAATCATCAAAACGGCCTTGTAAGTGAATGTTCACCAATGGATTTGCCACGAAGTTGATACCGGACATGCGTAATAAACGGAACAGGCGAGATGCGTATGCACCGTTGTAGGAACCCATCGCTGTGGTGTGACTGGCCGTGACTTTATTCCCCATATCAAACTTGTGCGCTAATGCTGCCAGTGTTTCAACGAAGCGAGATTGTTCGTCATCGATTTCATCACAATGCACGTCGATCAGGCGGTCGTATTTTTGCGCTAACTCGAATACGTAGTGCAGCGATTCAATGCCATATTCGCGTGTGAATTCAAAGTGTGGAATCGCGCCAATCACGTCCGCACCTAATTTGACGGCTTCTTCTAGCAGCTCTTTGCCATTTGGGTAAGAGAGAATTCCTTCCTGCGGGAAGGCGACGATTTGGATATCTACCCATTCTTTCATCTCTTCACGCACTTCTACCATCGCTTTTAGGGCAATTAGGGTAGGGTCTGAAACATCGACGTGGGTACGAACGTGTTGTACGCCGTTTGCTATCTGCCATTTTAAGGTTTGTTTTGCGCGCGCTTTCACGTCTTCAATCGACAGCATTTCTTTGCGCTCAGCCCAACGTTCAATACCCTCAAACAATGTGCCAGAGATGTTCCAGCTTGGCTCACCTGCGGTTTGAGTTGTATCTAAGTGAATGTGTGGCTCGCAGAAAGGCGCAACCGCCATACCGCCTTCAGCATCGATGATGTCACCGTTATGACTAAGCTCCACATCGTTGCTTTCAATGCGCTTGAATTGACCATCTTCAATCAAAATTTGCTGCAGACCTTCTTGTCCTTTTAGCGTTACGTTTTTGATCAGTAGTGTTGTCATGATGGTTCCTTACGCTGGCTGTGTAGCCAGTGCTTTTTTGTTGAGAATAGGATTAAGAATCAGGAAGCTAATTGCGCCGCCAAGTACAGCGTTAATCGGCACTACGCCAGGCAGGAAGTGTCCCGCACCAACGCCAATCACGACAGCGATAATGCCAGCCCAGTTAACGTTTTGGAATTGGGCGGCTTCAAAGTTTGCGTAGCGTTTACGGTTCGTGAAGAAGTCAGCGATGATCACACCGCCAATCGGTGGAATTGCCAAAGATAAGAAGGTCAGCCAGCCAACAAAGTTATTGTAGAGCCAGAGAGCGCAAAGTGTGCCAACAAGACCGTTCGCCATTGAGATGTATTTACTTGGTAAGCCTGTGATGTTGGAAAATCCAAGACCCGATGCGTAGAGCGCGTTGTCGTTGGTCGTCCAGATGTTCAAGCCAAGAACGATGATAGCTGGAATAAGAAGACCTTGCGCGATCATCACTTCAGAAATGTCTGATTGACCCGTCACCGACGCACCTGCCGCGCCAAAGATAAACATTAACGAGTTACCGATGAAAAACGCCACCATGGTGATCATCACGGCGCTGCGCGGCTTTCTACCAAAGCGTACGAAATCCGCCGTTAATGTACCAGCACTGACAAAAGAGCCGACAACCATCGCGAGAGCTATTGAAAAATCGAGTGGCTCGGTTGGTTGAACCTGTTGTAGTTCGCTTATACCGCCAACACTATTTACTGCCTCGATGACAGAGTAGCCGCCAAGTAGCGCAATGGCAGGAACGGCAATTGCTGACAACACCATCAGTGCGGAGATGCCAAAGTAAACGGTCGCGGTCATGAGCAAACCGGAGACGAGGATCAAAGTATTGGTATCGATGCCCGTTGCTTTGTGCACCGGAATCGCAAACATCGCGACACCAACTCCAAACCACCCAACTTGAGTACCGCCAAGAAGAGCAGAAGGAAGCCAAGAGCCTTTAGAGCCAAAAGAGAAACGAGCAAGAAGGTGAGTAGAGAGACCAGTAGAAGCGCCGATGTAACCGAGGAAAGAAGTGTAAATACCGAGGATTAGGTTACCGATGAGAACAGCGAGGAAAAAATCATTAAAGGAGAGCCCAGTACCGAGAGAACCCCCAGTCCACATACTTGCGGAGAAAAAAGTGAGTCCTAACATCACCATTGTAAGTGACGCCACGCCTTTTCTGGCCGTGTTAGGAACTGGTCCAAGACTGTAGTTATTGTCTCCAGCCATTATTACCTCCGCACATTGAAATATTAAATTATAGCACCTGATTTTCAGGCAAACGGCGCGTATTATCGTGATGTAAATTTAATAGTCAATGATAAAATTGCAATTTAAACGTTTGCTTTGTTTTTGATGTGTATTTTTTCTTTTAATAACAATGGTTTGATTTTTAAATTCTAAAGGTGGAAATTTTGATTTTACGTATTTTCTATGATTTATAGACAGGTTTTCTATGTGAAATGAATGTTTTGAATTGCTATTTGTTTTTATGGATTAAATTTATCTATAACTCTGGATTGTTCAGTCGATTTCTATGAAAAGAAAACGATTTCATGATGAGGTTTTTGGTTTGGACGTTATTTGTTCTTTTCTTGGGTGTGTTTTCTTGGTTTTATTTTATGTAGGTGATTTATTTTTGTTGAAGCTGGCATTTCTAATGGTTTAGTGGGCGAATATTTGAATTTTATAAACAGTAAACAATCTGTTGTGGGTAAGAAAAGTACAACCGAGCTCGGTCAGAGGATAAGAGGGCAATAGCCACATAAAAAAATAGCCAACCGCAAAGAGTTCGATTGGCTTATATACATGTGAACAAAATCAAGTTCACTAACAACGTCAGTTGGCTAGGTGACCCTCGGCTTAAGAAGGGTCGATTTATATAATGCAGTTACTGTGCCAACTTTAATATGCCCTAAAATACGTAGTTTCTGTGACATGCGTTGCTTAAAGTTTGAGTGTGTTTGCAATTTGCAACTGCGTTATGCAATTTGACTCTATTATGCTAATGATTGATTAATAAACAATGAACCTTTTAAAGCATGACTAAACTCGCCGTTCCTAAAAAGGCGAAAAAACCAACTACATCTGTCACTGTTGTTAGAATCACCGAGCCAGCCAAAGCGGGGTCCAATTTAAACTTATCCAGAATAATGGGAATCAGCACACCAAATAAAGCTGCGGTAATAATATTGACGATAATGGCCAGCGCGA
This sequence comes from Vibrio sp. 378, assembly GCF_033339435.1. Classification (NCBI taxonomy): domain Bacteria; kingdom Pseudomonadati; phylum Pseudomonadota; class Gammaproteobacteria; order Vibrionales; family Vibrionaceae; genus Vibrio; species Vibrio sp. 378. Next base: position 298,963 of record NZ_JAWOUO010000001.1, read on the forward strand.
TGGTTCCCCCAAGAACCGGAGATTGAAACCACAATCCGGCGAGCCCGCCGATGATTAACGCCCAAGCAATGCCGTTCAGAGAGCCAATACCCAACTCATTTTTCAAAAGCTTGAAGCGGTTACCTGGGGTGATCTGATTAAGCGCCATCGCACGAATCATTAGAGTGAGCGTTTGGCTGCCAGCAATGCCCCCCATGGATGCAACAATTGGCATGAGCACCGCCAAAGCCACCACCTGCGCAATTACATCTTCAAATAGTCCGATAGTGACAGACGCCAAAATCGCAGTAAGCAGATTGATGCCTAACCAAACACCGCGCTTTTGCGAGCTTTTTAATACTGGCGCAAACAAGTCATCGCCTTCATCCATACCTGTACCGGCCATCAAACGTGCTTCGTAGATTTCACGCTGTGTACTCAATGCAAACTGCCAATCGACTTCACCGATCAGTGTTTGGTCTGCATCAGTTACAGGGAGAGCGGGCAGTGTGCTGTGTTCTAATGCCTCTACCGCTTCAGGAAGCATCATTTTACTGTCTAGAACCGTCACAGCCTCAATAACGAGTATTTTTAAGCGAGTATCGGGGTCACCACGTAAGATATCGAAGTAGTTGACCGTTCCACGATACTGTTTATTACGATTAATCAGATACACCTGTTGAGGCGTGTCGTAGCTATAGCGCTCCATTAACTGCTTAGCTGTCCCAATCGTAATGTTGAAGGGCAGGGTGATGATCTTACGTTCAGCCCAGTGGCCGAGTTCTTCATCAGCATACTCGTTTGCTTGATCGTAAAGTTCCAACTCATCTTTTTCTATCAACGAGAGCGCTTCGTTGATGATCGACTCTGGCAACGAATCGGCCCATTCGATGAGCGACAAGTTGTCGAGTTTAGCGAGAGTTAGCTTTAGCTCGACTTCAGATAACGCATTGATGATAGAGAAACGTACGTCCGCACGCATTTCCGTTAACACGTCGATATGTAGCTCTAGTGGTAAAGCTCGCCATAAGCGAACACGATCGTCGATTGGAAAGGCTTCTAGAATCAGGGCAACCGCGCCGGGCTCGAGGCCCGCTTCAATAGATTCATTGAGCGTTGCGACTTGATCCGCTTCTTCGGCTTGGCCAATTTGCTGGATTAGAGTGGAGAGATCTTGAAACTTGCTCACCGAGTACCCCGATAGTTAATTCGTTTTATGGAAGTATGGCATGTTATTGAGATGCACAACTATGCATCTTAACCCTGCTCAAGGTACTTGAAAGTAACAGAAAAACAATAGGCTATTTGCTGTTGATGGTGAGATATGGCTGTACCAATTGGCGAATGTTCACTTTTGCGCCAATACGGGCTGCCAGCAAGTACATTCCGCCTATTTTTCTGTGCAAAAATAGGGCATCTGCTGGTGGAGTATGCCAGTATTCTTGTTCCATGCTTAAAATAGTGCCAGCTTCGCGAAGCTTTTGTGCTAAGCCACTGGCTTTAAAGTCATAAGGCTCATCAACTAACATTGGTTCACATGCCATTTTCACTAGATCGAGAATCGCTTGGCGCTGGTCTGGAAGGATGGTTTGGCTGAAGAAGCCTATTTGTTCAAGCGCATCATTTAAGCCTTGTTCGTCATTATTCACGACAGACGCAAAAGCTTGGCGATAGCCGGTACTGAACCGTTCGCTGTATTCGCGGGTCGCCCCGAAATCTAGCAAGCCGATTTGACGAGTGTTTTCGATATATAAGTAGTTGGCGAAGTTTGGGTCGGTTTGTACCATCTTAAATTCGAACAGCTCTCGAAACAGTAATTCGAGTAGGCTGTGCATGACAAAATCTCGCGTACTCTGATCATAATGTTCGATTTGCTCAATCGGACTGCCATCAATGAATTCCATCGCGAGAACGGAGTCTGAGCAACTTTCAGTATGAATCTTGGGCACCACAAAATGAGGGTGCTCCTTCAAAGCGTCATGATAACGAATGGCAAATTGTGCCTCTCGTGCGTAATCGGCCTCGTCATGTAGCTGCTTTTTCGCTTCTTCGAGCAATCCTTTGTAGTCGACAGACTCGGGAATCAACCCAACGACCTTGAGCAGTGTACCGACATTATCGACGTCGCTATCGATACTTTTCCGTATGCCCGGATATTGCACTTTGACGGCTAGGTTATCGCCCGCATCGCTGTAGGCTTGGTGCACTTGTCCTATTGATGCACTGGCGATTGGTTTGAAGTTAAATGACAGAAACTCAGCTTTCCAATTCGTTCCTAGCGAACTTTCCATTACTGCGTTGAGTTGTTTTGCAGGCATTGGGTCTGCGTTGGAACGAAGACGGGAAAGAATATCGGCAAGTTCAGGTTCTAAAACATCACCAGCATCCATTGATAGCATTTGACCAAGCTTCATTGCAGCGCCACGCAGGTGAGCAAGTTGGTCAGTTAAGCGCGCGATGTTCTGTGGCGTCAGCAAGAGGTCTTTCGCTTTTGGTTTGTTGCCTTTGGCTATCTGTTTCGTGCCTTCTGCAATCACATTGCCTGCGACACGGGTAGCAAGTGAAGCGAACTTGCTGAATCTTGAGATGCGATGGGTAGGTAGGCTTCTTTCCTTTGCCGACATGAATCTTCTCCGCTATTTACTAACTAATTGTTATACGGGAAAAGGATATGTTTGGATACAAATGAAAAGAAAACCGCCAGCGTAACTGGCGGTTTGCGAGTTTAGATAGAGTAGAAGAAGTACAGTTGAGACTTCATTCGGATGATGATCCCGCGAATCACATCTAAGAAGGCCATGAAGCCTATCGGTTTTTCACCGCTGACCCATGCGAGGCCAACAGAGCCAACAGGGATGTCGTAGCCTTCTGGCTCATCAATCTTAAGACGAACAAAGTGGTGTTTGTTCTGTAAGTTCTTTCCAGTGGTGACACGTACGGAATCATCGAAACCCAGTAGATTACCTTGTGACTCACCTGTTGCTTCAACAATGCCTTCGACGGTCGCTGAGAAGATCTTACCTGGGTAAACGGACGAAGAGAATTCCGCTGGCTGACCCGGTTTGATGTTACGAATCGCCTGATGGTTGACCCGCATCAGCACATACTTCTCGTTAGTGTACATGTTGATACGCGGCATCATCGATACACGCTGACCTTCACGCAGGATAAAGTTGGTGACAAAGCCATCTGTTGGGGCATGAACTTTTGTGCTATTCAAATCCCATTGCGCTTTTGCAATTTGCTCTTCAGCTTGGCGCAGTTCGGCTTGTTTGGTTTCAACTGCAAGTTCCGCTTTATGAATCGCCAGTTTTGCACGGGAAATATCGACTTGTTTCTTCTTGATTTGAGACTCAAGGGTTAACACGTTGTGACGTGCCATATCTACCGTGCTCGATTGTTTGTCGATGTCGCTTTCCGTGATGGTGTTTTGCACCACTCGGTTTTGCTCAACATAACGATCTAGCATTTTTTTCTGCAATTTGTAGTCAACTTTGGCCGCTTCCAACTGGCTCTTGGATGTTTCTAGATCTTGCACTAGCGCTTCGTGGTTAGCTTCTTCAATCTCAATGTCGCCTTTTGCCGTAGCTAATGCAACGCGAGCAGAATCAGCGGATACGTTCGCTTGATTTAATGCGATTTTGTATTGCGTTGGGTCAAGTTCATAAATGAGCTGACCTTCTCTAACTTTCTGATTTGGCCTAATGTAAATGTGGTCAACTTTACCTTTTACATTGGTTGAATCTGGACGCAATTGGATGTGTGGCGACTGCACGACAGAACCGCCGGATAAATCCATCGGGGTGAAGTTAATCAAACCTACCCAGACGAACATTAGCCAACCAAAGCCGCCAAGATAAGCGAACGATTTGGTTGCTTTGTTCCAAGGCATGCCAACCAAACGCAACAGGTAGATGAAGAGTGCCCATACTGCTAAACCTTCTAACATTATGCTTCCTCTTTTGGCTGTGTTTCTGTTTGCGGTTTACTTTTCCATGTATCACGCAGATTGATGATGGCTTTTTCCATATCAACAAATGCAAAGATCACGGCTAGTACCCAAACCCAGTGCCAGACAAACCCTATCCAGGTCAGCGCAGTGATGAGCCCTATCTGATGATGGTCTTTGCTGTGTGCTTTATTGATAGGTAATTCATGGATTTTCCAAAAGCCGTAACACGCGCCCGCGACACTCGCGATTAAAACGACAGCAGCGACAACATGTAACGCCGTATCTGCGCCTGTACCGACAAATGGGACACTCAGTAAACTCATTAAACACTCCTCTATCAAACTGTTGGCGTATTGTGATCTGAATTTGATTTGCGGCTTTCTTTGTGACAGATTCAATCACTATAGGATTAAATTTGATGTGATTGGTTATGAAAACGGTTCGGTTTATTCGCGCGATGGGCATTCTAAACATGCATAACCTCGCGTTATCTAAATACAATTTGGACTCGGATGAGTTAGGGATCCCAGCATCGGTGTTTCGTAACCCAATGACACTGATCCCGCTAAAAGCCGTTGCGGAATGGTATCGTTGTGTTGAACAAGCCAGTGGTGACCCGGATGTGGTGTTGAGTCTCAGCCGAGGTATTGAACTGCAAAAGCTAGGGCCAGTGGGACGCTGGTTATTCTCCGGCAATGATTTAGCCAGTACGATTCGGCGAGTGAATTATGGTGTGAGCAACCTACAATCAGGGGCGTTTTTTGCTGGCGAACAGTCGGGTAAAATCATCAAATGGACTTACCACAACCCGTTTATAGAAACGTCAGTAAAGGTGCACGATAGTATCCGCTGTGCGGTATTTATGATTAAGGTGTTACGCGAATTTCTTGGCAAAGATTACCAGCCTTTACGTGTCAAGGTTTCAGGCTCGAGAAAAAATACGGAGCGATACCGGGAATATTTCGGCTGCGAGGTGGAATGGAGTCAGCCAAAAACAGAGATATGGATCCCAGGAGATGACCGACTAGCTTCTCGCCAAGTGAGCCATCGAGAAGACAACCGTCTAGCGATGAGTTTTTCCGATTTAGATGATTTGCTTAATATGCCCGACCCAGAAGATGAGTTGAAAGTGATTTATGAAGTGGTGAATTACAGCAGCCATTATGGATTGCCAACGTTAGAGCGCGTTTCTTCTCTGCTTGATTTATCTGAACAGCAGTTTCAACGTCGTTTGCATAAATTAGGACTCAATTTTTCGACGGTTTCTGGCTATGTATTGAGTAATATTGCAGCTGGTTTGTTGAGTAAGCGCGTGAGTATTGATGACATTGCCACGCGCCTTGGTTATACCAATGTGGCGAGCTTCAATCGTATGTTTAAGAAACATCGTGGATTAACGCCCAAGCAGTATACGGGAAGATTAGAGAAGTAGTGCTCCACTTATCTCTATGAGTACAAGCAATAAAAGCCCTCAAAGTTGAGGGCTTTGTTATTTTTTGTGTCGTTTTATGTGATGGCTATTTCTTAGGACGCCAACTTAGTGCACTTGCAACAGCGCCGATGGCAATTACATCCTTTTTTTGTTCGCTAAGTTCAGGGAGCATCTGCACCGCAATGGTACCGTTCGTCTGCACTGCGGCAATTTCTTGTGTGCCCTCCTTAAAGCTATAACCCAATGGAATGTCTACCGCCATCATGGCGTCAGGACTAGTATGTACAGTTTCTACATTAAAGTGGGTGCTACCAATACGCACTACGCCTGTCTCTTTTTTCTCAAAGCTGATGTCGATGAGAGCGGATTTTGGCTCCATCGCAAACTCACCGACTTTTTTACCATCTTGAGTAATGTCACAGGTGTAAGGATCATTCCCACCAAAATCGACGCCCATGTAGTTAACCGACATACCGCCTCCGGTGCAGTTCAAAAGCCAAGTTTCCCCGCTGTCGATACGAGTCACTTCTGCGCCCATTGAACCTTCTTTGAAAGAGATACGGTTAAACCAACTTGAGTTAGAAGCACTGCGTGAATACTTGCCTTTGTACTTACCAGCAAAATCAAAATGGCCATCTGCACCGAATCCCCAAAAATCACCGTCGGTTTTGATCAGCATTTCTGGTTGTGCTTTTACGGCATCAGTACGATCCATGACGGCTAGGCCACCACAACCAACAAGGAGCAAGGGAGCGAATAGAATAAGTTTCTTCATGTTTTTCATTGTTTATAGCTTGGTTACATCTAGGGTTTGGTCGGTGAATTGGATGTTCTGAATGTCGTACAACTCGTCAGTGCCTGTATTTGGGCACTCAACAGAAACACTCTTTGCTTTGATAACAGTACATTCCGCCAGTTTGTGTGGCACGATATAGGTGTTGATACCGCCTTCACCATAAATGCTGTTGTCTTTGCTGTTGCCTTCAAAAGTATTGTTTTGATCATTACCGATCACATTCATCGCGTCGTCGCCAATGATCTTCACTTTTGTTAGCCACTGAGATTTGTAGGTGTACGCTTCTATCGAACCGTCTTTGTTGGGAGCCATACGGAAGGTAGGTACTGTGCCTGGATTTGTCTTTTCTGTGTAGAGCTTGACGCCCGCAGAGTCGATATTCGCGGTATATTGCAAGTATCCGTGGAATAAGCCACTGATCCAATCAACGGCTTGTGGATCTTGGGTTTGCATTTCTTCACGCGTTAACGCTTGGTAGCCATCTAAACCATGTCCGTTTGCTTTTGCTACACCCATGTAAGCTTCAAAAGCGGCAGCAAAATATTCGTGAGAATATGAAGGGCCCGTTTTTTTAACACTTTCAGGATCGAAGTCGTCCGATTTCCAATCGTCCCAGTCATACTGAGTAGGGCGCCACACCGTCGGTTTGCCCGATTGAATATCGTTATAGATGCTTAACGCATGAGCTTGAATGTCATTTTGCAGTGCCGCAGTCGCCGTGTTAGGTGCAATACCTTGCGCTTGGACCAAGTGTAAAATTTCTTCAAAAGCGGCGTCTCGTTCGGCTTTTTTACCAAGATTGGCGCAGTAATCGGCAAAATTACTCATGTAATGGCAATCGCCTTCAACTGTCAGTTCTCGATACATTAAAGATTGGCTATTCCTTAGCCAGTTTGGTGTTTCTTTACTAGTTACTAATGTTGACGCGATAGATGTGACAAGTGTATCCATATCATCTTCGTTAAGTACCATCATGCTTACAACAAACTTTTCTAGAGAACTCGTATCAAAAGAGTGTGCTAAGCCCGAGTTTGTAACTGCATCGTTCAATTTATCTTGGCGAATCAGTTCGTTGATAAAGATTTTGGTTAACATCTCATCATTCTGTTCGTCGTTTTCGGTCAGCATTAGTGTGGCATCACGCTCGGCTAATGTCTTAGCGATACGAGACTTGTCAGCACCGTACTTAGAGTCTGGTTGGTTTGTTAGAAGGTGTTGGATGATTTTGGCTGCACGAAAGATTTTTTCATTATTCGCACCGTCATCAACGGCCACAATGTGAAATGTATCATTGTTATTTGCTTCAGAAAGGGAGATTTTCACATAGTGGGTGAAGCCAGCATCAGCAGCCACTTTTAACTTGGCTGGAAACTCTGTAGAAACGACAGTTGGGATTGTGACAGTGCTCAATGTTGGCATTGGTGGTGTTGGAGGTTTCGTTGTCGATGGTTTCGGATTAGATTCACTGCCGCCACAAGCAGTTAGACTTATCGCGCAAAATATGGCTAAAGGTGTTAATTTGGAATATCTCATTTCATGTTACTCGTAGACTTTATTAGAGCAAGAAACTTAGAAGCAACATAAAGTCCTGTCTATATAAGCAAACTAAGTCATATATGTTGATATTGTTTTTTGGTAAGACCTATTATTCGATATGTTTAAAAATATAGTAGATTTTTATTCCGAATTTTATTTTATATGTGAAGCTATATTCTGATAATAAATAAAACATCAGGTTATTGTATGGTTTAAGGGGTATGGAATGATTAGGGTTATCGTATATGTATGGTTTGTAAGCGTATGTAAGCCTGCTTTTTATTAAAATTATCATTTAAGTGGGTTGCGCAGTATAGGACGAGCGATATACTCCCTCCATCATATTGGTGGAGTAAATGATTCATGGTGGGTAATACAATCTTACTGGTAGAAGACGACTCAGAGATTGCTCGATTAACCAAAATGTACCTCGAAGCCGAAGGATATACGGTAACTGTCATCGATAACGGTCAAAATGCATTAGAAACGATTAAGGGGCTCAAGCCGGACCTAGTGCTGTTAGATTTAATGTTACCAGGAAAAAATGGCGCAGAAATATGCCAAGAGGCGCGTAAGTTTTATCATGGTATTATCATTGTTTTGACTGCGACCGATGATGAAATGAGCGAGGTGAGCTTATTTAAGTTCGGTGCTGATGATTACCTTACCAAACCGATAAAAGGTAATATTTTGCTCGCCCGTATTGAAGCAGCGTTGCGTCGCTATTGTCGTCAAGTTGATATCGTTGAAGAAGAAAAGCTGAGCCGATATGGCATTAGTCTTTGTCTTCGTCGCTCCCAAGCATTTTATTTGCAAAAAGATATTGGTTTAACGAGTTCTGAGTTTGAAATTTTAGAGCTCCTGATGCTGAATGTCGATAAGCCAGTATCTCGTGAATCATGTTGTCGTCTTGCCCGAGGCATTGAATACTGCATTACTGATCGTTCGATTGATATGCGTATATCGTCGCTAAGGAAGAAATTCTCCAAGGCTCATATCCATACGGCTACCATTAAAACTATACGTCACCACGGCTACATGCTGACAGGTAAATGACGCGTGTTTTCCCTGTTTACTCGTCTATATGTGGGGTTAGTAACCGGCCTTGCGCTGACTGTTGCTTTGTTTCTCTTTATAGGGGAAGAGTACATGCGCAAAACAGAAGTCGGTGTTTTTTTGAACGATGGTGCTTATTTTGTCGATCAATACATTGAGCAGCGAGGCACTCCGGATTCTCTCTACAAGAAGTTAACCGAAAACGGCAAGCAAGATTTCTTTATCTTTGATTTAACATTGGTTGAGAACTGGGACGGATCACCGCCTTGTCGAGATTGTAATCTGCTGTACCGAATGCAAGGGGTACCTGTTTATCTTATTGACGGCAGTACCTATGCTGCGGTATTCCCTTTGCCTAACACTTCGAAGAGTTTAGTTTTCAAAGAAAAAACGGACTTCTTTAGCCCACACGTTGATTGGAATGAAGATTCTGAGATTGTATTTATACTTACTCTGCTTTTGGTTGTTGTATGCAGTTTAGGCATTATGGTTTACATACCTGTACGACGTCTTGACCGCCAAATTCGGCAACTAACGGCTGCGCAACAACAATTTGGTTCTGGTGAGTTGAATACGCGAGTCGATCTAAAGCAATTTTCGCAACCCGTGAAAGAGCTCGCCCAAGGCTTCAACTGCATGTCTGAAGAGATTGAGAGACGAGTACGCCAAACACACATCTTTACTCAAGCTATTCCTCATGAAGTGCGCACTCCGCTGAGTCGTATTCAGCTAGCGACGGATTTAGCTCGACGCACGAGTGGTGAAATGCAGGCAGAGTTACATGACGATATTGAACGATACGTTGATGTAGTGACGGATTTAACATCCGACATCGTCATGCTGTCTCGCTTGAGTGTGAAAAACCACTCATGGATCGATTCTGTTGAAACCATGGAACTGCCACTTTGGTGTAAAAGCCGCATGAATTACCTAGGCTTAGAGTCCGCCATGTTGAGAGCAGAAAATGAACTCGCGAACCAATTGATTCACTTTCAGCCTACTTTGGGTAACCTCGTCCTCGATAATTTGCTGCAAAACGCCAAGCGTTACGGTGAATCCTGCGTTGAGGTGACGATTCGAACGGTAGAGGATTGTTGGAGCATCGATATTGAGGACGATGGTCCGGGCATCCCTGAAGCGATGCGAGAAGAAGTGTTTATGCCATTTTCGCGCTTAGACAAAAGCCGCAACGCCGACATGAAAGGCTTTGGTTTAGGGCTTGCCATCGCTACCAGTGCAGCGCGGCAACTGGGGTGGGAGCTTTCTGTCGGCGAGAGTCACTTAGGCGGCGCACGTTTTACGGTGCTTATTCCTGCCAACGGTTAGAGTAGGCACTGCGGTAGTCTGGCTCTGCGATACCTTCATACAAATCGTCACAAGCTTGCAGCGGACCTACGACGGTTCGGTAGGGTAGGACACCTGCCCAAACAGGGATGTCCATGTCTTCCGCATCGTCGTTGACGCCAAAATTGCTGATTTTCACTGATGCCTCCGTGAGCGGGATACGCAGTAGCATGGTGGCTTTGAGTTCTTTTTCATTACTCAAACGGACTTGTTCTGTTCTCCCCGGAGCGATCTGTTCAATAAAGTGATTCAGCAACCTGTCTTTCTCTTGGTTATCTTCCACCATCTCAAACTGGCCAAAGACCACAACACTGCGATAATGCGCACTGTGGTGAAACGCACTTCGAGCCAATACCCAACCATCAAACAAAGTAAAGGTTAAGCACGTTTGCACTCCTTGTTTGAGTGAGCGTAATAGTCGACTGTTGTTGGCACCATGGATATACACGTAATCATCGACACGCCATGCCAGCATAGGGATGACCACAGGGCCTGACTCGTTGGTTATCGCAATATGAGCGATTAGGCTTTCATCTATGATGGCGTGCAGTTTGCTAACATCAGAGACGGCTTTATGTGCGCCTTTCTTAATTTCCGTTCTATTGGTGTTGGATAGCATTTTCTCTCCTTGTTTGCTCACGATTACGAGCGATTGATCCTCATTCTTTGATTGCAATGTAGCGTTTAACTGGTAGCTTAAAGAGAGCCACTTTTAACTAATGGATGGATCCAGTTTGTCTTTGATTGATATCGGTGACCTGCATTTAAAAGACAGTGATGGAACGCGTCAGCAAGCGTTGTTTTTTGCTATTCGCAAGAAAATTGTTCAAGGACTGTGGGTGAAGAATGGGAAGCTGCCTTCTACGCGGAAGCTTTCACAAGAGCTTAATCTAAGTAGGAATACCGTGATTTCTGCCTACGAACAGTTAGTGGCGGAAGGGTACTTGAACAGCCAAAAAGGTTCTGGTTTTTATGTTGCCGTAGAACTGCCAGAGCAGTACTTGCCTGAACCTAGTTCAGTTCAGAGAGACTCATCACCGAAAGCTCACTTTGATATCAACCGCGCATTTGCACCGGGTGTGCCGGATTTGGACGCATTTCCGATGGCGCAATGGCAAAAGTTACTCACTCGCCATATGTCTCGTACTTGCTTGTTGGGGAATCAAGATATTCAGGGTAGTTGGGCATTGCGCTGTGCTTTAGCTGACTACCTCGCATCAAGCCGTTCAGTGAATTGTTCTCCAGAGCGCATTATTATTACCTCTGGGGCGCAGCAAGCGTTGTCAATTGCGACGATGGTAGTGCTCAAACAAGGTGATAAGGTTCTGATGGAGCAACCAGGTTACGCGCAAATGCGGAAGTTGATTCAGTTCCAAAACTATCAATTTGAGCCTTTGTTCGTAAGAGAGAAATTAGGTTTTGATGTGGAAGCGGTGACCTCAAGCGATGCCGATGCGCTGTATATTACACCAAGTAATCAATATCCGATGGGCACCACACTCAATACCGAACAAAGAGGAAAGATCATCAACTGGGCGGTCGAACAATCAAGTTGGATCATCGAGGATGATTATGACAGCGAATTTCAGTTTGCTCATCGTCCCTATACCAGCTTACAGGGGCTAGCAGCTCAAATGGGTCGAGATGATCGTGTGTTGTATGTGGGTTCCTTCAGTAAAGTGATGTTTAACGGATTGCGGCTTGGCTACCTTGTAGCTCCTGAACGTTTAGTAGAGCAATGTTTGGTGGTTAAAGATGCGTTAAGTGGTGATTCGCCGACGCATACACAAGAAGCATTGGCAGATTTTATTACTGAAGGTGGGTTATTACGTCATATTCGAAAAATGCGTCGACTGTACAAAACTAAGCATGAACAGATGCATTTATCCATTCAACAGCATTTTGGCGACCGTGTTTGCGTCGTTAGCCAAGCGGCGGGGCTTCATATTACGTTGAAATGGCAAGACGGTATGGATGAGCAGCGTTTTACAAAAATGGCAGAGCATGAAGGGATCATCTTGCGACCTTTGAGCTATTATGAACCCCCAGATTTTCAAGCACGTCACTGGCATGGTGCCGTGCTTGGTTACGGCAATATCGCGTTAGAGAACATAGACGCTGGTATCCAACGTTTAGCTCACATATTTCGAAATGGGAAGCGATGACTATTCAACTACACGTGTTTGTCGCTTATGTCGCCACTGTTTCCAAGGCAGTAAAAGTAGAGTAAAAATGCCAAGTGCATAAAACATTGACCAGCCTAAACATATAAAAACACCGGTACAAAGCAGTAGGGACAGTCCCGCAAGTGTTTTACCAAATCCTCGAAGCAATTTGAAAGCGGCTAACATCGCCAACATGTAAACCAGAACGAATACACTGTTTGCGAGTTTTAGGAAAAACTCCAGATCGAGCTGTGATAGGGTTCCTATCACACAAGATATCAATAATATACCGCCAACTAATATGGTGGCTGAGAAAGGGACACCACGACGTGAAATCTTGGCTAGTGGACTAGAAGGACGATGTTCACGAGCTTGAGCCCAGACCATTCGCGCTAGACTCTGTGTGTATAAGTTAACGCTCGCGAAACAAGCGGAGAAACCTATCAAGCTGATTATCCATTTGGCTCCATCGCCTAGTAGTTGGGCACTAAGCCAGGGGATGGATGCGTTATCAAATTGAGCGTTACCATACGCGCCAAATTTTAAAATAACGACAGAGCATGCCCAATAGGTAGCCCCTGCTACAAAACAACCGACCACAATGGCAATAGGGAAATCTCTTTGAGGGTTTTTGAACTCTTCCCCCATATGGGCAAAAGCCTCTATGCCAACAAAACACCAGAACATCACGCCTAACGCTGCGGTAATAGGCCAAATTGACTCTTGTGTGATGGCGGGCATCACAAGATCGGCGCTGTTAACGTCGCCTTTCCATAAAAATGCGCCAACAAGTGCGAAGACACTCAAAGCAATAAGAGTTTGTAAATGACCTGATGATTTTGTGCCCATCAAGTTGACGAACACAAGTAGTACTACTGTCAGAATTTGTGCAAACAGATTGTTGCTAATAGGCTCTGGCAATATTTGTTGTAGGAAGCCTGCGGCGAGTGCAATCGCGGCCGGAACCCCTACCGGAATGACACTAACAAATAGCCAAGCGACACTACTTTCCAGTTTGGCGTTAAAGGCTTTGCGTACAAAAAAGGCTGTTCCGCCCGCGTTGGGGTATCGTTTACCCAGTTGAGCAAAAGTCAGCGCAATAGGACAAATCGCGATGAACAATAAAATCCAAGCCCATAGTGAAAAATGGCCAGCTATACCTGCTGCGATAGCCGGGATCATAAACAGCCCAGTTCCCATTAATGTGGTGGATAACTGTGCGATACCTGATGTGAGTGAAATGTCTTTTTTGAGCTCTTCCATGCGAATTGATTCATCCAATGTTATGAGGCTTATTACGAAAAAGCTTGTGGCTTCTGGTTATTTCGTTTTATGTGTTTAAGCGATGCTATTTATGTGCTGAGCACTTAAGTTGGGAATTTGATTTCAATGTGTTATCTATTTTCTGTTGAAATGGATAACAGCACTCATCTCATGCCCGCCAAATAGCATATCCAAAATGTTAATAACAAAATGATTTACTAAACCGTCAATATGACGGTTGTTTTAAATAATTCCAACAAAATGTTGGTTTCTTATGCAGTTAGAATCGGTATAGAATGAGAAAAATAAGGAAAGCTTGGTAACGGTATGGACAAGTTTGATCATAAGATTGTGGATCTGCTCAGGCACAACGCTCGGCTGTCGGTGACTGAAATTGCGGATAAAGTAAACCTTTCTCGTTCTGCGGTAACGGCCCGTATTCGTAAGCTAGAGCATGACAAAGTGATTCTAGGGTATCACGCTGAAATTGCACCTTCGGGTGGGGATTCGATTTGCGCCTATTTTGCCTTAAAGTTCGATAAATCAACCTCTACGTATTATTGCGAATCATACGCGGACGAGTTATACAAAATTGATGGCGTAAAATGGTGTCATGCGATCAGCGGTGAGACGGACATGATGGTTTTTGTCGAAGTGCCTACGATGGCTCGCTTGAACGAAATCAGAGATCAAATTCAACGATATCCAGAGCTTCGAAACCTGATGACTCATACCGTCTTAGCTGAATTCTTTAACACGACTGGGAACCTGTTTGTGAAGTGACCATGAATGGATGCCATGTTGAAAACCCTTCTGAGCGAATATGTTAAACAACATTAATTTGAATCTACTTAGATCCTTGCATGTACTTTTAGAGGAGTGTCATGTCAGCCGGACCGCAGACCGTTTGCACATTACGCAGTCTGCCGTCAGTCGACAGCTTGCACAATTGCGCGATCTGTGTGGTGACCCACTGCTTATTCGTCAAGGTAATCAACTGATACCAACGCCACGAGCAATAGCGTTAAAATCAAAGCTTGATGCATTACTGGCTGAGTTTGACCATTTACTCGATGACCAACCTTTTGAGCCGCGGCAGTGGCAAGGTGAGCTTGTTATTGCTTCTAGTGACTACGTGGCGCAATACGTATTGCCCGATATTGCCTCTCACTTGGGTGAACAAGCGCCACAGTTAGATATGGCGTACCGACTGTGGCAACCCAACTTTCTTGATAAACTTCATGAGACGGGCATCCATATCGCGTCTTCTATGTATCCAGAAAAACCACAGAGTGTGTCGAGCGTTAAAATTGGTGAGGATTCATCAGTTTGTTTGATGAAATCTTCTCATCCGTTAGCAAAGCAGGACCAGATCAGTATTGAAGACTTGATTTCATATTCACACATCAAAGTGACTGGCGGCGGAGACAAAGATTCCTACACTGATTTAGCATTGAAAGAGCTAGGGCACACCCGCCACGTTACCTTTAAGGTTCCATTCTTCTCTGCTGCGATCAATCGCTTAGTTGCAAGTGAGCACCTGATGGTGGCTCCTGAACATATTGCCGTTAACCTCGCTAAGCATTGGGACTTAACCCATAAAGCATTACCACTCGAAACACCTATTCATCAATATTGGTTAATGTGGCACCCCAAATACGACACGGATCCTGCGCATAAATGGGTGCGAGAAGAGATTCGCTCAGTAATGCAAATTTCTGAATATTCCATTCGCTAATACGTACACCGTTTAGCTATGACTTGAAGTCATGATTAGTATGAATAACTTTGATTTCTAATTATACCTCTTCCGTTGATAGAGTGAGCTTCAAAGAGGGGAGATTCTTATGACACTAACAGTTTGGTTATCACTTTTTACCGTGTGTTTATTAGGGGCTATGTCACCAGGTCCCAGCTTAGCTATTGTCGCTAAGCACTCGTTGGCTGGTGGACGTATCAATGGATTAGCTACGGCTTGGGCTCATGCGTTTGGCATTGGTATATATGCGTTTATTACCTTGATTGGGCTCGCTGTTGTTTTGCAGCAAAGCCCGATGCTGTTCAAGACGATTAGCCTTGTGGGTGCGGCATATCTTGCGTATTTAGGGTTTAATGCTTTGCGTTCAAAAGGTGGTGTGGCTGCGAAGTTGGAGTCAGGTGAGGAAACAACGGTAATCCAGTCTGCGCGAGAAGGCTTTTTTATCTCGATTTTAAGTCCCAAAATTGCTTTGTTTTTTATCGCATTATTCAGTCAGTTTGTCGCGCTCGGTAATGATTTGAGTAATCAGATGATCATTGTTGCCACGCCGTTTGTTGTGGATGGGCTTTGGTACACCTTTATTACCCTAGTGCTATCGAGCTCTAAAGTCGTTGACAGAATTCGCTCTAAGGCAGTGTTGATTGATCGTTTGTCAGGAGTAGTACTCATGCTGCTGGCTCTTAGAGTGGTCGTAACGGTATAGACAAGCTCGCAAGACAGAAATACTAAAAGCAGCCCGTGTGGCTGCTTTTTTGTCTACTCTCAGTAACCCTTACACAATTTACGTAATTCTGACGCTAAACGTTGCTAAAATTAATATTATCAATAGTGTTACTTTGGTTCATATTCTCATTTGCTGTGAAAGCTACTTTCCAACGCATTGTTATAATGAGAACGATAGCCACTTAACGTTAATACTAACAGTGTCGCATATTAAGTCGAGAGTGCTTTATTGGATAAAAACGGACTTTCCTCTTACTTACCCTATGAAAGGGGTAGAGACTTCATGACCGTTTAGAAGGTGAGAGCAATATGCAAAGAATAGTAGATTTAGCTCCAGTAGTAATTTTGACCAGTGTTTGCAGCGTTGCTTGGATATTCTTTTCAACAAAGAGCATTTGGGTGTTTTTTGAACTGTTTGTATTTACGATGCTTGGCTTTGGCCTTTTGTACGGGTTACTACAAAAGGCTGATCCTAAACACTTTGACTTTGTTTTAAATCACATCGATGAAATTAAGAAGGAAGGCAAAGATGCTTGCCTAAGCGGCGCTCCGAAAGAATCCAACCCATACTCTGGTGTCGATGGTGATTTATGGGAGGCTGGTTACACAGCCTCCTACAACAAAAAGATAAAGCAATAAACCGCTAGGTGCTTATTCAATATTGTGCTTTTCAAAAAAGCACCCTGCCATTTTAAGGACAGGGTGAAAGCAAGAAGTTTCTCAGGAGCGGTCGGGGGAGAGAAACTCATCTAAATCTTATTTACTTACCGGCGAACCTCTTCAAATTCACCTTCAATCGCATCTGCTTTACCTGTATTAAACTCATACTCTTCGTGCATTTCTCTCTGCATTTTCTTGACGCGCTTTTCAATACGTTTACCGGTAATTAATGCTGCGATGGTCAACGGAATCGCAATGATCAAGCTAAATACTAACGTAAAAAAACCGGTAATCAGTGCTAGTGCAGTTACAATAATCCGATTCATAATCATGACCTCTCTGTAATTTATGTGCTCAGATTAATGCTGTGAACATGAACAAAACATGAATGCTGACGTTCACTTTGTCCGGAGAGTGTCAAATGAATGAAACGAAAAAACGCCTGAGGGTGATCAGGCGTATAAACGGGGAAAAATATTAGTAATGCGCATGGCGCTTATTATTTAGAACAAATATGAGATATTGTCCGCTACGCTATGTGGTTAACGTTGTGGAGCAAAGTTCACCTATCGAGGGAATGTTTGGTAACGAACACCCATCATTTGTTCCATACAGTGCACAACTTGGCAGCTGTAACCGAATTCGTTGTCGTACCAGATGTAAAGTACACAACGCTTGTCTTGTGCGATAGTCGCTTGACCATCTACGACGCCTGCATGACGAGAACCAACTAAGTCAGTTGATACAATTTCTGTTGAATCGGTGTAGTCAATCTGTGCCGAAAGCTCAGAGTTCAACGCCATTTCACGCAAGTAATCGTTCAGTGAATCACGGTCTACGTCTTCACCTAAGTTTAGATTAGCGACTGCCATAGAAACGTTTGGTGTCGGTACGCGAATCGCGTTGCCTGTTAGCTTGCCTGCAAGCTCTGGCAATGCTTTAGCAACTGCTTTTGCCGCACCTGTTGAAGTCAGAACCATGTTTAGTGAAGCACTACGTCCGCGACGGTCACCAGAGTGGAAGTTGTCGATCAAATTTTGGTCGTTTGTGTATGAGTGCACGGTTTCAATATGGCCAGAAAGAACACCATATTTATCGTTCAGAGCCTTAAGGACTGGCGTGATTGCATTTGTTGTACAGCTTGCCGCAGAGATGATGGTGTCATCTTCTTTAATTACCGACTCATTTACACCGAATACAACGTTTTTGATGTCACCTTTACCTGGTGCTGTTAGCAGTACTTTCTCTGCGCCTTGACACGCTAAGTGTTGGCTCAGGCCTTCAGAATCACGCCAAACACCTGTGTTATCAACAACTAGCGCGTTATTGATACCGAAAGCTGAGTAATCCACTTCGCTTGGGTTATTTGCGTAGATGATTTGGATGTAGTTGCCGTTAACGATCAGTGCTTTACGCTCTTCATCGATAACAATGCTACCGTTGAACTGACCGTGAACTGAGTCACGACGCAGCAAGCTAGCACGCTTCTCCAAATCGCCTTTTTTACCGCCACGAACCACAATCGCACGTAGTCTTAGTGGGTAACCTGGACCACTTTTCTCAATGAGAAGGCGAGTAAGTAGTCGACCAATGCGACCGAACCCGTAAAGAACCACATCACGCGCTTTCAATGAAGAATCTGCGTCGCGAGCACCATCAAGTGCAGTGATAAGGAAATCGTTTAGAGAGCTTGTATCGTCATGTTCATTCCAGTACATAGTTGCCAATTGGCCAACATCGACACGGCATGAAGAAATGCTCATTTCACAAAGCGCTTGAATAATAGGCATCGTGTGCTCAAGCGAAAGTGGGTTACCGGTATAACGTCTTGCAACGCGATGAGTTTTGAGAATGTCTATAGTAGTAGCATTAATAAGCGTTTTACCAAACAGAACCACTTCGATTCCTTTTTGACGATATAGCTTACCAATTAGAGGGGAAATAGATTCAGCAATCGTTTGGCTAGTTTGCCAGTCTTGGAGATATTTCTCTGGACTCATTGTTGTATTAGACCTTTCACGTTTTGGGGGCTAACCATACTCTCTGCTGTTGCCTCTTCGGCAGCGTGCAAGAGTGTGGTGGGTTATGTAATCGGGTTGTAATAGTTATGTGTGCGGATTCTAAGGTCGGAGTCCTTATTCTGCTAGGAAAATTAAATCCAGTGTAAAACACTACTTAAGGGGACGTTAGTGGTGGATTAATGTGACTAAAGCAGTGGTTTTCACGTATTGACATTTAGAAAGTAACTTACTTTTTTTGCGATGATAACGTTTGCTTTCAAATTAGTTTTGTTGACAAAAATGGATATTTTGCATTTTTGTGTGATTTAACTCGATAAGGCAACTCAATAGGTAAACATACAATAGATGATTTCCTGAAAAGTGATGCGACTCTTAGTTGTGAGTGAAACTTTATTGTTTGCATCCAACTTTAAGATCAAAAAATATGACTTGAATCACAATTGCCACTTCATTAGCCGATGATAAAACACTCACAATAACCATAATCTAGGTAGGTGAATGTTGTTTGAAAGTAACAATGTCGTATATGCCTTTCAATGCAAGAAACTAGTCTAATATTAAATAAACGGATGAAATCAACCATTAGGCTGATGGATGTTGAGATTATCAATAAAAACACGCTTAGCACTCCTCGCACTATTACCCGCTGTGGTAATAGTGGTGTTTGCAGTTCAGCAGTTTTCTGATAATGCGTTGCGCGTGAGCCGTCTCAATCAAACGGTTAGCAATATTCAAGGTTTCCAATTTATATCCAAGGCCTCCCACTTTATTTACTCCATAGAGAAAGTACGCCGACAGCCTGATCTTCAAGTCTCTGCAGCCATTAATATTGAAGAACAAGGTGAAGTTATTTCTTCTTTGCATCAAAAGTTTGTGAGTAACCCTAATACTGCTGAGTATGCTGATGAACTGAAAGAAGCCATGCTGGGGGTATTGTCAGGTAGATTGAGTGAGATGGACGACCTGGGTGATTGGGCATTTCAACAGCTCCAAAATATGTCGCGCTCTTTGCTGCAAAATCATCAATGGTATGGCAGTGACGATGGCATTCGCATGCAAAATTTTATTGCCTACCTTGCTCAGCTCTCTTTTTGGACACAGAAAGAAGCTTGGCTGACGAACCGTTTAGTCCAAGACCCTAAGAGTCGGCTAAGTCAAAGTATGTTTTATCAGGCGATTGACAGACAGCAGCAAAATTTGGATGCGTTTTTAAACTTAGGTGGGTCATACGAGCAAGTGGATAAATTGCTTGGCTTGTTTACTTCGCCGAGATATCAGAGAAACTTGGCGTCTCGCGGACAATTAATGTCAGGAGACATGTCACAAAGTGACTACGCCGCGTATTTAAAAGAACTCGATTTTCGTGTGCAGCGCTTACAAGTGCTCATTGATGGGTTCACCAAACAAACTGAGCAGTCGCTTCTCACGCAGGTTCATGAACAAAAGGCCAATATAGCGATGATCAGTTTTGGCGTCGCCTTAGTGGTTATCCTGCTTTGTTGGCTCGGATTTAGTACTTGGTTCCGAGTTAACAGCAAACTCGATGCGATCATTCATACTTTAAACGCGTTGATCAACTCCGAAGAGAAGCAAACAAAAGTCAAAGTTGATGGAAGTGATGAACTGACCATTTTTGCTCAGCAAGTGAATCGAGTGGTTGAAGAAATGCAGAGACAAACTGAAGAAATACTGCATGCAAAAGAGTCAGCAGTGTCGGCTAATCGTGCAAAATCTGTGTTTCTTGCCAACATGTCACATGAAATACGCACGCCCCTTAACGGGATCATGGGCATGACAGAAATACTCTCTCAAAGTGAGTTGTCTTCGCATCAACAAGAAGTTGTTGATGACATTGACTCATCATCTCAAACGCTGCTTACTTTACTTAACGATATATTGGATCTCTCTAAAATCGAGTCTGGACGATTGGAGCTGTCACTAGTAGAAGCGGATATCCGAGAAGTCGTGTATCAGTCGATGATTTTATTCCAATCCAAAGCAACATCTAAACAGCTAAAGTTAGGTATTAATTTAGCTGAAAATATCCCCATTCGCGTGATGGTCGATGATCATCGTGTCAAACAGGTAGTTACGAATCTGGTATCGAATGCGGTTAAGTTTACCGAAAGTGGGCATGTATGCGTTGATGTTAGTTATGAAGAGTTACCTGAGAAAGAACGTGGAGTGCTGACGTTTAAAGTAGAAGATACCGGAATAGGCATTGATCAAGATAAGTTAACCACGATTTTTGAACCCTTTACTCAGGAAGATGAAGGAGTGTCGAGGCAATTTGGCGGCACAGGGTTGGGTTTGGCAATTTGTTGTCAGCTTGTGTCGATGATGGGGGGCAAGCTCGTAGCAACATCTACAAAAGGAGTGGGCACATGCTTTGAATTCTCGATTGAGGTTGAAGCAATTCCGGTGTTTGGCTGGCGTTCTGAGGTGATTAATAAAGGGCTTTTGATCTGCTCAAATTACGACTACGCCGACCAAGTATTAAAAGAGTGTCGCTTAGCGAAAATCAATCTCTTTGGTGTTAATAATGTGAATGAAGTGCAAGCGATAAATGATGACTTTGATGTCATATTTCTGTGCCACAGTAACGACGCTAATACCGATGAAATCTTGGATAATCTATCATTTAATTACGATCTTCGCCGTGTGATTATTTGCCAGCATCATTTATCCACTCCCTACGAAAATGCAGAAAAAGTACATGCCGTACTCACATTACCTTTCCTTGGCAATCGATTTAAGCATGTCATTGATGATTTAGCTAAGGTTGAAAAGACTATATCAAGTGACAATGTCACCAATAATGTTGTCAGCTCTGAATATCGAGCGTCGCGCTCTCATCGGAGGATCTTAATTGCGGAGGATAATTTGATGAACCAGAAAATAGCGAGTTTTTTTCTGGATAAAGCAGGTTATGACTATTTGATAACAAGCAACGGCCAAGAAGCGTTAGAAGCCATCACAAAGGGAGAAGAATTCGATGCAATTTTAATGGACTGCATGATGCCCGTGATGGATGGACTGACCGCGACGAAAGAAATTCGTCGTTGGGAAAAGAAAGCAGGACGTGAAAAAACAATGATTATCGCACTCACTGCGAGTGTTTTGGAAGAAGACATCCACAACTGTTTTGCGGCAGGCATGGATGCTTATTTACCTAAGCCGTATAAATCGAACCAGTTATTTGAGCTCTTTAGTGAATTAAAACTCGCCTAGCTAACATTTCAACTTAGACAAGGCGTCAAAACGATAAAGCCCCACTTCAGGGGCTTAGTTCTGATTATTCATTGTTGTGCGTTGGCTTGAGCGCCTGCGAGTTTGCGTATGGTTTGGCGATAGGTTAGGTATGCGGAAACACCAGCTAACAGGTTGCCGATACAAGCGCCTAAGAGTAAACCTCGGATTCCATCCATTTGAGCGCCAACCCACAAGCACGGTAGGAAAAAGACAAACAAGCGCAGCGCTGAAATAGTGAGCGCGGTGTAAGATTTGCCTAATGCATTACAAAGAGAAACCATTAGCATACAAACCCCTAATGAACCCAAACTGATCGGCACTATCAGTAAATGCATTTCCAAGACTTGCTCCACTTGCACATCACTTGTCATCAATAATGCGAGTGGGTTTGCGACGGCAAATGTAATGGCTGCAATCAAAAGTTGGAAACCTAGAATGAATTTTACGGCAATACTGACGAGCCTTTGGATATCTTCATAGTTCTTTGCCCCAAGTAAGCGTCCAACCATTGGAGGCATAGACATTGTCAGCGCCAAGACCGAAACGATAGCAAAGAACTCATAGCGTGAACCAAGCGCCCAAGCGGCGACTGCTGCGGTTCCAAAGCTTGCCAATAATTTTGTTGCTAGCATGGAAGACAACGGTGGCAGCAGTTGGCTAATCATCGCAGGGCCCATAATGTTACCGATAGATGCAACACTTTTGGCTACGTTAAGATCTTGCCATTGTGTCGTTGCCCAGTGATTCTTTTTCACGCGAGGAGCGACGACTAAAATACCAAACCCAAAAGCGACGATGGTTGCTATTGCCGCTCCGTTAATACCCAAGTCAAACGTGAAAATAAATAGCGGATCGAGCACAAGGTTCACGCCGCTGGTTATCATCATCATTGTGCCAGGTAACATTGTATTGCCATTAGCTCGGCAGATACTGTAGTAAAAATACAAAACTGCACCAGTCCATGAGCTTAATAACCACCAAGGCCAGTAACTGTCGATTATCGGCATAACAGATTCTGGAGCGCTTAATAGAGCTAAAATGGGGTAGCGCAAAAGCCAAATTAGCCCGCCAAAAATAGCGACACCAATTGAGCCGATCATCAATACCAATCCGCCAAGTTGTTTGGCATACCGACTTTCATTCGCCCCAAGAGCTTTAGAAATGACCGCTGTCGTTGCGATCCCTAGACCGACTTGAATACCGATAATGACCATTTGCAAAGGCAGAGTGAAACCTTGAGCGGCTAACGGTAAAACGCCGAGCTGACCGATAAACGCACTATCCACAAGCTGAAAGCTCATTAAAGACAGAACGCCAAATAGCATTGGCCAGGTCATCGTAAATAATTGTTTTGCAAGCGTTGGTTGTGTACTTGTCGTAGTTGAAGACATAGAAAGCTGAATGCGTTAGGAATAAGAGTTAGATTGATTGTACACGGCGGTTAGTTTAGAGACAAAAATAAACCCCGAGGAAGATATTCTTGCTCGGGGTTCGAAAATCTAGCTTACGCGTTTATTTTTTGCCGCTAGTTTGCTTGTCTTCTTCAGTCAGCTCACGAATGCGACGGCTGATGTCACGACGTGCTTTAGAGATCTCAGCGCTTTTAATGATGTGGTCATCAACACGATCTTCATAGTCTGCTTTCATATTTTTGATGATTGCGACGATTTCATCGTGAGTCATTTCTGGTTTGATGTAGTCTAGAAGGTTTTCTAGAAGATCAACACGTTTACGGTTATCACGAACTTTCTTCTCGTTATCAAGAAGCTCACGTTTTAGTTTGTTTTTACGACGAGCTTGGTTAACGATTTCAAATACGCTACTCATAGTTCTCTTTCCTAATTTTATGAATATCTTCCTCGATTAAAGCACAACATCCAGTGGCATAACAGTCTTTAGATCAATAGCAATGCAGAGTTGAACATTTCTCAACCAATTGCGTTGTGTCCATATAATCGTGCTGCTTTCTTCGAGTTTTGGCCAACATTGTAGAATCCATCGATTCATTGTCATAACGTGGCCTTCACTATATTATCAACACCATTGAATGCAAAATGATGAACTTGATATGGACTCTGGTAACACTGCGGAGCAAGTAAATAGTCAAGATAATGAGCAAGTCACTCGCTCTGTGGCTGAAAAGTTAAAAACGGCGTATATCAACGCTCGCGAGCAACTCGAAATCATCGAAGTTGAGCTTAATCGTTCAAAAATAATGATGGTCGACCAAGATGGCAATTTGACGAGAGTGCCGATTCTCTCGGAGCATTGATACCTGACCCTATTCGTAAGGGGTGTCAGGTCTTACGCTATGCTTTAGCCTGACACCAACACCTGAACCGCTAACGCTTCTTGCACTGCTGTGTGAATTTATGGCGTATGATTTCGAAGCGATTTAGGTACAAAGTCAAATGCAAAAATAATAAGGAAATGCATTATGAAAGTTGAGCTAACGGCAATTGAAGCACGAGTTATTGGTTGCTTGATCGAAAAAGAAGTCACTACCCCAGATCTTTACCCCCTCAGCCTGAACGCATTAACCAACGCGTGTAATCAAAAAAGCAACCGTGATCCCGTGATGTCACTCTCTGAGTCAGACGTACTCGATGCCGTTGATGCTCTTATTGAGCGCAGGCTCGTCAGTGACGAAAGTGCGTTCAACAGCCGCGTCAGCAAGTATCAACACCGTTTCTGTAATACGGAATTTGGTGATTTAAAGCTGACAGAGCAGGAGAAGGGCATTGTATGCTGTATGCTTTTGCGCGGTGCTCAAACACCTGGGGAAATTCGTACTCGTACTAATCGTCTCGCGACATTTCATGATGTAAAAGAAGTGGAAACGGTCCTTGAGCATTTAGCAAGCGAAGAGAAAGGACCATTAGTGGTCAAATTACCACGTGAGGCTGGTAAGCGGGAGTCGCGTTATATGCATTTGTTCTGTGGTGATGTTGATGCGTCCGAACTTGCAGCGCCTGTGTCTGCTGCAAGCTCGAGCTCCGATCGAGTAAGTCAGCTAGAGCTCGAAGTCGCTCAGCTGAAAGAAGAGCTGGATGAATTAAAAGCTAAGGTTGAGTCACTGCTTTCATGATGGAAAATACAACGCAGCGTTGGAGTGTCTACCTGATACGAAATAACCGCAACGCGTTGTATTGTGGTGTTACCAATGATGTTGAACGAAGATTCAATCAGCACCAAACCGGAAAAGGAGCGAAAGCTTTGAAGGGAAAAGGCCCTTTGGTATTGGAATGGTCATCGGATTTTGACTCAAAGACGCTTGCCATGCGAGCAGAGTACTATATTAAGCAACTAACTAAAGCGAAAAAAGAGCTGCTCGTTATGTCAAAAGCAAATATTGTCGTCGACGAACATCAACAAATGATGTTAGAGATAGTGGCACTCTGATAAGCCCTTGCTACGCAAAGATACACGGAAACCGCCTATGTCACATTGGCGGTTTCTTTTTGTTTTTGGAGTACCATGTAGGAATAAACTGACGCATAATGGGCTGGTGTTCTGTTTAAAGGTCCCGAGTATGAAAAGCGCGAAATGTCTCTACGTCATCGAGACAAAGGAAGCGACTCAATGTACTTTATTTGCATCCACTCAGACCAAGAACCAATTTACTATTGAAACAGACACTAAGAGGAAGGTAGATTACAAGAGTATAGGATGACTCGGCTAGGTAATGAATAGAGCTGAATTAGGCTCATAAAAAAGCTAAAAGAGCAGTAGATGAAAAAAGCGTTAGTATTCTCCCTGATTTCAATGGCCGCTTTTACGCCGAATGTGCAGGCCACCCAAGTTCTTAATGGGTATTGGGCATATCAAGAATTTTTAGACCAGTTTCCACAACAGAAGCAGCTAACTAGTGCGTTGGCTGAAGTGGTAAGAGAAACCCCTGTACCCGTAGCAAAAGACAAAAAGCGTCCACTGAAAATTTCTGTTGTTTATCCAGGGCAGCAGATCTCTGATTATTGGATTCGAAACATCGATGCGTTTGAAAAACGCCTAGATAAGCTTGATATCGACTATCAACTAAATCAAGTGTTTACTCGTCCTAATGCAGATATAAAGCAGCAAAGTTTGTCTTTAATGGAGGCGCTGAAAAGCAACTCCGATTACTTGATCTTTACTCTAGATACCACAAGACATCGTAAGTTTGTTGAGCATGTCTTAGATTCAAAGAAAACCAAGTTAATTTTACAAAATATCACCACACCTGTTAGGGATTGGGAACATCATCAGCCGTTTCTTTATGTTGGTTTCGACCACGCAGAAGGAAGTCGTGAATTGGCCGTTGAGTTTGGCAAGCGTTTCCCTAAACATAGCCACTATAGTGTTCTCTACTTCTCAGAGGGCTACATTAGTGACATCAGAGGCAACACTTTTATCAACCAAGTGAACCGCGATAATCAATTTGAACTACAATCTGCTTACTACACCAAAGCAACAAAGCAATCTGGGTATGAAGCTGCAAAAGCCAGTTTGGAGAAGTATCCGGACGTTGACTTCATTTACGCGTGTTCTACCGATGTAGCATTAGGTGCTGTTGACGCTCTTAAAGAGTTAGGTCGTGATGATGTCATGATCAATGGTTGGGGCGGCGGTTCAGCAGAGTTAGAGGCGCTTTCTAAAGGGGAGTTAGACGTTACCGTTATGCGTATGAACGATGATACAGGTATTGCAATGGCTGAGGCCATTAAGTGGGATTTAGAAGGAAAGCCAGTTCCCACCGTTTACTCTGGTGATTTTGAAGTCGTTACCAAATCGGACTCTCCAGAAAGAATTGAAGCATTAAGAAAACGTGCATTTAGATACTCAGATAATTGATGACAACTACATCAAAAACAAGAAAGCGTCGCTCACTGTCGACGCTTATTACCAAAATAATTATTCTCGTACTTGCTCCGATCATTCTAGGCATCTTTGTTCAGAGTTATTACTTCTCGAAGCAGATTATTTGGCAGGAAGTCGACCGAACCAAGCAGCAGACCTCTGCCCTGATCCTGAACATTTTTGATAGCCATTTTGCAGCGATTCAGATTCATCACAACAGCAATTCGAAAAGTGATGTTGTATTGGATTTTTATACAGAACGTGATGAAGAGGCACTCAATTACTTTTTCATGAGTATTGACCAGAGTGATCCTTCCCATACACCAGAGTTTCGTTTCCTAACCGATCATCAAGGTATTATTTGGGACGATGGCAACGCGCATTTCTATGGCATCAACAATCTGATACTTAGCCGACTTGCCAGTCAGGTGACCTTTAGCAACAACTGGTATTATCTACCCTCACAGACCCCGATGGGAACTCGCCATCTGTTACTTCGTCGCGTACCCGTTTTACAACCTAAAACCGGTGAAGTGATGGGGTACTCTTACAATGTTGTTGTTTTAGATAATAACTTTGGGTTGATGGAAAGGTTAAAAAATGAAGGCAACGTCGACAATGTTGTGTTGGTCGCTAACAACACACCATTGGCAAGCTCATTAGTAGGAGATGAGGCTTATCAAATATTTGACGTACTCAAACGACGAGAGTCCCAGCACAAGCTTGACCAATTATTGATCATCAAAACCCCTATTGAGGTAAATGCCGCCGAGACTGACTTGTGCTTGCTTACTGTGCAAGACAATCAGAGCGTGGTGACATTGCAAATCCAACACCTGCTAGCAATGCTAGCCTCAGTTATCGGTATGGTCATGATTGCGCTAATGACTAAAGAATGGATCGAGAATCGAGTAGTTGAAGAGTTAGGATCCCTGATGGCATATACCCGCTCGGCTCGTGAAGAAAAAGGATTTGAGCGTTTTGAGGGGTCAGATATTGAGGAATTCGATCATATTGGTTCGACACTAGAAAACACTTTTGAAGAGCTTGAAGCACAAAAGCGCTCTTTCCGCGACCTGTTTAACTTTGCGTTATCTCCTATTATGGTGTGGTCTGAATCGGGTGTGCTTGTCCAAATCAATCCGGCAGCACGCAAAGAGTTAGTCATGGAAAACGATATTGAAACCATGCACCCAGTGTTCAAAGGTTTCAAAGAAAAGTTGATGCCACACCTTCGCATGGCGGCTCAGGGAGCTACGTTGACAGGCGTTAATGTGCCAATTGGAGACAAAGTATATCGCTGGAACTTATCGCCGATTCGAGTTGATGGAGATATTAGCGGTATTATTGTTCAAGGTCAGGATATAACCACGCTAATTGAGGCGGAAAAACAGAGTAACTTGGCGCGCAAAGAAGCAGAGAAATCTGCTCAAGCCCGTGCCGACTTTCTGGCTAAAATGAGCCATGAGATCCGAACGCCAATCAATGGAATTTTAGGGGTTGCTCAATTGCTAAAAGACTCTGTGGAAACAGAAGAGCAGAATAACCAAATTGACGTACTTCGACATAGTGGTGAGCACTTACTTGCTGTTTTGAATGATATTTTGGACTTTTCGAAGATTGAGCAGGGTAAGTTTAATATCCAAAAGCACCCGTTTTCTTTCACTGATACAATTCGAACGTTAGAAAACATTTATCGTCCTATTTGTGAAAGTAAAGGCGTCAACCTTGTCATTGAAAACAAAATAGATCCCAATGTTGAAATCTTTACTGACCAAGTTCGTCTGAACCAAATTTTATTCAACCTAGTCAGTAACTCAGTAAAGTTTACGCCCTCGGGTAGCGTGCGCTTGCATGCGGAACTTGAGCAGTTCTATGGCGCTGACAATAGTGTACTGGTCGTGGAAATTACGGATACAGGTATCGGCATCGAGTCTGACAAACTCGACCAAATGTTCGAACCTTTTGTTCAAGAAGAAGCAACAACGACTCGAGAATACGGTGGCAGTGGCTTAGGGCTGACCATTGTGAAGAGCCTTGTCGACATGCTGGAAGGTGATGTTCAAGTCCGCAGTCAGAAAGGCTTAGGAACGACTTTTGTCATTACAATGCCAGTGAAAGATCGTGAGCGAGTACTCACCCCTCTTGATTCGAGTTTGCGAGTTAAGCCAGGTGAACTATTTGCAGAGAGTCTCAAAGTGCTGTTGGTAGAGGATAATCATACTAACGCATTCATTCTAAAAGCGTTTTGTAACAAGTACAAAATGCAGGTTGATTGGGCGAAAGATGGGTTAGAAGCAATGGAATTCTTAAAAGATCATACTTACGATTTGATACTGATGGACAACCAACTTCCGCATCTTGGTGGAATTGAAACGACCAAAGAGATCCGACAAAAGCTAAAACTAGGCACGCCAATTTATGCGTGTACTGCTGACACCGCGAAAGAAACCAGTGACGCCTTTATGGAATCGGGTGCGAATTACGTGCTTCTCAAGCCGATTAAAGAAAATGCGCTCCATGAAGCATTTGTGGATTTTAAGCAGCGGTTCTTAGTCGAGCGAACATGAATCATTGGCTCACTACGAGATAACCCAATTATTCATTATCTGAAAAGCACAACACCATGACTGTGGGTTGTGCTTTTTTGTATCTGCCCCTTTTACTCTTATACAAATCAGACTTTTCAGACTTTATTGGTCTCGACGTTTGTTGTGTACATCGCAGCATTTCAAATTCAAACATAGTGTTGTGTTACTTAGATTTCTGCCCCTTCACTGACACACCCAACGTGATTTCAATCACAAAAAGATATTTACTTAGCGTGCTAACTATTTTATATTGCTTAGCACGCTAAGTAATTGAGTAGATCTTATGATTCAAGACATCAACAGTTTGCGAGACCTTTCTCTGGCTGAAAAATTATCTCGTGTTGCTCGTTTATGGAAAATGGTTGCAGATCGCGAGTTAGAGCCTTTAAACCTAACGTATCCGCGTTGGACTGCGTTATGGAAGCTTTATCGAATGGGTGACAACATCAGTCAGAAGCATTTGGCTGAAGCGCTTGAGATCGAGTTAGCGTCGTTGATGCGAACATTAAAATTATTAGAAGAGCAATCTCTGATCGTTCGCCATTGCTGTGAACACGATAAGCGAGCACGCATTGTTAGCCTCACAGAAGAGGGGAAAACCCTACTAAAGCGAATGGAGGTTCGAATTCTTCAAGTTCGAAGCAAGCTCCTAACGGACATCAACGACCAGGAACTTCAGCAGCTTTCATTGATTCTTGATCAGATTGCTCACAATGCGCTTGATTCACTTAGCGAATAAGTCAGAAAACCGAATTAAAAGAGAAGTAAATGCCTATGACTCCAGATCAAAAATTCGCACGTTGGATCAAATATTCTTGCGTCGCGTTTGTCCTTGTCTTTGCCTATTTTCTAGTTGCAGATCTCGCCATGCCGTTGACGCCTCAGGCAATGGCAACGCGTGTGGTAACTAAAGTGGCCACCCGTGTGAGTGGGCAGATTACACATCTTTATGTTGCCAACAACCAAGAAATAAGCCAAGGCGATCTATTATTTCAGATTGATTCCCAGCCTTATCAGCTCGCCGTAGAAAAGGCTCAACTTAACCTTGAGCGTGTGATTCAAAACAACGAACAACTTGATGCTTCTATTGCGGCGGCAAAAGCAGACGTTGAAGCGAGCAAAATCGTGGCGGAACAAAAAGTTCGCGAAGCGAAACGTCTTAATACCCTGTTTCACCGTAATGGTACTTCGCAACAACAGCGCGATGACGCACAGAGCAGTGCAACGGCAGCTAAAGCGAACTTACTGGCCGCACGTGCTCGTTTAAAAGAGTTGGAAGTAAACCGCGGTGATTTAGGCGCGACGAATGTGAATATCCGCGTGGCGCAAAACCAGCTAAAACAAGCGGAACTTAATCTGTCTTACACTCAAGTCTCGGCGGAGCATGATGGCGTTGTCGCTAACTTGCAGCTGGAGACGGGGGCCTATGCGGCAGCTGGTACACCTCTTGTCGCTTTAGTCTCCGATGACGTGGATATCATTGCCGACTTTCGTGAAAAGAGTTTACGACACTTTAATCAGAACAGCCGTGCGTTAGTGGCTTTTGATAGCTTACCTGGTGATGTATTTGAAGCTCGTATTACGAGTGTGGATGCCGGGGTCAGCTCGGGTCAATTCGATGCGGATGGTCGCTTAGCAACACCAACTGACTCAAACCGATGGGTGAGAGACGCGCAGCGCTTACGTTTACATTTAGCTATCGATGAACCTCAGCAGCGCGCATTTCCAGCAGGGGCACGAGCAACCGTGCAGTTGTTGCCAGAAAACGCATTATCTGGCTGGTTAGCGAGATGCCAGATCCAATTCTTGAGTCTTCTTCATTATATTTATTAACGAGGAGGCGATATGAAGTTATGGGACCACCCCATGTCGGAAAACGACTTCCGGCAGTGTTTGCGCATTGCAACTGGTGCGACCATTGGTTTCACTTTATGTAAAATATTTGGTTGGAACTATGGCGTATTCTTTACTGTAACCCCGATGCTGTTACTTGGAATGGTGCCAGTCATGAGTCTACATGCCGCACGACAACTGATTTTTTCAGCGGTTGTGTGTGGATTAGAAGTTGGTGTTCTTGGTGGGTTATTTGGTGGGCACCCTGGCATGATGACAATCATTGCATTCGGGTTGTTTCTGTATAAATTCGCCTGTATGTCAAAAGGGAGCTTGTTCTTATTTGGAGCGAACAGCGTACTGAGCTTAAGCATCATGCTGCATTTTGCGAGTTATCCAACCACTGACTTAAATGACCTAATATTTAGCAATCTGCAAGCGAATGTTATTTCAGTGATCGTTGCTTATGTGGTGACATTTTTGATTCCTGATGCGGAACCTCGTCAGCCACCAGCGAAACCGTCGCAGCCTAAACAGAGTCATCGCATGCGTCATGAAGCCCTTATGGGGGCGAGTATCGCTACAATGTCTTTCCTTGTATTCCAGCTATTTGACCTGAGTGACTCTATGTCTGCTCAGGCGACAACCTTACTTTTATTGTTTCCTATGCATTGGAACGGTGCTTTAGGGTATGCGCGAAAAAGAGCAATGGGGACCTTGATGGGGGTGACCTTTGGTGTTGTCGGACAACTTGTATTATACGATTGGTCGGATACCTTATTGTTTATCGTCCCATTGCTTTGGATTGGGGCGATGATGTTCAGTTATATGCACGTGAAAGAGTCTAGCGGTTCGGGAGCCGGATTTGGCGGTTTAACCACATTAGGCATTTTGTTCGGCCAATATCTTACTCCGGATGGTGACTTAATGTTCAGTGCGCTGTATCGCGTGAGCAGTATTTTGTTTGCTATTGTTGCGACGCTGCTTGTGACCTATACGGTTCACAGAATACTCAACAGCTTTGAGGCGACGCGCTTTAGCGAGCAGTAAGTTCAGACGTTACTGGTTAGAAAGGATTGCTCCAGTAACTCTGTTTTTAGTTCGTGAGTCATCGCAATGGGACTGGCAAACTTAATTCCAACTACCCATCCCTTCACCAATTTCTTAATGTTGGCAATGACACATCGATTTTCTTCTCCGATATAGTGGCTTAACGGGCATTCGATGGTAACACTCTCACCCACGTTGAATTCGGGCTCAATCAAGGTTGATATACCAACACCTGCTAGAGAGAAATCGATAAGGCTACCGTCGTAGACATTCCCTGCATGAATAACGTTACAGTCCATTTGCAACTTGTAACGCTCATGTTCCCGAACTGGTTTGGTTGCAAATGTTCCTGGAATGCGGATAAACAAAAGGGGAGATGGTCGAACGGTCGTCGTCAGCACGCTAGACTTAAACGCAATGACATGGCCTAACTCCGTATCTGATACACCACGCACGATGACATCGGCGTTGGGGAGTTTTCTCATCACTTGCTCTTCAAGCAAACGCATTGGTATATCAAGAATCAAATAAGCATTTTCTTTCATCCCCAGATAGGTGGTGGAATACGTATATTGATCCTTAGGCCCAAATTCGAAATTAGTAGAAAGCTTCATTCCCGGTTTGAGAAACCTATGCAGTTCATCTTTAGTATGAGTGGCTGGCATCACATTGGCGTTTTAATTTTTTAGTTAAGCTGAGGCTATCAAAACGCCATTTTGTTATTCAAGATAGTAAGGCATAAGTTTTTGTAAAATCATCGCTATCTGTGAAGTGGTGGGCGATAAGTTTGGTTCATTCCATCTTTCATAAAGATTTGGCTTGCCACAATACTGCCGCATGTGACCAACATCAGCGCTAACCAAGTGAGAGAATCTGGTTGTTCACCAAAAATTGGAACGGCAAGAAGTGTCGCGACGACTGGAGTTAATGAACCAAAAGCAGCGCTGGCTTCGGCACCGATGATCCTAATTGCATAAATGAAAGTGAAAGAAGCGATTAAACCTGCGCCAACACCTTGTAGCATCGCGTGGCCAAATAACTCCTCCCATGGCCACTGGCTGAACGGTGTTACCACCAAATAACTGTCTACCCACCCGAAACCAACGGCGATGATGAGCAGAGCCAAAGACGCGATTGCAACGAATCCTGCACAGACGTGTGCATTAAGATTGGCGACACGAGCGCTGATGGTGAAAGCAGCCCACATGATGCTGCCAGTTAGAAACAGGATATGCCCTTGTAATTGAGACCAGTTGTACTCTGCGCCGCTATTAGAAAGAAGGAATACGAAAATCCCTAACAACACCGTAGAAAGC
The DNA here is from genome assembly GCF_033339435.1 of Vibrio sp. 378. Taxonomy (NCBI): domain Bacteria; kingdom Pseudomonadati; phylum Pseudomonadota; class Gammaproteobacteria; order Vibrionales; family Vibrionaceae; genus Vibrio; species Vibrio sp. 378. Next base: position 332,527 of record NZ_JAWOUO010000001.1, read on the forward strand.
CCGATTAAGCGGTGAGCACTCAGCGACTGTTGATAACAAAGTACCGCGATAGCAGAAACAAACAATGGCAAAGTGCCAGGTACTAATGCACTGCCGTGCGCCACGGGAGCGAAATGCATAGCCGTTCCGACGACCAGAAGATAGGGAAGGCCGCTTCCAACCACAACACCAACCAGGTAGCGTTTAGGCACGACGCGCAGCGACTGTTTATGCTTAATCACAAATGGTAATAAAATTATACTTGGGATGAGAAAGCGAACTAACGCGATATCGGCTGGCTGCAAGGCAGAAATTGCGCCCCCTTTTAAAGAAATAAAGAAACCAGACCAAAGCAGTAAGGTCGTTAATATAGCTGCGTATCCCAAGATCATTATCGACATGTCCATTTGTAAATGATGTGTTAATTGTTGAATAAAACTCTTGCCAAAGGGAGGCAAAGTTTGACGTAATTAGGCTTGATGTTGGTGATAAGTTGCGTATAAATGTTAATTATTAGTGATTAAAGGCACGGAAGAATAAATGGATAAAATTGACAGGCAACTTATCAACCTAATGCAGAAGGATGCCACTCTGACAACGGCAGAACTTGCTGACCAAGTAGGGCTATCGGCATCACCTTGTGCAAGACGCATTAAGCGTTTGGAGCAGGAAGGTGTAATAAGTGGTTATCGAGCTATTGTGTCCAGAGACACTGTAGGCATCGCGATGACTGTATTTGTTGAAGTGAGTTTAAATAACCACCAAGCTTCTTCGATTGATGAGTTTGAACATGCCGTTGTTGAGATGGATGAAGTGATCTCATGCCATGTCGTATCAGGGGCCTATGATTACCTGTTAGAGGTGGTCAGCAAAGATCTCGCTGGTTATGAAACATTTACTAGAAAGTTACAGCGATTAGAAAATGTGAAAGATATTCATACCCACCTGGCGATTAGACAAGTGAAAGGAAATGGCAGTTTGCCGATTTATGCATAAGAAAGATGAAATTTTTCGATAGACTTAAGATTGCCCACTATCATCGAAAGCGATATAGACAGTTTGGTAAAGACAGAGCCCGAACTCTGGGATGGGCAGATAAGTATAGTCAGATCAGCCGTTTTGAGGCGTTGTGCCGAGGGTTAACGTTAGACGGTTCAAGTATTTTAGATATTGGGTGCGGCTACGGAGACTTGTTAGCGTTTATCGAACTTACGGGGGGGCTTCCTCAAAGCTATATTGGCATTGATCAGCAAAAACAGTTTATCTCTGAAGCCAGAAAACGAGGTTTTCGCACGCAAAGTAAGTTTATATGCGGTGACTTTTCAACGTTGGTATTGCCTCGTTGCGATTTTGTTTTTGCTTCCGGATCATTGAACTATCAATCCACCAACCCAAATCACACCATTGAAATGATTGATAAAATGTACCGAGCGACAGAGAAAGGTTGTGTGTTTAACTTGTTGGATGAATCCAAACTACCCAGCATGAAAATGTTAGCGTCGCACAATAAAGAAGGTGTCTTTCGCTATTGTCGGTTGCTGTGTCCGAATACACGATTGATTGAGGGATACTCCGAGCACGACTTTACGATTGCCATGATCAAAAAAGCGGAGTCCGTTTCCTGACTCCGCTTAATAAATTCTTAAGCCTTATTGGTTTTTGTATTGTGAGATTTCACAGTTACCTGTGTATCTATCAACCTTGAATGAGAACGCGGCTGAATGGTATTCCCTCCCATCACTCCATATTGTTTCTCCGAAGATTTTACACAGATCCAAATCACTGATTGAACCGAACTCTTTTACGTGCCTAACTACTGACAAAAACTTGGCTTTGGTAGCATTAGGACATTCCCTGTTACTTAATCGATTGATAACCATGTTTGTAGCATCATCTCCAGCCAAATGTGACTTTTTATTAAATTTTATTAATGGCTAAACTAACCAAAAAATGTCCATAAGTAAAGCATTAATGTGACGTATGTCTCTATAAATTGATTGTCTTGGCCATGGTTTAGTCAAGTTTGTCAAAGAGAACAATCCCATTATTTACATTTGATATCATTCACGACTAAGGAAAGAAAAAAGCACGAATAACGTCCAATATTGGAGTGAAAAACCAACATCGTCTATTCAAAACTGGCTCTGTTTTTACTTCGAAACATCTTGAGCGTATTGAAGCGCTCGAGCTTCTTTATCATAGACTTGTGACAGAGTTTGATATTGTGAAGAGAGGCGCTTGTAATCTTCAGCAAGTTCCAAAGCGTTGGTGTTATACCATTCCGCGGTTATTTGATTGGCTGTTTTGTTTGACTCGCGGCACTTCTGGGCCAGTTTCTCCCACCCATTTGCTGACCATTGAGATTGTGTGCTCAATTTAAGCAGCTGATTCGCTTTAGTTGTGAGCTCTTCTTTGTATTGAATCGATGCTTTTAATTGCGCTTTGAACACATTTTGGTTCGACTTGGCACGCCAAAGTAGCACGAGCTCATGCAGTGAAAAGGTTTCGGACAATAACTGACGCTGTTTATGTTCGGTCAAAAGTGTATTGAATACCTCAACATGCTGATTGTAATTGGACTCTAAACGATTGAATTGGGTAAGATTGTCATTCCACGACGATGGGTTACATTGAATATTGGCGTGCCCCGTTATCGGGAACAGAAGAAATAGTAGTATCCAATTGAGTCTGTTGATCATTATTGCTCGCGTTAGTTGACCTGCTCTTTTGAGTATATACCCAAATTTCTACGACATGCGTGCTGCTGGTGGGATAAGAATAAAGAATGAAAAGGAAAAGGGCATGAAGAAAATTCTCGTCGCATTGATTGTCATGCTGTTGCTCGGCGGAGCGGGGGCTGGATACTATTTCTTCTTTATGCAGAAAGATGAACCTGAAGCACCAAAGGCTACACAAGTCGAGCAATCGTCACTGCAAAAAGAAACATCCAAACCGATTCTGGATTTAGAAGCCGTTCCCCCGGAAGCTACCGAGTACTACGTTATTGAGCGTCGTGTCAATGTTTACAACAAGCCTAACCCTAATGCTTTAGTTGTCGATACGCTCTATAAGGGAGAAAAAGTATCGGTGTTAGAAAAAGTAGATGGGTGGTACCGAATCTCCGACTATCTTGTCTATGAAGAGGGTGGAGAAGAAAAAGCCGAATGGTTGAATGCTGAAGGGTTATCGGATGCAGAGCCAGTTATTAAAGAGCAAGAGCGCTTAGAGATATTGGATGAATACCTACAGAAGTCGGATGATTTAAAAGTTCACTTGGATATTTTCCGTAAGAAAACACAGCAATTGTTAGACGATGAAACCTGTGATCCGAGTGATTTTGAGGAGCTCGGAGGCTGGGTTCGTTCTGTGACGTTCAAAAAGCGCAACGTTTACTTCATCTATTGTGGCGGTTTGGAGCAAGAGAACAAGATCTACTTAGATGTTGATAAGGGCGATATTTTTTATCGATAACTCACGACCAATTACACTAGTTTTCTAAAGACGTTTTGATAAATGCAATAACGATGCAAACCTGAAATCAGAGATTTATAACTTTTTAGTTGTGAACCATAATCAATAGGAATACTATCAACGAGTCAAGTGACCTAACTTGGCTCTTTGTGTTTTTAGTGAGTTCCTATGCCTTGGATTTACCTTAGAAAGTTGATTTTGCTGCTATTTGCAATGGTATTGCTACCAGTGCATGTATCTGCTGCGCAAATCGACCACAAGGCTCACGTACCGCACTTTTCTAAGCTACAACCTTTTGTAGCCGTAAGTGTATCGCCAAACTCTTCCGTCGATTTTTCTGAAGTTTCAGAAGAAAGCTCTCAATCTCCAGTATCTGAAGGCCATGCAAGTCTCGATTCCGTTGCTTTGTTTAACTCTCAGCGCTGGACGTCTTACTTACGGGAAGGGCTTGATGACGAGCACGTAGATTTTGTCGGCGATCTCACTACTCCGTTTTACGCTGATGCGGGTTACGCATACAGTTTGATGGACATTAACTGGCGTCACAACCAGTCCACATTTTATCATTTCACAAGCGATCATCGCATTTCTGGTTGGAAAGAGACCAATGCCATGTACGTCGCACTCAATAGTCAGTTTTCTGCCTAAACACCATTTATTTGCACCATTGTGCACTCTTAACACGACGATTGTATTCGACAGGACGTGAGCGTTCTGAGCATTTCATACCCTGAATTTATTCTGGGAGCATCTGTCGTGTGTTAAGCCTTGTTATTAAAAGCTTCACTTCATCGTGAAGGGATGATGTTTACATGAAAAAAACACCAAAGCAGCAAAAGAACAGAAAGCTGATGAATCACTACTCAGCTTGGAAATATGTCGTATTAATCACGACAGTCATTATTTTAACCCTAAGTGCTATACCAACTTGGTTTGGCGAACAGCCTTCTATCCAGTTGACGTTTTCGGAGCAAAACAACAGTGAAATGTCGGTTGTTCATCTGAATCAACTGCTAAAAACCAACCATATTTCAGCCGACAAAATCATCGAAAAAGACGGCAAAACAACCATTGTATTCGATGGTGAAGATGCGCAAAGTAAAGCTCGTGTGTTGTTAAACAAAGAGCTAAATAAAGACGACAGCATCACTTTCTCATACGTATCGGTTGCGCCAGAATGGTTGAATGAGATGGGCTTTAGCCCAATTAAGCTCGGTCTTGACCTTCGTGGTGGCGTTCAGTTCTTGTTGAATGTTGATGTGAATAAAGCGTTTGAAGAACAACGTGATGCATTGATTGATGAAATCAAAGCGAATCTACGTGATCAACGTGTTCGTGGTGTGCAAGTTCGAGCAGAAAGCGGCAACCGAATTACGGTAAACAGTGACAGCGAGCAAGCATTGTCGGAAGTGAACAAGTTCTTGCGTCAAAACTACCCGGGCTGGATTTCAAAAAGTTCATCTCGTGGCTTTGTGCTTGAACCGAGTGAACAAAATATCCAAGAATTTCAATCGTCGACTCTTCAACAAAACCTGAAGATCATGCGTGGTCGTATTGAAGAACTTGGTATCACAGAAGCACTAGTGCAACGCCAAGGTAAAGAGAGCATTCGAATTGAACTCCCTGGCGTACAAGATCCTGCTCAAGCGAAAAACGTTATTGGTGCAACAGCAAGCTTGGCGTTTTATGAAGTGAAAGATGCGAGCCAAGCACACAGCAGCCAAGATCTTGTTCTTCAAGACAATGACGGCCGTACGGTGATTTTGGCAAAACGACCAGTTCTAACGGGTGAGCACATCGTAAACGCTCGAGCTGGTGTCGACAAAATGGGTATGTCAGAAGTAAATATTTCTCTTGACCACGCTGGTGGTAAGAAAATGAGCGACTTCTCAGCAACTCACATCGGCAAGCCAATGGCGACCGTTTACCGAGAGTACAAGACAAACGATCGCGGTGTAACCGAGCGTAGTGAGCGCGTTATCAGCGTCGCAACTATTCAATCTCAACTTGGTAGCCAGTTCCGTATTACTGGGGCAGGTAGCATGGACGATGCGCAGCAGTTGGCGCTATTGCTTCGCGCGGGGTCACTGACCGCGCCAGTTACTATTGTGGAAGAGCGAACAATCGGTGCTTCTCTGGGTGCAGAAAACATTGAAAACGGTTTTGCAGCACTGGCTTTAGGTATGGGACTAACACTGACCTTTATGGCACTTTGGTACCGCCGCTTAGGTTGGGTAGCAAATGTGGCGCTTTGTGCCAACATGCTTTGTTTACTTGGCTTAATCGCCTTGTTACCAGGAGCGGTTCTAACGCTTCCAGGTATTGCCGGTTTAGTGTTAACCGTCGGTATGGCAGTAGACACCAACGTTATTATCTTTGAACGTATTAAGGACAAAATGCGTGAAGGCCGCAGCTTCGCTCAAGCGATTGATCTTGGCTTTGACAGCGCATTCTCGACCATCCTTGATGCCAACATTACTACCATGATCACCGCCGTGATTTTGTACGCCATCGGTAATGGCCCAATCCAAGGCTTTGCCTTAACACTCGGATTAGGTTTGTTAACCAGTATGTTTACAGGCGTATTTGCCTCTCGAGCAATGATCAATTTAATTTGGGGCCGCGATGCCCGTCGTGATGTGAGGGTTTAATCATGGTCGAAATGCTAAAACAAAATATTCGTAAAATTCGCTACTTTACTACGCTAGTTTCCATCATTTTAACGGTGATCGCGATCGTCGCTCTAGGCTTTAAAGGGTTGAACCTAGGTTTGGACTTCACTGGCGGTATGGTGACAGAAGTAAAGGTAGATAAGCAGCTAACTAACCATGATCTGCTTGACGTTCTGCAACCAAAGCTTGGTGAATCTGCGTCAGTGACACGCTCTGGTGAAGATGGCCGTTGGGTGATTCGTTACTCTGCGCCGGAAGATGGACAAACGTTGCCAAGTGTAGAAGAGGTGTTGAAGCCAATCTCTCACCAAGTTGATGTTGTCAGCAACAGTATAGTTGGCGCTCAAGTTGGCCAAGACTTGTTTGAACAAGGTGGCTTAGCATTGTTGATTTGTGTGTTGAGTATTCTCGGTTACTTGTGTTTCCGTTTTGAGTGGCGTTTGGCAAGCGGTTCACTGTTTGCTTTGGCTCATGATGTGATCTTAGTGCTTGGTTTCTTTGCAATTACTCAAATGGAGTTCAACTTAACCGTTTTTGCTGCTGTGCTGGCGATTTTAGGTTACTCATTGAATGACTCGATCATCATTGCAGACCGAATCCGTGAGCTGTTGATTGCGAAGCAGAGTTGGAAAACAGAAGACATCAATGACCAAGCTGTTATTGCGACGTTTTCACGCACTATGGTGACATCTGGTACGACATTGATCACTGTTGGTGCATTATGGATTATGGGAGGAGCGCCTTTGGCTGGTTTCTCAACCGCCATGTTTATTGGCGTTCTGTCGGGTACATGGTCTTCGATTTCGATTGGTACTGTGCTGCCGGAGTGGTTGAAACTGGAGCCGAAACATTATCTTCCAGTTGAGATTGACGCAGCGCCGTAGCATCGTTCTTTTAAGGTAAAAGTGCTTGCGCCACTCATTTTGAGTGGCGCTTTTTTTGTGCTTATTTCACGCGCATCAGACGATGTTTTACTCGTCCCAAATCGAACTCTAAGACTTGTGAGCGCTTCATTGCTTCGACTTTATTCAACATTGGCTCTTGGTAGCCTTTCTTCTTCATCCACTGAAGAGGTACAGAGAAAGCATCTTCATTAACGACATAAGACTCGCCTTTATGCTCACCGCTATAGACGTTCACAACCCAAACTCGGGCTTGAAAGTCCAATACTTCACCCATGACTTTAGCGATTTTATTCAGAATATTTTTCATTGTTTCCAGTTTGCCTTAGCTTAGTAGCAACCAGACACCAACTCCCATCATTAAAGTGCCTGCGATACGGTTCATTAGACGTACATTCTTAGACTGACCTAATACGTGTTTCAACCCTTTACCACCAGTAGCGTACAGAGACATGCAAATGAACTCAATCAGTAAAATAATGGAGACAAGTATGATCAGTTGCGGTGCAAGCGCTGCGTTTTGGTCTATAAAAGGCGGTAAAAGAGAAATCATAAATGCCCAGCCTTTTGGGTTTGCGATTGCGGTAACGAAGCCTTGCATGATCAGTGCGATATTGTCACTCTTTGGTGTTTCTAAGTTGTCGACATTAATCGCAAGTTTCCCTCGCGATCGCCACATTTCAACACCAAGATAGAGTAAATAACCGCCACCAATGAACTTTAACGCGATAAACATCCAAGGATAATTGAGCATAATCGCAGCGATACCTAACACCGCAGAGACTGACACCAGCGCAACACCGAGAAGTTCTCCTATCATCATCCATAACGTGCGACGATAACCGATACTCATACCTAACGTTAGGGCGAGAGTCATGCACATACCAGGCGTGATTGAGACAAAAAAGAAAGTAGGGATGAACATACTGAGCAATGCAAGATTCATATCTGTTGATGATTTAGTGATTAAAGAGAAGCCACAAAGATAGTGCAAAGTGGAAAAGGATGCTACTACAAAGCGAATGATTACTTTCACTAGTAGCTAGTTGATGTTCTTCGAATATATAAATTTAAAATGAAATTATATTTTAATCTATGCGTCATAATAGTGCGTATTGCACCAGTATGAGACAAGCTCTTATATCATTTTTAGATTAAATATATTTAATTTATTATATTTTATCGGTATTAATTATCACTGTATTAAAATAATCAAATTGATAACTAAATTATCATTAAATGCAGTAATTAAATGATATGTTTGATAATTATTTTTACTGATAATTGAATTATTATTCTAATCTCAAGTTTGTTGTAATCATATAGGCTTAAGATTCAGATCTTAAATCATGACATAATGTAACGTCTACCATTCTGTATGTAAGTGCATGATATTTAATAATTATGTTTCTATTTCTGTTGGTGTGGCTTTTGTGGAAGTGTGATTTAAAACAATGACTTATGTAAAATTAACCATTTTATAACATTTCACGGGTAATGAGATCTAAATCAATCTTATGCAATTGGGTGAGTTTTTTATTTGAAATGTAATATTTCTAGGTTAACTTAAAATAAAGGCAGCACGGGATTGGTTGTCAAAAGAATAAATAAACACGTCAGGTGGTGAACTATTTCATCAGTGTATTAAGTTTGCTTTTTAAATGCCGTTAAGAATGGAGTCTTCAATGAAGAAAGTCGCTTTGATCACTGGATCAAAAGGCGGAATTGGTTCTGCTATTTCCTCTCAATTAGTCAATGACGGTTACCGTGTAATCGCTACTTATTTCACAGGTAACTACGAATGTGCGCTGGAGTGGTTCAACAGCAAAGGGTTTACCAAAGATCAGGTTCGCCTTTTTGAGTTGGATGTAACAAACACGACAGAGTGTGCAGAGAAATTGGCGCAATTGCTTGGGGAGGAAGGAACCATTGATGTTGTTGTCAACAACGCAGGAATCACACGTGATGGCGTGTTTAAAAAGATGACTGCGCAAGCTTGGAATGATGTCATCAATACCAACCTCAATAGTTTATTCAACGTTACGCAACCCCTCTTTGCTGCAATGTGCGAAAAAGGCGGTGGTCGTGTCATCAATATCTCTTCAGTCAATGGTCTTAAAGGGCAGTTTGGTCAAGCAAACTACTCGGCGGCGAAAGCTGGGATGATCGGTTTCTCTAAAGCCTTAGCATACGAAGGTGCTCGCTCGGGTGTGACAGTTAATGTTATCGCTCCGGGTTACACGGGTACGCCAATGGTTGAGCAAATGAAGCCAGAAGTGCTGGAATCCATCACGAACCAAATTCCAATGAAACGTCTTGCGACACCAGAAGAAATTGCAGCATCAGTGAGCTTCTTGGTCAGCGATGCGGGCGCCTACATCACCGGAGAGACTTTGTCGGTGAACGGCGGCCTATACATGCACTAAGGAGAGAAGATGATGGAAAAAGTATTTATCGTAGCGGCGAAGCGTACTCCAATTGGTGCTTTTGGTGGCAGCCTGAAAAATACTTCTGCTGGCGATCTGGCAGCAGTAGCGATTAAAGGCGCGTTGGAAGCGGCAAAGTTGCCTGGCGACAAGGTTGACGAAGTGATTGTTGGCAACGTTGTTGGTGCAGGTCAAGGAATGGGTGTTGGCCGCCAAGCGGCACTGTTTGCGGGGATTCCTGAATCTGTTCCTGCATATGGCGTAAACATGGTTTGCGGTAGTGGCATGAAAACGGTCATGGATGCCGTGTCCCATATCCGTAGTGGCGATGCTGAGATCGTTGTTGCAGCGGGTGTTGAAGTCATGTCTCAGATTCCGTTTGCCGCACCAAGCAGCATTCGTGATGGCAACAAAATGGGCAATCTGGAGCTAAAAGATCTGCTCGTAGCGGACGGTTTAACCGATGTTTACAACCAATATCACATGGGTGTGACGGCAGAAAACGTAGCAAAACAAATCGGCTTAACTCGCCAGCAGCAAGACGAATACGCGCTGTCTAGCCAACAGAAAGCGGTAGCCGCTATCGAAGCTGGCAAATTTCAAGACGAAATTGTGCCAGTGGAAGTAAAGCAACGCCGTGAAACCGTGATGTTTGATACGGATGAATACCCAAAAGCGAACGCGACAATGGAAGCCTTAAGCAAGCTACGTCCTGCTTTTGACCGCGAAGGCACTGTGACTGCGGGTAATGCATCAGGCATTAACGATGGCGCGAGTGCGATTATCGTGGCGTCTGAAAGCGCAGTTAAAGCGCATGGATTAACGCCGCTTGCTGAGATCGTAAGCTATGCGCAATCGGGTCTTGATCCGAAGATCATGGGCCTAGGTCCTGTAGAGTCGGTCAATAAAGCACTCGAAAAAGCGGAACTCACAGTAAATGACATTGACGTTTACGAGTTAAACGAAGCATTTGCAGCGCAAGCACTTGGCGTGATTCATCAGTTGGCGGAAACAAACCAAGTTCCAGTTAACGCGATTCAAGATAAAGCGAACTTTAACGGTGGTGCTATCGCGCTAGGACACCCGCTTGGTGCATCTGGCAACCGAATCTTAGTCACGCTGGTTCACGAGCTTCATAAGCAAAATGGTCAATATGGCGTTGCTTCACTTTGTGTGGGCGGCGGCATGGGCACGGCTGTGGTTGTAAAGACAGTTAAGTAATTATTTAAACGGACATTTTTTAATTCTTTCTCTAGGAGACAAACCATGTACACAGATTTCTTCAAAACATTTAGCGATCAAACTGAAAAAAATCTAGAACCTTACTTGAAGTTCAACAAGCTAGTGACAAAAAACGTAGAAGTGTTGACCGAGCTTCAATTGAACGCCATTCGCACATACAGTGAAGTGGGTCTAAACCAGATGAAAGCAGCGACAGAAATCAAAGACGTAACGTCATTGACTGCTTTCAACAGTCAGCAACTAAGCGTACTTACTAAACTTTCTCAACAAATGATGGATGACAGCAACAAGCTTCAAGCGATTGCAAAAGAGTTCAAAGAAGACGTTGAGAAAATGACTTCGGAAAATCTAAAGACTGTTACTCCAGCGTAATTTGTCCGATTCTCGCCGCCCCTAGATTTGGGCGGCGTTGTTTTTTCCGAATATAGGAGTAAGACTATGTTTCAACACTTCTTTTCGGACTATCTTGTGAAGCTTCAGGAAACCAATCATCAGTGGTGGCATGATTTCGAAGTGAACAAGGCAGTCGTGAACTCTCCTTTAAACAAGGCCATGCAAGAAGTGAACTTTGAGGATACTGCCAAACTGTTCGAACAAGCTGCGAATCAGCCTGCTGCGATTTTAAAGCTGCAAGCACAGTGGTGGGAACAGCAGCTGCAAATTTGGCAGAATGTTGCATTGGCAGGGAACCAAGCACAAATCGTCGAAGCTGAAAAAGGGGATAAGCGTTTCTCAAACGAAGCGTGGCAAAATGAAGCCATGTATAGCTTCATCAAACAATCCTACCTTTTATTTAGTAAGACCTATCTGGACACCATCGAGTCTTTGGAAGGCTTAGATGAAAAGACGAAAGAACGTATTATTTTTTTCTCTCGCCAAGCCATTAACGCCCTTTCTCCTTCCAACTTCATCGCCACTAACCCAGAGCTTTTGAAGCTGACACTTGAGCAAAACGGTCAAAACTTACTGGCAGGCTTAGAGCAGTTGAAAGAAGACGTTGAGTCGAGCGCAGACATTTTAAAAATTCGTATGACGAATAACAATGCATTCCGCGTGGGCGATGACGTTGCGACGACACAGGGTAATGTGGTTTTTCAAAACGAATTGTTTGAGTTGATTCAATATCGACCTCTAACAGAGAAAGTGAATGCGACGCCGCTGCTCATCGTCCCACCTTTCATCAACAAATACTACATCCTTGATTTAACGGCAAAGAACTCAATGGTTCGATGGTTGTTAGAGCAGGGGCACAGTGTATTTATGATGTCTTGGCGCAATCCAGGCAAGGCACAAGCGCACATAGAGTTTGGTGACTACGTGACAGAAGGCGCAGTGAAAGCCGTCGCTGCAATTGAAGATATAACAGGACAAGAGCAAATCAATGCTGCTGGTTATTGTATTGGTGGTACTGTTTTAGCAAGCACGGTTGCGTACTACGCTGCAAAACGTATGAAGAAGCGCATTAAGTCTGCTACTTTCTTCACCACGTTGCTCGACTTCTCTCAACCAGGTGAAGTCGGCGCGTATATCAATGACACCATTGTTAGTGCAATTGAAGCGCAAAATAACGCAAAAGGGTATATGGACGGCCGTTCCTTAAGCGTGACGTTTAGTTTACTGCGTGAAAACAGCTTGTACTGGAACTACTACGTCGACAATTACTTGAAGGGTAACAGTCCGGTTGATTTCGACTTGTTGTACTGGAATAGCGATAGCACCAACGTCAGCGCTGCATCTCACAATTTCTTGCTTCGCGAGCTCTATTTAGAGAACAAGCTGGTGCAAGATAAAGGCGTCAAAATTGGTGGAGTATGGATTGATCTAAATAAGATCAAAATTCCTAGCTATTTTGTGTCAACGAAAGAAGACCACATTGCGTTATGGCAGGGAACTTACCGTGGTGCGCTGAACACGGGTGGTAACAAAACGTTTGTCCTCGGTGAGTCTGGTCATATTGCGGGCATCGTGAACCCTCCAGCTAAAAATAAGTATGGTTATTGGTTGAACGATAATTTGGATGACTCTGCTGATGAGTGGTTGAATAACGCGGAACACAAAGAGGGATCGTGGTGGACACACTGGAACGAGTGGTTACTCCAATTCAACCCTAAAGAGCAAGTTGAGCCTTTCCCTATTGGCTCAGAAAACCATCCGGTTATTGATGAAGCGCCAGGACAATACGTCAAACAGGTTCTGCCAGTAAAAGAATCTTAAACAACTCCCTATAGCAGTAAATCTTAGCGGCCTTTATGGTCGCTTTTTTTATGTATGATTGCTTGTTTATTTATTGTTGGCAGTACCATTGAGCAATAAATAAAAAGCGCCGAGCATTTGCTCGGCGCTCAGTGTCAACAAATAGGCTAGTTGACGAGTAGAGATGCGTTACGTTACACCTCTTTATCCTTACCAAATGACAGCAGCCAGAGAGAGATTGCTGCTACCGCCACAAAGCCGGAAAGAATAATCACTGGCATAGCACTGTAGCCAAGGATATGCCAAATTACAGATTCTAATGTACTCATGGTAAGTCTCCTTAGTGCCAGCCTTCAACGCCGCTCATGTCTGGTAGTTTGTGCGCAATACCTTTGTGACAGTCTACACATGTTTTCTCGCCTGAAGCTAGAGCGGTGGAGTGTTGTTCTGCCGCACGTGATCCTTGCTGAGAGTAATCCATGAAATCAAACTCATGACAGTTACGACATTCAAGAGAGTCATTCTTCTTCATACGTGCCCACTCTCGCTCTGCGAGGTGTCCACGACGCTCTTGGAACTTCTCTGGCGTATCGATCGTCTTCGTTACGAAGTGTGCAAATAGCTCTTTAGATGCCTGTACTTTACGAACGATCTTATCCGTCCATTCATGAGGAACGTGACAGTCTGAACAAATCGCACGAACACCAGAGCGGTTGGAGTAGTGAATTGTTTCTTGAATTTCAGCAACGATCGGCGCGTGACAGCCAGAACAGAATTCTTCTGTGTTGGTTGCTTCCATACCTGTGTTGAATGCGCCCCAAAATAGAAGGCCACCAGCGAAGCCTAGAAATAAAACCACACCAGCGGCAGCTTTACTCGGGCTCGACAGTCTCTTCCAAAACGCTTTAAGTATTTTCATAAGTAACCTCTTAGTACTCGCGTTTCAATTACTGAAGCGAATCGACTGCCTTAAACTCGTTTTCCACTAGTGGTTTTGCATCCGTTTGTGGAACGTGACATTGCAAACAGAAGTAACGACGAGGAGACATATCTGCCAGTACCGCATCTTCTCTGTTTACATAGTGCGTTACGCTAATTTTAGTCGCACCTGACTCTTTTGCATTTTTCCAACTATGGCATGCAAGACACTTGTTAGCATTTAACGAAATTTCGTAGTGACGAATGCTGTGTGGGATCAACGGTGGTTGATAAACATAGCTGTCTTCAACAATTTGATCTTTAGGGAAGTCTTTGAACTCGTCTGCTGGACGCGTATCTTCCAATTGAGACATTCCACGTAAAGATTCTAGACCACCAATACCACCTGGATTATCCAACTCAGCTTGCGCAATGCCTGTCACTAACGCACCTACAGATAAAACTGCGACAAGTAATTTTTTCATCATTTCATCTCCGCCTTTATGGCTTAAATTCTTTATTAGGCCGCCATAATGACGGCCGTAGCATTCAGTATCTGAAGGTTAAGCAATCTTAGTGATTTTGACTGGGCACTTCTTAAAGTCTGTCTGTTTAGACAGTGGATCAGTCGCATCTAGGATAAGCTTGTTAATCAAAATACGTGCATCAAAGAACGGTACGAATACCAAGCCTTTTGGCGGACGGTTACGACCGCGAGTTTCAACACGAACGCGTACTTCACCGCGTTTGTTTGCCATGAGTACTTCTTCACCACGACGAACATTGCGTGCTTTTGCGTCTTCTGGGTGCATGTAACACACTGCGTCTGGTACTGCTTTGTATAATTCAGGTACACGACGAGTCATGGTGCCTGTGTGCCAATGCTCAAGAACACGACCAGTACATAACCACATATCAAATTCATCGTTCGGTACTTCTGGTGGCGCTTCGTATGGCGCGGAAATGATCTTCGCTTTGCCATCAGCATTGCCGTAGAAGTCCCAACCAGAACCTTCTTTCGCGTATGGGTCTGAACCTTCTTTAAAGCGCCACTGTGTTTCCTTACCATCAACAACAGGCCAACGTAGACCACGTACTTGGTGGTAGCGGTCGTATGGAGCCAAATCATGACCGTGACCACGGCCAAATGTTGCGTATTCCTCAAACAGACCTTTTTGAACATAGAAACCGAAGTGGTGAGCATCGTCATTCAGTTCACGAGCTTCTTCGATAGGGAATTTGTCGACGTTACCATTGCGGTAAAGTACGTCGTACATTGTTTTACCACGGTATTGAGGCGCTTTCGCTAGAAGCTCTTCAGGCCACACTTCTTCCATTTTGAAGCGTTTCGAGAACTCCATTAGCTGCCACAGGTCGGATTTTGCTTGACCGACTGTGCCCACTTGTTGGTACCAAGCTTGGGTACGACGCTCTGCGTTACCGTAAGCACCTTCTTTTTCAATCCACATAGCGGTAGGAAGAATAAGGTCTGCTGCTTGTGCTGTTGCTGTCGGGTATGGGTCAGACACAACGATGAAGTTTTCTGGGTTGCGGTAACCTGGAAGACGCTCTGTGTTGATGTTTGGACCGGCTTGCATGTTGTTGTTACATTGAACCCAGTAACAGTTCAGAACGCCGTCATTCAGCATACGGTCTTGCAATACGGCGTGGAAGCCAGGTTTTGGTGGAATCGTACCTTCTGGCAGTTTCCAGATGTCTTCTGCAATCTTACGGTGTTTAGGGTTAGCAACCACCATGTCCGCTGGTAGGCGGTGAGCAAACGTACCAACCTCACGAGCGGTACCACATGCTGATGGTTGGCCCGTTAGTGAGAATGGGCTGTTCCCCGGAGTCGAGATCTTACCGGTTAGTAGGTGGATGTTGTAAACCAAGTTATTCATCCATACACCACGAGTATGCTGGTTCATACCCATCGTCCATAGAGACATCACTTTCGTGTTTGGATCCGCGTATTGCTTCGCAAGCTCGATAAGCTTCTCTTTCTCAACACCAGAGATTTCAGATGCTTTTTCTACTGTGTATGGCGCTACTGATTTCTTGTACTCTTCGAATGAGATAGAAGTGAGTTTGCCAGAGTTCGGGTTCTTCGCTGCTTTTTGTAGCGGATCATCGTCACGTAGACCGTAGCCGATGTCAGTGTCTGCTTGAGTGAAGTTCGTGTGTTTGTTCACGAAGTCCCAGTTTACTGCATCGTTTTCGATGATGTAGTTTGCGATGAAGTTAGCAATTGCAAGGTCAGACTGAGGATTGAAAATGTAGCCGTGGTCTGCCAACTCAAATGAACGATGGTAGTAAGTAGAAAGCACGTTCACTTTAACGTGAGGGTGGCTTAGGCGGCGGTCAGTAATGCGAGTCCATAGAACCGGGTGCATCTCTGCCATGTTTGAGCCCCAAAGAACGAAAGCGTCTGCGTTCTCAAAGTCATCGTAACAACCCATTGGCTCATCGATACCGAATGCGCGCATGAAACCTACAACGGCAGAAGCCATACAGTGACGAGCGTTTGGATCAATGTTGTTTGATCGGAAGCCTGCTTTCATTAACTTTGACGCAGCGTAGCCTTCCATTACTGTCCATTGGCCTGAGCCAAACATACCTACGCTTGTTGGGCCTTTTTTCTCGAGGGAAGCTTTCCATTTCTCAGCCATGATGTCGAAAGCGTCATCCCAAGAGATAGGTGTAAATTCACCATCTTTGTGGAATTTGCCATCTTTCATTCGTAGCATCGGTTGAGTTAGACGGTCTTGACCGTACATGATCTTAGAAAGGAAGTAACCTTTGATGCAGTTCAGACCTTTGTTTACTGGTGCTTCTGGGTCACCCTGTGTTGCTACCACTTTGCCGTTTTGAGTGCCAACAAGAACAGAACAGCCTGTACCACAGAAACGACAAGGTGCTTTGTCCCATGTGATTTTGGTTTGATCAGAGCTTGCAATCAGGTTGGCTGCAGATGCTGGTAGTGTCACACCTGCGACAGCAGCAGCTGATGCAGCCGCGTTTGCTTTCACAAACGCACGTCTTGTCATTTTCATACTTCACCCTCGATTTGGGAATGTTGTGTTCCAGTGTCTTCTTCATCCGTTTCTTCAAGCCCAGTTTCGATTTGGTGATAAACCAATACCGTGCTTAAGACGTTCGGTAAATTATTAATGGCATCGATAGTGTCTGTGATGAAACCTTGGTTCTCAGTTTCAAGTACGACGATAATCTTGCCTTCAGGACTGTCACCATAGATTTCCGCATTTTCGTGTGCTTCTATCTTTTGTTTGATTTCGTCCAAATGTTCCGGCAGCACATGTACTACCAAACTTGAAATATGCACTTCATTTAGTGACATATAGCTCTCTCATTTATTTTTATTGCCTTTGGCCGACGACATTCGGCTTAGGCTGTTGTATTGCTCACATTGATGGATGAAGTCGGGCACACTGAAACACAGGCGCCGCAGCCGTTACACTCATCAAGGTCTAAATTGGGTTGTGCTACTTTCCCCAGTTCTAATTTGAACTGAATTGCCATCGGGTCGCACATATCCCCACAGCTTCGGCATTCGACATTTTGTTTTGCTAAGCAGTTATCGTTGATACTTGCTTTTGCTTGCCAAGGTTGTTCTGTTTCTGGCAAGAAAAGGGGCTCAGGACAGGCGTTTGCACATTGATAGCAAAATGTGCATTCATCGATGGAAAAATCGACCGAGGGGAATCCGCCATCACTTTTGGTTATAATCTTTGTTTCACAGGCCTCAATGCATTTACCGCAGCGAGTGCAATCGTCCGTAAACTGTTGCGGTTTAGTTAACCAAGGCAAACGTACGGCGTTGTCGGGGTGCGCTTTTCTTGCAAAGAGTCTTCTTCTGGAAAGGTCTACCACTTAGTCACCTCGAAACTTGGAACCCAAACTAAGCATAGTCCACAATTTTCATTAATAAACTGTCATTTAAACTAACGAAATTGTAGTTTTTGACATATTTGTATAAATACCTCTTAGGGGGTAAATGGTATGCAATATTGTTTTGGATCAATAAATTCCGTCGCAGGTGATCACATATTGATAAAGTTGAAAGGTAATGGGTTCATTGCACGTACAAATAGGATTGTTAATGGGCGAGGAACTCAGATTGTTTAAAAATGTGAAAAAGTCGGTGACGCGCACGATTGCGTCCGCAATGCTTCTTATTTTGCTGCTCTCAGTCGCTACGACTGGTTTTGCGATTTTTACTTTAGCGTCTAGCTTGAACGATGCTGAAGCCGTTAATGTTGCTGGCTCAATGCGAATGCAAAGCTACCGTCTGGCGAATGATATTCAGGTTAAATCTGTTGACTATTCTTCACATATTGACGCATTTGAACATTCGATATATTCACCTTCAATGAAAGCGCTTCAGCATTGGTCTGTGCCTGAAGACATCACTCACGATTACTACCGTCTTATTATCAGATGGCATGAACTCAAGGCGGTGCTGAGAGGAGACAACCCGGCAGAATATCAACTCCTAGTGGCCGGTTTTGTTGAACAAATCGATGAGTTTGTATTTAAGCTGCAAAGCTTTTCGGAGCAAAAACTGATTAACTTAGCCTGGATCGGCGGGTTAGGGTTGGGGGGCATTCTTTGTGTCAGTATGTTTGTCGTTCATTTTGTGCGCCTCGAAGTTGTTCGGCCTCTGCGTGCCTTAGTTTTTGCTAGCGAGCAAATTAAAAATCGCTCATTCAATATATCGCTCAATGTATCTAGCGATAATGAAATGGGAATACTGACTCGAACCTTTAACCGGATGGCGACAGACCTTGGTAAGTTGTACCGAGGATTAGAACAAGCGGTTGATGAGAAAACACGTAAATTGCAGCATGCCAACCAGTCTTTAGAAGTGCTGTATGACTCGTCAAAAGAACTCACGGCGTCGCGTATTAATCAAGACAATTTCCAGGCGATTTTGCAGCATATCGTCAGTCTTGAGGGCATTAAAGCGGCCAAACTTGAAATCGAGCAGCTGGGAGAACCGAGCTGGATATTGATGGAAGGAGAAGAATGCTGCCAAGATTGTGATGAAGATTGCCACGGTAAAGCCCTGATGCTAGATGGCGAGCACTTGGGTTATTTATATTGGAAAGCAGGGTTACCTTGTCCGAACGAGGCTCTTATTGACAACTTCGTGCAGATTTTATCACGCGCCGTGTATTACAATCGGGCGCAGCGCCAAGCAGAACAAATTCTGCTGATGGAAGAGCGAGCCACTATTGCTCGGGAGTTGCATGATTCATTGGCTCAAGCACTCTCTTACTTAAAAATTCAGGTCGCTTTGTTAAAGAGAAGCGTAAAGAACTTGCCTGACGAAAAGGCGATCGCGCAGGCTAATCAAGTTATTGCTGAGCTAGATACGGGCTTATCTGCGGCTTATACGCAGTTACGCGAGTTACTGACGACGTTTCGTCTTACGATTAAAGAGGGCAGTTTTGGCCAAGCATTGCAAGACATGGTTGAAACGCTCAGTGAACAAACTGCTGCGGACATTACGCTAAAAAATAGACTTTCATCAACTGAACTGGATGCACATCAGCAGGTTCATTTACTACAGTTGATAAGAGAAGCGGCAATTAATGCTATCAAACATGCGCAAGCAGATAATATTCACATTCAATGTCTCGATAATGATGGAAAAGTCACAGTAACCGTTAGCGACGATGGAATAGGCTTTGAACATCAAGACGAAAAATTAAATCATTACGGTATGAGTATCATGCAAGAGCGGGCCGCTAGACTGCATGCCGAGCTGCACATCGAAGCATCGATAAACAAAGGTTGTACCGTAAAATTAGAATTCCAACATAGTAAGGAAGTAAACAGTGACAGTGTGTAAAGTAATGCTGGTGGATGATCATCCACTCATGCGAAGAGGTATCCACCAGCTTTTAAGCTTTGAGTCTGAGTTTGAGGTTATTGCAGAAGCAAGTAATGGCGCGGATGCAGTAGCGAAAGCGCATGAGCTGGAACTGGATCTTGTACTTCTTGATCTTAACATGAAAGGCATGTCTGGCCTTGATACTTTGCAAGCACTGCGTGCAGATGGCTGTGAAGCCAGAATTGTCATTCTAACCGTTTCGGATAGCCCAGCAGATATAGAAGCAATAGTTCGAAGTGGTGCCGATGGCTATTTATTGAAAGACACTGAGCCCGATGAGTTGGTTGAGTTGCTAAAACAAGCGCACCAAGGGGACAAGGCATACAGCCAAGAAGTTTCTAAGTATTTGAGTGAACGTTCAGAGCAAGAGGACGTGTTTGATACACTGACCGATCGTGAATCGCAGATCTTAAGAGAGGTGGCAAGAGGTTTCCGCAACAAGCAAATTGCCGATCGTCTTTTTATCTCTGAGTCTACGGTTAAAGTACATATGAAGAGTTTACTTAAAAAGCTTCAAGTTCCTTCTCGTACTGCAGCAACCGTCCTTTATCTTGAGCGCTTTGGCGACATCAAATAACATTGTTGGATTTGAATCTGTAATAATAAATAAAATCAAACAGTTATATTGATTCTGACGAATAAAAAAACCGCCTGTTAGGCGGTTTTTTTACTTGTCTGGGCGAATAGAGTACAAGTCACTGTTGTGCTTACCACACTCCAAATAGTACTGATAAGCCACTTTTTTGCTTTCAGCAATGACTCTCATGCAGTGCATTTTCCCCTGTTCAAAATATCGAATCTCATATTCTACACTGGTATCAAGTTGCTCAGCGGCTGCCATACTTCGCCTCCATAAACCATCCAAAAAACATCCATGCAAATTATATGCCGTTATAGGGAGCGTCGTTCGGTACGTTTTTTAGCCGATAATTGCGCTCTAACTCACTTTTTTGCGGATAGCTGTGATCAAAAAGTTAATTTCAAACTCTATATATTATTAAGGTGGCAATCAATATTTGTCACACTGGTGTAAGTTTGCCGCAATACTAAGTGATACAGGTTGAGTATAGAACTTAATCAACAGAAAAGGGAATACGAATAAGTGACTAAATTAAAGGATGTATCTAATAAGGCGCTTCGTTATGGCCTTCTATTTTGCTTCGTATTTCTGCTTGCCGGTTGTGCGAAAAAGTTTTTATACAGCAATATCGATTGGTTCGTGCTCGATTACTTAGAGGACTATGTCTCGTTGCAAGGGGAACAAGAAGTCCTAGTGGAAGAGCGCTTATTATTGTTGGCAGACTGGCACAAGAAAGAGGAGTTACCATTATATATCGAACATTTAAAAGACCTTGAGAGATTAAAAGCGAGCGATATCACCTTAAATTACTTACAAAAAAATCGAGATAGAATGCGAGCGCATTACGATAGAGTGGTCAGCAAAGCAGCACCAGATCTTTTTGCGTTAAGTTTGCAATTAACGAAAGAGCAAGAACGCGAGTTTTTGAGTAATGTACAAGAACATTATCAAGAGCGAAACGCAAAATATGCCGATAAGACAGAAGACGAAGTGCGTGAAATTATTCTGGATAACACTGAAGAGTGGATGGAAGAATGGCTGGGGAATCTATCAGGAAATCAGCGTCAATTAGCTCAAACATTTTCTCAGCAAGTTATTTTAAACAGCCCTTTATGGAGAGATTATCGAGCCACGGTATATCAAGAGCTCGAATACTTGTTCGACAACAAATCTAATGTTGTGACTTATCAAGATATATTTATGCGACTCTTGTTCGAGCCAGAGAGTTATTATAGTGAGCAGCTTTCTCTGAATATTGACTCTAACTTTGCATTGGTTGATCAACTGACATTAGATGTTTCTCGTTCCATGACCGATAAGCAATGGCGTCATTTTCGTGAAAAGGTTAAAGAGTGGCGAGTACTGGCTGAGGAACTTTTAGATTAAATTCATACTTCAATGAGCGAAAGCAAAGCGCAAAAGCCTTTCTTATCAAAAAATGATTCAAAGCAAATTCTTATTGAGCTAAGAGCGTAACATAGCGTGAGGTTTGATGAGGCAACGTCAGCTTATCAATGCGTGATAAGGCCTCATCGTACAAAACAATGAGAATAAATATGAAACATTTAGTTGAAAGATTTCTTCGATACGTCACGTTTGATACCCAATCCAATCCACATGTGACGCTTTGCCCAAGTTCACCTGGTCAGCTTGTGTTTGCTGAGTTACTTAAAAATGAGATGATCGAGCTTGGTTTAAGTGACGTGACTTTGGATAAAAATGGCTACTTGATGGCTAAACTGCCAGCCAATGTTGATTATGAGGTTCCTCCTATCGGCTTCATTGCCCATATGGATACTGCGCCGGATGCATCTGGCAAAAACGTAAAGCCGCAATTCATCGAAGATTACCAGGGTGGCGATATTGCATTAGGGTTGGGGGATGAAGTGTTATCTCCCGTGCAATACCCAGATTTACATCACCTACATGGCCACAATCTTATTACTACCGATGGCACTACATCACTTGGCGCGGATAACAAAGCTGGTATCGCAGAGATTCTTTCCGCGGTAGCTCTGCTACTGGAAAACCCAGACATTCCACACGGCGACATTTGTATCGGCTTTACTCCGGATGAAGAAATCGGTCGTGGTGCAGATTTGTTTGATGTTAAGAAATTTGGCGCGAAATGGGCATACACTATAGATGGTGGCCCGCAAGGTGAATTGGAATACGAAAACTTTAATGCAGCAAACGCTGATGTAATTTTTCATGGTGTTAGCGTTCATCCAGGTACTGCAAAAGGCAAAATGGTCAATGCGATGAACTTGGCTGCGAAATTTCAAGTTCAAATGCCCCAAGATCAAACTCCGGAAACAACCGAAGGTTACGAAGGGTTCTTCCATCTAAAATCGGCAGAAATGGGCGTTGCACGAAGCGAGCTCGGTTACATTATTAGAGACTTTGACCGTCAAAGGCTTGAGGAGCGAAAAGCCTTTATGCAGAAACTCGTCGATGAAATGAACACGGGTTTACGCCATGGTTCTGTAGAGCTAAAAATAAAAGACAGCTATTACAATATGAGAGAAATGGTTGAGCCTTACCCTCATATCATTGAGTTGGCGAAGCAAGCGATGGAAGCGTGTGATGTGGAACCGATTATAAAACCTATTCGTGGTGGTACAGATGGCGCTCGTTTATCTTTTATGGGTTTGCCGTGCCCGAATATCTTCACCGGTGGTTTTAACTTCCACGGAATTCATGAGTTTATTTCTGTTGAAATGATGGAAAAATCAGTACTCGTTATTGTCAAAATTGCTGAGCTCACAGCGAAAAAACACAGTTAAAAGACTACGTCGAGACCTCTTGCAGATTTAATAACAAAATAGCCCAGATCTCTCTGGGCTATTTAAATATTAAGATGGAATACTAGCGCACGTCTTTGTCTTCAATTTCAATGTCTTCTAGCGGTAACCAGTCGACTTTCACACCCGCTTGGTCGAACATATCTTGACTGACTTGGATTTTATCTCCCCAGCGAGATAAAAAGTCTTCAGACTGCTCAGGGCAGTGTACGTGTGAGATCCCTGTTTGAATGATCTTTGCCGCGCAGTTAGGGCAAGGAAAATGCGTTACCCAAATATCACATCCGTCTAAGTCACGTTTTGAGAACAAAATTGCGTTCTCTTCCGCGTGCAGTGTTTTAAGGTATTTCAACTCGCGCTCATCGGTGTCGACACTGTCAGAAACACCATGCGGATAGCCATTAAATCCAACAGATACAATGCGATTCTGTTTAGTAATAACGGCACCGACTTGTGTTGATGGGTCCTTACTCCAAGACGCCACTAGTTCTGCCATCTGGTAAAAGCGTTTCGCCCATTTAGAAATCATAGTCATCCTCTCTGTCGAAGGCGTTGAATTAATTGAATGATAACCCATTTATATTAAAAAAATAGTCAAAATCGGGGTCTTGAGTATGAAGGCGTCACTTTTTACCTTTTTAGCCACAAAACGTTCTTATCTTGAGCACTGAATCTCACTTTACGCCCGAATACAATACTCCCGTTAGTGTTTCCAAGCACACGCTAAAATTCGCGATCTCCTAAGGCGTATATTAAATAGTTATGATTGAGTTGTATGTATATTGCTCATTGAATACCACTGTTAACTAAATTACTTTATTTTCCTTTTGTTTCTCATGTTTACATTTAGAAACACCTTGGGCGCTTTTCAGTGAAGTTTTCAGTGGCAGCAAGGAGTAAGGTTGATAGGAATTCAACAATATCCTGTTCTATAAAGACGGTAAATACATGCAAAAGAAACCACTTGTCGCACTAATGGCGGCTACAGCAATCCTCGCTGGATGCGGGGAAGCTAATAATGCCCAAACGAAAGGTCAAGCGCCTCTCGTAGTGACTCAGGATGTCACGGTTATCGACTACCAACCGAGCAAGTCTTATATCGGTCGCATTGAAGCAGTAGAAGATACCAATATTACCGCGCAGATTTCTGGCTACTTAAAAGCTCGTCACTTTGAAGAGGGGCAAATGGTAGAAAAAGGGCAGCTCCTTTACTCTATCGAGCCATCTTCTTTTGAAGCCCAAGTCGCGAGTGCTAAAGCCGCACTTGCACAAGCTAAAGCGGCGCTAAAAAAAGCCGAATTAGATCATACTCGAGGTAAAAACTTGTTGCCTCGCGGTAGTATCTCTCAATCTGAGTTTGATGCTTTAACAGCTGCACTTCTTGGTGCGAGAGCAGAGCTAGAAGCGGCAAATGCTCAACTTAAACTTGCTGAAGTTAACCTTTCCTATACTCAAATCCGAGCACCTTTTAGCGGACGTATTAGTGATACCAAAGTGAGTACGGGTGATCTGGTTTCTCCGTCATCTGGCGTGCTGACAACTCTGGTGAGTTTAGATCCAGTTCATACCTCATTTAGTGTGAGTGAGCGTGAGCGTTTAGCTATGGGTATGGATCAAGTAAAAGGTGATGGCTCGGCTGAATCAAACCGCGTTGAAGTTCAGCTTGAACTGGAAAATGGACAGTTTTTTGAGCATCTCGGTAAGCTTGATTTCTTAGGTAATCGTATTGACACCAAAACGGGTACGATTGCTATGCGCGCGCTCGTTCCAAACCCAGAACAGAAGTTACTTCCGGGTCAGCACATCAAAGTGAACTTGAGAGATAAGAATACGAAGGACGTTATTGTTATTCCACGACGTGCCGTTCAAACTGACTTAGAAGGTGACTTTGTGATGGTGATGGCTGAGGGAAATGTCGCAGAGCGTCGTAACGTAGAGCTTGGCCCTCAGGTTGAACAAGGTATTATCATTCGAGAAGGGCTCGATCAGGAAGATACAGTTATTACACAAGGCCTACAACGTGTGCGTAATGGTGTAGAAGTGCGCCTTCAAGCACCTGCTGAAGATAAGCAGTAGGGGGCACTATGTTAAGTCGTTTCTTTATTCAGAGACCTAAATTCGCGCTGGTTATTTCGATCATATTAACGCTAGCCGGCGCGATCTCACTGGCGATTTTGCCAGTGGCGGAGTACCCACAGATAAGTCCGCCATCAGTCAGCGTTTCGGCATACTACACCGGTGCGAGTGCGGAAGTTGTCGAGCAGGCCATTGCTGACCCCATAGAGACCTCAGTCAACGGCGTTGAGGATATGATATACATGTCTTCAAAGAGCGCGAACGATGGCTCTTACAGCCTAAACGTCACGTTTGATGTCGGCACCGATCCAGATATGGCGCAAGTTAACGTGCAAAACCGCGTGTCACAGATTGAGTCAAAACTGCCTCAAGAAGTTCGCATGGTTGGTGTGACGGTGAAAAAGCGTTCACCTGACTTGCTGATGGTACTTAACTTCTATTCACCTGATGGCAAATACGATGATCAGTTCTTGATTAACTACATTAACTTGAATGTAAAAGATCAGTTGGCTCGTGCGAAAGGTATCAGTGAAGTTAACGTGATTGGTGGTGGCGAATACGCAATGCGTGTTTGGTTAGATCCTGAAAAAATGGCCAACCTTAAGCTAACCACGTCAGACGTATACGCCGCTTTGGCTGAACAGAACGTTCAAGTTGCGGCAGGGCGTGTAGGTGCAGCACCATACAACAATCCGCAAGAAGTTCAGTTTAACCTTGTGACCAAAGGTCGCTTGGAAAGCGTGAGTGAGTTTGAGAACGTAGTCCTTCGAGCTAATCCCAATGGCTCTACGGTTTATCTGAAAGATGTTGCTCGCGTTGAACTAGGCAAAAAGTTCTACGATGGTAACGGTAAGTTCCGTGGCCAGGACGCGTCAATCGTTGCGTTGTCTCTTCAATCGGATGCGAATGCGTTAGAAAGTGGTCAGGCCGTCATGGAGCTCCTTGAAGGCTTGAGCAAAAACTTCCCAGAGGGAATGGAATACGAGACCAGCTACGATACAACCGTGTTCGTATCTGAATCGATCAAAGGGGTAGTAAAAACACTGATTGAAGCGATTCTATTGGTGATCGCTGTAACTTACTTGTTCTTGGGTAGTGCGCGTGCAACGTTGATTCCTGTTGTCGCGATCCCCGTTTCTCTGATTGGTACGTTTGCCATCATGCAGGCAACGGGCTTCACCATTAATACGGTTACTTTGTTTGGCCTGATCCTTGCGATTGGTATCGTGGTGGACGATGCGATTCTGGTTATCGAAAACGTCGATACTACCATGGCGAAAGACCCAACCATTTCACCGCGTAAAGCGACGTTGCTAGCGATGAAAGAAGTAACGGGACCAATCATCACGTCGACCTTGGTTCTACTTGCGGTATTCATACCCGTCGCCATGCTGCCAGGTATCACCGGTATCATGTATCGCCAGTTCGCTTTGACCATCTGTATTTCGGTTGTTATTTCATCCATCAATGCATTGACGCTGTCTCCAGCACTTTGTTCTCTGGTATTGAAGCAGGGTGGGGGCAATACCGCTAACTGGTTCCAGGCTTTCAACCGAGGCTTAGAGCGCATCACTACGCGTTATGGCCAGATCGCTGGTTTCTTGGTGAAGAAGTCTTTACTGCTCGTGACGTTCTTTATAGTTGCTATCGCAGCGGTCACTTTCTTTGCGAAAACCACCTCTACAGCGTTTGTTCCTCAAGAAGATAAAGGCATTTTGCTGGTTAACGTACAGCTACCAGATTCAGCCTCTTTATCACGCACTGAAGAAGTCACCAATGATTTAATGAAAATGATCGGTGAAGAACCTGGTGTGGATGGTGTGACGGTTGCGAACGGTTACTCGTTTATGACAGGCGCAGCAGCATCAAACGGTGCTTCTGTATTTATCAAATTGCATGATTGGGATACTCGTAACTTGCTGCAAGGAGAGCACTCTGCTAATGCTATCGCGGCACGTATTAACGGGCGAGCGGCGACAGAGTTACCTCAAGCGGTTGTTTTTGCGATGGGACCACCGGCGGTTCCAGGTATGGGCGCTGCGTCTGGTTTTGAGTTTGTGCTTGAAGACACGCTAGGGCGAAGTCGTACCGACTTGTCGATGGTCATGGGAGAAATGATCCAAGCGGCTAACCAAGCGCCTGAAATTGCCTACACGTTTAGCACGTTCCGCGCGAATGTTCCGCACTACTACGTTGATATCGATCGTGAGAAAGCGCAGCAATTAGGTATTTCGCTGTCGTCTATTTTCCAAACCTTGCAAGGCAACTTAGGTTCGCTTTATGTGAATGACTTCACCATGTTTGGTAAGAACTTCCGCGTAACCATGCAAGCTGATAGCCAGCACCGTAGCAGCATGGAAGATCTAGAGCGTTTCCATGTTCGTTCTTCGAACGGTGATATGGTTCCGTTAAGTACGCTAGTGAGCTACGAGCAAGTGTTTGAGCCTGATGTGGCGTGGCGTTACAACATGTACCGCAGTGCTATCATTCAAGGCCAACCAGCACCGGGTTACTCTAGTGGTGATGCGATTGCCGCAATGGAACGCGTTGCTGCTGAAGTTCTTCCACAAGGGTACACGTATGAATGGACAGGTATGGCTTATCAGGAAGTGCTCGCGGGTAACCAAGCCATTTATGCGTTTGCGCTGGCTTTGATCTTCATTTACTTGTTTATGGTGGCTCAGTATGAGAGTTGGAGTATTCCACTGGCTATTATTTTGGTGGTCCCAGTAGCAACGTTAGGTTCCTTCCTTGCGTTGAATCTAACTGGCACGCCGCTTAACTTGTATGCCCAAATTGGTCTTGTCTTGCTCATAGCCTTGGCGGCGAAAAACGCAATTTTGATTGTGGAGTTCGCCAAGCAAGAGCGTGAAGAAAAAGATGCTGATATCGATAGTGCAGCGGTTAAAGGAGGCACGTTACGTTTCCGCGCTGTGAATATGACATCTTGGTCATTTATCCTGGGTATCTTCCCGCTTATCTTTGCCGCTGGTGCGGGGCACGTGAGTCAAAACTCACTCGGCGTGTCGCTGATTGGTGGTCTATTGTGTGTGCTTCTAGCAGGTACATTCTTGATCCCAGGCTTCTACGCCCTGGTGCAAAGACAGCGTGAGAAAGTTCATGGCGGCAACACCAAGCTGGTTCCTCTTGATGATGAATAATCACATCCGAAGTGCGCAGTAAGCACGAAGTGACAATTGAAAAAAAGCCCGAAGCGATGATTGCCTCGGGCTTTCTATTTTGAAAAGGGTTATTTTAGCGCAGTTTTGAATTGTGCAACGGCTTCATCCATATCATGAGCTTGAGCAGAGACAGAGTTCACTTCGTGCAAGCATTCCTGAGCGGATTGCATGTTATTCTCAGATATTGCGTTTAGCTCGGTGATTGAACCGCTAACTTGGTTCATCACGATACCTTGTTCTTCAATTGCTGAAGCTATGCGCTCCGAATTACCTTGAATTGAATGCATGTCAGTAATGATCTGTTGCAGGCTAGAATCCAGTTTTTCAGAAGCATTAAGTGTTTGTTGCCCTTGATCGTTACATTGATCAATATCAGCAACAACTGTAGACATTTGAGTTTGAATGTCTGCAACGACCCGCGTGATTTCCTCTGTGGATTGATGAGTTCGGCTAGCTAGGGCGCGTACTTCATCGGCGACAACTGCAAACCCGCGGCCTTGTTCGCCTGCTCGCGCGGCTTCAATTGCTGCGTTGAGAGCTAGTAGGTTGGTTTGCTCTGCAATTTCTTGGATGATGTTCACGGCACCACCAATTTTATCTACATGCTGATTCAGCGAGCCAATCGACTGCTGGCTGTTTGATAAAATCGTGGTTAGTTGACCGATGTTGGTTACCGTCGCCTCAACAACTCCTCGACCTTGTTCGGCATTATTCGCTGCCTGATGTACGCCTTCTACCGCAACTGATGTGCTTTCAGAGATTTCACCTATTGTGGCAACCATTTGCTGAACTGCCGTCGCCATTGATGCTGTGTGGTCAGTTTGAGTGTGGAATTGCTCCATAACGCCTTCTAACTCACGATGCATATTATCGGTACTTGCAGTGAGTTGCGCCGATTTTTCTTGGGTACTACTAATTAGATGCTCAAGCTTATCCAATAGGTCATTGAGGTGATGACTGATATCAAATAGCTCGTCTTGACCTTTCAAATCAGATCGAAGTCCCATGTTGTTCGTTTCGCTGATACTTCGAATGGTGCCAAGTAAGCTATTCACTCGCGTATTGATTGAACGTGAAATTTGCCAAATCAATGCGAAAATAACGACTAAGATCAGAGCTGTAATGACCTGCTTGATGGTCGACATTTGTTCATCACGTTGTGCGGCAGCAGAGCTAAGGGCTGTGGAAAAGGTTTCAAATTGCTCTTCTACGGCATGGGATAATGCGCGAGTTTCACCGAGTAGGCCTTTGTCATAAGCAACCCCAACAACTTGCTTTTGGGCCGCCAATTGCTTACCTGTTTTGATAAGCTCCGGAGCATATTGCCCCTCAAGCAAGTCACTATTGAATAGTCCTGCTTTTACTGCAGAGTCAAAACGGACTAATGCCAATAACTGCTGGTGGTCTGAACGTTGTTTTGCTTCTAATAGTGCTTGTTCGTAACCAGCGAGAAGCCCACTCTTTGAGTCAAGCCCGTATCGTTGGTAAGCGCTGACCAGATTCTGAAAGCCCCTTTGGTATGCGAGCAAGTCTTGCTTAAATTGTTGACTGGAAGGTAATTCATTACTCTTGAGTATGTTCGCAAGCTCTTTTTCTGTGTCTATAAACTTGTCAACATTGGCGTCAAACTTATTTAGATATTTGTCATTACTACGTAGTAGGAAATCTTTTTCATTTCTGCGTAAGTTGAGTAAGCGTATTTCTAGATCACCAACGAGTTTGATGGCGTGATTTAGATCATTGCTCTTATTTTCAAAATGGGATGACGTACCCAAAAGGGCCACGATGCCTAAAATGGCGATAACTCCGAGGAAGTAGAGTTTTTGCCTAATAGTCATATTGTTGTTTCCTGAATAAGTAACTAAAAAGAGAAATCCAATGAGATTTCCAAGGGCTAGCAAACGTTGTTCAACTAACATGTCGAGAAAACGACATGCACTAATACAGCACTTTTTTACGTTGCTGTTTTTTCGCTCCGTGCTTGTTTTTTGTATCAAGTCGTCGGCGTTGAGAAGCGCGGGTTGGTTTCGTTTTAATACGCTTCTTCTCCTGTAAAGCGGCAGCTTTTATCAATGCTTGAAGCCGATTTAGGGCGTCTTCCTTATTTTGTTCTTGTGTCCGAAATTGTTGCGCTTTGATGATGATCACGCCATCTTTACTTATACGACTATCAGAAAGTGCAAGTAATCGCTCTTTGTAAAAGTCAGGTAAGCTTGAATGCCGGATATCAAAGCGCAGGTGTATAGCGGACGCTACCTTGTTAACGTTCTGGCCACCATTTCCTTGAGCTCTAATTGGGGATAATTGAATTTCCCACTCTTGAATTGTGACGGAGTTCGAAATTTTGAGCATGATAAGTAAATGCCGGTAAGGACGATTGAAAGAGCTGATAAATTAACATTACAGATGCACAAATAGAAGAAAAGACATGAGCACGATTGATTTTAGACCCTATGAGGGATTCATATTTGATATGGATGGTACTCTAATCGATACCATGCCAGCCCATTTGGCAGCTTGGCAAGCAACTGCTGAGCGTTTTGATTTTCCGTTTTGCCAGGAATGGTTTCACAGTTTGGGAGGGATGCCGAGCTTTAAAATTGTTGAGGAACTAAATCGTGTGCATGAGCTTTCATTAGATCCTAAAACTGTCGCGACATTTAAAATGGAAACATTCGCTGCTATGGAGCTTCATGGTGACGTTATTCCTTGCACGAACATCGTGTTAGAGGAATATTTAGGCCATAAGAAAATTGCAGTCGGGACTGGCAGCCAACGAGAAAGTGCCATGCGCTTATTAAGCCATGCAGGTTTATTAGACAAGTTGGATGTTGTAGTAACCGCGAGTGATGTAGAGAACCATAAACCCTTTCCAGATACCTTTTTGGTGGCCGCGGAACAACTCGACTTGGAGGCGTCACAGTGTCTTGTGTTCGAGGATACTGAGTTGGGGAAGCGAGCGGCGCATGCAGCTGGTATGGATTGCGTTATGGTGCAAGATAATGAGTTGATCTTTTTCCCAAAACCATAGTGGCAATATCCCTTAATATGAGATCAAAATGGGGTGCAAATGCACCCCATTAATTTTTACCACATCATCGATCATGAATCATAGATGCTTATTCTGGTTGAACTAGCTCTTGGTATTCAAATGAAGGTACCACAACTTCTACGCGACGGTTTTTCTCACGACCTTCGCGAGTGCTGTTGTCAGCAACTGGGTTTTCTTCACCCATACCTTTAACTGTCAAACGATCTGAACCAATGCCAGCTGCGGTTAGGTAATCAGCAACAGATTGAGCACGACGCTCAGACAGTTTTTGGTTGTATGCCGCAGGGCCTGAGCTATCCGTGTAACCAGTAATCTCTACTTGAGCTTGAGGATATTCGTTCAAGAATGAAACAAAGTTGTCCAGACGTTCAGAAACGGACTCTGTTAACTTAGCACTATCGAATTCAAACGTACCTGTACCGTACTCTTCTTTGTGCACCTTGCTCATCATCACTGGTTCTGGATCTGGCTCGATCACTTCTTCCGTTACAACTGCTGCAACAACTGGAGCTGCTGCGAATTTGTAGTTAACACCGATACCAAAGAAGTTAGCATCCATGTCGTCCCACACGTCGTCAGACATATCTTGGTAGCGTTGGTATTCAGCGCGAACACTCCAGTTTCTATCGATCGAGTATTCAGCACCCAAAGAACCTGTTGGGACAAAGTCTGTTTCGTCATCAGACATCATGTAAGCACCACCGATCTTAGCAAATAGATTCCAAGAGTCGTTTAAGTGCCAGTTGAATTTAGGTGCAAGTGTTAAAGCCGTTAGATTGCCGTCAATCGTATTAATCGTATTAGCCCCTGACCTAGAGTTTCCTTCATAGTCGCCTAAGAAGTCTACGCCGTACTCTAGCCCGATGATATCAGTAAAGTCATAACCGATATGTAGTCCTGCACCGAACGCTTCATCATCACAAGGGCTATTTAGATAGCAAGCGTCGTCAAGTGTAGTCATGCCCACTTTGCCCCCGATGTACATTTCAGCTTGAGCAGAGTTTAAAAGCGCGCTACTACCAGCTACCACTGCTGCTACTGCAATTGCTACTTTGTTCATAATGTTTCCTTGTATTGATTGCATATTAACTTCTACTTCGTTTTATCAAAAAATTAGAAAAAACCAGCGTTTATAAGAAATTAGTTTAATATTCTAATCATTTCATATCAAGCAACAATATATTTGAACTTGATCAACATTTACTACCCAAAAATACCTCACAAACTTCTGATATTTCTTACATTGTAGTAAAGATTTTTTGGTGCATAAGAAAATTGATGATTATTTTGAACTTTTTTTCGTAAACTTTACTTTACATTGTGCGCGGTGGTTAACAGGTGGTTTTTATTTGCATTTATTTGCAAAAACTGATTGCAAGTCTACGCCTAAGCCGATAAGTTACTTAAACGCTAGACAGAAAATGACCACAGCCCTTGATGCTGCTCGCTTTGTGAACAATGTTGCAATGAGTTCAGTTGGTAAAAATGGGGTCGGAAATAAAACCAGGAAGTAGAAGTAATGTTTCAAACTGATGATGTAAGAATAAATAGAGTAAAAGAGTTATTGCCACCTGTTGCAGTATTAGAGAAGTTCCCAGCGACTGAAACCGCTTCTTCGACCACTTTTGATTGCCGTAACGCCATTCACAATATTCTTGAAGGAAAAGACGATCGATTACTCGTGATCGTTGGCCCGTGTTCTATTCACGATCCGGCTGCCGCGGTTGAGTACGGCAAAAAGCTAAAAGTACTACGTGATGAACTGGGCGAGCAGCTTGAGGTTGTTATGCGAGTTTATTTTGAAAAGCCGCGTACGACCGTTGGTTGGAAAGGCCTTATCAATGACCCTTACTTAAATGACACCTATAAGCTAAATGATGGTCTACGTATCGGACGTAAACTTCTTCTTGATCTAACCGATATGGGCTTGCCAACGGCAAGTGAATTCTTAGATATGATCACACCTCAGTACGTGGCGGATTTGATCAGTTGGGGCGCTATCGGTGCTCGTACGACAGAATCTCAGGTTCACCGCGAGCTAGCTTCTGGTCTTTCTTGTCCTGTAGGTTTCAAAAACGGTACTGACGGGAATATTAAAATAGCGAGCGACGCGATTCGTTCTGCAAGCGCTTCCCATCACTTCCTTTCAGTAACAAAATACGGTCATTCCGCGATCGTAGAAACCGCTGGTAATCCAGACTGCCATATTATTCTACGTGGCGGTAAAGAACCAAACTACAGTGCAGCACATGTAGCTCAAATTAAAGATGAGCTGGACACTGCAGGTCTGCCGAAAAAAGTGATGATTGATTTTAGCCATGCTAACAGCTCGAAGCAGTTCAAGCGTCAAATGCTGGTGTCTGATGATGTATCCGAGCAAATCTCTGCTGGCGAAGAAGCCATTTTTGGAGTGATGATCGAGTCTCATTTAGTTGAAGGTCGCCAAGACTTAGTGGATGGTAAAGCAGCCACTTATGGTCAGTCGATTACTGATGCATGTATTGGTTGGGAAGATACGGAAACGGTACTTCGTCAGCTTTCTGATGCAGTAAAAGCGCGCCGCAACAAGTAAACTCAACAGAAAAACTTTTTTAAAAGTGAATAGTGAAGAGCCAGAGGTACTATGCCTCTGGCTCTTTTTGTTGAGAATTACTCTCATATCTTTCTATTGCTTCTGCTTTCCTATATGTTATCTGTATACGTTGTAACCAAAAGGAATTTGGAATTGAGTCGTAATGTATGGCTTCTATCCCTCTGCCAAGCCTTATTAATGACAGGGAATATTTTACTCATATCTGTTATTGCCCTTATTGGCAAAACACTTGCGCCGTCATCAAGTTTTATCACATTACCAGTTGCACTGCAGTTTTTGGGACTGATGGCCGCGACAATTCCCGCGTCGCTAATTATGGGCAAGTTAGGGCGTCGCCTTGGTTTTAGCCTTGGTAATGTCATTGGCATTTTGGGTGCTAGTCTAGCGACGTATGCATTAAGTCAACAAAACTTCTATCTGTTCTGCATGTCTACGTTTTTGCTTGGTGTTGGTATAGGTTTCGGTACTCTATACAGGTTTGCTGCCATTGAAGTGTGTGAAGAGTCGGCAAGGCATAGGGCGATTTCGATATCTATGGCGGGTGGGGTGTTAGCGGCGATCCTTGGACCTAATTTGGCGGTGTACTCACAGCAGTGGTCAGGTGATGGCTTATACATTAGTGCATTTGCTGTGCTTGTCGTGCTTTATATAACCGCGTTGGTTGTGCTACAAACCATTCGTTTTCCACCTGCACACACGCAGGCGCTACACGCTAAGGCGGATAAGCTGAGACTGATTATTCGTCGACCTAATTTCATGCTGGCCGTTATCGCGGCAATGGTTGCGTACGCGGTGATGAACATTTTAATGACAGCAACTCCTTTAGCGATGATTGGTTGTGGCTTTGATTTTGATAAAGCGGCGGGAGTGATCGAATGGCACGTGTTGGGTATGTTTGCACCTGCGTTTGTCACGGGCCGTCTGATAGAGCGGTTTGGCGCTAAGAATATGATTTTGGCGGGTGGATTGCTATTTGTTGCTTGTATTGGAATTAATATACATGGAGTGTCTATCTGGCATTTTAGTCTTGCTTTAATCCTGTTAGGAATAGGGTGGAACTTTATGTTTATCGCAGCAACCGGGCTGTTTAGTCAAAGCTATGAAGCGAAAAACAGAAGCAAGGCTCAAGCGTTTAATGAATTCTTCGTGTTCAGTTGTGTCACCATCACCGCATTACTATCTGGTTGGCTTGAGTCTACCGTAGGTTGGCAGAATCTTAATTTGTATGTTCTTCCATTTGTGTTACTCGTTATCGCGATGTTTGCGTTAAAAACGAATAAAAAGCCAGAATCACAAACCGCTTAATTAAGGCTTAATATATAACCCGGCCGATCGTGTCGGGTTTGTTTATTAGCTCAAATCAACAATCTCTTCTTTATCTTTTTATCGATAATGTGAATTCCCACAATAAAAATGTCGATTTGATAAGACTTTTTATCTAACTTTTTGTAATAAAAATAAAAATCCTGTATATATCTTGCCGAAAATCAATAAAAACTAAAGAAGTTTCGTCTATGTCAGCCAATATTTCTCATAAAGCTCAAGAAACTCTCGTGAGGGAGTCTGAGGAACTCGTCTCAACAACGAACTTACAAGGTGTTATTACATATTGTAATGAAGCCTTTTGCCGCGTTGCTGAATACACTCACGAAGAACTTGTCGGTCAGAACCACAATATAGTTCGTCATAATGATATGCCTAAAGCCGCTTTCGGTGACATGTGGGCACGCCTTAAACAAGGTAAAGCCTGGCGTGGAATGGTTAAGAATTCCACTAAGTCTGGCGGTTACTATTGGGTTGATGCTTATGTCACCCCTATCTACGAAGACAACCATGTTGTTGGGTATCAATCAGTGCGCGTGAAGCCAAAGCGAGAGTGGGTTGATATTGCGACAAAAGCCTACAAAAGCATGCGTGCTGCAGAGAAGTCTGGCCGAACTTGGTCGTTGAAAATCAATGAAACCATTCGCTATGCGATTCTACTTGGTGCACTAACCGCACCTGCAACCGCATATGCGTTGTCTGTTGAAGGGCCGTTGGCTTGGCTTGCAAGTGCGTTACCTGCAAGTGTTCTGGCTCTGTTATTCCGCCAAGAGTTAATTGATACACCTCAGCAACTTAAAAAGTTACAAAAGCAATATGACAGCGTAAGTCGCTTGATCTATTCCGGTAACACGGCATTTTCGATTGCTGATTTCCATATCAAAATGCTATCCGCAAGAATTCGAACCGTGTTAGGAAGAATGACTGACTCTGCATTGCCTTTGCAGCATTGCGCCGAAGAGCTCAGTCAAACAACGGCAGAAGTCTCGGCTGCATTAAATCAGCAAAATACCGATATTCATCGTGTGCGAGATGCTACCCAAGAGGTGGAGTCGTCGGCAAATTCGGTTTCTTCGAGTACCAATGATGCCCATATGTTGATTGATGATACATTGAAGTCATGCTTGATGGCGAAGGAGACCATTGATCAAACGCACACCAATCTAGCGCAATTAAGCCTTCAAGCTGAAAAAGCGACGGAAACGACGTATCAACTGAGTGATCAGGCGCAGAAGGTGAACCATTTGATGGAAGAGATTGGTGGGATCGCAGAGCAAACCAATTTACTGGCACTCAACGCGGCGATTGAAGCGGCAAGAGCAGGGGAGCAAGGTCGTGGTTTTGCTGTTGTAGCTGATGAGGTCCGCGCGCTTTCTGGGCGAACATCCAATGCAACTGAACAAATCCAAGCCTCTATCTCCACTATGTTGGCAACGATTCAAAGTTGGCAGAAAGATATTCTGGCAAACAAAGAGCAAACCGATGCCTGTTCTCAAGTAGCAGAACAAAGCGCGTTGCGTTTGTCTGAAGTTGAACAGATGATGCAAACCATGAGTGGGCTGATGGTTGATGTAGCAGAAGCGGCGAATAACCAGTTAAAGCTATCTAGTGATGTAAACCAGCACATTCATTCTATTGCTTCGACCGCAGAACAAAACTTGGCAGCAACACATTCAGTTGAGCAAAATAGCCGACAGTTGAAAGACCAAGTACAAGATTTCTATCAGCTCGCACTTCGATTTGAAGACAAATAGTCGTAACGAAAGTTGTGATGTTTATGTCCTGGCTGCGTTTATGCGAATAGGAGCCAGATAAAAGAAAGCCCCGCCATTGCTGGTGGGGCTTTTCAGTTTTCACATTCGCAATAGAGAAAACTGACTATCTTTTTACTGCAATTACGCGAGTAGCTCTTTTGCTGTGTTCACTACGTTTTCAGTCGTGAAACCAAACATTTTGAATAGTTCGCCAGCTGGTGCAGATTCACCGAATGAAGTCATACCGATGATGCGACCGTCGAAGCCTACGTACTTGTACCAGAAGTCAGCAATACCTGCTTCAATTGCGATACGTGCTGTTACGTCTGATGGCAGTACAGCTTCACGGTAAGCGGCGTCTTGTTTGTCGAATGCGTCTGTTGATGGCATTGAAACAACGCGTACTTTCTTACCTTCAGCAGTTAGCTGTGCTGCTGCTTCTACTGCTAGTTCAACTTCAGAACCTGTTGCGATAAGGATTAGCTCTGGCTTGCCTTCGCAATCTTTCAGAATGTAAGCACCTTTCGCGATGTCTGCTACTTGTTCTGCTGTGCGCTCTTGTTGCGCAAGGTTTTGACGAGAGAAGATAAGTGCTGTCGGTGCATCTTTACGTTCAATCGCTAGTTTCCAAGCTACAGCGGACTCAACTTGGTCACATGGACGCCATGTGCTCATGTTTGGTGTTAGGCGTAGCGATGCCATTTGCTCAACTGGTTGGTGAGTTGGACCATCTTCGCCAAGACCGATAGAGTCATGCGTGTACACTTGGATGTTCTGAATTTTCATCAGCGCAGCCATACGCATTGCGTTACGTGCGTACTCCATGAACATTAGGAATGTTGCGCCGTAAGGAACGAAACCACCGTGTAGCGCGATACCGTTCATGATCGCTGTCATACCGAATTCACGCACGCCGTAGTGGATGTAGTTACCAGAGAAGTCGCTTGCTTCTAGAGACTTAGAACCAGACCACATTGTTAGGTTAGAAGGTGCTAGGTCAGCAGAGCCACCCATGAACTCTGGTAGTAGAGCACCAAATGCTTCTAGAGCATTTTGAGACGCTTTACGTGATGCAATGTTTGCTGGGTTAGCTTGAAGATCAGCAATGATTTGGCTTGCTTTCTCTTCCCACTGTGCAGGAAGCTCACCGTTTACGCGGCGTTTAAATTCAGCTGCCAGCTCAGGGTACGCTGCTTCATAAGCTGCAAATTTCTCGTTCCACGCTGCTTCCTTAGCTGCGCCTGTTTCTTTCGCTGACCATTCTGCGTAGACTTCTTGCGGAATTTCAAAAGGACCGTGCTCCCAACCTAGTTCTTTGCGTGTTGCTGCGATTTCTTCTGCACCTAGTGGCGCACCGTGACAATCGTGTGAACCAGATTTGTTTGGTGAACCAAAACCGATGATAGTCTTAGTACAGATAAGTGTAGGACGTGGATCCGCTTTCGCTGCTTCAATTGCTGCGTTGATTGCGTCAGCATCGTGACCATCGACTGCAGGGATTACGTGCCAACCGTAAGCTTCGAAACGCTTAGGTGTGTCGTCAGAGAACCAACCTTCAACGTGACCGTCGATAGAGATGCCGTTGTCATCCCAGAATGCAATCAGCTTGCCTAGACCTAGAGTACCTGCAAGAGAACATGCCTCGTGCGAAATACCTTCCATCAGACAGCCGTCGCCCATGAACACGTAAGTGAAGTGGTCAACGATGTCGTGGCCTTCTTTGTTGAATTGCGCTGCTAGCGCTTTTTCAGCTAGAGCCATACCAACCGCGTTAGTGATGCCTTGACCTAGCGGACCCGTTGTGGTCTCGATACCTGGCGCGTAACCGTACTCTGGGTGACCAGGAGTTTTAGAGTGAAGCTGACGGAAGTTTTTCAGATCGTCGATAGACAACTCGTAACCTGCAAGGTGCAGTAGAGAGTAAATCAGCATTGAGCCGTGGCCGTTAGACAGTACGAAACGGTCGCGGTCTGCCCACTCAGGGTTTGATGGGTTGTGGTTTAGATGAGAGCGCCAAAGAACTTCAGCGATGTCAGCCATACCCATAGGTGCACCTGGGTGACCAGAGTTAGCTTGTTGAACACCATCCATGCTTAGCGCACGGATTGCATTTGCTAGATGTTTACGATCCATAGTGATTACTTCTCGATATTTGATTTAAATAGAGGGAACTCGCCGAAACAAGTTCAAATAGAATTTTTTGAAAATAGTGCTGATGGTAAAAGCGAGTAGACGGGCTACTCGCTTTTGGTAAGCAATTAAAGCTTAGCTTCGATCATCGCTTCTAGTTTGCCTTGGTCAACGGCGAAGTTGCGGATACCTTCAGCCAGCTTCTCAACAGCCATTGGGTCTTGGTTATGTTCCCATAGGAATTCAGCGTGAGTCATTGGTGCTGGACGCTCAGCTGCGCCTTTAGAATCAACTAGTTTCTCAACTACTTCACCTTCAGCTGCTTCTAGTTCTGCAAGTAGAGCAGGAGCGATAGTTAGACGGTCACAACCAGCTAGTTCTAAGATCTCACCGATATTACGGAAGCTTGCGCCCATAACTACAGTTTTGTAGCCGTATTCTTTGTAGTAGTTGTAGATCTTAGTTACAGATAGTACGCCTGGATCTTCTTGAGCTTCGAAGTCACGGCCTTCTTTCGCTTTGTACCAGTCCATGATACGACCAACGAATGGCGAGATTAGGAATACACCCGCTTCTGCACAAGCACGTGCTTGAGCGAACGAGAATAGAAGCGTTAGGTTACAGTTGATGCCTTCTTTTTCTAGGATCTCAGCTGCGCGAATGCCTTCCCAAGTTGAAGCCAGTTTGATAAGGATACGGTCGTTAGTGATGCCAGCATCGTTGTACATTTTCACTAGTTGACGAGCTTTCGCTACGCTGCCTTCCATATCGTAAGATAGACGAGCGTCTACTTCTGTAGAGATACGACCTGGGATAGTTTTTAGGATTTCTTTACCGATGTTTACTGCAAGCATGTCACAAGTATCTTGAACTTGTTGAGCTTTGTCGTTGCTCTGTGCTTTAGCGTATTCGATTGAAGCATCGATTAGAGGTGCGTACTCTGCGATTTGAGCGGCTTTAAGGATAAGAGAAGGGTTAGTTGTTGCGTCTTCTGGCTGATACTTTTTAATTGCATCAATCTCGCCAGTGTCTGCTACTACAGTCGTTAGTTTACGAAGTTGCTCTAACTTGTTGCTCATAATCGATCATCCTATTTAAATGGGCTTAAGCGTGATTTTTGTTATCACAGCTTGTGCATTTGCAAGCGAGTTAGCTAACCGTCTCATCGCATTTAATGAGACATCTGCTCAGCCAACTACGGAAAATTTCGTTACCGAACAAATGCTATGAACATTTGATCGATAGCTGAGTAAATGATGTGTCCATATTTATCCTATCTATGCTGAAAGTCAATCGCTGAAATGGACTTATAGTGAACTTCATCAACGTTTTTTTACTGTGTGTTTAGTGGTTAACCCAAATAAACGTTTGCCCTTATTGTTCAAAGCTTGAGCGTTGTCCAAGAGGGTAAAAAATTGTAGTGAGAAAATGTTATTGCGATGAGCAAATGTAGCGTTTAAATTGATAAAGAACATATGCTAAGTCAATGAGCATATGTTCACTTATTGCATACAATATCGATCCTCTTAAAGGGCGAGAGAAACCATGAGCAGTTCTAATCAAGATATTTCCATTGAAAACACGGATTTGTTGACAGAGATTTCCGTCGCGTATTATCAAGACGGTGCGACTCAGGAAGAGATATCGAGAAAATTTGCCATATCACGCGCAAAGGTTGGGCGAATGCTCAAGCAGGCGCGTGATGAAGGCATTGTTGAAATTACCGTTAAATACCATCCGGTGTTCAGCGCCAAGATCGAACAACGTTTGATCGAGCGATTCGGCGTTAAGCGCGCGCTTGTTGCTCTTGATCAACCGAATGAAGAAGCGCAACGACTACAGGTATCGGGATTGGTGTCCAATTATCTCACTAGCACGCTCAAAAACGGCATGGTGGTGACGGTCGGACAAGGGCGCAACGTGTCGTCTGTCGCTCACCATATTGGTGTTATTACGCCGCGTGATTGTAAATTTGTGTGTGGCATTGGTGGTATTCATCCGCGTGGCGGTATGTATAACGCCGACCATATTTGTCGTCAGTTGGCGAAGAAATATGGGGGGACCTCTGAAACCCTTTATGCGCCGGCTTACGCAGAAAACAGAGAACAGAAGTTGGCCTTTATGCAAAATGCAACCGTGAAACAAACGCTCGACCTAGCACGTAAAGCCGATGTCGCTTTGGTTGGTATTGGTGACATGAGCGAAAACAGTTACATGGTCGACTTAGGTTGGTTTACGCCTGATGAAGTGGTTCAGTCGAGACTTCAACAAGGTGTGGTAGGGGATTTTGCAGGTTATGACTTCTTTGATATTCACGGTAATGTAGCGAACACGGTAATGAGTGACCGAGTAATTGGACTTGGTATTGAAGAGTTTCGGCCGATCTCGGAAGTCATTGCGATCGCAGCAGAGAACAGCAAGCCGCTCGCTCTACTCGGAGCATTAAGAACTGGAGCGATAGACGTGATCGCCACGAGCGTTAGCAACGCATTAACCGTGCTCAACTTAGATGAGCAAATGCACGGCAACGCGACATCTGAACGCTAACGGAAATAGTCGGCTTTTGATGTAGTCAGGCTATGAGGAGGGACAAATCACTCATAGCCAGTTTCTATTTCGAAATGACAAGTTTGGTTTAAAAGCTGCGTTTAGTTTATTGGAACACATCATCTTTAGATAAACGTAAGATACTATGTTAAACAGACACTTGTCTTAACGCTCGATAGGTAGAGAGTGGTCAGCACCCCATTCGGTCCAAGAACCGTCGTACACCGACAGATTGTCTAGACCAATTTGATACGCCGCGAGTAATAAAATGCATGCGGTTACACCGGAACCGCAACTAAAAATAATCGAATTGTCACTATCTATCGTTAGTGCGCTAAATATCTGTTGCAACTCTGAGTTTGGTTTAATGTGACCGTTGGTCAAGAGTTCTTGAAACGGTAAGCAAACCGAATTTGGAATGTGACCACTACGTAGACCTTCTCGTGGCTCAGGCACTTCACCAAGGAATCGTGCTTTGGCTCTGGCATCGATGATGTTGGCACTTTTATTGGTTGAATGAGCAAGAACATCTTGTGCACTCAAAAAGGCATTTTGGTTGAGCTTACCCGCAAAGTTACCTCTTTCGCTTGGTTGCGATAGGGTACTTTCAACAGGGAATCCGGCTTCAATCCAAGCTGGAAGACCGCCATTTAAGACTCGAACATTATCATGTCCCATAGCTTTGAACATCCACCAAGCTCTTGGCGCGGCTAAAGTGCCAGAGTTGTCGTAAACCACAATCAAATCTTCGTTGTTCAAACCGAGTTGTAGCGCACTTTGGTTGAAGCCTTCTTCTGTTGGCATCATATGCGGCAGGGAAGAACCGGGTAAGCAAAAGTCATTGTCGTAATCAAAGCGTAAAGTATTTGGAATCCACTTATCTTGAATCTTTTTACCTTCAGAAGGGATTTGAAACGCAATACTAGCGTCGAGGAGCTTGACGTTAGGTTGGCCGAGAAGGCTATTGAGTTCATCAGTACTAATCAGTGCTTGCATTGTCTTTAGTTTGCTAGGTGGATAATCTTACTGTTTTACAACAAAAAAATCGCATGTTCAAAAGAACGATGCGATTTTTAAGTTAAAGATTGAAGATTTGTTCTGAAAGACAGCTTTCGATTTACCCAGTTACATGGTCCAAGTGTTGTCTCCAGAAGTAATCACTTTCTGAATTGGGTCACTACCGTCATAGAACCAAATTTCAACAAGTAGGCTACCTTGGCTATCAGAAACATTAAAGTCGACATTTGCTGTACCATTGTTGAGTGGAACCGATGCGACTTTGCTTGGGTATTTTGCATCGTAGTTACCTGAACTGTTCTCGACAAACTCTTTGTACACGCTTAGGTGTGCTCGTTGTGAAGAGAAACCACTGATGTCTACATTGAGCGTACCTTCCGTCACTGGGTTGTAGCTAAAGCCATCTGGTACTACTAGATCCTGCATGGTTGCATCTTCTACAGTTACGGTAGTCTCTTCTACGGTTGTTTCTTCCTGTTGGGTTGTGTCTTCCTCTGCAACGGTGGTTTGGGTTGGTGGAGGTGGTGTACTGTTACCACCTCCGCCGCCACCGCCTCCGCCACAAGCCGTTAGTGCTAATCCCATGATGATTGTGATAAGTGCTTTCATAATGTTATCTCCCTATGGAATGTAGCATTTATTAGGTGTTGGAGCGGTGTGCCAATCTGTGCTTAGTTCGCCACCAGACTCAGCCCAAGTTTGGAAGTGAGGGTATGCATCGACCATGTCTACACGCTCTAGCGGCCAATCCCAATCTTCTACTATTAACAGTGCCCAAGGTAAGTTGTTTGCTGTTTTGAAGTACACACCTTGTGCAGGGTCACTTGCATCGACGCCGACACCGAAGAGGTTTTGGTCATCAAACTGTTCTGTTGGTGCTTGGTCTGCTAAGTGAACTTCCCACTTACGCCCTGGTTGGAAAGTAATACCATCGCCATGGTAAGTGC
Source organism: Vibrio sp. 378 (assembly GCF_033339435.1). Lineage (NCBI taxonomy): Bacteria > Pseudomonadati > Pseudomonadota > Gammaproteobacteria > Vibrionales > Vibrionaceae > Vibrio > Vibrio sp. 378. Next base: position 376,252 of record NZ_JAWOUO010000001.1, read on the forward strand.
CCGGTGTTGCAAAGATGAACGGGTCGTATGGCATGGCTTGAATGGCTGAACGGTCAGATCCTTCAGTGAAGTACACATTCAAGGTAAAGGTGAGTGAGACGTTATCATCACAGCCAGACTCTGTGCGGAAGTAGCTACAGCTGCTCGCCGCGTGTGTGCTTAAGTCTTCACTGATGATGAAAATTGCTTCATCAGAAATACTTTCCAAGCCATTAGATGCTTGTTCTACACCATTGAAGGATAGTGTTGTTAATCCGTTTTCAATCGAGCTTCTCAATACACCCGGTAGTCGGATTGCGAAGCCATTTTTGTAACTTGCACCGTAAGCCGCTAGGTCGCCAGTAATTTGAATACTCTCAACATGACCCGCAAGACTGGTTTCGGTGATGCGGAATTTTACGACCACATCGTTCATGTCGTAGTCTGCGGTGTATGGCCAGTTATCTTCGTAAGCGACGGTGGCGTAATCTTCTGCACTCGGGAAATATTCCACTGAGTAACCATTACCAGTGATGGTAATTGGGTAATCTTCCACCTCACCAGATGTCGAACCACCATCGTAGTTTAATCCGGTTTGTTGGCTAAAGCGGAATCGGCTCCAGCTAGACCCTTCCGTTGCAGCGGTTGAAACTACAAACGGTAGGGGATTATTACCCGCAGACAGTAATTGGTCGGTAAAGGCTTGCTCACCTTCATCATCAAAGTCACCATCGCGGTTCCAGTCAAACCATGCTGATAGGTAGCCAGAAGTAGAAGCTGTCACATTCACAATTGAGCTTAAGCCTGGATCAAGTGCGGATACAAAACCAACACCATCTTCATCGGCTGTGCCCACAGAGTTATCGTTTGCCTGTCCGTCGGCATCACCATCTGGAGCAACAGAGCCAAGCCAAGTTGCACCGTCCACTTCGTGGCGAGGACCGTTTGACGCAAGCGTGGTGTGGTAGCTGTCTGGAGCATCACCAAAATCAATTGGCTCGTCTTCGTTAATCACCGGAGCATTTGCACAACGTGCACCGTCATTTTGGCTTGAGCTTGGACCGTTGGATACAAACTCAACCGCAGGAACGATACCTGCTGCGATATTGGCTGCCTTACCTTCCGAAAGGTCAACGCGATAGATTTTGCCATCTTGGTTACGTGACACATAGTAGTTGCCGTTTACATCGAAGTAGCCAGCACCAAATGTGCCTTTCTCACCTGTGTCACCTATCGCAGTTGCGCTACCATTTGATGGGTTGAACTGATATAGCAAACCAGAGTTGTTGTCGATGCCGTAAAGGGAGCCATCACCTGGATGGAATGCAAAGTCGGTTAGGTTCACAGTCGCTGTTGAGCTGATTTTCACGATGCTCAATGTCGCATTTGGATCAGAATCGAGCGGAGAAAGGTCAATGGAGAAAAGTCCTTTGCCTTTGCGGTACAAGTAGTAGACGTGGTTGTAAACGTCACCTACGTAAAACGTGTGGTCGGTAGGAAGACCCGAAACATTAAGTGTCTCTGCTTGGAAGTCTTGACCAAGACGAACAATCTTTTTGTTTGTGGTGTCGTAGCCGTAGATATAACGGTCAGTGAAGTTAAAGCCTACACCGTTGATGCCCGAAGCCAAACCTGTGTCGTCCTCTAAAAGAGTCGTAGAGCCTGTAACCAAATTGACGCCATAGATTTGAACCGGGGTTGATTGGAATAGGTATGCTTGGCTTGGGCACGTATCAAATGGCGCCGCTTGTGCGTAAGCGCTCGCTATTAGAGACCCAAGTAGTAGTGATGTCCTTTTCATAATTCGCCCTCTCATTGGTTCGTGATATATGCAATGAAAGGAATGTGCCAACTTTTAAGTTGTTGAATTTTATAGATCTAAGATTTGTAAGAAGAAGGGTTGTAAATCTGATTGTCAAAATGAGAAAAAGCCCAACATCGAGTTGGGCTTTTTGGGAATGATTAGAGGTATAGAACTAACTACAAACCGGACAGGAGGGCATTTTCATCAGATTCATTTCTCGCCAAGACATGCTGAGCGCATCCAAAATCAGAATTTTTCCTTTCTTTGGTTGGCCGTAATCAGCAATCACTTTAATCGCTTCCATCGCTTGCACTGCGCCAACAATACCCACAACAGGCGCCATTACTCCGGCTTCGACACAACTTAGCGCATCGCTGCCGAAGAGGGCACTTAAGCACTGGTAACATGGTTGCGCTGGATCATCGTAAGTAAACACACTCACTTGGCCTTCCATGCGAATGGCCGCGCCTGAAATCAGCGGTGTTTTGGTCGCAAAACATAGGCGGTTAAGTTGATTGCGCGTATCGACGTTATCTGATGCATCGACAACAATAGTGTGCTGTTCGATCAAGCTTTTTAGCTCTGTATCATCAAGACGCTTTGCGATGGTATCTACAATGATGTGCGGGTTAAGCTCGCGTAGTGCATCGGCCGCTGATTCTACCTTCTTACGACCAATATCCGCATCGTGATGCAGTACTTGGCGCTGAAGGTTAGACAACTCGACGATATCATCATCAATCAGCGTGATTTTACCGACACCAGCCGTCGCCAAATATTGGCTTGATGCGCAGCCTAAACCGCCAGCACCAAGCATCAATACCGATGCTTGTTTGAGTGCTTCTTGTCCTTCAAAGTCAAACTGACGAAGAATGATTTGGCGGTTGTAACGCAGCATTTCCTGATCGGAAAGAATATCCACAACGTCTTCCTAGTAAAGGGTTGAGTTGAATAGTTGAACCTGAACCGTTTCGCCCACTTCAACTCGGCCGCGCTCACGTTCCAAGACAACAAAACAGTTCGCTAGGCTCATTGAGCGGAATGCACCAGAGCTTTGGTTACCGGTTGTTTCAACCACAAACTTGCCATCTTCCAATGTGTAGATACCACGTTGGTAATCGGTACGACCTGGTGCTTTCTTAAAGGCGGTTTTGGTTGTTGCTGGAATAGACTCGGGTGCTTTCCATTCGGTATGGCCTGCAAGTTTTGCCAGCATTGGTTGAACAAGCACGTACATAGTGAGCACGGCAGAAACCGGGTTCCCCGGCAGACCACAGAACCAAGCAGTGCTTAGCTTACCAAACGCGAAAGGTTTACCCGGCTTGATTGCTAGCTTCCAGAAACCGATTTCACCAAGCTCTTCAAGAATGTCTTTGGTGTAATCCGCTTCGCCCACACTAACACCGCCTGAGGTCACAACCACATCTGCCAATGTTTGCGCTTGTTCAAAGGTTGCTTTTAGAGTCTCTGGGCAATCTGGAATGATGCCTAGATCAACGGCTTCGCAACCGAAGTTCTCGATAAGTGGTTTAATACCGTAACGGTTGCTGTCGTAGATCTGACCTTCGTCTAGCGGTTCGCCCAGTGGTTTAAGTTCATCACCAGTAGAAAAGAAAGCAACTTTTGGCTTACGTACTACTGTTACATGGCTCACACCAAGAGACGCAATCATCGGAATATCGCGAGGTGTCAAACGTGCACCTTTTGCCAGTACGATGTCGCCTTGTTTGATGTCGTCACCTGTTGGGCGGATGTTGTTTTGTGGCTTCACGTCGGTTTGGTTGAACTGAATGCCAGCATCTGTTACTTCAGTGTTTTCTTGCATGATAACGGCATCACAACCCTGTGGGATTTTTGCGCCAGTCATGATGCGAACACAGGTACCTTGAGGCCATTCACCTTCAAAAGGTTGTCCTGCAAATGATTTACCTGCCAGAGGCAATACAGAAGATGACTCAAGATCTTGAATGCGAATAGCGTAGCCATCCATTGCTGAGTTATCGAATGGCGGTACGTGGATAGGAGACAAGATATCTTCTGCCAGTACAAAACCGAGTGCTTCAGCAAGTGGAAGAGAAAGCGTTGTTTGGATAGGTTTGATTCGCGATAACATTTTGTCCATCGCTTCTTCAATTGGCATCAAGCCAGGTGCGTCGCAGCAGCCCATTGAGAAAATCCTGTGTTCTTTTGTTTTGTGGCAACTTTACCATAAAAGGGGACTGAGTAAGAATGTCCACCTATAAAATATGGGTGTAATTATTCAAAAATCCGAGTATCCTTGTAAGCCATCCAAAAGGGGTAAAAAACCTGCGGAGCTCAAGAAAATCAGCTCAGTACCTTCATCTGATGTGACTTGGTGTAAAGACACGAACTGAGCAACTCAAAGCGAAAAGTATGAATGCAATTTTGATTGGGTTTGTACGAAGGCTGAAGTAAAACAAAAGAGGAAGTGGAATGTCAGGTCTTAGCGAGTCAGCGAAGTTAGTAAAAGAAGCGCTAGAGCAACGCGGTTTGGAAACGCCAATGCGTCCAAACAACGTAAGTCGTGAAGAGAAGAAAGAGAAGATCGAACACCACATGCGTGAGATCTTAGGTCTACTTCAACTTGACCTCACTGACGATAGCCTAGAAGAAACCCCTCACCGCATTGCTAAGATGTACGTTGACGAAATCTTCTCTGGTCTGGATTACTCCAACTTTCCTAAAATCACGGTGATTGAGAACAAGATGAACGTGAGCGAGATGGTTCGCGTGAAGGACATCACAGTGACCAGTACTTGTGAACACCACCTTGTGACCATCGATGGCAAGGCTGCTGTGGCTTACATTCCACGTGGCAAGATCATTGGCCTGTCAAAGATCAACCGTATCGTTCGCTTCTTTGCCCAGCGTCCACAAGTTCAAGAGCGTATGACTCAGCAAATTCTTGTTGCACTTCAAACGCTGCTTGAGTCCGATGATGTGGCAGTGACGATTGACGCAACACACTACTGCGTGAAATCTCGCGGTGTGATGGATGCAACCAGCGAAACGACAACAACTGCATTGGGTGGCATCTTCAAGAGCAACCCAGCAACGCGTGCCGAATTTCTGCACGGTTTACGCTAGGTAACCAAGTACATTCTAAGAGGATGGCAAACGCCATCCTTTTTTTATGCTTGTTTAGAAAATGACTTCATGATTTCTGGCCAATACATTTTGACGTAACCTGCCGATACCCAAACAACCAATACAGTCGCGATACTGAGCTCTAGAAAACCAAAGTCGTGTAGCCAGTGCCAGTGAGGGTGCGATTCGGCGAAAAAAGAGGTCAAGCGATGCATTGCGATGGCGCTGATCACGGAAGGAAAGGTTACTGCCGCGATAGAAGGTTGAAACTTCAAGCGAAGTAAGCGGAAGTAACATAAGTAGATCAATAACGTCATAGTGATGGCGATCCCGGCCAATGCGCCTGTCAGTATCGGATCAGGCAAGGGAAAGTTCACCAAGTATGCTGCTAATGACAAGTTTACCGGCGCGGCCATAATCGCGAGGGTTGGTCTTGCTCGCCTTGGTAGAGAGCCGAAAAACACCAAACGATACAACACGAGTGGCAGCATGAAGAAATAAATGCCGATGCACATCATCGCTAACGTTTCGGAGAATAAGTTGTGACCTAGTTGAGATCCGGCTAGTGAACTACTGATCAGCCCCACCGGATAAAGAAACCAACTCGGTACGATATTGGACATTTTGAAGTTCATTAGCTGAAAGCTAAAAAACAGCACCATCATAGTAAAATGCAGCAAAAGCGCCATAAACCAAAGTGGATAAGCGATGATAGGCGCTACAGCGGCAAGATAATCTGCAAGGATCAGTAACGCCATACTCATTGGTGCCATTAAACTACCACTCAGCGGGTGACGAATGTCGACCATGAATAATCGTGGATTCGCGGCATATTTTATGAGTACAGGGGCGAGTAAAAGTGCGCCGAGTGACGCCAAAAATGGGCGTATCGGTTCACCAATCTCAGGAACATAGAGTGCCCAAGCTTGCCCTAAACCTATCATACCTAGTGCCAACGCGGCTTGAGACGGCGGGACACTATAAAACTGCACAAGTCTTCTCCAGTTCAAATCTACTCCATTTGATTTTTGCCTGAATGAAACAAAACATGACGATTTGGATGAAATGCTCTATTTAAGTAGCGAATACTAACAAGTATGGAGAGGGGTTTCTCATGAAAGGTGGTGAGCAAATATCAGAGAATGATAATTTTGTGAGTTTGGTATCGAATATTTGGGAAAAGATGCAAAAATGCAGAGTTTATCGCTCCAAACCCTTCGATAGTCCGGAGCGAAGTGATAACAAAGAGAATGTTATGTTGATTGATTCTCCGGTAGATCCTGTTGGCGTAACTTTTCGTTTTTGATTGTGCGATGCAGCAGCTGGCTGTAAATAGGTTGTCCACCCAACAATTGAGCAATAATCACAGCGCCCAAACAAGTAATGATCAATGGCAGGATTAAGTAGTAGTTATTCGTCATTTCAATCACTAACAAAATACCAGTAATCGGTGCACGTACCGTTGCAGCAAACAGTGCACCCATGCCCGCAATCGCAAATACACCAGGCTCGATATCAAGTGCAGGGAGCAAGACATCAGCACTTGCTCCGAACGCATAGCCAAATAAGGTTCCCAGAGCAAGCATAGGTGCAAAGATGCCTCCCGGCGCACCAGAACCAAAACAGAGCAGGGTTGTAATTACGCGACCAAAGAAAAGCAAAACTAAAATAGATACCGAGTAGTTACCGTTAGTAATGTCAGGAATAAGGCCGATACCACCACCAGTTAGTTGGGGTACGTACAAAAGAAGCAAACCAAACACGCCTCCCAGTAGCGAACCCACAATCAAGTAGCGCTTACGATCGTTTTTGTGAATTGCGACAAAACTGTCTTGTGCCACGGTAATCAGTTTATTGAAGATCACGCCAAACACGCCAAACAATGCGCCAAGCAATAAAAACAGCCATAGGGTTTGAAGCTCTGGCGACTGGTATTGCGGCATAGTGATAACGGCGTCTTGCCCGTTGATGGCGCGAAACACTATGTTCGCCATAATGGCAGAAATGATCACTGCGCGAATTGAGATCAATGAGTAGCGAAACTGAGGTCGCATTTCCTCCACAACGAACATAATGCCTGCGAGTGGGGCATTAAAAGCCGCAGCCAAACCGCCAGCAGCACCAGAAGCGAGCAGGGAGTGGCGGGTATCGTCATCCTTTACGCGGAATATATCGGTCACCATTCGACCAACAGCGCCCCCCATTTGAACGGTTGGGCCTTCACGACCCAGCACCATACCTGAGCCAAGTGCGCCCATGCCGCCGAAGAATTTTACTGGTAGAACTCGCCACCAGCGCACTGGACGAATATTATCCATTGCCCCTTCGATTTCAGGAATACCAGAACCTGCCGCTTCTGGCGCAAAGCGGTGCACAAGAAAATAGCCAATAAAAGCTAAAAGTGCGCTAATGAGAACCGCTGCCAGCCACAACGGTAGAACATTACCAATTTCGCTTCTTAACCATTCTGTTCGTGTTTCAGAAACGAAATGAACGGCAAGCTCGAAATACGTACCGACAAAACCAGCCAACGTACCCACAATGGCGGCCATAATGAGAACAGAAAATGGTGTTGACCCTCGAGAGACAAACTGGTTAATCGCATCTTTCGGTACGTGCGCCAACACAGATTTCACAATTCTCTCGCGTTTGGTCATTAACAAGCTCTCCTGTTGCTGGGGGGGAAGGGACGAAAGAAAGTATACGCTTCGCAGAGTCTAGACCTAATCAATAAAGATGCAATTTAGCTTTTCACTATTGAGTGTTTGAAGTGTCGCGATATTATTCATTCACTCAGATTGTGCTATTGCTCTCATAATTTAGGATAAAAAACTTGTTTTTTGAGAAAAATGAACCATGCTTTAAATGTAAAGCAACATGACTGCTTCAGAAGGAGGGATGTGAGGTTTTACACACAATTTGGATGGATTCAAACCCTACGGTAAGTCCTCGTTTTATGTTCGGGATGCATCAATAGACATCGCCGATTCGCACACTCACGATTGAGTAACGAGGTAGAGGCGCACGCACATGTGCGCCTTCTTAATTTCTGCGTTATAACTTTCATCACCATAACTTTCATCGCCACCTGCCACTATTTTTCTCTTGAACATTTTCTTGCAGTCAGTAATGTCTTGGTTCGATGTCAACCAACTAGAGCAGTGCATGCGCTTTTATCTTCGACTCTTACTTTCTTTATGTTGTTGTTCGGTAACGTTTCCGGCACTTTCAACGCCGAGCTGGTGGCAAGACACGTTGTCAGCAATGCCATATTCCAATCTAAAAGAACGTATAGAAAAAAGTGGAAGCTGGTATGGTTGCGAAGTGCAGCTGCGAGACAACTCAACGTTTATCAGCGCATTTTGTTTGGATGATTTTTCGTACTACCAGCAGCACTTGTATGGTGAAGTGATTTTGAGAAGAGAAAGTGCTCAGTTCTCGTTTCTTACTGAATACGAGTGGCAGCGTCTGAATGACTTACTTCTCAACTTAAGAAAGGATGGGTTAGTTTTACGCAGAGTTACTATCGGACAAGAACACTATGATGTCGTTGAAGCTCTGGAAAAGAAATCTTCCGAGCTTGTCGATAAAGAAGTTATTTTGTTGATGAACCGCTATCCACAAGAAACGATTCGAAGTTTGCTTTGGGTAAAACCGGACGAGTTTCTGACGCCATCACCGTCCTTAAATGTGCAATTGCGCAGTGATGGCGAAATTATCGAGGTCAAAGTGACTCGTTTTTAGATTCTTTATGGAGAGATAGGAAGGTCGCCATTGCAGACTCATCCAAAAAACCATCCGATTTTTTGTGAGCGCGCAGGTATTGATAGCCTGCGATTAGCTTGCGGTGTATCTCTTCTGCATCGTCTGACAACGGCTGATTCATAACGTGTTGAAAGGCAAGTTTGTACGCATCCATATCCACGACTTCAGCACGGCGATATAAATAACCACATCCCGTTGCTAACCATTCGAGAGAGCAATTGGCGCGCATTGCAATTTGATTTGCTTTGGTTAGGCTAGGTTCACTGCCTTTAAGGTATTTGCGTATTAAAGCTTCAGACACATCGACGCGTCGAGCGAACCCGCTGATGCTTTCTTCTCCGATCAGGGTGGCTAGGCGTTGGGCAAAAGACATATTTCGTACTCCAGTTCGAATTGCGAAAGTTTACCCGTTGAGCCGGTACGAAAACAAGACTACGATGAATGCAGATCAATTGAAGGAGAAAACCCATGGTTGCAAAAGTAGTAACTGCACCAAAAGGCCCAGAGTTCTCAGAGCTGGTTCAAGGATATTGGCGTGCAGTTGAGTGGGGAATGACGGCTCAAGAGCGTTTGTCATTTCTTAAGCAACACATTGAGTTAGGCATTACGACAGTCGATCACGCCGACATCTACGGTAATTACGAGTGTGAGGCGTTGTTTGGTGAAGCGTTAGCTTTAGACAAGAGTGTTCGTGAGCAAATTCAGATCGTGACGAAATGCGACATCAATTTGTGTGGCGATAAAACGCCAGAGCGTAAGATCAATCACTACGACACGAGCTCAGCACATATCTACCAATCGGTGAATAACTCGCTAGAACGTTTGAATGTGGATGAAATCGACGTACTTTTAATTCATCGTCCTGACGTGTTAATGGATGCAGACGAGGTTGCAGAAGCATTTTCTGAGCTTCACAAAGTCGGCAAAGTGAAGCACTTTGGCGTGTCTAACTTCACTCCACGCCAGTTTGAACTGCTGCAATCTCGCTTAGGTAAGCCGTTGGTTACTAACCAAGTGGAAATCAACCCACTTAACTTTGAGGTTGCACACGATGGAACGCTTGATCAAATGCAAATGTTGCGCACGCGACCAATGGCTTGGTCTTGCCTCGGTGGTGGTTCAATTTTTAGTGGTGACAGTGAGCAAGCTGTTCGTGTCCGTAACGAATTAGAAGCAATTCGTGAAGAAGTGGGCGCAGCGAGTATTGACCAAGTAATTTATGCCTGGGTACGTCGCTTGCCATCTAATCCTATTCCAATCATTGGCTCTGGTAAAATCGAGCGTGTGCAAGCTGCAGTTAATTCATTGAACATCGAACTTACTCGAGAGCAATGGTATCGCGTATGGGTGGCTTCTAAAGGTCATGGTGTGCCATAGAATTGATATCTTATCGATGAAATTGTTATTAAAGGCATCCTCTAGCAGGGTGCCTTTTTAGTTTTAGCGCGTTACTGTTTACCCATTATGGAAATGGAAAGAATGAAATTCGAGCAAAAATGGGCTTTGGATGTTAGATGCAACTTTTTGCTTACTTTGGGTGGAGGAGTTTTACCCATGTTTGTTTTATGTCACTAAACAGCGAATGTGATGCTTGCTTTTTAGTCATTTTGTTCACTCATTCATTCATATTGCGTATGCTTATTGAATAATAAAGAAATAAAAAACTCGTCAGTTTTCTCGTATTACATGCTGTAACAATCTGTTAGACTCCGGCGCAGATTGTGGAATATAAAAAGGTGATTGAATGTCTTTTCCCGTACTCATCTGTGATGATTCAGCGTTAGCACGCAAACAGATGGCGAGATCACTACCAGCCACATTGAATGCCGATATTACGTTTGCTATCCACGGAAAAAACGCGCTAGAAGAACTCGAAAAAAACGAGTTTAAATTGATGTTTCTTGATTTGACCATGCCAGAAATGGATGGCTTTGAAACACTAGAGCACATGCAACGGTTGGGGGATAAAACTCCGGTGGTTGTTGTGTCGGGGGATATCCAACCTAAAGCGAAAGAGCGCGTGTTCGCACTGGGTGCAAAAGCGTTTATTCAAAAACCGATCGCCAAAGATGAACTCAAGAAGGCGCTTAAAGAGTTGGTCGAGCCAGAACCTCGTCCTCAAATTATCACGCCTGTCTCTATTGAGTTACCGATTTTACGTCGTCGCGATATTTACATGGAAGTGGCTAACGTTTCAATTGGTCGAGCAGCCGATGCGTTGGCGCGTCACTTTGACGTGTTTGTGCAACTACCTCTGCCGAACGTCAATATCTTTGAAGTGAGCGAACTTCACATGGCGCTACGCGACTTGGCGTCGCATGACAACGTATCGGGTGTTTGTCAGGGATTTTGTGGCGAAGGTATTGCTGGCGAAGCGCTAGTGATCTTGAGTGACTCAAGCGTATCTGATCTCAAAAAGTTGATGAAAGTACCAGCAGACAGCGAAGAGCTAGAAGAGCTTGAGCTGCTAATGGATATTTCTAATATTTTGGTGGGGTCGTTCTTAAATGGTTTAGGCGAGCAGTCTGAAGTCCGATTCTTCCAAAGTCCACCAGTACTCCTTGGTCAGCATATCTCAATTGACTCGATCATTGAATCTACAACTGGAGCATTCAGCCGCACGATGACATTCGAAGTGAGCTACAACATTGAAGGAACGTCGATTCGTTGTGACTTGTTGTTTATGTTTGTGGATGAATCCTTGCCGCTGCTTGATAACAAACTGTCTTATCTAATGGAGGAGTTCTAATGTTGAATATGCCAGCAGAGTTTGAACAATTCCATTGGATGGTGGATATGGTACAAAACGTCGACATGGGCTTAGTGGTCATTGATCGAGATTACAATGTACAGGTCTGGAATGGGTTTATGACTCATCACAGTGGTTTGCAGTCTCATGATGCGATTGGTCGTTCTATATTTGATATCTTCCCTGAAATCCCACAGGAGTGGTTTAAATTAAAAACAAAACCAGTGTATGACCTAGGCTGCCGTAGCTTCATCACATGGCGACAACGACCTTACTTATTCTGCTGTCGCAATGTTCGACCAGTTACGCAGCAAGCGGAGTTTATGTACCAGAATGTTACGTTGAACCCAATGCGCACACCGACTGGAAAAATCAACTCGTTGTTTTTGTCTATACAAGACGCGACGGCTGAAGCTCTGATGTCTCAGAATCAATAGCGATAAAAAACTTTCTCAAAAGCCAAGGTCCGCCTTGGCTTTTTTGTATACTTATAATTGTGTTTCCCAATGCGTAGAACGTGAACATGGACTTTAATCTCGCCCTAAAACTCTACACCGCAGAGCAAGTAAAAAACGGTGAAACGCTGGCTGCGCAAATGGCTGGTGTTTCTATGTATAGCTTAATGCAACGCGCTGGTATGGCCGTGTATGAGCGCTTTTTACATCTGTATCCTAAATCAAAAAATATCTTAGTGATTTGCGGTAAAGGGAATAACGGTGGCGATGGTTACGTATTTGCATCTCTTGCGAAACAAGCTCAACTCAATGTACATGTTTTCCAAATTGGTGATGTATCTGCGCTAAAAGGTGATGCTTTGCGCGCATACCAAGATTGGCAGTCAATCGACGGTGTTAACAATGATTGGGATGAATGGAATACCGCATTGCTAGAAGCAGATGTGATCATTGATGCCATGTTAGGTACTGGTTTAAGCGGTGAGGTTCGTTCGGAGTATCGTCGCTATATTGACCAAATTAATCAAATTCATACCCCTGTGATTGCAGTCGACGTTCCTTCTGGTCTGTGTGCTAATACAGGTGCAGTTTTAGGTGATGCAATTCGTGCCGAGCATACTGTAACCTTCATTGGGGTTAAGCAAGGCTTATGCACTGGACAAGCGAGAGATCGCGTTGGCGAGCTCTACTTTTGTGGTTTAGGCGTCAATACTAAGTTTGATACTATCGAAGTAGAAAGTGCATTAGGTATTGATCATCAGGTTGTTTCAAGATTAATGCCCAAGCCAAATCCAACGGTCCATAAAGGTGACAACGGGAAGTTGCTTTGTGTTGGTGGCAACCAAGGGATGTCTGGAGCGATTCGTTTATGTTCCTCCGCTGCGATTAGAGCCGGAGCGGGTTTAACTGCCGCAATTACTCACACGAGTAGCCTTATTCCACTGCAGGTTGGTTGCCCAGAAGTAATGAGCCAGAGCATCACCGCTGACTTACTCAGGGATACTGAGAACGACTTAACTAAACGCATTCGCTGGGCTGACGTATTAGTGTTTGGTCCTGGCTTTGGAGATGATGAGTGGGCTTATCAAGCCTATCAATATCTGGCTCAAGAGCAGAAACCTAAAGTTGTTGATGCTGATGGCCTCAATATTCTAGCGATGCTGAGCCAGCGATGCGATGGCACTCTGGTGTACGACAACCATCGAGTGATCACGCCGCATCCTGGAGAGGCTGCTCGACTACTAAATGTAACCATTCAACAAATAGAAAGTGACCGATACTCTGCTGCAAGACAACTGCAAGAGCGTTATGGCGGTGTAGTGGTTTTAAAAGGCGCGGGGACTCTTATTTACGATGGAACGAGAATGTACGTCTGTCTAGCGGGTAACGCCGGAATGGCGACGGGGGGAATGGGAGATGTGTTATCTGGAGTCATTGGTGCATTACTAGCCAAAGGTTTACCAATTTCTGTTGCCGCACGTTTAGGTGTGGTACTTCACAGTCATGCTGCTGATATAAACGTGAGTCAGAATGGTCAAATTGGTCTTTTGGCAAGTGATGTCGTTAGCACTCTTCGTACCGCTATCACCCAAGAGCTCTATCGAAATTAATTAGATTTCATGCATTGCTGAGAAAATTGGTCGATTTTTTTGAGTACTTTTTTTCGAATTAGCAGGGCATCTTAGTATTAGGTGATTGAGTTTTAGGCAGATTTGAGAGGTGATGCGTTTTAATTTTTAAGATATGACGCAAAGGTTTGCGCAATGGGTTAACTTAAGTGCTTTCTCAAGTTGTTGATAGTTATAAATAATAAGAGGTTTTGGTGACTTGGGGATCGTTTTTGATATGCGATTTTCAAGATGGTATCACAAAAAAAATTCAAATATCAGACTTGTAGGAAATAAATCACAGCCTATAATGCTGAAAACCGGAGCGTCTGCCAACGCTCCGGTTTTTTTGTGTCCGAAGAACAGTGAACTCGTCTGCCAACGAAATCACTACGCACTCTGAAATGACACATATACATATGAATCAAGGAATTACACAATGCGTATCGAACAAGAACTTAAGTTAGGTTTTAAAGATGTACTGTTTCGCCCGAAACGTTCTACCCTTAAGAGCCGTTCTCAAGTAAATTTAACCCGCGATTTTACATTCAAGCATAGTGGTCGTCAATGGTCTGGTGTGCCAGTAATCGCAGCAAACATGGATTCGGTTGGTAGCTTTGCAATGGCTAAAGCCCTGGCTGAGCATGGTGTAATGACCGCTGTTCACAAACATTACACGGTAGAAGATTGGGCTGAGTTTGCTAAATCAGCAGATAAAGTAACCATGAATAACGTTATGGTGTCTACTGGGACATCTGACGCAGACTTCCAAAAAACCAAAGACATCATGGCACTTTCAGATGAATTTATTTTCATTTGTATCGACATTGCAAATGGTTACTCAGAGCATTTGGTCGAGTATGTTGAACGCGTGCGAGCAGAGTTCCCAGACAAGGTCATTTCTGCAGGCAACGTGGTTACTGGTGATATGTGTGAAGAGCTAATCCTAGCTGGTGCAGACATCGTTAAAGTGGGTATCGGCCCAGGTTCTGTATGTACAACTCGTGTAAAAACGGGTGTTGGTTACCCGCAGCTTTCTGCAATTATCGAGTGTGGTGATGCAGCGCACGGCCTTGGTGGCATGATCGTCGGTGACGGTGGCTGTTCTTGTGCGGGTGACGTAGCGAAAGCATTCGGCGGTGGCGCGGATTTCGTAATGCTAGGCGGGATGCTAGCGGGTCACGAAGAGTCAGGCGGCGAAGTGATCGAGAAAGACGGCGAGAAGTTCATGAAATTCTATGGCATGTCGTCGAAGAGCGCGATGGATAAGCACTCAGGTGGTGTCGCTGGCTACCGTGCGGCCGAAGGTAAAACCGTATTATTGCCATACCGTGGTAGCGTTCACGGCACTATTCAAGACATCCTTGGAGGCGTTCGCTCAACATGTACATACGTAGGTGCAGCAAAGCTTAAAGAGCTAACCAAGCGTACTACATTCATCCGCGTTCAAGAACAAGAGAACAACGTGTTCGGTAAAGAGTAAATCGACTGAATGTAACAAGTGTAAAAGCAACCATACGTTATATCTATAGCAGATAAAACTATACTATATGCAGCTATGAGCCAGAGTGAGATTGATTTCTTACTCTGGCTTTTTGCTTCTCATTTGTTTGCGCTTCAAAATTAACTCTAAGCGATTTTAATAGTTGGTCGAGATTCGACTTGTTCAAACGGTAATGATGTTGTAACTGGCATGAGCTGTAAAACGCTTGAAATCTGACAGTCTCTATTTAACCCAATATAGTCTTTGACATTAGCGACTCGCCAAGTCATGTCTCCGTAAGTACGCAGATAGAACGCGGGTGATTGATGACTGTTATGTCTAATAACGCTCCATTGGGTAATATCACTAAAAAAGACTTCAGGGTTATCGGATGTCTCAAACTCATTCGCCATGATGCCCAAAGGTATATCAACGCGATTAAGTAGCTTTTGTCCGAGTGAGAAGGCTTCGTCGAAGTTAGTTGGTTGTTCGCTTAACTGCTTAATTGCATAGGTTTGTACAAATCGAGACGGCGGTGTTGGGTCGGCGGGTAGACCCATCAAGCCAGCGCCATTGATTGATTGAAGTGGGCCAGGCACTTGGACATGACGTTGCATGGTTGCTTCATTGTTCGGTTCTGGGTTGTAGTTGCGCAAATTGGAAAAATAAGAGAGGTGATTGACATGCCAATGGTAATTTGGGCAGTTAGTCATTACTCCAACGTAGGAGTGGTCCACAACCACTTTATAATCATCAAAGTCGTATTCGGTACATTGATAGCGTGCTTGCTGATTTTCCTCTTTGCTGAACATATCGCTTTCTTTGAATGCTCGATAGATATGCATATTACCGTTAAGAAACTCAATGACGGCACTGTCATTATTTGCATCGTGAATCACGAAATGCTGGTCCAAAGCCATGTTGTCACTCTCTGTTTCACCAGTTGAAATAGTCGAGTTAAACACGTAAACGGGGTGGGTGGTGAAGTAGGTCACCATCTCGTCCACAGTATTAAACGTAGACAAGATAAAAGTACCAAACAGGCCGCTGCCTAATGCAAAGGCATCATCAGGGATGTGAGAGGTCGATACATTTTGATTGAGAATGGGCAAGTACAGTGACCCAACAGAAAGGCCAGATTCATTAATGCCATCAGCTGTTAAAAGAGGGTTATTATACCGGGTAATGGCATTGCAGTGTATGAAGCTCAACTCTCCCTGCCAATTTGCTCGAAACTCACATTCTTTACTGTGACGTTTTGGCGGCTGACCATTGAAAACACGGTCGGCTTTTCCGTCGGAAGTAAAGGTCGTAATTTGGTAAGTTTGTTGGGCTCTAAACCAAATCTCGGTCTGAAGGTTAACTGCAAACTCCATGGTTCTAGCGGATAAGGTTTGGTTGTTGCAACCATAATTGATATTAACATCTGTACACATAGCCATGCTTTCCGTTGTTTATCTGAATGATGAATATCCAAGAAACCCTCTGAATCAAATGCTTAGAGATTACGTGGATATAGATGAATTGCGCTTTAATAATGGTTTTAGCCATTGAGATAAGCGCATGCTATTAAGTTAAGCATTCAATAAAAAAACGTCAGTAGCAGTTTAGTATCAGTTGATAGAGTTAAAATAAAAAGTGATGTATTAAGTAAAACTCTTTGATCTTAGAAATTAATAATATATTTATTTTTTCAATCTTGGTTACTCTAGATTTAAAGTTTATTTTAAAAGTGATTTGTATTTATTCGATTATCTTGCAGTGGTGATATAAAGTGAGAACATAAAGTTAACAATTTCAGATTGTGATTGAAAATGGGGAGAGTCTTCAATCCAAATACCGAGAAATGAAACTGCCCGAGAAGTTGTGCAACTGTCTCGGGCGAAGTGATGAATCAGGTGAGCAGCTATAAAGTTTTCTCACAAGAACCGCTAAGTGGTGGAGATATTTTTAAATTATCATTAAAGATTTCTACAACGACGGGGCCTTTATTTTCATCTTTTGCATAGTATGCACAGGACTTGTCCCCAGTATAGGTTTTACCTGCCTTTTTGAAACTGTAATACCAGGAGTCATGGGTAGCGGCACCGGATTCAAAACTAGCAGATTCAGATTGTTCGCCAATATTCAAGTCGAAATGAACCTCCATTTCCGGAGAGTCTTTAAATCTCACATATCCGGTGATTTTATCGTTGGAGTTATTTTTAACGTAAAATGAACCCTTAGTTGTCATAATTTTTCCTCTTTTTTAATTTCTATACGTGATAGAACGGCCAAATGACGTTCTGTTAATATATGCTTTTTAAGATGCATATTGATGTTAAATGATGGTCTTATTAGTTCTAAGGTGATTAAACTTATCCTTAGCGTATTTTTCTTTTATACCGATTAAGTCGCGGTAGCTTCGATCAAAATAAACGCTTGTCGGAATTGCCGGATCTTTAAAGCTGATGAAGGCACCATAGGTTCCCGGTATATCAGCTTCTCTGGCTTTATCAAAGGTGAAGTTAAGCTTTGCAAAAGTGCAGTATAGCCTTCTGGTTTAAGACCTCGCTCTGACACCAATCGCGAAGTGATTTTGTGAGGTGCTGGGGCGTCATAATCGGGAGGGAAAGGAGAACCGTTTTGACACAAAGAATCGCGCCCCCATGTGCTCATCAGGGAGTGATCGTATTTCTTCCCGTCAAAGTCAGTGCCATGTGCTTCATAGACTTGAACTAAATCAGGGAAGCAAGCGCCAAATTGAACGGCTATAAATTGGTGAAGATCTTGTTCTGTTCCTTCCCAGTAGCCATACATGGTGCAGTGATGGCTGATGGTTTCAATATCACAGTGGTTAGATGATTCAGGCAGAGCATCAATTTGCAAGTTGGTGCCAAGAAGTTTAGGCGTATCGAGGCTTTTTATAGCCTGCTCCCAATTTTTTAGCACATCTATGGTAGGGTGCGTTGGTATTGGCTGAAGCATACCGTTGATTTTTGGATAGAGGTTCCACTGAAGCTCGAAGCGGTGGATCTCTTTGGGTAAAGGGAATGTTTTTACGCGTAGCTCGGTAACAATGCCATAGCTCATGCCTCCGCCGCCTCTTAGTGCCCAAAATAGGTGAGGGTTGGACTCTGCTGAGACTTCTGTGATCGTACCATCACCCAATACCACGGTTGCACTCACTAGGTGCTCACAACACATGCCGTATTTTCGCGTCCAAGGGCCCCATCCTCCGCCTTGAATATAGCCAGTCAACCCAACTGTGGCACAGGTTCCATGTGCAATCATTCGATCATGCTCTGCAAGTTTTGGTGTCAGTTGATAGAAGCGATAGCCAGCACCAATGGTGGCAATATTGTCACACAATTGGAAGGTCTTAATTCTGCTCACGTCAATCAAAATGACGTTGTCACCACTGCATTCACCTGCGTGATCATGCCCTCCTGAGCGAACACGAATCGGGAGATTGAATTGAGTTGCTGTTAGATAGGCTTGCTGAACTTCTTGCGTACTTTCGCACATGACAATGACAAAGGGTTGGTGTTGATAGCGAGTATTGAAGATGAGTGACTCGACTTGATATTGGTTCAAACCGGGAACCGGTGAAACCGTGTTTTCAAGAGGTGTCAGTAATCGTTCTTTAGGAAAACCGCACTTATCCATTTTCTGAATAAACAGTTTGGCATTATTGCCTGAGATTGAGTACGCGCTAAGTACAGCGAGGCGTTGTATTTGAGGGTTAGGGTGCTGTTCTACCACTTGGTTTTCTTTAGTTCCCTGCATCCATTCATGTTCCATTATTTTTTCCATTTGGCTTATGTATTGAATAGTTGTTCAAATATTAAACCAAATGCATACATTCACCATATCAGTTTGGTATCAGTTGTTCTGTACAAATCGCCAAAAGCATCAGCGAGAGAGCAACAATATCTGGTTGATGAAAAGAACGATCGGCATCTGCGTGACCGTAGATAATTTATGTAGTCAAGTAGATCTGAGCCTAAATTGATACTGAACCAGAATGACGTGTTATCTACATTGAATGGGTCACTAACGACAATAAATTCAGTTGGAGAACACAATGAAAATGGACTCAAAAGAATCACAAGCAATTTTTACTGCTCATTATCAAATTGGTAACGGCTTACCTGGAGGAGTGAGCTTCGATGTTAATCTACTCGTGGCCAGCGAAGACAAATCAATAGTGGGTAAAGGACATATCTTTCAGGCCGTTAACCCACCGTTAAATGTGGTGTCTGATCTCAATGGTAGTTTCAACTATCAATGCACGATGCGTGATTGTCATATCATGGTGACGTTGCAGGGCTACCAGCCTTACCTAGGCATTGCTCCTTTAGGAGCTGATCTTCATAACGTAACGCTCAACCTCCTACTTAATGATGATTGGAAGTCAGGCGTGGCATTCTATCGATATAAAAATAGTTCAGGTAAATGGATTGAAGCAGCAAATCAACGCGTTACTCTACTTTTGCCTGAGCATGTTCCTAGCATCGAGAACTTTAAGGTGGAGCAAAATGATCTTGCGCCAGCATAAATCTCATCAGCGATGACACTGTGCCAAAACACAGATATTCGATGGTTTCGAATATCTGTGTTTGACGAGGTAAATCGAGTAAACACGATGACTTGACGGTGCAATTAATCGACTTTCTTCGTTTATTGAATATTTCATGGTTGAGTAGATGTGGAGAGCCAATGGTCGAGCTCATCAACACTTATTTGAGCCTGGTTCAGTTGATGCTTACGCGCGGCCTGATTGAAGTTTAACAACTCAGAGACGGAGCTGGACTGGTCGAGTAAGGCAAGCATCAGATTCGCTTGTTCAATATAAAAATCACCCCATGGATGCGGATCTTCTTGGGTGAAGTTAGACAGCTTATCGCGATATTTTCGAAGTAGCGTAGGCTGCTTATACTGCCACGCTACTTGGATTCCTTGTTGGTAAAAGCGTAAATAGTTATGACCAACACAGGTAGATTCTAGCCAAGCCTCACCAGTGCGCAAAGCGGAGAGGGCCGTTGATTCATCGCCACAAATAAGTGCCTTGGTAGATACGAGCCAAGGACCAATAAAATTGTGTAGCTTATTGATATGAACAAGATCTAGAGCCGTGTCGATGTCCGAAAGGGCTTTCTCCTCTTTTCCCTGATACCAGTGCAATCTTGCACTGGACTCCAAAAGAAAAGCGACAAATCGATGAGCATTAAGCTGTTTTGAAAGTTGTAGAGCGGTCGAGATTTCGTTTTCAGCTTGCACCAAGACATTACGGTCGAGAAAGATCCATGCAGCCGTAAGCCTAGAAACAATTTCTGCTCGGCGGTTTGCCGTGAGATAGGCAAGATTCGAGGCATGCTGAGCCTGTTTTAGTGCTTCGTCAGATTGCAGTTGATAGATCATCACTGTTGCCAGCATGTAGCGATTGGCAGTTTCAATCGAAAGCAACTGATGCTCTTCACACAGTTGCAAACACTCGGTTAAGTACTCGTATGAGCGAGCCATTTTTCCTTGTGCGTAGGCACAATCACCGAGGCCGCCAAGCGATTTTGCTTTCGCGCGAAAACAGTTTGCTCGTTGACTGTAATCTAATGCAAGTAAATGTTCTTTCTCACATTCGTCTAGCTGCCCAGTGGGGAACAGCATATTACCTCTCATCGAGTGAATTTCACACAAAGATTTATTTAACGTCAGCTTTTCGCACAGGGCTTGGGCTTGGTCTAAAATCGACATCGCTTGTACAAAGTTGTCGGTTAAACGGTAGGGGTTAATGAGGTCTAAATAGTATTGAACACGTTCAGAATCATTTTCTGTGTGATGAATCGCTTGCTCAAGAACCTCAATACTCTCTTTGATGCGTCCCATCGAATACAGGCAGTTTCCTTTCATATTTAGTGCATACGCCATCTGTGCTTTAGGTGACTCTTTAATAGCGTATTCAATAAGAGTCAGTGCTTTTTCAAATTGATAATTGCTCAGGTAATGTTTGGCGGTCTGGTCAAGAACAGTAAATACACCTTCGCCCTTGGCATGATTGATATGGACTGCATATAAGAACCGATCTCGGTTCTCATACCATTTTGCGCAGGCCATGTGTATTTTTGAACACTGTGACTTGTCTATTTGACGGAAAACAGCATTACAAATCAAATCATGATGGAAAAGGTATTGATCGCCATTGAGTTTTACTAAGCCAGCGTCGACTAACTTATCTGGTACGTAGCCGGGAATTCGAGTGATTTCACGCAGTTGCTCCAGTTGAAAGTACTGCCCCAACACAGATGCAGTACAGAGTGCTTGGCGATCTTGGGCTGGAAGTTGAGCTAATTGTATCGAAACTAAATGTTCCAATGACTCCGGAACGTCTTTATCAAACTGAGAACAAAGTAGTGTTTGGCGTAAGTATAGAGGATGGCCTTTCGCAAGCTTTATACAGTCATTGATATGTTTATTCTGTTGGCATGTGATTGAGCAAGCTAACTCGTAAGACTCTTCAGATGATAACTCCCTAAGTTCGATTAGATTCACGTTGGCAAACCAAGATTGTTTGGAACTAAGTCGTTTTTGCTGCCTAAACGTCAGAAAGAGTAAAATATTGGTGTTTGTAATATAAGGTAGCAGTGTCTCAAGAAATGCCAACATTACCTCGTCGGCCCAATGGACATCTTCAACAATAATCAAATGCGGTTTGCTGGTCTGCCGTTGTTGAATTAAGAAAGGGATAGATTGCTCTATCGTTTGTTTCAGCGTTTGGAACTCCATTAAGTTCAGCAGCTGTTTTTCTGATTCGTTGAGTGTTACCCCCATTAACCAATAAAGGCAGAGATGGAAAGAAGAGGGAATTGATGACTCGACAGTCTGCTGACGAATAGAATCATCGGTATCTTCACGAGTAAATGAACAAATTGCCCGAGTGAATATATTTTGAGGGGACAAGAGATCAGCACTGCCATGATTCAGGATTTGAATCTCTGTGGTTAAACACGAAGAACGACTCAAAGACGAAATGACCTGGTTGAGTAGGCTGGTCTTTCCTATCCCTGCGGTACCAGTAATACAATACGTTTGGCCTGCTTCTTGTTTTTGCCATCGCTTGATTCCGCTATTCAATGTTTCTAGTTCAAGTTTACGCCCTACGAAACAGTCAGTATGGTTTTGGTGTAAGGATACAAAATGCCAGTTGTTGAAGTCTGGCTCTCCTGTTAGAAAAGGTTTTATTGGTCTGGCACAATTGGACGAGATAAAGCAAGGACAAGCAGCTATTTCTCCCCAAGGGATTTTAACTAGGATTTCATTGATTGGGGTTATCGCATTCGGATGTTCCGATAGCTCAGTGATTCGATGCATGTATTTCACATTGATAAAAGACCGAATCGAAGCCGAAAGAGCAACCTTTAATTGAAGGGCTAGTTGTCGAATTCGCTCAAAAATATATTCGTCCGATTCCTGTAAAGACCAAGTAAGAACAAACGTTCGGTTTTGTATTATGGGTGTAGTGTTTTGGCTGAGAAGTAAGGTTTGCAGAGCCTTTGCGGTCAAATCACACTTTGCTTCGATTGCAAAAATAAAAAAATATGGTGGTGATGAAGATACATTTGTAAATAATGGTTCTGAGGCCCGATCTATTAAAAGGTCCTCTACGGGGACAGAAAAGTATTCCGCGAGATTGGATGCGGTACGATACAGCACATTCGCCCCAGACTCTGCTCGCTTTATAGAAGCAATAGATACGACAAAACCCTGTTGAAAGCATTCTTCCGCCAGTTTTTCTTGGCTCAGTCCTAATTTCTTTCTCAGTTCTTTGAGTCGTAATACGTTGAGTGGAATTCTTCCATCCCTATTTGCCATATTTCACTCCGTTGTAACGTATAGCTTTTCCCAGTAAACCTGAATCGATTGGATATGTTGAGTGAATAAATTTATCTTATTTCACCACATATATAATACTAGTAGTTAAAATGTTATATATGAAAATGAAATGGGCATTTTAATCTTCAAACCACCTTAATTCATTGTTATATTAGTGGTGTTTTTTTATTAATAATTTTGATATTTATCTTTGTGAGTTCATGTTTTTCTTAATAAGTTTTTTTAAATATCTTTAAACTTATATCTTTTAAAAGATTGCACACCTTAAACTTATATTGGACTTCATTAAACTTTAAAAATTAAATTCTTTAATTTTAGAGATATAAATTGACAATCTTATTTTTAGTGTTTTTTTTGATCTCTATTCTGGCTAACTGATTTTTTCTAGTCTATAAATCAAATATCGGCAATTTCAAAATAACTGCCGAAAAAATTATTTTAATTTCAATATTATAAATAGTTGGCTTTATACTATGGATATTGGCTTTTTCTGCCTGTTAAAAGGCTTTCATATTACACCACACTTGAGTGCCGCGCTTACCTCTATTAAGGAGACTGCGTGGCTGCCATATGTCAAACGATCTTGCCATCGAGGGGATTGGCAAGCGCTTGCTTTAGAAGAATCACATCGAAAGGCCTATTACCCTAACTATTTACTACTCTCTGAATTTACAGGATTAGAACTGTTTTTATCTCAATTTTTCTGCCCAATTTTGTCAGTACGGTTTATGAAGTTAGAGCCGGGAGCTGAGATATTGTAACGCGGACCTCTGGCATATGTTTTTCTCAAGTACAGGTGTGTTACATCATTAACTACTGCTACAGCGGCAAGTGAGGTTCATGAATTATGCAAAAAGGCTCATCTATAGAATTCTACCAGCAACGTCCTCAATCTCGTGAGACGGTCGGTGTTGAAGAAGTGCAGCAACAAACTCAACAGTTTGGTTTTGCTGAACCCGAAATGGATGAGCTGCTTAAGTACTCATTACGGACTCAACTTGAGGCTATGCTCCAAAACCAACTCAGCACGGCTGAACGCCAACGGCAACTGAAAGAGAGTTTCGCTGCGGCAGTTGAGCTCGTATTGAAGGAGACGAAAGTTGAGCACCGAACACTGGTGCAAGCCTTTCAGAGCATGTATGGCAACGCTTGCCAATCTCTTTCTCTGGCTAAACTCACTCAAGAGGAACTGACCCGACAGTACATTTCCACGTCTGGGCTGGTGATGTCCCCACTTAACTGTAAACACACCATCAAAGATGTGTACCGAATTAAAGGCTTTGCGTGTGGTATAAACAAAGCTATCCAACATATGCTTGCCAACAAGTCACAGGTTAAAGTGCTTTATCCAGCTTGCGGCCCCTTTGCACCATTGCTGCTGCCTTTACTTGCTCACTACAAACAAAGTGATCGAATTAGCGCAGAGCAGCTTCAGGTGACACTAGTAGATATTCACCCCGGAGCCATTAAAGCACTCAATCAATTGATCGCGGATCTCGATATCGCAGACTACATTGAAGCCTTCGTGGAAGAAGATGCTACCCAATTTTCGCCAACTCAAACGTTTGATCTCCTGATACTTGAAGCGATGCAGCATGGCTTTAGTCGGGAAGGGTTCCTCAGCATCGCGAAACATTTGGTTCAATATTTACATATTCAAGGCGAAATGATCCCCAAGCAGGTATCTGTGCGCGCCATGATGGTCATCGGGGAGACGGAATTTAATCAACAATGGAAAAAAGCAGAGTATGCACATTCCAACCATTGCCAACCGGAAGCGATAGATGATCGAATTGATCTGGGAGAAATTCTTAATGTTAATAAAGCCATGTTGCTCAAAAGCGAGATTTTTGAGCTAGATGGTGGAATAAAAATGCTGCAAGGCAACACCGTAGAGCTGCCGAAAGATGTGCCAGATATGGCAAAACGTATCCTCGCCATTTACAGCCATATCGATACTTACGGAGATGCCATGGTCGGACAATACGACTCCGGTATTACACATCCTAAACCCGACATGACTTTTTATGTGGATGCCAAGCCCAAAGCTGTTGAACACCATTACTTCGAAGCGAGGGGAGGGGATAAGGTCAGTTTCTATTATCAGTTAACCGGATTGCCAGGTTTTGTCGCCACCCATGGATGATTTCGATATGCAGCAAAAATACGTCGTTTTTACAGGAAGTTGTTACGCCTTGCCCATCATTCAGTTGTTGGCACAACAGCATAGATTGGCGGGCGTGGTAGTACCTGAAGGAGAACTAAATCCTGACTTACAGCAGCTACAGAGCTATCTGAGCGCTCAATCGATTCATATTGCTCAGTATACCGCCAATGACAGCAGTGCTTTGATAGCGCAACTCGATGCTTGGCGAGTCACGGATGGCGTCATCTATTTGTTCAGGCACATAGTTCATTCCTCGCTGTGTCAGTTTTTCAACGGAAACTTGTACAACATTCATCCGGGAAAGCTGCCCGAGTATCGAGGCCCGATGCCTCTCTATTGGCAATTAAGAGACGGTTTAGACACCTTTAGCCTCACCCTGCATCGTCTTGAGGCATCGGCTGATTCCGGCGCTATAGGAATGGAGTTAGAGGTACCATTTCACCCGTTTGAGACCTTAACCAGTGCTCAGCAAAAAGCGTCACAAATGACGGCTAAGCTGATGTATGACTTCCTCATCGCGCAACAAAAGCAAGGGCTGGTTTGGCGTGAGCAAGTATCAAACCCCAACGAAGTGGCACGAGCAGTAAACCAACATGATCTGCACATTCGTTGGAACGTGCAAACGAGTCGCGAAATCGTCAACTTAGTGCGAGCAGGCAATCATGACTTCGGAGGTGCGATGTTGAGCTTGCCAAATGGTGTCGCCAATGTTTTGCAAGCAAGCGCAGTGGAGACTTCTTTAGTTGGTGTTGAGGCGGGGAGCATTCTCGAGATCAGCCCACAACATGGGTTACAAGTGAAAACGTTAGATAGCGCCATATCAATAGATGTTATTGCTACACAGCAAGGCGTGTTTTCGGGTTATCGCTATGCGCAAATGGCTGGGCTAGATGCTGGGATGTCATTGCTCCAGCACGCTTCTGCTTGTGAGTAAATAAATATCTCAATACGGCTCTTTGCGGCAGTGATGAAGCCCGTAACGGTATTTAGTAATGCGAGATTGGAAAGTTTTAACCAACCACACCAATTTCGTTATGGGCTGGTTTTAACTTAAGTGTATACGTTGAAAGGAAGAACAGTATGGCTACAGAACCGTATCTTGGGACACTAACCGCATTTGGTGGCAATTTTGCAATTAGAAATTGGGCAATGTGCTCGGGGCAAATGCAGGCAATTGAAGATAATCCAGCGCTCTTCTCTCTAGTTAGCACTCTATACGGAGGTGACGCCCGAACTACCTTTGGTTTACCTGATTTGCGTGGCCGCAGTCCAGTTGGTGTAGGCACACGACCTGGGGGGATGGATTATCATCAGGGAGAAAGATTGGGTACTGAACTGGTAACTATTGATATAACTCAAATGCCAGCACACTTACATACGGCAATTTTTACCCCTCTTGGCACTTCTGCACCTGTAACAGGCAGGATGCAGGTTGCTACCAATGCTGCAAATACACAGGTACCCGATAGTAATTCGTATATAGCGCAAAACTCTACCCCCGGGTTCTATAAACCGACGTTTCAGCAACCAGATTTGACCGAGATCGAAGGCTTAAGTGTGTCTGGTAGTGGCTCGGGCGGAGGTACTGTAACTGTGACTGAAACAGGCGGTTCAATGCCACTTAATATTCTGAGCCCGGTATTGCCGATTAATTGGTTAATTGCCACTGCGGGAGTATACCCACCGCACAGCTAATCAACCAAGAAAGAATTGGCTGAATCTTTAGCTAATCCTTTCCTATAAAAAAATTAAATATTTAAGTTGATTATGATAACCCGGCCATGTTGATAAGGCCGTCATCTTCAGGAGAGGAAAATGAGATTACATCGTCAGGTTGCGATCGCAATTACAACAGCATGGGTGTTCTCAGCGTTTTTTTCCGGTGGAGCCTGGGCTGCACAGCAAACGATTAACTACTCTAATGGTTCAGGTTCCAATTTTAGTGAGGTGGAGACCGGCGTCACAGGGGGTATGCCCTCAGTCACTCTTACCAATGCAGGTACTGTATCTATGGTATTAGATGCGGGCACTAGCTCGGATGGCACTCCGTTTACTGGCCTAAATGACCTCGGATTTGTAGCTGGTGTTCTTTACTCAAATACCATGATTAATGAGTTCAACAATCGTGGCTTCCGCTTTTTTGAGAAATCAAGTACTAACTTCAGTTTCGACGAAATTACCTATATGCAGGGGTCGGCCCGAGACTCAGATAAAACGTATCAACTTGTGTTAACTGGCTTCTCTAATGATATTCAAACAGTGACCGAAACTGTCACCTTGCCAAAAGGTGGTGAAGCAAACTCAGGGTTACAGGACTTGTTTACCCTGACCCGTGGTACAGATTTTAATGATTCGGCATGGCAGGACGTTGATACAGTGACTATGGCGTTTACCCGAAGTCCGGGTGCTGACTCTCGTTATCTTATCAGAAGTATCAAGATTGATGACGCTGCGGTTTCAGACTCTACCGCGCCTACTTTTGTCAGTGCGAGCTCAACTCCCACTGATGATGCAACCAATGTTTCTGTTAGCAACAACATCGAGATTGCCTTCGATGAAAATATTGAGCTGAAGAGCGGCAATATTACCATTCGTAATGTTACCGACAGTCGCGACTTTGAAGTATTTAATGTTGCCACCGAAAGCGATGGCACAACAACATCACCAGGCGCTGGTCGCATCAGTGTTACCAACAATAAAGTTTACTTAAACCCAACCAGTGATCTGGCAGGGAACCGGACCTACGCCATTCATATTGAATCCAGTGCCGTGGCTGACAGCGCAAATAATAGCTTCGCTGGGATCAGCGATGATGCCACATTTAACTTTACGACAGTCGATACTACGCCAAATGCGCCATCTACACCCGATTTAGATGCTAGTTCGGATACCGGGCCATTAAATACTGATAATATTACCAGTGACACTACACCAACGTTTAGTGGGATTTCTGAGAGTGGATCGATCGTTACTTTATACAGTGATCAAGTCGGTGGAGGTGCAACGGTTATTGGCACAGGCACTGCTACTGGAGGAAACTGGCAGATAACAACCAATGAGTTGGCGTCTGGTATTACACATGCAATAAGTGCTAAAGCGTCTGATAGCGATGATAATGTTAGCTCGGCATCCAACGCGTTAAGTGTCACCATTGATACAATAGCACCATCCGTAGTGAGCATTACCACGCCGATTGAGGCTGACAGTATCGTCAACGCTGCAGAAGACAACGATGTGTTGATCGCTGGCTCCGGCGCGGAAGCAGGCAACAGCGTGACCGTGACTATCACAGACAATAACAGCTCTGTCAGTCGTACGGTGACGGCCGACAACTCAGGCAACTGGACGCTGAGCGGCAGCGAGCTGGATGTCAGTGGCCTGAACAATGGCACCCTGACGGTGTCTGCAACCCAAGCAGATATAGCAGGTAATATCTCCACCGCAGCTAGCCAGAGTGTTACCCTAGACAATGCAGCCCCATCAGCAGTGACCATCACCACGCCGATTGAAACCGATGGTATTGTCAATGCGGCAGAAGACAACGACTTACTGATTGCTGGCTCCGGCGCGGAAGTAGGCAACAGCGTGACCGTGACTATCACGGACAATAACAGTTCTGTCAGTCGTACGGTGACGGCCGATAACTCAGGCAACTGGACGTTGAGCGGCAGTGAGCTTGATGTAAGTGCGTTTAACAACGGCACCCTGACTGTGTCTGCAACCCAAGCAGATATAGCAGGTAATACTTCTACCGCAGCCACCCAGAGTATTACTCTGGACAATGCAGACCCATCTGCTGTAATCATCAATACGCCGATTGAAACTGATGGGATCGTCAATGCGGCAGAAGACAACGACGTACTGATCGCTGGCTTCAGTGCGGAAGCAGGCAATAGCGTGACCGTGACTATCACGGACAATAACAGCTCTGTCAGCCGTACGGTGACGGCCGACAACTCAGGCAACTGGACGTTGAGCGGAAGTGAGCTTGATGTCAGTGGCCTGAACAACGGTACACTCATAGTTGCTGTGACGCAATCGGATACGGCGGGTAATACCTCCAGAGTGACCACCCAGAGCATTACCTTAGATAACGCCGCACCATCAGCTGTGATCATCACTACACCGATTGAAACCGATGGTATTGTCAATGCAGTGGAAGATAACGATGTGTTGATCGCTGGCTCTGGCGCGGAAGCAGGCAACAGCGTGACCGTGACTATCACGGACAATAACAGCTCTGTCAGTCGTACGGTGATGGCCGACAATTCAGGCAACTGGACGCTGAGCGGCAGCGAGCTGGATGTCAGTGGCCTGAACAATGGCACCCTGACGGTGTCTGCAACCCAAGCTGATATAGCAGGTAATATCTCCACCGTAGCCACCCAGAGCGTAACCCTAGATAACGCAGCGCCATCCGCTGTTAGCATTTCCACGCCGATTGAAATCGACGGTATCGTCAATGCGGCAGAAGACAACGACGTGCTGATTGCTGGCTCCGGCGCGGAGGCTGGCAATAGTGTGACCGTGACCATCACGGACAATAACAACTCAGTCAGTCGTACGGTGACGGCCGACAATACCGGGGCTTGGACGACTATTGGCAGTGAGTTTGATGTAAGTGCGTTTAACAACGGTACTCTGACGGTCGCGGCGAGCCAGAGCGATGCGGCGGGCAACACCTCCAGTGTAGATAGCACAACAATTACGTTAGATAACGTGAGGCCAACCGTTTCTTTGAGCAGCTCAGACCTTGATTTGGTCTCTGGCGAAACGGCGAGTATCACGTTCACCTTAAGTGAGTCCTCAAGTGACTTTGCTGAGTCAGATGTCACCGTCACTGGCGGCAGTTTGTCTAACTTTGCGGGCAGCGGTGACAACTACACGGCCACCTTTACGCCGGATATAGACAGTACAAGTACAGCGACGATTAACGTGGCGGCAGATTTCTTTACCGATGCTGCTGGGAATAGCAACACTGCTGCGTCTCAACTGTCTATAACCGTTGATAGTTTAGTGCCGAGTGTGACTATCTCCAGTGATAAATTGGCGCTGAAAGCGGACGAAACGGCGACCATTACCTTTACCTTAAGTGAAGCGTCGAGCGATTTTACCGAGGCGGATATCACGGTTAGTGGCGGTACTTTGTCTGGTTTTGCTGGCAGTGGTAGCAGCTACACTGCGACCTTTACACCAACGGAAGAGAGTGCGACGAGCGGTACTATTAAAGTTGCCACAGGCACATTTACCGATGCCTCTGGTAACACCAATAGTGCCGCTACACCACTTTCCATCAGCGTCGATACTGTGCTTCCAACCGTTAGTATCACTAGCTCCAGCGCTGCGTTGAAAGCGGGTGAAACGGCAACACTCACGTTTACCTTGAGTGAAGCCGCAACTGATTTTTCCGAAGCCGATGTGACCGTGGCTGGCGGAACTCTTTCTAACTTTGCGGGCAGTAGCGCCAGTTACACGGCCACCTTTACACCTGCAGAAGAAAGCACTGAGGATGCAACTATTGATGTTGCAGCCGAGAAATTTAGCGACGCTGCAGGCAACCTCAATACTGCAGCGACTCAGTTGTTGATTTCAGTGGATACGGGGATCCCGGCTGGACATAGCATCAGCATTGATCAGGAGAGCATTAACAAAACCAACGAACAGGCGATGAGCTTTACCTTCTCAGCAGCTGAAGTGAACGCGATGTTCACTTATCGCGTGACTGACGGTACCACGACCATTGACGGCGCTAGTCAAACAATCTCCTCGGAGACCATGCAAGTAACGGGTATTGACGTCACTGGTTTGCAAGAGGGGACGTTGACAGTAAGTGTGGTGGTAAGCGATGCCGCAGGCAATGCATCTGATGCAGTGACGGATACGGTGACTAAACGCTACGATGTCGCGCCAACGGTAGTTGATGATAGCTTCTCGACTGAGGAAGATACGGCGAAACAATTTAATCTGTTAGCCAACGATTCCGATGTTAATGATGACATGGTCGCTTCTTCTGCAACGATTAAAACGCAACCAATTAAAGGTCAGGTGTCGATCAGCAACGGCGTTGTTACCTATACGCCAAATAATAATGAGACAGGCACAGATAGCTTTACCTATACCGTGAAAGATGCCCTGCTGCAGGAGTCGCAAGAGGCGACAGTGACCGTCACTATCATGGCTATAAATGATGCGCCAGTCGCTAAAGCGCTGACCATCAACACCGACGAAGATACCGCAAGCGCAGCAGTCAGCGCGCGTAGTCAAGCGGAGGATGTTGAAGATGGCATCCCAACGGGTGATTTATCGTTAGTTAGTTTGCCTCAAAAAGGACAAGTAGCCATTGATCAAACTGTAGGCACTTTTGTATATACGCCGAATCCGAATGAAAATGGTAGCGATAGCTTTACTTACACGATCGCAGACAGTGAAGGCGGCGTTTCTCTTGCGGCCACGGTCAGCGTCAATATCGGTTCCGTCAATGACTCACCAGTAGCGGAGGAAGACAGTTTTACTTTTGATGAAGATATCACATCGACACTCGATATTTTAAGTAACGACAGTGATATTGAAGATGGGTCATTCACCCCGAGTAGTATTACCCTGCAAGATCTTGGTCAAGGAGAGGGGGTATACAGTTTTGCCATGGTCAGTGTCAATGTCGATGGGACCTTAAAGATTGTGCCTACAGCGAACGTTAATGGTCAACATAGCTTTACCTACATGCTAACCGATAGTGGCCAAGCAGTCTCAGTGCCTGCAACCGTCACGCTCAATATTACGCCAGTGAATGATGCCCCCGTTGCTGTTGATAACAGTGCACAACTACTAGAGGGAGGCTCCTTCGAGGTCAATGTATTAGGCAATGATAGTGATGCCGATGTTGGAGACAGTTTTGAACTCACTAGTGTCACAGTCGTCGATACGCCAGCACATGGCAGTGTGAACGTGACGGCGTCAGGAGCGATTGTTTACAACCCCAATGAGAACTACTTCGGTGAAGATAGCTTCACCTATACGGTGGCAGACTTAGCAGGTGCTGTATCTAACGCCGCAACAGTGACCATGACAGTAACACCAGTCAACGACGCACCAATGGCGCAAGCACAGTCACAAACGCTTGATGAAGACAATAGTTTGGTGATCACGCTGGTTGGTTCAGATATTGATAACGATGATGACACTCTGCAGTATCTTATCACTGAGCAAGTCAGTCATGGCGTGCTAGAGCAGTTGACCAATAATAGTTGGCGCTATACACCAGAAGCGGACTTCAATGGCTCCGACTTCTTCTTGTTCAAGGTCAACGACGGTGATCTCGACTCGACAGAGGTTCGTGTCGATTTGACGGTTAATGCAGTCAACGATACACCAACCGCGACCGATATCAGTGCTACGGGAGAGGAAGAAATACCGCTGACCATTACTTTAAATGGTAACGATGCAGAAGGCTCATCTTTGAGCTATCAAATTGTAAAATCGCCAGTCAACGGTAATGTTACCGTCACAGGCAATCACGCGGTTTATACGGGTAACAGTAACTTCTTTGGTCAGGACAGTTTCACTTACAGCGTAAGTGACGGAGAACTTACCTCTGGAGTGGCGTTAGTGACCATCACGGTGAATAACGTTAATGACGCGCCAGTGATTACGGGTACCCCATCGGCGCAAGTTGATGAAGATAGTGTGTATCAGTTTGTGCCCGCGGCATTGGACAATGACCCAGCGGATACTCTGACCTACTTGATAGCTAACAAGCCACCTTGGGCTACATTTGACAAGACAACAGGAGCGCTTTCTGGCACGCCAAGTAACCGTTATGTGGGGACTTATCCAGGTATCGTGATTAGCGTATCCGATGGCACTATTTCTTCCTCATTGTCAGCTTTTTCGATTACTGTGAATAACGTTAACGATGCACCCGTTATCTCTGGTTCACCAGCAACACAAGTGAATGAAGACAGCACCTATCTGTTCACGCCACAAGTGTCAGATGTTGACAGCCAAGCCTTCACCTTCAGTATCGTGAACAAGCCATCTTGGGCTAGCTTTGATGCATCTACAGGCACGCTTAGTGGTACACCAGATAATGGTGATGTTGGCAAATATCAGGGCATTGTTATCTCGGTTTCTGATGGTCTCACGACCACAATGCTCAATAGATTCAGTATTGTGGTTAACAATGTCAATGACGCGCCAGTGATCAGTGGCACTCCTGCTCTTACCGTCAACGAAGGCAATACGTACCGCTTTGCGCTGCAGGCATCGGATGTTGATAGTAGTAGCTTGAGCTTTTCAATCCGCAATAAACCATCATGGGCAACCTTTGATAGAGCAACTGGGTTGCTAAGTGGTACGCCGGAAAATGAGCATGTTGGCAGCACCAATAATATTGTTATTAGTGTCTCAGACGGTGAGCTAAGCACATCTTTAGCAGCGTTTAGCATCACGGTAATCAACGTTAATGATGAGCCAGTGGCGG
The DNA here is from genome assembly GCF_033339435.1 of Vibrio sp. 378. Classification (NCBI taxonomy): domain Bacteria; kingdom Pseudomonadati; phylum Pseudomonadota; class Gammaproteobacteria; order Vibrionales; family Vibrionaceae; genus Vibrio; species Vibrio sp. 378. Next base: position 409,717 of record NZ_JAWOUO010000001.1, read on the forward strand.
TTAATGATACCTATGTCTTTACCGAGAGTAACGATGGTAGCTACTTATTGGATGTACTCAGCAACGACAGCGATGTTGATCTAGATACATTACAACTGGAATGGGTTAAACCTACATCTGGAACGGCAACGATTGTGGGCAGTCAAATCCAATTGGTAACGACCTCAATTGGTACAGTGGCAGTGCAATACAGTGTGAAAGATGGTAACGGTGGAAAGGCCACCGCGAAAGCAATCGTGACAATTAAAAGTGCGAAATTGGACGCACCAACAATAGCCGCACCTTCAGATATCGAAGTGAACGCAACTTCGCTCTTTACTAAAGTTGCATTAGGCTCTGCTGTGGCACGAGATAGTACAGGCAAGCTATTACCTGTTTCATTGGTCGACAGCACGACCTTTTTCCGACCTGGAACTAATACGGTCTATTGGCGCACTCAAGACTCTGATGGAAACGTCGCTGAAGCTAGTCAAACGGTAACAGTGTATCCACTGATAAGTATCTCCAAAGATGCGCAAACCACGGAAGGCACCAATCATAGCGTATCGATACACCTTAACGGTCCTTCGCCGAGCTACCCAGTAATCATACCTTATACGGTTTCAGGAAGCACGGACAGTGATGACCACACGCTCACCTCTGGTGAAGTGGTGATACCTAGTGGTACCGAAGGCAAACTTTCGTTCGAACTACTTAATGATGGACAAAATGAGGGCGTTGAAACCTTAGTGATTGATCTGGACAGCACCCTTAATCTAGGTAGTAAGCGTCGTTACACCTTGACAATCTTTGAAGAGAATGTGGCTCCGAAGGTCACGGTAAGTGTATCTCAGGCGGGGGAGCAGCGGAGCCAAATTGAAAATGGTGTTGAACCGGTCACAATCACGAGCAGTGTTAGTGATGCCAATATGTCCGATATACACAGTTTCAGATGGAGTAGTGATAGCGATGTACTTAACCAAGCGATTGCGGGGCAGATGTACAGCGAAACATTGACTTTCTCTCCGCAATTACTGAGTTCAGCGATTTACAATTTGCAATTGACAGTTACTGACAATGGCACTCCACCATTATCAGTGACACGGAATGTCTATTTAGAAGTGGTACAAACATTGGCGGAGCTCGGGAGTGAAGACAGTGATGGCGACTTAATCCCGGATGATCAAGAAGGTCATAATGATAGTGATGGTGATGGTATCCCTGATTATCTTGATGCAATTTCTGACTGTAACGTAATTCAACAGGTTGTGTCAGAAAAAGATCGCTTCCTCATTGAGGGGCAGCCAGGTGTCTGTTTACGCAAAGGAATAACCATTCTGACTAACGCAACAGGAGGAGCTTTATTGCTGGATGAGGAGCTTCCTAAAGATACCAACATGAAGAGCATAGGGGGAATCTTTGATTTTGTAGTAACTAATTTGCCGCTGCCCGGCCAAAGCTATCAATTAGTTTTGCCTCAGCGTTTACCTGTTCCAGCAAATGCAGTGTACCGAAAGTATAACGCTGAACAGGGGTGGATAGACTTTATTGAGGATGCTCAAAACACGGTTTCTTCTAGTGCTGGCGAGGCTGGTTATTGTCCGCCACCAGGGCACAGTTCATGGTCACAGGGTCTGACTGAAGGTGACTGGTGTGTACAACTTACCATTGAAGACGGTGGTCCGAACGATGATGACGGATTGGCTAATGGCAGTGTCGTTGACCCTGGCGTCGTTGCCGCTCGTGTAAGCAATAATACACTCCCTCAAGCGATTGACGACAATGCGTTTGTTAGTCTCAATGGTACGGTGACGATCGATGTATTGAGCAATGATGCTGATGCTGATGGTGATGGGCTGAAGGTAAGTCGCGCTTCTGTAGATATTGGTAGTGTTAGTGTGGTTGATAACAAACTAAGTTATGTCACTCAACCACAGTACTACGGGGAGGCTTTGATCACTTATAGCGTAACGGATGGTAATGGTGGAACGGGATCGGCGAAGGTGACGGTAAATGTGGTAAACAGTCAGAATCCGAATGCGGTGGACGATAATATTACCACCGATGATCGTACCCCTGTCACGGTTTATGTCCTTGCTAACGATACCGATCCGGATAACGACACATTGAAGTTGGTTTCAGTCCAAGCGCAGTATGGGCAGGCGGTCATGAATGCAGATCAGAGCGTGACCTATACCCCTACCTCAGGGTTTGAAGGCAATGATGTGTTGACATATATCATTCAGGATAGCCAAGGCCTGCAAGACGCGGGGAAAGTTATAGTGACCGTTAAGTTGGTAAGAGATGTAAAGGTTGAAAATACTTCAGCAGGATCATTGGGTGGCATGGTGTTGATGCTTTTGATTTTGTTAGGAGCCATGCAACGTTATGGAAGAAACAGTGCTCTAGCACTAATTGCTGTGTTTAGTTTTAGTAGTCAAGCGGGCTGGTATGTTGATGTTCAAATGGGGTCAAGCCATGCAGATGAGCGTGATGCTGTTAAAGGTGATAACGTAATCTCTACTGACAACACCGGGTTCTATCGCTCTGTCGGGTTGGGATATACTTTTTCTGATCAATGGTCTGGAACTATTCGTTATATTGATATGGGTGAAGGTAGTGCTACATTGCGTAGTGCTACTACTTCACCAGAAGACTATCACGCCAATGTCGCATCTATAGCCCCACTCCTTGTTAAGGGCATGGGCTTCGACATCGGTTATAAGTTCTGGCAATACAATTCATGGTCCGCAAAACTGAGTTTGGGGGGCTTGTTCTGGGATACCGATATTGAAAGTACGTATCAAGGCAGCAAGATAACGACGGAAGTGGATGGTTTTGATGGATATATTGGTGCAGAAGTTGGCTACAACCTCTCAGATAATTGGGAGATCGGTATCCAAGGCGCTCGTTATTTTTTACATGAAAATGATGTTGATATAATTGCGGTACAACTTCGTTATTTTTTTGAGCCGTTAACAGCGTATTAACCTAGGGTTTGGTATTTTTCGATAATTTGTATCCTAAGCGATCATGAAGCGATATGGTAAATTACTGGAGATTAATGTCGTGATTGTGATCTTTATTATATAGGTCAATACTCTATAACAAATCCTTAATTACCTTGAAGTCTTTTCTTCTTTAACATCTAGCGAAAGATAGTGTTTTGATAGAGTGTTAAGCAGAACTTACTGTTCGATATTAGAAAAATAAGGTTCATTGAATGCTCGATGTGAACTTAAAAGAAGATGATTTACGCAATAGGGTTGCTGGTGGCGCTGAAAGTGTCAGCGTGATACGTCGCTTTACTTGAACCTAGTGCGTCTACAGTCGAAGAAATATAGTGTTGGGGCTGAAGCCAAACCAAGCGGGTTAGAGCGACACAATTCGTAGTGAACTCTTATTTGGTTGAAAAGCGTTCCAAGTTCGCAGTTGCCCCTGACTCTGCTGGTGATAACAAGACGATAAATTGATACCGAGCAAAACGATAATTTTATATCTGCTTTAATCCAATACTGATTGAATAATATCAAATGCTGTTTCTATTTTTTGGATAGGGATAATGCCAAACCCAAATAAGAGGGCATTAGAATGATTGTTGATAGAAAAATGCGATGATGGATAAACCGCTACATTTGATGAAGCCAGTTTATTCATCATTTGTGTCGCGCATCCCGATACTTCAGCTGCTATATGCAATCCACCTTGGCTTGGAATACGTTGTAAGCAATCTACCTTGTCAATTAATTGAGTGAGTTTATGGTACCTTTCGCTATAGATTTTATTCATATTGAGTAAATGGTGAGAGAAATGACCGTCACGCATGAATTCGTCAAGTAGGATTTGAGACACTACAGATGTACTTCTTCCCAAGTGCCACAACATATTTGAAATTGGCTCCATTAAAGACTTTGGTGGAATCATATAGCCAATGCGTATGCCGGGAAATAGTATTTTAGAGAAACTGCCTACCATAATGACGCAGTCATTTTTATCTTGTGACTTGAGAGCTTGCTTACTGGTATTGAGGTAGTGATATTCCGCATCATAATCATCTTCGATAATGATTGCGTTATTAACTTCTGCCCATCTCAGCAGTTCTAACTTCCTTTCAACTGAGTAGCTAAAGCCTAAAGGGAACTGATGACTAGGCGTTGTATAAATAATTTTGGTATTAGAAGGGATTGATTCAACGACAACACCTTGGTCGTCCATCGGCACGGAGCCTATTTGCGCGCCAAGTAATCGAGCTTGATTTCGAAAAACAGGATATCCTGGATCTTCCGTCGACACGAGATCCCCGGGAGAGAGTAATGTAAGGAGAGTCGTCATTATTGCCTGCTGGCACCCTTGCGTAATGATGATGTCTTCAGGGTCACAGATTACGCCTCTCGAGTGTCTCACATACTCGCAGATAGACTCTCGTAAACAAGCTAACCCTTGCAAATCACCACCATGTGCAAACTCTGGAGTTAATGCATTGAGCCTACTCAGTCTTGAGTGTCGCCAAATATGCTTTGCTATTCTCTGATGATCAGGAACGCCTAAAGTGAAGTCATAGTCTAGATTCTTTGGTGCGATGATCTCTGGCTTCTTCGCTGCGTTAGTGCCAAACACCCCTAGTTGGTAGTGTTTTATTGGTCTCTTATCTTGATCCATCGTTTGTTCTAGAGCATTACTTACGTACGTGCCAGACCCTGCCTTTTTTACTATCCACCCCTCGAACTGAAGTCGCTCATACACCGAAATGACAGTGTTTCTTGCTATGCCTAACTTTTTCGACAGCATGCGGGTTGACGGTAATCTCTCATTTGATCGTAATCTGCCTTCTAATATCCCTTGGTATATCTCGGAATAAAGCTGTTGGCTGGTGACTTTTCCAGTTTCGAAGTGTAGTGAAAATGGCATCGTTTTCTCTGTAGACGTTGAAAAGTGGTTCTAAAGCGTTGTGAGGATGTGGATCTGTATATACCAAGTATATCTACCTAGTATACCGTTATCGTGATATGGAGAAAGCGTAATGAGTACACTATTTCCCCATTTTGGAAACGGATGTTACTTACATTCGTATCTAACCGGCCTACCTATCAACGGTGATCAGGTTTAGACCTGTTTATATCGCACTAAAAATTTGAAGACACAGTGTTATTCATCGAGGGTTAACGATTGGAGTTCTTCAAGTCAGGATTACTTTTATATAAAAAGTTAAAAGCCTTGGAATAAACTAGAAATTAATTATAAGTTAAAATTAAAAAATTGAGGGTTCAATGAAGTTAAACAATGCCTTGCTGGCCATTTTATCGCTCACTTCTTTCGTCACGTTTGCGAAAACGGAGTTAACGGTTAGCAGTCAATTAAAGAGCGTAGTTGATGATTGCGCTAAAGGATTAATAAACGAATACGACATTCCGGGGTTGGCTGTTGCAGTAACGATTGATGGCAAGCGTTATTTTTACAATTACGGTTTTGCTGACGAAAGTAAGGGGAGTTTAGTCACCAACGACACAATTTTTGAACTCGGTTCTATCAGTAAAACTTTTGCCGCTACTTTGACTGGGTATGCCCAAGAAAAAGGTAAGCTAGACATGGATGACAAGGTCAAAGATTATATTCCAGAATTAGAGAATAGTGCTCTGGGTAATACCAAGCTAGTTCATGTCGCCACCTACACTGCGGGTGGTCTACCATTGCAATTTCCTAGCGAAGTAACGAACGACGCTGAAATGATGCAGTACTACAAAACGTGGAAACCGGAGTACGAAGCCGGTACTAAGAGGAAGTACTCAAACCCTAGTATTGGTCTATTTGGCTACATCGGTGCCTTGAGTATGAAGTCAGACTATACGGAAATGATGGAAACCGTCATCCTGCCTGAGCTCGGTATGACCAATACCTTTGTCGATGTACCAAAGGATAAGCTTAATAACTATGCTTTTGGTTATAGTTCTGAGGGAAACCCCGTTAGAGTTAATCCAGGTATTCTTGATGCGCAAGCCTATGGTATTAAATCAACGAGCTCAGATATGCTTCAATATATCGAAGCAAATATGGGGCAAGCGCAACTGAATAATGATATGGAGAATGCGCTAGAGCAAACTCACATTAAGTATTTTAATACCGATACATTTACGCAAGCAGTAGGGTGGGAAGGTTATGATTATCCCGTCTCACTTTCACAATTATTGAAAGGTAACTCCAGCGACGTAATTCTCAACGCTAAACCGGTTCAAGCAAGTGAATCCGGTACTCTCGGTCGAGACATTTGGTATAACAAAACGGGCTCAACAGGTGGCTTTGGGGCATATGTCGCGTATGTACCCTCTGAAAAAATAGGCATAGTGATTCTAGCGAATAAAAACTACCCTAATGCCGAAAGAGTAGAGGCTGCTTACCATATTATTAGCTCAGTGGTGAAGTGAATTTTAGTGGTAATAGGCACTACGTAATTATTAGAGCTTATTTAGATACATACTATCTGCAGTGTTTTATTCGATAGTATTTATAGGAGTATTCATGAAAACTAAGCATTGGTCTAAGGTGACTTTGCTACATGAAGTTGTTACGAACCCAAATATAACGATTAAAGGTAAACATAGTTATTACAGTGATTGTTGGGACGCCGGTTTTGAAGAGTCTGTTGTAAGATATCTACAAGGCGATGAGTTCAGCCGAGATTGGGAACCAAAATGGAAGATTGATAAGTTACATATAGGTGATTTTGTCTGTATTGCAGCGGAAGTTGTGATTGTTATGGGGGGAAACAGTACACATAGAGCTGATTGGTTCTCCTTGTACCCATTTATGGACTTTATTGAAGAAGCGTACGTCGGGAAAGGAGATACTCATATTGGCGATGGCGCCTGGCTCGGTATGCGATCCATGATAATGCCGGGTGTGACTATCGGAGAAGGAGCAATCGTTGCGGCAAACAGTGTGGTGACGAAAGATGTTGAGCCTTACAGCATGGTTGCGGGTTCACCAGCTAAGCATGTCAAATATCGCTTTTCTCGAGAGACGATAGACGAACTGCTTGCTCTTAGGATATATGATTGGCCTGATAAGAAAATCGACAGCCTGAAGAGATTTTTATGTTCAGACGATTTAGAAGGGCTGAGAAAGGCAAGCGCTGAATATGATAGAAACCATTCAGTATCATGACAACGTCACCATTTAAAAAATCAGAAAGAGGCCATTGTTGGGCCTCTTTGTATTAAATATCTAACCAATACAATGAGTAATCATTTTATTCTTTTATTGATTTTTTATGTGAATATGATAATGGCGCGTACCACTTGCGTTCAAGAACAAGAGGACAACGTGTTTGGTAAAGGGGAAACCGATGGAATATCGGGAAACTATAATTATTAAGAGCCGCATGTAGCGGCTCTTTTTGATCCTGAAATTGGTTAGTGCGACAGACTACGAAGCGCTCAGAGGGTTACGAGGACTCGCTTCAGATAAATGAAGAAAGAGCGAATCGAAGTGGCTGTTGTTACCTGTTTGACTACTTATACCGTTGCCATTCCGCTGTTAATTCTGCTTTTTCTTTTCTCGCTGCAATCAGCATTTCTATATTTACGTCAGTGTTTGGGTGCCTTTGAATGTATCGCTCGTAATCAATCGGAACACCATTGATGTGCAGTTCAAGATGTAAATGCGGCCCTGTTGTTCTTCCTGTGTTACCCGTTTTCCCTATCACTTGTCCTCGGCTGATCTTCTCACCAACATGGACGTTGCGCTGAGATAAGTGTAGGTAGCGTGATACAGAGCCATTTGTGTGGCGGATATTAATATAGTTGCCAGCAAAACGGTTGTAGCGGGACTTTAAAACGATGCCATCAGCAATACTACGAATCGGTGTACCTACAGGTGTGGCATAATCAGTGCCTAAGTGCGGAGTCGTTATATTGGTCACTGGATGTGTTCGCTTTAAGTCATAGTCAGAGCTCACTCTGTAGTTTTTATCAAAGGGTGAAGAAAACATGAACTGATTATTTATCGACACACCATGCTCATCAAATACGTTACCGTGACCATCATTGATAATAAATAAATCAGTTTTACTGCCTAAATAGTAAAAAGAACTAATGTAAGTTTCATTTTTACTATTTAATTTAGTTCTTAAGATAAAGTTATCACCTCTTTTAATAGAGTCAATAATATTAAACTTGCTTTTGATAAGTGCTAATAGCAAGTTGATCTCTTTTTGACTCACTCCTGATTTTAATAATGAAGCGACAAAAGAGTATTCAACCACACCGATAGTGATTTTTTGCCTACGAGTCTTCTTTTTAATTGATGGCTGCACATTCTCACTTTCGAATTCTAAAGGCTTGATGGTAGGTAGCCTATCCACAGGAGTGAGGAAGTAGTGAGAAAGCGATACGCTAATCAATATGATTAACGCAGTAGTGATAAGGGCTACGGTAGGAGCTTGCACACTCCTTTTTATTATTAAAATAGTCATTAGTTTTGTTGATTTATCAATACTGACAGTTGTGCGTAGAGTATAATATTTTAAATAAAAACTAGCATTAAAGCATGAGTAATTCCTCTGTTTTAACTAAGTTAATAATTATAGGATGTGATAATAATTTTAATAATTCAGTCAAAGTGACGGTTGGCTTGGTGTTTATGCCTATTTTGTTGGTGTTAATGTCACGTTGAGAAAATATTTTTCAATAATATAATCTCGGGAAAATATATTTTGCCAAATTACTATGTTCGCTAAAAATACGCTGAAATTAACATTAGGTCTTACGCTTACATCTCTTTTATTGAGTGCATGTGGTGGTGGTGATGGAGGAGACAACACACCTCCAGCTAGAAGCAAAGGAAGCATTTCCGGTATGGTGTTTGACGCCCCAGTCAATGGCGCCAAGATTGAGGTTTTCGAGTTCAAAAATGGAAACTTAGGTCGGAAGTTGGCTAACACGACGTCTGATGCCTTCGGAAACTATCTGCTAGAGTTTGAATCGTCGTCAATGCCTCTTTTTGTTGTTGCAAAAGAGGGGAGTTATACCGATCCGTTTACAAATGAAACGGTATCTGTGAGTAATGCGAAGACACTTAAATTTGAAGGTGTTGTGAACTTTAAAGAGGGGAGTGAGCAAAAGTTAATGCTTACTCCGCTGTCGAACTTGGCAGCAGGCTTGGCAAAGTACAAAATTTCTCAGGGGGCCACAGATGAAAGTGCCTTTTCAACTGCTTTGGATAGTATCAATAGCATGTATGGCTTTGACGTAAATGAGACCAAACCTATTGATATTACCAAAGGTGGGCAAAGCAGCTTTGCTAGTGTAGGGCATCAATACGGCGCTTTATTAACAGCATACTCGTCTTACTCTTACGATCTTATTAAAAAATACGGCAACAGCGATAACGTCTACACTTCGATGCACTTCGCTGACATCCAATATCGGGATGTTATTGCAGATGGTGTTCTTGATGGTCTTGAAGTGAGCCAGACTTCCGGAGCAGTGACTCCCCTCAGCTTTGGACAGAAAAAGATAAACAGCGACGTTTATACACGTGACTTATCTCAACATGTTTTGATCGTGGTAAACGACCCAAGTATCAATATTTCTGGTACTGATGCTGCCGACTATGTCGACTTTAGTAAGAAACTTAATGACTTAGGTACATATGGCAGTACAGATGGCGTCATTCCACCGCGAGATGGGACGGAGATCGATACCACAGCTCCTATCGTGACACGCATTGACCGTGATGTACTTGCTGGCACCGATAAAGTTGATCTAAAAATTGTTGATGATATCGGTGTAGAAGACGTATCCGCCTTTATTCAGTATCAGATTAATGGCTCTTGGTCTGGTGAATTTCAATGTAACGACATACAAGATTTTGGAAGCACATTCTGTTCGGTTGAATTTGATGATTTTGAAGTTGGCCTTCGAGAGACCAACGTTAAAGTTAACATTAATACCAAAGAGATCGATAGTGTGGATATGAACCCTGCCACAGGGCTCTCAAACGTAACAGCAGCACGGTTAGTCTTGTATACAGCGGATGTACTGGGTAATGAGTTAATTCCAGGCAGCCATTCGGGTCTTCATATCAACTTTGAATGGGATAACGATGCGCCTGTTATCGATATTACATCGGCGAGTGCAATTAATAACCAACTTAAAGAATACGTTCTGAAAGGCGTTGTAAAAGAAAGCTCACAAGAGATTAGTTCGGTCAGTATTTCATTTAAAGATGGCTTACATGAGGGCGTCACATGTTCTCCTGTCACTGTAGAGTCTGGAAATGCTTGTGAGTTTAGTAAGGCTTACCCAACTGATGAATTCCTATCTACGACGGTCTTTGAGGTTCGAGCGAGGGATAGCAAAGGCAATACGGGCTCTGCGCAGCATGCAGTAAGTCGTGACGATCAAGCGCCAGCACAGACGATAACCTATCCTGAAGGTACGTCAATGACGTACGTAAATGTGGGTTTAGATGGTGAACGAACCACTTACGATGGTATCTACTCTCAAGAAACGTACACCCCAGACAATGTTCAAGCAAGCCGCGATTTCCTGAAGATTGATTATGCGTACGCAAGTTTAGGGATTCAGAACTCATTAAAAGGGATAGATTTTAGTAACTTCAACGCTAATTTATTGAAAGAGAATAAAATCCCTTATGTTCGTGTGAAAGTTTCAGACGTAAATACCGATACGGTTTTAGGCTCCAACGCTAATAAGCTTAAGCTCGTCGTCAAGTACTACGTAAGCCAAAACAACGATAACAACTACTCACTTCAGCAAGTTATTGACACAACCGCATCAGATGACGATTACATCGCAAAAATTCCGCACGAAACGCTGTTAGATAGCAATGGGCGAGTAGAGGATGTCATCTATTACATTCCTTTTGTAAGAGATATTTTGGGTGACAGCTTTAAATCGGTATCAGAAAACAGTAGTCAAAAGTTAGTCATTCAAACCGTCGATGAGTCTGATAACGAAAGCACTCCAAGAGAAGTATATTTTAGAAGTAGCTTTGACCTACCAACCATAAAGGTGGTGACACCATTTATTGGTGCGCGAGCTCAACTTGAAGGGTTGAGCCCAAGTGGTGAATTCACTTCACTTGCAAGTTGTACCACTATCCAGCAACTGGAAAGTGACCAGTCCATGGCTCTTGACGTAGCGAGCTGTGAAACCACAACTGACGTAGTGAATTATGATTTCATGCGTGTTCGTTTAATTGGTATCGAAGGTAGTGAGCCATACTATTACCAATGGAAAAGAGATCCAGGGACCAAGAAAGTAACGGTTGACTTAAACAAGGCCAATATTGGTGTGTATTTTAAGCTCAAAGGTTCTCAAACTTACTATATTACTGAACTATCGACATATCAGACTGGTTTGTTTGATTTCCAGTGGGATCAAGTGACAGCGGGAGAGAAAACTTCAGAACGTGCGATTCAAATTCTTGATGAGGTGCGCTACGCGTTATCAGGTACGAATAACAACTCATTCTTTGGGTTTGACCCAACGGTTGTGTCTTATGCAACCAATGAAATGCTTACGACTAAAGCGATTCCAGACAAGCCATCAAATGACTATCTACACCGATTCCTTGTTGAAGCAATTGATAGTATTGCCGAGAGAATGCCAAGAAATAACTCATTAGATTTTGCATCTGCTATTTACGATGATTTTAGCTACGATGGAAAAGCAAATGGTATAGGGGCCGGAGGAAGTCAAGTTACGCTCGATTCTTACACGTTTGGCGCTGAAACTTACCGAAAAGATCTGGCGCAATCCTATTATGAAATCATGGCGAGCAAATACGGTATTGAGACCAATATCGCGCAGCTCTATGCTGATGATATTTCGATGGCTAATCCTGACTTAAATGGTAAGAACATTTTTGATACAGAGGGTAGCAGTATCGATACCTTGCCTCCGCAGCCAAAATTAACCATTGAAAGCGGTAGAGAGACGATGGTTGGTAATAGGCTTTATATTGCTGGCGAGGTTGTTTCTAAAATTGTCCTAGACGATCCTTCTGGTATTGTAGGAACCGACGCTTACGGCCCGAAGTTTAGCACGATGTGGTATCAAGCTAATGAGCCAAATATTGAAATACCACTGGACATCAACATCGTAGAAAACTCAGGCAGCAGCAATGCTTATCGAAAAGAGTACTTCTTCACCCTCAACTCCCAGTCTAGTGAACTAAAAGACATTATAGAGTTTGCCGTGGAGACCAGTGCTATGGACCCACATGGCAATGCGTATGGTTATAATGGTAAATCTCCGTTTATAGAATCGGTGTTTATTGATAACGACTTCCCTAAGGCCAGTTATCTTCCACCGAATGATGTCGATGGTAAACCTGTAGAAAACGGTATTTATTTAAATGCGAACAATACTCATGAATTAACCTTCAAGGTTGAGGATATTGTTGGTGATAAGCTTGCCTCGAGGGGCCTTGTTTTCTACCAGCAAACCGGTGAAAAAGTAACATACACACCAGAAAACTTTGCAACTAACTCAAAAGACGCGTTTAAAGTCAAACTATGTACGGGCGAGATTTGTTCAAATCAAGGCTCTACGATTTATCCTGGTGATGGAGATTGGTTAGTTGTTGCCGCAGCAGAGGACAACTTAGGTAACTCCGTTTCAGAGTTAACTAGCACCGCTCCGAGATTCAATATTCGTATCGACTCTGAAGCTCCTATTGTAAAAAGCGAGCAGGTTCAAAGCCGTTTAGGCGGTAATAACCAATGGACACCTGTCATTGATTGGGGGACGTTAAGCTCTGGCAATAACGTAAAAATAGATCTGCGCCGCGGATCTGGTCAGGCTCTGACATTAGAAAGCTGTGACCCTCTAACAGAGGCGTGTGACGTACCATACCTAGTTGGTGAACAGCCTGACGTCAAAGTCCAACTGGTTTCAAAAGCATTTGATTACGATGAATGGAATGAATTTTACGTCACTGCGACGGACAACGCTTACCCTGCCAATGTCAGTACAACAGGGAAATTCACCTTCCAAGTCGATAACAAAGGCCCTGAAATCATCCTAAATACGCCTTGGGTTGAAGACACATTGTCTAAAGAGAACTATGTCATAGGGCGTGAGTTCAATGTGCGATTTAAATCCGTAATAGACGATTCAGACCTTGAGCAAGTCTCGCTGTATCAAAGTGGTAAAGATTCGCCAATTAAGACAATTGTGCCAACGGATTCATCTAAAGAGTTTGTCATGTCTCTTATCAAGAGTGACACAGATAAAATAGACATTTCTGAAGATGAAAAAACAACGTCATTGTATGTAAAAGCAACCGATATATATGGTTTTGAGTCTAGTTCTAACACGCACAAGGTTATTCTTGATCGTGATGGGCCAACATTAGGATTAAGTGGTTTCAATGCGAATGACTACTACTTAGGTAACTATGTCTTTGACCTAACGGCGCTAGACCTAAATGCTAACGGTGATGTTTCAATTAATGGCGTAAATAGAGAAAGCCTAGAGTATTGGACGTTTAGCGATCTGGAACCATTACCTGGCTCTCCTGGTACAAAAATCAATGAGGATCTCAAAGTGAGCCTTGGTGATTTAGGTACGGGTACACACAAGATTCGTTTAAAAGGGTCTGATGTTCGTGGCAACACAACCTTAACCAGTGATGAGCAAGATTTTACCGTCAAAGTGTACAACTCAATCCCGCAGGTGACGCTGGCGATGAGTTACACGGATGGAACGCCAATTACAAACAACACCATCTATCAAGATGGGAATATCGTACTTACGCTTGATATTGTTGATGATAGTGGCGTTGATCGAATTGACTCAACGTATAGATTCTCTGGAGAGCAAAACGGGACTAACTTTACGTTCTCAGAAACCGCAGATGGCACTTGGACTGCAACGTTGCTTTCTACACAAATTGCCAAAGATGGTAATTATGAACTTGATATCAAAGTTTATAACAAAGTTCGTTACCTTGATGAAAAAGACCGAAAGGTTGGAAAAGTAAACCAAACCTTTAGCGTACAGCGTGAAGGCGTGGTTCTAACAGTTGAAAGCCCGCTGGACTTCCAAAATTACTTATCTGATGGTGTTCTTGATGTCACCTTTACTACATTGAGTGCGGTCAAAGCCAAAACGTTAGAGTGTTGGGTTCGTGAAGAATACAACTCTCTAGATGCGCCACCAACTAATGAGCAACCAACTTCTGGTGTTATCAACGTATCGCAAGAACCTTACAGTTGTAGTGTCAATGTTGGGCAAAACATGACCAAAGCACCTGTTACTTTGATCACTAAAACCTTGGGTACAAATGGGCGTGAAACGATCAACAAGTTCAATTTCTCGATGGTGGATATTGATGCACCGACAGTCGTAGATGGTAACTCATACAGTTTTAAAGGAAGTGATGTTTGGTTTGATGAAGCTTTGAAGAAGAAGATGCTCACATTTGAGCTCTCTTTCAATGATGCTTTATCAGGCGTGAATACCGAAAGTTCAGATGAATATCCAAAGTTGGTTCGTAATCTTGGCAACAAAGCTTATACACCAACGACTTGTGCCAAAGGTGTTGGAAATATCAAGTGTACGTATTCTGAATCCTATGCCGATATTATTGATGGCCTGAGTACAACTCAAGAATACAAAATCAAGAACTTATCTGATTTAGCAGGAAACTTGACGCCAGAGCACGATCTACTGCTTGAATTACCTAAAGGTTCGGTAGTCGTTGAAATTACTGATCCGGTTGGAAACACAACCATTAATGGTCAGCAGCTTGTCGCCAAATTCAGAATTAAGCTGTATGAAAACTCTAGACTAGACAATGTGATGGCCAGGTTTGGAACGGAATCCTACAACTATAAAGATAATCCGGAGAAGTTTGCACAATTAGAGGTGTGTGCAGATGATCCAACCTACAAGTGTTCAACATTTACAAGTGAACTTCCTAGCGATGCGGATGGAAAAACGATCAGGACAACGATTACCGCAACGGATGTGTGGTCGAGAGTCGGTGAAGCGACCGTTGATATTAAAGTTGACAACACACCTCCAAGTGTTGGCGATGAGATTATCGTAACCGAATCGCCAACAAATCCTGATAATGTTCGTTTTCGTTTTGACATAACGGACACTGGTAGCAGCCTGGCAACAGTAAACTACTCGGTTTTAAACCCGAGTTATCAAGAAGAAAGAGTAGAGGATGGGAATGGTTCATCTACGTACTTTGAACTACCGAAATCTCAGTTAGAGGGGCGTGGTTCAATCACAGTAGACATCAAAGCGACAGATAGCGTCGGACTGTATTCTGATATCAGAAAAGTCATTGATATTAGTGTTCCTAAAGTCACAGTTGATTTCGATGGAATTACGAGTTTGCAGGGTGGGAAACTGTTTTTAACCAAGGCAAGCCAGCCGTTTACGGTATCTACGGTGGAAGGAGAAAGAGTGAAAGCTTCACAATATTCTGTGGAGCTTATTCCAAGCCTCGGTGATTCCTTGCGTTACTCAGGTGATGTTATCTCATCTAGTGGTAATGGAATGATGAACTTTGCCGTCGATAACCAAGGGTCATATACCCTTAAGGTGACGGTGACGGACTCAGTTGGAAGAGAGAATACAAGCTTTGAATTACTAGGCAAAAGTTATGATGGAAAGGTTATCGAATCTATTGTTGATTATGACGCTCCAAGTATTTCGGGCTTAAGTGCTAATCAAACCTCTAAGGTGCCGACAAACGATAAGTATCAACTAGAAATTAGTGCATACATTACAGATAAAAATTTAAATCTCGTCACGTCAAAAGCGGTGAGTGGTGGTAGCACAGTAGCTCCTCAAGCGATTACTGAGCCGACAACCGAAGCGGGGCCTTATGTCATAAGCTATTTGTTACCGAAAGGCGATCATACGATCACGGTGGCAGCAACAGACAAGGTGGATAACAAGAGTGAAAGTTCTATTGACGCGCATGTGGAAGCGGCAACCGTTCCCGGGCTAAGTATCTCTACCGCCTCAAGCGCCCCTCTTTTTGGAGGCGAAGAGATTACGCTTGCGTTTAACTTTACAGAAGAAGTTACGAACTTTGATATCTCAGATGTCCATCTTGTCGCTAGTGATAGCGGTGTAACAGGAACGTTAAAACAAGATACTTGGTCGACTTCAGACAATATTACGTGGACGGTTAACTATGTCAGCCCAGAAAAACAAGATAAAAATATCACTATTCAGGTAGAAGACAATAGCTATCAAAGTACCAACACAATTCCTGGAAAAGGAAGCAGCTTAAGTATCGCGGTTGAAGGAACCTTACCAAAACTAACCAATGTGACATTTAACCCCGAGCATCAGAGCGTGGGGCAAAGCGTGAGTGTCTCGCTTGAGTTTGATAAAGAGCTCCAAGAGGCGACCGCTACGCTTGGCGGAAATCGCATTAGTTCTCTGTCAGCAACGGCAGATAAAAAGGTCTGGGTTGGTGATGTACAAGTTCCGAGCACCGCGCTGTTAAGTGTCGACTTGGTTGTTAGTCAATTTAAAGATTTGACTGGCAACATAGGTGAGGATAACACCGCTCACGAATTACCGATCACGCCAACCTTAGCCATCACGCCAGTGGGCAATGTGGATGAAACGCATGCCGCCACGCTACAATTCGAAGGCACGTCGACACGTTTTGACGGTCAGTCCCTGCGTCTTGAAGTGAAAGCCCAAGGCAGCGCGATGGTATTGAAAAGCAGCAGCGCAACGGTACAAGCCGGTGGCATTTGGATCAGTGACGCGATTGATATGAGTCATCAAACCAATGGTACTTATACCGTGATGGTGACGGGGACGAACTCAGCGGGCATTGAAGTGAGTGAAAGCCAGAGCTTTACACTCGCGCAATCTCTGCCAACCTTGACTAACGTGACGTTTACGCCTGAGCACCAAGCCATCGGCCAAAGCGTGACGGTAATGCTGGAATTCGATAAAGCATTGCAAGGTGCTGTGGCGGAGTTAGGTGGCACGACGATCACCTCGTTAGTAGCAACCGCGGACTCAAGTGTTTGGACTGGTGATGTGGTGGTACCAAGCACGTCAGAGCTCAATGTGGGGTTGCTTGTTCGTGACTACCAAGACTTATCAGGGAATACCGGTAGTCAGAACACGGCTTACTCCATGCCGATCACGCCAACCTTAGCTATTACGCCAGTGGGCAGTGTGGATGAAACGCATGCCGCCACGCTACAATTCGAAGGTACGTCAACACGTTTTGATGGTCAGTCCTTGCGTCTTGACGTGAAAGCCCAAGGCAGCGCGACGGTACTAAAAAGCAGCAGCGCAACGGTACAAGCCGGTGGCACTTGGATCAGTGACGCAATGGACATGAGTCACCAAACCAATGGCACTTATACCGTGATGGTGACGGGGACGAACTCAGCCGGCATTGAAGTGAGTGAAAGCCAGAGCTTTACACTCGCGCAATCTCTGCCAACACTGACTAACGTGACGTTTACGCCTGAGCACCAAGCCATCGGCCAAAGCGTGACGGTAACGCTGGAATTCGATAAAGATCTGCAATCCGCAGCGGCGGAGTTAGGTGGCACGACGATCACCTCATTAATGGCAACCGCGGACCCAAGTGTTTGGACTGGTGATGTAGTGGTACCAGACTCGTCAGAGCTGAATGTGGCGTTACTAGTTCGTGACTACCAAGACTTATCAGGGAATACCGGTAGCCAGAACACGGCTTACTCCATGCCGATCACGCCGACCTTAGCTATTACGCCAGTGGGCAATGTGGATGAAACGCATGCCGCCACGCTACAATTCGAAGGCACGTCGACACGCTTTGATGGTCAGTCCCTGCGTCTTGAAGTGAAAGCCCAAGGCAGCGCGACGGTACTAAAAAGCAGCAGCGCAACGGTACAAGCCGGTGGCACTTGGATCAGTGACGCAATGGACATGAGTCACCAAACCAATGGCACTTATACCGTGATGGTGACGGGGACGAACTCAGCCGGCATTGAAGTGAGTGAAAGCCAGAGCTTTACACTCGTGCAATCTCTGCCAACGCTGACTAACGTGACGTTTACGCCTGAGCACCAAGCCATCGGCCAAAGCGTGACGGTAACGCTAGAATTCGATAAAGATCTGCAGTCCGCAGCGGCGGAGTTAGGTGGTACAACGATCACTTCATTAATGGCAACCGCGGACCCAAGTGTTTGGACTGGTGATGTGGTGGTACCAAGCACGTCAGAGCTCAATGTGGCGTTGCTTGTTCGTGACTACCAAGACTTATCAGGAAATACCGGTGGCCAGAGCACGGCTTACTCCATGCCGATCACGCCAACCTTAGCTATTGCGCCAGTGGGCAGTGTGGATGAAACGCATGCCGCCACGCTACAATTCGAAGGTACGTCAACACGTTTTGATGGTCAGTCCTTGCGTGTTGACGTGAAAGCCCAAGGCAGCGCGACGGTATTGAAAAGCAGCAGTGCAACGGTACAAGCCGGTGGCACTTGGACCAGTGACGCGATTGATATGAGTCACCAAACCAATGGCACTTATACTGTGATGGTGAAGGGGACGAACTCAGCGGGCATTGAAGTGAGTGAAAGCCAGAGCTTTACACTCGCGCAGTCTCTGCCAACGTTGACTAACGTGACGTTTACGCCTGAGCACCAAGCCATCGGCCAAAGCGTGACGGTAACGCTGGAATTCGATAAAGATCTGCAATCCGCCGCAGCGGAGTTAGGTGGCACGACGATCACTTCATTAGTGGCAACCGCGGACCCAAGTGTTTGGATTGGTGATGTGGTGGTACCAAGCACGTCGGAGCTCAATGTGGGGTTGGTTGTTCGTGACTACCAAGACTTATCAGGGAATACCGGTAGTCAGAACACGGCTTACTCCATGCCAATTACACCGACAATACACCTAGACGTTATCAACGATGTTACTGGAGTGGAAAGCATGACAGTAAGTGGTAGCAGTGAACGGTTTGAAGATGGTGAGTTCATAGATATTAAAGCAGTCGACGCTGATGGTACAGAAGCCACAGGTATGGCTACCGTGCTTTCAGACTCATGGACAACTGATTTAGATCTTTCAGGACTGAAGGAGGGGGTAGTGACGATTTATGTAAATGGTACCAACAAGCTTTCCGCCTCTGCCGAAGAGGCTCAAGCAACATTTAACTATGATCGTTTCGCAAGTACAGCCTCCTTAGGTGCTGTTTACAACCGATATTTTAGTGAGAACAAAACTTTAAAAAATGCGGCATAAATAAAGCGAGCTAAACGCTCGCTTTATTTCTTTGGGACTTTTTGTGATATTTATCAAAATAATTGCCTTTATTGATAAGTTACTCGAATTAATGAATCGTCTTAATACAAGGCTGAATAACTATAATAACTAGGCCAATGTTGCTTTTAGGTGTGTATGAAGTGATTGTGATGGTCGCTCGGCAGGTGCTGTGGTGAATGTGTCGCGTTGAAAATCTTTTTAAATATTATATATTTACGCTCGTTTCTATACTCTGAGTATAGTGTTCTGCATGAGGTCGATGGGTCATACCTCGCCTCTTTAACTCGCGATGAAGCAAATTTAATCCTAGCAAGCTTCAGAGCAGTTACTTTTGTGAGTGCGTAATGCGCTCACCTTTTTATTTAAACTTCCTCAGTAACAGTCAATTTGTTGTTTGTTGCTGAGGAGGGCACCTCATAAACTTCTGAATTTCCTCGTGCTTACCTGAAGCGCACGTTACTACGATTTTTGTTAACTTCAGTCCATAAATTAAATTTTTTTAGATAGTAAGATTTTACCATTTTGACAGAGTGGGTGATGTTACTGGCTTTTATTGTGGTTAAATCGCATGTTTTAATAGTAAAAATCACCATTTTTTTGGTGTTTTTGATTTCGGGCGATTTTTCTATCTCGTTGAAAATAAATGGCTAAGTAAGTAGGATACGCAGACCAAATCGTACTTGTAAGCCTTATCAGCTTAATTGTCACCGCAGCCATATTTACGATGTTGGTTGTGGAGAATTCAAATGCATTTAGTTTGCAAATTTATACCTAGCTCGAAGCTATCCTCCAACGAGCTATCTTATGTTCTTACACCGGACGAGTGTATAGGACAGCTTTCGCGTTTGCGAAATTCAGATGACATCCTTAGAAACCTCCCTAAAGAATTGGCGCAAAAGATTTCCATCTCTGCCAAAAAAACGACCAGCGCATTGCTAGCTGCGATAAGAATCGAATTGGGGAAAGGCAATTGGGTGTCATTATCTACCGTTGCTCGTCGTTCGCCATTGACGGACTCTCAGCTGCAAAGCTTCCCTAGACTTAAATCACTCGTTGACTTTGTATCAGCTTCGAATGAAAGCAAAGCTTTTAAAGCAGGATACAAGCAGGTTACCGACGATGTTGCTTTAGTTCGTAGTTACACGCATGTCCCCTCTGAGCCAAGTCCAGATCAAAAAATCGTTGTCGAGTTTGCAGGGCAGTGGTCTAGCAACGCGGCATGTTTGATGTTGGGAAAAACCGAAGCACAAAAAGAAAAAGTGACTGTAGGCAAGGCTGATACAGAAAACAAACACCGCAGCCTCGCGATATTTAAAGATCTCGAAGCTGAGGGCAAAACGCTCTATATCAAAATCCCTTGCACTGACCAGCCTCAGCCAATTTTGCTTAAACTCGCCGAAGACCTGCAACCCGTTGATAAAGAAACTCAAATGGATGAGTGGGACAACGTGTTGGTGCCTGTGGTTCCGCTGCACTTCCCTGGTAGCGATAAATCAGATGAAGCTGCAGAAGTGTTTAAATCAGGCTACGTGTATGTTGTTTGGAACAATAAAATTTGGCGCGAAGTGGCAATTACGGAAAATGGTTACTTTTCAGATACGGACATTAATAGTGTTCGTGAAGGCTCTAGACCCAAAAGGCACGCCGATATCTATATGACCAATCCTGAAACAGGCGGTGTTTTCGCTTATGAGCCTTTCCAAATCGTGCAGAACGGCAAGGTGGTAAGTGAAGGCTCTTTGAATGGCTCTGGAGAGGCTCGAGTGTTCAACTTAGTTGAGGAAGAAGTTGAGATAGTCATGACTGGCTATGAGCCACAAATCAAAGAAAAGATTGAAACAAATTTGAGCCCTATTAATGCTTCTAGCCCAGTGGAGCGGAGCGCGCAAGGTTACCCTCTCCCGCATATATGGCTTCCTTACAAGATTAAAGGTGAGCCTCAAGAAGTATATTTGGCTTATAACAGTAAACGATTGAGCGAGAGTGAACTATCTGAACTAGAAAGTGATCCCGGAACTAAAGCCATAAAAGTCACTGATCTTGACCATTATAGCAGCGAGAAAAGCTTTAAAATTGGAGACGGTTCTGTTCGTCTGCTCTCAGTATTACCAAGTGCTGCGACCTCAAAACCTGAAAAATACGCAATGTTACGAAGCCAGCTAAATAAAAATGTAGCGATCGTGTATTTACTTAAATCTGTCGAGATAGTTTTCGAATATCCGGGTTATACGACGCTGGACGAGTCAGATGATTACTTTGAGTTAAGGCAAAGCGATGGTGATTGGTCGCAGCGAGTGTGCTTGCGCCAATGTATAAAAAAAGAGAATGGTTCTAGGTTGATTCGTTTTACTGGTTGGCCTGCAGAGGTTAAAGAAGTGGATCTTCTCCGTGGTTATCAGGGCAATAGTCATCACGGAAGAGATAATAAAACGATCATTTTTGCTCAAACACCCATTGCGGATTTACTGGCTTATAAGAAAAAAGATCAGACAAGTTAACAAAACAACTTATTCGGGTTGCGTTGTCACACCATTAAACGCGATCGAGAAAGATAACGAAGAGAATATAAGATGAATCTACGTCATACATTATGCTTGATTACTTTAGCGGTCTTATCTGGCTGTAATCAAGAATCGGCCAAGGAACCTGAACAACACGCGCCAAAACCTCAGACGGTTCAAGACCGAATCGCAGAAAAAAATGCTCAACAGTGGGAAGATGGTCGTGTTTATATCACAGAAAACAATTACGTTATTTATGACAAAGAGACGGGTAAACCTAAACACTTTATTTTTAAAGCTAAAGAATGGCCACGTGAAGATCTCACCAATGAAGGCTCTTATGATTTACCACGTGTAGTGTTTCGTTGGGATAACGCCCGAAATGAAGCGAAAGACCACTATGATCAAAGGGATAAAGTGTGGAGTATCAAAACGGATGGGACGGACTTGCGTCTGGTCGCAGATGAGTTTGTTGGCAAAGTTCGTCTAATGCGTGTCTCTCCAAATAATCGCTACTTGGCTTTGGCCTATTCGGCCTCAGAAGGGATGTTTAAAGTAATTAAAGATCTTAAGACGGGTGAGTATATTGAACTAGGTCGTTCACGTGGCTACCCAGAGTTTCTATGGGCTGAAGACAGCAGCTATCTTTACTACGTAGACAAGTTTAAAGACTGGAAGTACACCTTAGCGACAGGCGACAAACAGCAAGTAGACACAGAGTTTAATGAGTACTCCGTGATTTATGATGGCAAGCGTTATATGGTCGATGAATATGGGGTTGGTGTCTTTGATGAGCGCACGGGAAAGGAGCTTTACTCGATAGTGCCGGATAGTTCACGTTCTGCCGATGAAGCCCGTTTTCGTAAGAAATCAATTAGCCCAACGGGGCGCTATTCTTGGGCCGAAACTAGAACGCACCGTTATCTTATTGATACCCAAAGTAGAACCTTCCAATCAGAAGAAATCGTACCGCGAGCGGTAGGTAAACTGCGCTATTTTGAGATTTTGAGTAAAGATGCGAATTATGCTCGGGATGGAGCGGCACGGGCCATCCTCAGTAAACTAAAAGAAAATAAAGAATTTGGTTCTTATTTAAAATGGGAGCAAATAGGGACGGGCCACAGTGCCAGTAATTCTTCTCTTTACAATGCCTTTGCCAACAATGGTGATTTTGTTAAAGGGGATGAACTGTGAGCACTCATGATACCTGTAACGCGATACCTTTGCGTGCCAATTACTATTTGTTTGGTGCTTATTTTCCTGCAACTCAGGAGGGTAGAAAAAACGTCTATCCAACTTGGCACGAAGAGCCTAGCTTGCTTAAAAATAAAGACGTGACTAATCTTCGCCCGTTAGCGAAAGTGCCGATGCTTAACGTCACCGATAGCGATAGCCCTAAGCTTTGGGCTACCGACCATAAATTTAAGTTATGTTCACTGGGTAATGGAAAGCCAGATCAATATGGGGCTTTTGAGGTCCTGACACCAGAGCACACAATTCATGCTTTAGGTAGGGATCTACCCAAAGAGGGTGAGCAGACCTTCACTTTCCGCTTTCCACCCTTGCCTTTAATAGCTTCACTTTCTGAGTTAAACCCCAAAGAGTTAGCTACAAAAGTTGCAGATTTGAGTAGCCAGTTGGAAAACAGCGAAGCAAAACTCACCTTGACAGAGATCAGCATTGAACAACTGGCTAAGCCTTACGAACCAGCTGCGAACGGGGGGCTCAGCGAAGAACAGGCAGAATATAACAAGTGGTATGAAGATGTAACTGAATCGGGAGAGACACTAAAAGGCTTCGTTTTACCTGTTGTGGCGAGTTGCGCTGTGGTTTTTTCTGATCAAGGTTATGAAAGTGCGACGGTTACTTTGCAAAAATTTGACTCAACCAAAGAAGGTGGGGAATACAAAACGATAGGTTCTTCAGTACAAGCGGCATTACCTGAAGATGAGCATTCAGAAGAAAATGCTAAGCAATATCCATGCGCGATGTTTCACGTTGATCCTGCTGATTTTAAAGAAGGCTTATACAGTATCCGTGTCGAATTTATTCCAAGCCAGATGAAAAATGGTGTTCCACAGTTCATTAAAGACGCTCATATTCAGCAATTTTCTGAAGGCTTAGATACAGTCTATACTTACGAGCTACGTGAACAGATTACCTTTTCTTCAAGCACTCCGTTAGGGAAATTTGCCATTGTCAGTGGCGATATGATCTCCCTTGAGGAATCCTTGATTTATCAGTACCCTCAGTACTTTGGAAATATGAAACATTACCTTCACGGTAATGTACAAGGTGTAACAGCTAATACGCCAGCTTCAAGGAGTATTGCGTTACTCAAGAATATCCGAGATGTGTCTGCTCAGCTAGGAGCAGGGCTGCTGAGCGGTAGCTTGCAAGACACTTTAGATCGTGATGGCCGCCAAGCGGTGTTTAATAACGTCTCGAAACTGTATTGGGATGCAGTTAAGTCCGAGATGCCGCCTGCGATGAAAGCGGCGGGCGAATTGTATTACGGTATTTACAGTACGAAAGAAGCGCTTGATAAGTTGCAGGAACTCCACACTCCAGCTATCGCGGGTGTTGGTTGGAAGGCGCTATTTCACGATAAGGTTTTTAACACCAATGAAGCTCGGTCAAGCGCACTAGCACTTTCTTTAGAATCACGTCTGGGTAACCGACGTGTGGTTGCCGGGCGACTTGCGGAAGCTTGGCTTTCTGGTGGTAAAACCGTTGGTTTTAATGGCTTCGGAACGGGATTGACAGCACTTAGTTTGTATAAAAAAGCTAAACAGCTGGTTAATCAAAATAAAAAGGTTGATAAAGCAGAGCAAGGAACAGAAGAAGTTACAAAAGACTACCTTGCTCAAATTCCAGTTTGGAAGACTGCTAACCATATCCAGGAAGAAAAACTAGAACAGGCTTTAAAAGATGCGCGTGATCAATCTGGCAATCAGATTGACGCCATTCTCGTAAATAGCTCTAGAGGCGCAGGAATAAAAATAGAATTTGCCTTTAACTCGCGTGAAAAAGAGTTAAAGGATCATGCACCTATATTTAAACAGCTTGCTGCTTCTCTTGCCAACGTTTTAGAGAATGAGCCAAACCTTAGAGTAGAGATAGAAGGGCATGCTTGCCAAGTCGGTACCGAGAAAGCAAATATGCAGGTCTCGGCAGAGCGCGCAGAATATGCGAAAAAACTGCTCATGAAGGAGTTCCCTGTTTTTGAAGGTCGTGTTTCGGTAGCCGCTTTTGGTGAAAGTAAACCTGTCTATGTTCCCAAACAAGGTGAAAAAGTCGACCGCAACAACCCTAATCTAAGACAAAACCGTCGGGTTGTAATCCGTATTTACCTGCAATCCCTGAACATATTCTTTCATCCCAGTCGCTATGGCTCGCATGCAATGGAACGCTCTAGGCTTGCTCTAGAAGCTGAGATGGTTGCGCAAGATAAAGCAGAAGTCGCACTGCGAATGGCGATTTTTGACAGTGTCGTTGACGTCGCTTCCTATATTCCTGCTATAGCTCCTGCGGCAAGAGGGTTTATGCTTGCCATAGAGGGTTCAAAGACAGCAATATCTGCGGTGAAAGTGATTGATAGTTTAATGTTGGACTCCTTCCTAGAAGAGTTAAAGCAAAGCCATGAGGTTGTCAGTGAGCTTGAAAGGCTGGCAAAAATACATATCGAGTTACTTAACGATTTGCGACGCAGTAAGGTAGATGTAGGTATTGAATGTAGGTCTTATCAGGAACTCATTACTCACCTTGAGAGCGAAGAAGTTCGTAAGGAGGTGTTAAAACGCTACCAACTACGAGCGCTTGCTATTAATGGCTTAGTGTTATTACTCGCTGACCTAGGATCTCAAACCAAACGGAATTCTAATATCTCGTTTAGGTTTTTGGTTGAGCGTTACAAGGTGAAGGAATACATTGAGAACTACATTTTGAGCGATGATTGGTCTGTACATACGATCAAAGGAAACACCTTAGCGGCTAACTGGAAGAACCGTTGTGATAACGAGTACTACACCGAATTATCGACAAAGATGCCACAAGGTGCGCAGCATTGGCCTGCTCCAATAACAACTAATAGCAAAGTTTCTCATCTCTCTATAACCGAAAACAGGGATAGCTTTAAAGCGTCAGGTGCATTTAATCAAATCTTCCCGATACAAACCATGTTGTTTGAACACCCAAATGAAACGATGTTTGATAACTTTACCGAGTCATTTAACCCGCAAGGAAGTGAGTTAAAGAAAGATGAAATCGGCTATTGTCGAATACTAGTTCAGTCAGCTCGCTATGCTGAAAGTGATGAACCGGAATGGATGTCATATGATAGTTGGATTCAGCAATCTAGCAGCAGTCGCCTAGGTCCATACGATAAAGTGAAAGTGCAGTTGATACTTAAAAAAGAACACAAGTATGCGAAGCCAGTTACTATTGGCTATGATCGCGTCGACGGGCTCGAAAATATTAAAGGTCCAGCTTTCAGTGACTGGATGCTGCCAATGAAGGTTAGTGACTTCAAAGCAGATCCTGATGGGCGAATAAGTGCTTTTTACAAGCAACAGGGGATTGATGACGGCGCTACGTTGATTGCTATTGAGCATATTCCCTCATTCCGCTTCGGTGATGTGATGATCGACGGTATGAAACCAATGACCTCTAAAGCAAAGCTAATGTTCTCTGATGCAATGTTCAGTATGGCAGTTTCCGGAGCAGCGATATCGGGTCAGCCAAGCGACTATTTTGCAGAAGCGGATTCCTTTAAGCGCTATGTAAAAGGCGGAGGCTTCCAAAATATGCGTTACTGCTTGGGAATTAGAACAAACCAAGGGCAACATAGTTTTTATTTACCACAAGAGTACAGTCTGGGGCAGAAGTTTGATGATGCTGAAGATGAGTTGCAAATTGGCGCTTTAAGTACAGAAACTAGACTGGTTTTGCTTGATACCTACTTGGGAGAGCAGCAACTGCGTCTACGTGAACAGGACCTTATGGTAGAGAGCTTTACCTTAATGGCAGGTGAGGGAGACAAAAATACCATCCCTATACTTCATGGCATTAAACAGCAATTGGTGGCTATAGACACCAAAGCGTCTGGTTTGAACTTTTTCAGTGAAAGAAAGTGGTACCAATCGGCTGATAATATCTGGCGTGATGGTTTCTCATGGGGAAACAAAAAGAAAGACGATCCTGCCAGTATTTATGTACTGATTTTGGGTGAGAGTCATGAAAAAGCACTTTATGAACGTTTGGGTATGCCGTGGGAAGCAGTGAATATGTGTATTCAACTGGCGCTCGACGGAAATGATGGCAAGCCAGTTAAAGGTCCTCTTTACTTCACCGATATGTATCATATTGGTGAGTTTGCCTATAAAAACGAAGAATGGATGTTTACTGAATCTATTTCAGAAAACCATCGAGAACAAGTTGATGCCATGAGTGAGTTTATAGGTGAAGCTGTAGGTAGTCTCACTAAAGAGAATGAACTATCTAAGAGCAAAAACTATACGATGTACTGCATGAGGTTTAACTTGGAATATGTTGCACCAACGGGAGTTAGGTTAAAAGGCCTAAGACCGTTTGGTGGTGTAATTGGTGGTAAAGCGAACTTGGAGCTTTCGGTTGCTCATCTAAAACAAGTCGGATTAAATGGAGTTGATGACTATGATATTGGTCGTGATGCTGTAATTTCTATTCCTTCTTTAAATGCGGATAGTGCTTTGGCTGGTAATTTCTTTAGTGATATGCCTTGGTTAATTGAGAAAGAGTCGACAGAGGAAGGCGTAGACAAGTCTGCGGCTGAAACTTGGAAGCAGTATAACGAATCTCA
Source organism: Vibrio sp. 378 (assembly GCF_033339435.1). Lineage (NCBI taxonomy): Bacteria > Pseudomonadati > Pseudomonadota > Gammaproteobacteria > Vibrionales > Vibrionaceae > Vibrio > Vibrio sp. 378. Next base: position 437,319 of record NZ_JAWOUO010000001.1, read on the forward strand.
ACGCAAGAAATGGCTGAAAGATTGGATTGAGAAACAACCTGCGGTAACTCAAGCACCCAAGCCCTTGGAAAAGTCACTTGATAACCCTTCCTAGATGCAAAAAAAACCGCCTTCGGGCGGTTTTTCTTTTCTTATGACTTCATACTGAATTTAGAGTTTTCTTTTTAAGCCCCATCAACCCGCTGCAGAAATATCGTATTTCTTCATCTTATGGTTGAGAGTGCTCATTGGAAGTGCCAATTGCTCGGCGGCCTTCTTGGTGTGCCAATTGCAGGCATTTAAGCAATCGATGATTACTGTACGCTCGTATTGGCTGACAACGTCCTTAAGGCTCTTTGAAACGTCTTCTAAATCCGCTTGTGCTTGCTGCTCGTAAGCAGGTTGCTCTGGGGTAGGTGAAGCTGCTTTCATGTCGATACTTGGTACATCTTCTGGGATTTGTTCGCCAAACTCAATGTGAGTAATGGTTTCAAAATCGGACAGTAGTACCGAGCGCTCGATGATGTTTTTAAGCTCACGCACGTTCCCTGGGTATTGGTAGGCAAGCAGCTGTTTACGTACATTGGCACTTAACCCTGGCGCTTGCGGCAAACCTAGCGTGTTGGTTGTGTGTTGCACGAAATGTTCAGCAAGGGGAATAATGTCCGACTTACGGGCTCTCAGGGGCGGCAATGTAATAGGGAAGACATTTAAGCGATAGAACAAGTCGGCACGGAATCCGCCATCTTTGATTTGCTGCATAAGATTACAGTGGGTTGCAGCGATAACGCGCACGTCCACTTCAATCTCTTTGCTGGTACCGATAGGGCGAACTTTACGCTCTTGCAGTACACGCAGTAACTTCGCTTGTAGTAGCATTGGCATATCGCCAATTTCATCTAGGAAAAGCGTGCCGCCGTTGGCTGCTTCAAACAAACCGACTTTGTCTTTGTCCGCGCCCGTGAATGAACCTTTCTTATGCCCAAACAGTTCAGACTCTAACAACTGTTCGGGAATTGCCGCACAGTTTTGTACGATCAAAGGCTGTTCTGAACGGTTAGAGTTTTCGTGAATGTATTTCGCGATCACCTCTTTACCTGCGCCCGTTTCACCACGCAACAGAACGTCGACAGGAAGAGATAGCACCTTATCAAGACGATTCAAGACATTGAGCATTTCTTCGCTCTCTGCAATAGGACCTTGATAGGCTTTCTGAGTACGTTTTTTGAGCTGAGTGTTCTCGCGCACTAGGGCTTGATTGTCGGCATTGAGATTTTTAATCACTTGCCCATATTGCTCTAACCAAACGGCTTGACGAATGTTACTCGCTGCCATTCGACAAAACTCAGTCAAGGCTGCCTCGTTGTCAATGACATTCAAATCGAGTAAGACTAACAGCCCAATGGTTTTGCTTTCGCTATCAATCAAAGGCCAAGCCAGTAAGTTCTCGCTTTTTAGTCCCAATGTCTGCTCTGTTTGATAAATGCTTTCACAGTCGTAGCCGTTGTATTTGTATAACTCGTTAATCAACACCACTTCACCATTACGAATCGCAAAGTTAAATGGGTCGTTCTCACTGGCTGAGTCTAGCTGTAATGCTTCCCAAGGATGGGAAACGACGGTTTTATCGTTGTGGTGAGCGGTACTTGGAATCAACGCCTGTCCTGTCTGGTCCAAAACATAAATGATGCCGTGCTTTGCTAAGGTCATTTGTCTCGCAGCGGTCAACACGGCATCCAATGTTTGGGTAAGCTGGCTGCGATCAGCCAAAGATTGGCTGATCGCAAGTAGGGCGTTGCTAAGTTCGCTATGGTTAGCTGAACGCATAGGTCAGTGTTCCTTGCTCATCGACAGAAACTGTGATTTGCGTGTGTGAATCATCCTTATCATGCACCAATAGCTGTGTCGATAGCTGAGGCAGTAACTGACGGTTGATGACCGCGTCGATGTTACGCGCGCCCGTTTCAGCAAGGCGACAGTTACCTAGTACGAACTCAACCAAGCTGTCTTCGTAGCTTAGCGACAACTTGTGATGGCTCTGTAGACGCTGAGAAACTTTATTCAGCTTGTGGTGAATAATTTCTGTCATTGCTTCATCAGACAGCGGAACAAATGGTAGTACTGACATACGTGCCAACAGCGCTGGCTTGAAGTGTTGGTTCAAAGTAGGGCGAATAGCTTCTGCGATGATGTTCGCATCGATGTCTTTTGATTGATGAACCAAAGATTCAATCTCGTGTGTTGCAAGGTTACTGGTCATGATGATCAGCGTGTTCTTGAAGTCGATGGTTCGGCCTTCGCCGTCGTTCAGCGTGCCTTTGTCGAACACTTGGTAGAACAGGTTCAACACTTCAGGGTCGGCTTTTTCCACTTCATCAAGAAGAACAACAGAATATGGACGTTGACGAACCGCTTCTGTCAGCATGCCGCCTTCGCCGTAACCTACGTAACCCGGAGGTGAACCAATTAGGCGAGATACCGTGTGCTTCTCTTGGAACTCAGACATGTTAATGGTCGTCATAAAGCGCTCACCACCAAACATTTGATCAGCAATTGCACGAGCAGTTTCGGTTTTACCCACGCCACTTGGGCCAACCAGCAGGAATACGCCTGTTGGTGCGTCTGGGTTGCCTAAGCCTGCTTTTGCGGTTTGAATGCCTTCAGACAGTGCATCGATAGCGTATTCTTGGCCTTTGATGCTTTGTGTTAGGCTTTCTTTCAGTTTTAGCGTGGTTTCTGCTTCGTCTTGAAGCATCTTACCCATTGGAATACCAGTCCAGTCCGAGATCACATGGCTGACTTCATCTGGGCCCACTTCAAAGTGAACCAGTGGGTTGCCATTGCGGATTACATCTAGCTGTTCTTGGCAGCCCGAAATTGCAATGCGAACGGCTTCTTCATCCATTTCTGCATATGGAGAAACGTCTTGCTCTTGTTCTGAATCTTCGTCTGCAACAAGCTCTTCTTCGTTTGTTTCGCCAAAGACCAGTTCATGTAAGCGAGAGCGTAGAGCAATCATCTCTTGGATCTGCTCTTTTTCTTTGTGCCATTGCGCTTCTTGTTCTGCTAGCTCTTCTTTCGTTGTTTCCATTGCCAGTTTTAGGTCTGGAATGTTAGCAAGGCTGTGCTTGTCGCCAGTTTGCTGCAGAGCGTCACGCTCAAGAGCTTCTAGCTCGCGCTGTTGAGCTGCAAGTTCTTGCTGCAGAGTCTCAACAGAAGCAGGAATGGCATTAAGGCTGATGTTCACTCGTGCACACGCCGTATCTAGTACATCGATCGCTTTGTCTGGCAGTTGACGGCCAGAGATGTAACGAGCAGAAAGTGCTGCCGCAGCAGTGATAGCATCGTCACGCACGTAAACGTTATGTGACTTCTCGTATGCTGGGCGCAGACCACGAATGATCAATGCTGCTTGCTCAGGAGACGGTTCGTCGAGTTTCACCAATTGGAAACGACGCGCAAGAGCAGGATCTTTCTCGAAGTACTTCTTGTATTCCGACCATGTTGTCGCAGCGATGGTTTTCACTTCACCACGCGCTAGGGCTGGTTTTAGCAAGTTTGCCGCGTCGCTGCCGCCTGCTTGGTTACCACCGCCAACAAGGGTGTGTGCTTCATCGATGAAAAGAATGATTGGAGTTGGTGAGTTTTTCACTTCATCCAATACTGCGTTTAGGCGTTTTTCGAATTCGCCTTTTACGCTTGCACCAGCTTGCAGAAGACCCATATCTAGCCCGTAAAGCTCAACACCTTTGAGGTTGTCTGGTACGTCACCTTGTACAATCTTAAGTGCCAAGCCTTCTACTACTGCGGTTTTACCAACGCCCGGTTCTCCAACAGCAATAGGGTTGTTTTTACGGCGACGAGCAAGAATGTCTACGATTTGGCGGATTTCTTGGTCGCGGCAGAAAACAGGATCGATTTCGCCTTTGCGTGCTTTACCAGTGAAGTCGGTCGTGAACTTGCTCAGTGCGGAACCATCTTCACGAGCTTGTGTTTTCTCAGAAGTCGCGACTTGCGCCTCAATAGAGTGGCTGGTTAGCTCTGCAAAGTTACGCTTAAGGCTGTCAGGGTTTACCGCTTCAAGGATAGAGGCGTAACCATGTTGGCCGTAACGGAGAGGGTTGCTAACAAGAGTAAGGAGTAAGGCACCAGAGCGGATTTGTGTTTCGGATAGATCTAAAGAAGAAACCAGCCAGCTTTCTTGCAACCATTCGATTAATAAAGCAGAAAAAACAGGTTTGCTGCCATTTCCTTTGGCGTTGGTGTCGAGTGTGGATCGAACCGATTGTCTTAATAAGTTCTCAGAACAATCAAAATGACTTAATAAGACGTCAAAATCACTATTTGGCCTTTCTAATAGACTCAGTAAATAATGCTCAATTTGAACTTCGTTTGCTTTTTCAGAGACTGCAAGTGCAGCGGCGTCTTCTAATGCTACTTTTGCAATCGGGTGTAGACGCTGAATTAATGAAGAAAGGTTTATATTTATCATAGCCATTTTATTCTTTAGAGGAAAAGAGGTAGCGGCTATTATACTAAAAGTGATTGCGTTCTTTTTTTATCAAGATATTTTGACTATCGTTTGTTGGTTATTTTTAATGATTATTGTGACATTAATGTTTGTGGTTATTTTAATGGCGTTGTTATTCTAAATTAATTGATAGTAAAAGTGTCGGATTTATTAGTTTTAATGACTTTATTTACACAGTTTTATATGGTTATTTTCACTTTTTAAAGTTAGAACAATTTATTATTATCTTAATCCAACTTTTTGGTTTTTTATCCAATAAATTGTACTCAAGATATTAGTGAATAATGCCTTAATTTGCATAAGTTGTTGTTTTTATTGCGTTTTTAAAGTTGGCACGGACTTTGATTATACCAAGTAGTCGCGGTGATAAGCGATTTGGTGATTTAAACAAAACAGATTTTAGAAAAGGAAATAGCGATGCCAACTCCAGCATATATGTCTATCCAAGGTGAGACTCAAGGCCATATTACTAAAGATACTTACTCTGCAGATTCAGTAGGTAACACATGGCAAGAAGCTCATGTTGATGAGTTCCTAGTACAAGAACTTGATCACGTGCTAACTGTTCCACGTGATCCACAAAGTGGTCAGCCAACTGGTCAACGTGTACACCGTCCACTTGTTGTAACTAAAGTTCAAGATCGCTCATCTCCACTACTATTCAACGCACTAGTATCTGGCGAAAAACTTCCTGAGTGTGTGATCCGCTTCTACCGCACTTCAGTTCAAGGTAAACAAGAGCACTACTACTCAATCAAATTGATTGATGCGCTACTTGTCGATATCCAAACTCGTATGAACCACTGTCAAGACGCAGCAACAGCTGACCGCGTGACAGAAGAAGTGCTTAAGTTCACTTACCGTGCGATCGAAGTAACTCACGAAAACTGTGGTACTGCGGGTAACGACGACTGGCGTGCTCCACGCGAAGCTTAATTGCTCGTCGCGTAAAGATTCAGGGCCAACGATTGTTGGCCCTAATTCGATTATTTGTATCAGGTAAAAGATATGGTGAATGACGTAGAATTTAAATTTGAAGTGCCTGGATGTGGGCATGAATTTCGGGTTGAGAGCTTTCATGTTCATGAAGAGTTATCTAAGCCTTTCCACATCAATCTCTCATTACTTTCACTTGATCCAGATATCTCGTTCGATGAGTTAATACGTAAAGCAGGAACATTGACACTTTACGGACAAGGTGTTGGGGCTGCGCGTGTGTTCAACGGAGTGGTGAATGAAGTTCGTTACTTAGGGACTGGGCGTCGTTTTTCTCGTTATCAATTAGTCTTGGTTCCTCAAGCTTGGTTCTTATCTCAGCGCCAAGATTGTCGTATTTTCCAGCAAAAGTCAGCGCAAGACATCATCACAGAAGTACTCGATGATGGGGCAGTCACCGATTACCGATTTGAAGTGTCGGGTACTTATCCTCCAAAAGAATACGTTCTGCAATACCGTGAGTCTGACTTGCACTTCGTGCAGCGTATGATGGCTGAACACGGTATGTGGTATTACTTTGACCATAGCGATTCAAATCATACGATGGTCATTGTCGACAGTAATGACGCGATTGCACCTTTGATAAGCTCGCCACTAAATGCTTCTTACATTGGGCCGATTGTTTATCATGCCGATGGTGGCGGTGTTGCCGATCGCGAACATATCTCTGATCTCGAGTTAGTTAACCGCGTTAGAACAGGACAGGTTACGTACACAGATTACAACTACGAACACCCTAAAATTCCACAAGAGATGACACAGGCTGGCGAGCTAGACCAAGATCTCAAGCAGTTTGATTATCCTGGACGATACGTTGACCCGCTGATGGGTCAGGTGAGAACCACGGAGTGGATGTCGGAACACATAGTCGATAATCAACAAGTGGAAGCAACGAGTGACGTAATGCGCTTAGCATCTGGTTACAGCTTTAACGTCAGTGACCACCCGCGTTCTGAGATTAACCGCGATTACCTCATGTTGTCTGTAATGCACACAGGTCAAGATCCGCAAGTGCATGAAGATGAAGCGAGTGGTATGCCAACCACTTACTACAACCAGTTCTCGTGTATTCCACGTGATGTGGTGTTTAAAGCGCCTAAACTAGCAGCACCAGTAGTGGATGGCCCTCAAACGGCGGTTGTTGTAGGACCAGAAGGTGAAGAGATTTACACCGACAAGCTTGGTCGAGTGAAAGTACAGTTCCATTGGGATCGCTACGGTGATAACAACGAACATTCAAGCTGTTGGATTCGTGTAAGCCAATCCATGGCGGCGCCAACATGGGGCGCAGTTTATTTGCCGCGTATTGGCCACGAAGTCGTAGTGACTTTCCTTGAGGGGGATCCAGATCGTCCGTTAGTTACGGGCGCAGTTTACAACGGTTTGCATTTCCCACCGTACTCTTTGCCAGAAAACAAAACTCGTACCACGTTCCGCACGCAAACGCACAAAGGAACAGGTTACAACGAGTTGAGTTTTGAAGACGAAGCGAACCAAGAAGAAGTCTATATTCACGCTCAAAAAGACATGTCGACCAAGGTGCTCAACAACCGTTACCGTGATATCGGTCAAGATGAATTCTTGAAGGTTGCACGTCACCAAACGAATGAAGTTCATGGTGACCATAAAGAAACCATTAATGGGCATAAAACGACACAAGTAAACAGTACGTTTACCGAGACAGTCGAGCAAGACGTTACCGTCACATACAACGCGAACGAAGCCCAGTATGTGAAAAACAATTCTGACTTAGAAATTGGTGATAACCGTACGACTAAGATCGGTAAAAATGATGACTTAGATATTGGCGAAAACAGTAACCTTACTATCGGTGCGTCTAGGAGTTCAGATATTGGTGCGGATGATAACCAGACGGTTGGTGGCAACTTAACGGTATCAGTGAAAGGGAACACCGCTTATAAAGCTGATGGTGCAACGCAAATTATCAGTGGCGACAAGATTGTATTGAAAACGGGTGGTTCCTCTTTAGTGATGAACAGTGATGGTTCAATAAAGTTATCAGGCTCGGCTATTACGATCGAAGGCAGTGACAAAGTCGTCGTGAAAGGTGGCAACGTAGTGGTTAACTAACAATGGAAAAACAACCTCTTACAACAGAAGTAATATCAGAGCAGCAAGCCGAATCAACGGCTTGCTTTTCGCGTTTTGGAATAATAGTGGCTATCAATGAGTCTACGGGCAGTGTGCGAGTTGATTTTGATGGCAACCCATTTAAGCAGCCACTCACTGCGAGACTAGGACGTGGCTTTCGTCGTTCTGAACTGCAAATGGCTATCGATAATCGATTAAGTTGTCGAGTTGAGTTTTTGAACGACGACTTAAGCTTGCCTCTTGTGACGGACATTTTCTTCTCCATTCTGGATGACTCTGACGAGTTTGTATTGCGAGCGAAGAAGATGGTTATCGAGACAGAACAAGAGTTGGTAGTCAAAAGTGGTGAGACAGAAACTCGCTATAGCGGGCGCGATGGACGAATTACCACTAAAGCAAAGTATGTCACTTCTCAAGCAGAAAAAGCACAAAAAATTCAAGGCGGAACGATCGCAATTAACTAATTACCTAGCATTAGCTAATTTACGTCGAGTTAGCTAATTACTTTGTATTAACTAATTGCAATCGCGTTATGGCACGCTAATAACGGATAACTAGATGCGACAAAGAATCGGTGTCGAGCACCTAAAGGCACCCATAACCAATCAAGAAGTCGAAGGCGCGTTAGCAAAAGCTGAGCGCGCTGTGAATGACCTATCCCAGTTGCCAGTAACATGGCTGGATTTCTGTAATGAAAAGCTGTCCATTGCTTCTGAAAGTATCGGGTTTTTAATCAGGCAGCGAGTTCAAATTCACAAAAGGGGTTATCCAAGTCGTGAGTTGGAGTATCTCAAACTTATTGAACGTCAAATTGAAGAGCTCAAGCAGGTCTACTTGTCGTTTTATCGATTATCACCGGGCTTGATTCATCAATTAAGAGGCCAAGAGCCAGAAATCTACAGCTGGCTGATGCTGCAGGGCGAGTTGGGCTCAGAGTTGGATAACCTTTTGTGCGGATTGAGTTTACTCGAAGATATTGACGCTAAAACCGCAATGGTCATTGCCGTACAATCTCCGGTTGAATCTATGGATAGCACGCTTTCGGAGCTTATTGAGGGTAATGCGACATCCAGTGCGTTTTACTTTGAATGCTTACGTGTACGTCAAACATTAAGTGTTTCTCTCATCAAGCGCTGGCACAAAGCCAGCATTATTAGCTCTCATGTTGCTTTGCCACTGCTCGCTTTACAAGACGTGAAAGAGGGGATTGATTGGCTCAATGACAATGCAGGCAGCGAACAATATCTATTTGAACGTTTGATTACCAAACGTGACAGAGGCACTTGGTTCCGTCAGTGCTTTGGCATCGAACCAAATGGATTACCATCAGCGCAAGTGCTCACTTATGCCAAGTTACTTGAGTTAAAAGAGTTTGAGGCGTTTGATATCTCTTCTTCATTAGCACCTGTTGATTTTGCGCTGAGTGGTGATTGGAAACTGGTACCCCAAATCATCGAGCACTTGGAAAGTCTGGAGGAAGGTGAAGCTGAGGGTGAAATTTGGCTTCAAGCCTTGTATGTCGTCTACGGAAAGCTTCTTCCTCTGAATCCGCAAGATGTTGGTGTCGAGTATGAATGGGAAGAGATCGTCGATCTGCTCAATGAGTGGGTGGAAGATGAAAAATATATCCAAAATCTACCAAGCCGCTTGGGTTACGCATTGAGCTTCGAGTCTACGTTAGCTGCGATGCAAGATTCTAACGTTGATGTGCTGTTCCGCGATTGGCTATGGCGTCAACTCTGTATTCAATCCAGAGCCTACGTGCCTTGGGATATGGCAATGCCGATTCATCAACAAGACTGGAACTTTAACAATTTAAAGGCCGCACCTTCTGCGAGCGAACGATTCAACTTAAGGAATAGCAATGCAGTTATGGGATATTGAGGCGCACCCTGAGCTATCACTCAAAGGTCGTTTTCAACGTGACGAAAACGGCGATGAAGTCTGGGTTGTAGTCGCCAAACGCACATGGCAATTCGATGGTGTGGTTTGGCACGAATTAGGTGAAAGTGAAATCTTCGATGATCCCCAATATTTGGGCGAAGAAGGCTTCTCTGCGATGAAAGTTGACCACGAGTTCGCGTATACCAAAGAAAACACAGATGTACTTGTTTACGGCAAAGCGCGCAGCTACGCGAAAAAGCCAGTGACATACCAAGAGTGTCGTGTGCTGATTGATGGTCATATCGATAAGACTCTCGCTATTCACGGGGAACGCGTATGGGTTGAGCATGCTGGCAGTATCACGCTGAGCAATCCAGTCCCATTTATTGAAAAAGACATTGATTACACTTGCGCGGTAGGCGGTGATTTACGTAACCGAATAGGTGGTGGGGTTGCCGACTCCAACAAAGAATTGCTTGAACAGAAAGTGCCCTCGATTTTTTATCCCCGAGAGGACTGGAGTGCCGCCGCGAAAAAACTACGCGTTGCGGGGTTCGGGCCAGTGCCTCCGTTCTTTGAGTCGCGCCAGAAGCTGGCCGGCACGTTCGATGACGATTGGATTGAGAATCGCAAGCCAATGTTGCCACTCGATTTTGATAAGCGGTTCTTCCAAAGCGCGCCTATTGATCAACAGTGCAAAGGCTTCCTTCGTGGGGGGGAGCGTTTGATGATGAGTGGCTTTTGTCATGATGACACGCTTTCATTTCGAATTCCTAAAGAAAAATACCGTGCGATCGCGACGTTCAAAGATCAAAGTTATCAAGCTGATATGGCGATGTACACCTTATTCGTTGATACGGAAAAGAAAACTATATCAATCAGTTACACCGCTGCGTTTCCTTGTCAGGGCAAGGAACATTTGTTGGTGTCGACATCCATCACTAAGTTGGAAGAGGTAAGCGAGCATGCATAATTCAACAGGCCGTTACGTGCTAGGGATGGAAGTGATGACGCCAACCGGTATGAATTTAGATATTGCTAGTGCAGTTTCGTATGCTGACTTAGGAAGATTCGACCAATGTGTAGGGGATGATGGTATCGAGCGTTTTACTTACGCCAAAATCGAATACACCAAAGAAAGTGAGCAGTTTGAGAAAACGTGTGAGTTAATCACCCACTTGCTTGATTCATTGTTAGCACAGTTACCACGTTCATTGAGACCAATACCTTTGCTTATAGCGGTGCCTGCGTCTGTTTCACGAGTAAAGGTGCAAGAATGGCTTGGTGAAAGTAACTATGCTGAATTTCTCTCTGTGGTGAATGCTGTTCATGCCAGTGGGCCTAGTTTCGTTCTCCAGGCCATGAAATCATTGGATAAATATGATGCTATGATGTGTATCAGTGTCGATTCCTTGGTGAGTTCGATGCAAACACTCATCGACGATGCGATGGTAATGAGTACCAATAATCCATGGGGCGTTATTCCGAGTGAGGGTGGGGCGGGTTTAATTCTTTGTCGAAGAAATACCGTAGAAACATTGAAACTTAAGCCTCAAGCGCAGCTTGGCTACATTGATACGGAATTAAACACTTCAGACCGAAGAGGCACGTTTCGACTTGTTCAACGTGCGAGTAAAAAGCTCGATTCATTTGGTGAAGTGTATTCCGATATGACGAACCTGCGCATGCATTCGGAAGATTACGGCTTTGCTCTGGGGGCGAAAGCAGAACGATTCACGAACCCAGAACAACCGCAGCTTATCAATGAGTTGTGGGGCACAATGGGTAGTTGTTCTTCTCTCGCTTTAATTGCCTTTGCGGTCAGAGAGCACCACTTTAAGCAACCAACTACATTGTTAATGTTCGACTTTCATGGTGACAAAGGAGTTCTCCAATTACTGCAATGTTAGTGGGCACTCATCGATCAAATGGCAATGAAAATATACTCATATTATTAGGTTGAAGTTTGTAACACGAAAAAGCGTATAACTCATGCAGTGAAAGCGTAAGTAAAAAGGTCTAATAAGTTAGTAATAATAACTAAAATAATAGGCTTACTGTTTGTTTTAAATACCAACCTTGATACAAGTACGTTCAAGAAAATATTATTCAACTCTAATAATATTTATTCTATGAAAGAGTACTAAGTGTCTAATAATCAGAGTACAGCCAAAGGATATATCGATCAGTTGGTTGTTAAAGCTATTGAGAAAAAGAAACTGAATGAGCAAAGGCTAGCAGAAAAAAATAAGCCGAAGCTTGAGTACGTGCTTTTTTCACAGTTTGATGTATTAGACAAGCTTCCTTCTAAAAATGGTAAGACAACGGTTTACCATCTTGCAAAAAAAGGGCAGCCAGAGAAGCAAATCTGTTGCAAAGTTATCAATGATGACTCGCCAGAATTTGCGAGCAAAATGTTGATTAACGAAGCGAGCAGGCTGGAGCTTTCTCAACACCCTAGCGTGGCTAACTTTGTAAAAATCGGCAACGAATTCGAACGCCCATATTTGATGTACGAGTGGATCCAAGGTGAATCACTGGCAGAAAAAATGGAGCGTCATTCTTCTAAAGGCTTCCGCCACGACCACATCGCTTGGTTGGTGTATCAACTCGCTGGCGCTCTAGAGTTTATGCATACAAGAGGTATCTGCCATCTTGATATTAAACCATCTAACGTATTAGTGAGTGAAGGCGATTACGTTAAGCTCATTGATTTCGGCGCTGCTCGTTACATTGGAGAGACAGAACCTTACGCAGAAGCAAGCTTGAGCTACGCTTCCCCTCTTTATATAGAAACTGGCATCGCGGAACCGCAAGATGATGTTTACTCTCTCGCTTTGCTCGCTGGACATCTATTTTTAGGCTCAATATTTGGTGATGCTTGGAATAAGCAGTTAAAAGACCGAAAGCGTCCGGCTTTGATCCCGGCTCATATTTGGAAATTGCTGAAAGAAGTCATCAACAAACCAAGAGGGCATGGCTATACCGCTATTTCTTTTGCTCAACAGTTAGCGCGAATCGATACGCAATCAATTAGCTCAAATTCTAACGCACCAATTTTCAGTAGCTTGCGTAACGCGGACTTGCTGCTTACACACTGTAAGCCAAATGATAAAACGGCGTATGGTCGCTTTAAAATATTAGAGGCGAGCTTAGTGTTGAGTGTGCTGGCAACAGCAGGAAGTTATTTGTATCAACAGAATAAAGATCAATTGGATGCCATTTTTTCCCGAGGTGTCACTACTGTAACTCACGTTATTACGCCCTCTGAAACGGCTTCTTTTTTGGCTCAGCCTCCATGGAAAATCAAAGAAGAATTGTCTCAAGCTACTCAGAGTATTGATATGACAGAAGCTTATCGAACAGCATATCAAGCTCAGCAGTTAAGCCTCTCGAATTTATATGAAGAAAAACAGGCTCAGTTAACGTCGTATCAATCGTTAGCGGATGGCTTACCAATGGCATTAGTCGAATTACGTAAGGAGCTTGTCACCTTGCGAGAAACCCTTGTTCGTGACGGTGCTCTGTTTCCATATGCGGATGAGGCGTTGACTAAAGTGATGTCTGGGTTAAATGTCGCGTCTATCGATTCCATGAAAGTATCTGCCATAGCTGGCAGTCGAGATAAGCAGATTGCTCGCTTAATTTTAGATGGTGAAGCTAAGCTCGCAGAAAATGAAATGAAAGAGGCATGGTTGTTAAACCAGTCACAAGCCTATTTTTACAACCAAATCTTACCAAAGGCTGTGATGGAAAATATTAATGACTCCATCGATAAACATGCAGAGGCGCACTTTTACACCAAAGCAATTGAAGAAGCCGAATTAGCCAAAGCCTACTTCGGTAATACGCCAGAACTAGACAAAAAAATAAAGGATTTAATCGTCGCAAGAAGCGAATTTATTTTGTTTAGCACCGTGATGGAGCAATCCGTTTACGACAAACAAAAGCTACATGAATCCCTTGCCGATTTAGAACGGAATGCACCAAGTAAATTTACAGAAATCACGAAAATTCTAGATAGCATGGCGTCGGATGCGATTGAGCAGAGCCATCGATTATCTAAGCCAGCAAATGGCGCAATTGCGGTAGCGCGTGCGTTGAGAGATTACTTGACTGAAGGAGACGTGAATTTTGTCCAACATTGATATCGATCGTCTGCTTAATCCTATTTCTGATGAATCTCCAGTGGGAAACGATGCCCGTTACGAGTTTTGCTATGAAATGATGGAGTCCGAAGTGAAGAAATTCGGTTCCTTGTTTGGCGAAACAGTAGATTGGAGCGTGGTAAAAACGCACGCGACTGAAGTTCTAGAGCACCACAGTAAAGACTTAAAAGCCATTTGTTACCTCGTTCGCGCGCTAACAGAAGAGTTTGGTCTGCAAGGCTTTGAACAAGGGTTGAAGCTGCTTAGTGAGGCGTTAAATCGCTTTGGCGTTGAACTGCATCCTTCGCGAAAGCGGGGTCGAGATGGCGCGGTCGAATGGTTGAACCATCAGTTTAAACTGGTCAGCAGCAAGTTAGCGGAAAGCGCTCAGTCATGGGATTTGGTATCAAACTGCATTTCGACTATTGAAGAAGTGCAGCGTCAGTACGACGAGGTTTATCAAGACTCAGAAGCGGATTTCTTTGAGATTCGCACTCAACTCAATGTTTTATCTCAACAAGCGGCGGCTGATGAGCAGAGCGATGAAGCAGTCGTTAACGTCGAACAAGCGGCGCCTGCACCAGCTACGCAGCCTGCTGCCGCAGAAACGCCAGCGCAGAGTGAAGTGCAAACCGCACCGGTGAAGGCGGTTCCGCCGGCCCCTAAACCTGCGCCAGTTAAGAAAGCGGTGGCAAAAGAAGTGGATGTCGATACGGACTTCTCTTCGCCGACGGCTTCTAAGCGCACCTTGAAGAAGGTTGCGGAAGTCATGCTTCATGCGAACCCAAGTGATCCGCTGGCTTACCGGATTTATCGTCATCTGACTTGGGATGACATTGATGGTCTACCCGACCACCAAAATAATCAAACGCCTTTGAGCTTGGCAGTGTCGTCCGATCAACAAGCGGAATACCGAGATAAAGCTGACCAAGAAAGCGACATCGACACCATTAAGCGTTTGGAGCGCACATTAACGGATGCGCCGTTTTGGCTGACGGGCCATTACTTCGTGTATTCGATGCTTAATAACTTGGGCTTTGATGATGCAGCGTTTGCTGTGAAACAAGAAGTGACGCGTTTTGTTGAATCGCTAGAGGGCATCGAGCACCTCTCATTTAAGAATTCTATACCATTTGCAGATGAAGCGACCTTGAGCTGGTTATCGACTCAAGATACTACTTCTTCGACTTCTCAACCCGTTGTTCAAACGGTTGTGATTTCGCAGGAAGACTCGCTGCCAATGGAGGATATCACTCTAGAAAATCTAGGGGAATGTGCCGCAGAGCTTGCCCGTAAACTTGAGCTGGATAGCTCGGGACGTGGGCAGTTCATGCTGTATTTACAATTGATAGCAGCTTACCAGTCTGTTGGATTATACCCGTTGTGTTTGCCGTATCTTGAGAAGGGGTGGGAAGTACAAAAAGCGTTTAATCTCGCGAGCTGGGAACCCCACTTATCGTCACAGTTAGAAGACCTAATTCGAAAAACACTCCATCGGTTATTTGGAAGCAAGGATCTTCTACCTGAGAAGTATGAAGAGTGGAAAGCAATTTACGACTAATTAAAGAGTTAGATAAGGAACGAATTATGTCACGTGACGGCTCGGTGGCTCCTAAAGAGCGAATTAATATCCGTTATGTTCCAGCAACTGGCGATACGCAAGAAGACGTAGAGCTGCCGCTAAGCATGATGGTAGTTGGCGACTTTACTGCGCGTGCAGATGAGACACCAATTGAAGAACGTACTCCAATTAACATCGACAAAGACAACTTTAACGAAGTGCTAGAGGGCATGTCTCCAAACGTTAAAGTCAACGTTGAAAACCGTCTTTCTGATGAAGAAGGCGGCCAGATTGGTGTTGATCTGACGTTCCAAAACATGAAGGACTTCTCTCCTGAAGCGATCGCGAAAAGTGTACCTGAACTAAACAGCCTACTTGAGCTTCGCGAAGCCTTGGTTGCACTTAAAGGTCCTCTAGGAAATGTTCCTGCGTTCCGTAAGAAGATCGCATCGGTTCTTCAAGATGAAGAAGCGAGAAAGAAACTGTTGGATGAACTAAGCATTGGCAACGACCAAGACGCGAAAGAAGAGTAAGGGATATCATGTCTGCAGAAGCACAAGCGCCAGAACAAGAAGCAGCCTTAGTTGAATCAGGCTCACTTCTGGATAGCATTCTTAACGAAACACGTTTAAAGCCAAGTGATGAAGGTTTTGACGTTGCAAAACGCGGCGTAGAAGCATTCATCAGTGAGCTACTAAGCAGTTCGAACACAGAGAAAGTCGACCAATCTCTGGTTGATCTGATGATCTCTGAAATCGACCAAAAATTGTCTAAGCAAGTTGATGCAATTCTTCATAACGAAGAAGTTCAAGCGATTGAATCAACGTGGCGTGGCCTTAAGTACCTGGTTGATCACACTGACTTCCGCGAGAACATTCAAATCGAACTGATCTCTGCGAAGAAAGACGAAGTTCTTGATGACTTCGAAGACGCTCCAGAGGTGGTGAAGTCTGGCCTGTACAAGCAAATCTACACACGTGAATACGGCCAGTTCGGTGGTAAACCTGTTGGCGCCGTCATTTGTGATTACGCTATGTCTGCCTCTTCGCCTGACATCAAACTGATGGAATACATGGCGAACGTAGGCGCAATGTCTCACGCACCATTCATCACGTCGGCATCGGCTAAATTCTTTGGCCTAGACAGCTACGAAGAGCTGCCAAACCTAAAAGATCTGAAGTCTGTATTCGAAGGTCCACAGTACGCGAAATGGCGTGGTCTGCGTGAGCACGAAGATGCACGTTATTTAGGTCTATGTACGTCTCGCTTTATGTTACGTACGCCTTACTCTGTAGAAGATAACCCAATTAAGGCGTTTGACTACGATGAGCAAGTGACAGACAGCCATGATAACTACCTATGGGGCAACTCAGCGTACGCGATGGCGTCTAAGATCAGTGAATCATTTGCTAAGTACCGTTGGTGTCCGAACATTATTGGTCCTCAAAGCGGTGGTACTGTACAAGATCTACCGGTTTACAACTTTGAAGCTATGGGTCAAATCGAGACTAAGATCCCAACCGAGATCCTGGTTTCTGACCGTCGTGAGTATGAGCTAGCAGAAGAAGGCTTCATTGCGCTAACCATGCGTAAAGGTTCTGACAACGCGGCGTTCTTCTCTGCAAACTCTGTTCAAAAGCCGAAAGTGTTTGCGAATACGCCGGAAGGCAAACAAGCCGAGATGAACTACAAGCTAGGTACTCAGCTTCCTTACATGTTCATTATCAACCGTTTAGCGCACTACATCAAAGTGCTACAGCGTGAGCAAATTGGTTCTTGGAAAGAGCGTTCTGACCTAGAAATCGAATTGAACAAGTGGATTCGTCAATACGTTTCTGACCAAGAGAACCCGCCAGCGGAAGTTCGTGGTCGCCGTCCGCTTCGTGCTGCGAAGGTTGAAGTATCAGACGTAGAAGGCGATCCAGGCTGGTACAAAGTATCGATGTCTGTACGTCCTCACTTCAAGTACATGGGCGCAAGCTTCGACTTGTCTCTAGTTGGTAAGCTAGACCAATAACCCATTACTGAAACCATCAAGCAGCCAGTGAAGACTGGCTGCTTTTTTCGTAGGATCGCATATGGAAAAAGGTTACCGTCTTTTAGAGAGGATCGAGCTAGGAGAACCAAAAAACTGCTACGAGAAAGTGGTGTCTCATAAGCATTTGATTGAATCCATTCACTCGCATCTCGCTGACTTGTTGAATACGCACTCCGGCAACGCAATGATCGACAATGAGTATGGTCTGCCAGATTTTAACGACGTACTTTCTAACAACACAAACCTCGTTCGCCATATTCAAAAAAACATCACGTCAACCATAGAACGCTTTGAGCCCCGACTGTTTAATGTCGAGGTTCATTACCGTGAAGACCACCATAATCCATTACAACTCGGCTTTGGTATTCGCGGCGAAGTTTCCCATAACGGCGGTAAAGTCCCAATGTCGATCGATGTCTACATGGGAACCGACGGCCAATTTAACGTTTAGTAGGTGCCACTTGAGTAACAGTAAATACTTTCAAGATGAACTCACGTATTTACGCGAGTCGGGTAGTGAGTTTGCCAAATATCATCCGAAGTTAACTCACTTTCTCTCTGAAGGAACTTTTGATCCAGATGTCGAACGACTGCTGGAAGGTTTTGCTTTTTTGACCGGACGCATCCGCGAAAAGATTGACGATGAACTTCCTGAGCTAACGCAATCTCTGATGACTTTGCTGTGGCCACATTACATGCGTTCGATTCCGTCTTTGTGCATTAGCGAACTAAAACCGCATACCGGAAGTGTTACTGAGAAAACCGTGGTGA
Organism: Vibrio sp. 378; assembly: GCF_033339435.1. Classification (NCBI taxonomy): domain Bacteria; kingdom Pseudomonadati; phylum Pseudomonadota; class Gammaproteobacteria; order Vibrionales; family Vibrionaceae; genus Vibrio; species Vibrio sp. 378. Next base: position 455,339 of record NZ_JAWOUO010000001.1, read on the forward strand.
AACGTGGTGCGGAAATGGCCAGCGAGCAGGTAGAAGGCACGCAGTGTTTGTTCCGTACTTGTTATGACGTCAATCTATACCCAATTACGATTACTAACATTGAACAAACTAACAGCCGCACCAGCTCGATGATTGATGTGACGTTATCGACGGAGCATGGCCTTGAGCTGTCTCGTATCGGTTTAGATACGTTGCGTTTGCACCTGCATGGTGAGATTCATGTTACTCGCACTGTCTTCTTATGGCTGTTCCGTTATCTAGATTACGTCGAGTTGGATGTTGGTGGTGGCTACAAACATCGTTTAGGGCCAGAGTACGTTAAGCCAGTCGGGCATGAAGAGGACGAGGCGCTGCTGCCTTATAGCAAAAACTCCTTTGCAGGCTACCGTTTGCTGCAAGAATTCTTCTCTTTGCCAGATAAGTTCATGTTCTTCGACATTAAAGGCTTAGAGTGGCTAAAAGGCATTCCGCAACGCAGCACGGTCAAAATCAAATTCCACTTTAAGCGTGCTTTGCCTTCAGAAGTGGTACTTAAAGATAAACACTTAAGGTTGCACTGCACACCTGCGGTTAACTTGTTTGAAAAAGACGGCGATCCAATCCGTTTAGAGCATCGACGAAACGAGTACAAGGTGCGTCCACAAAGTAACACTCAAGAGCATTACGAGGTTTATTCCATTGAGCAAGTGGAGAGCTGGAGTAAAGACGAGCGTCGCCGAAAACCACTGATTGAATTTGAATCGTTTGAGCACCAAATCAACCAGCGTGATAAGCGAGAGTTCTACAAATCCAAAGTGGGCGAGCGAGTAAGCGGAAGAGGGTTAGAGCGCTATATCTCATTCCATACTCACAATGGCGACATCGCGGATTTAGGGACTGAAACAGTATTGATGAAACTGCAATGCAGTAACGCGGACTTAGCGGAGCGCCTGTCAGTAGGAGATATCACGTACGCGACGCACAAATCGCCAACGTATGCGACGTTTAAAAACATTACTAAGCCAACACAGTCAGTAAGTCCTCAGGTTAATGGTGAACTTCAATGGCAGCTGATTGCCAACATGTCGCTCAACTACTTGTCTTTGGCCAATATCGATGTGTTGAAAGTGTTGCTCTCGACTTACGACTTCCACTCTCGAGTCGATAGACAAGCCCACCGCGCGTCGATTCATCGACTTGATGGCATTATTTCTTCAGAGATGAAACCAATCGATCGCGTATTTCGTGGTGTATCTGTGCGTGGTAACCAATTCAAGCTCGTGACGGACTCTAAGTTCTTCGTAAATGAAGGCGATATGTTCCTTATGGCCACGGTATTGAATGAATTTATCCGTTTGTATTCGAGTGTGAACTCCTTTACCGAACTAGAGGTGTTCGATGAAGCGACGGGCGAGGTTTACAACTGGGCAAGCCTAATCGGGCAGCAGACAATACTATGATTAATACACTTTCTGATAAGTCGAATGAGTTTAGTTTCTACCAAGCGGTGTTGCTGTTAGAGAAACACTACCAGCTGGAGCCAAACTCAAACTTTGTTGCCGTGGGCGAGAACAAATACTTTCACCAAGAGCGAATTGAGTTCAGCGTGTCGCCAAACCTGTGCTTTCCAAAGAGTGATATGGACTTTATTACTCATATGGAAAGAAACGGACAGCAATATTCACGTATTGAGACGAACTTTCTTGGCTTGCATGGTTCAAGCTCGCCCCTGCCTGCGTCTTACACTGAGAAACTCGTCGGTCGTGATCCCGATGATAACCCAGTGAAGGATTTCTTCGACTTTTTCCACAATCGCTATACAAGCTTACTGTATCGTGTTTGGAAGAAATACCGATATCACGTGCAGTACAAAAGCGGGGCAAGCGATGCGTTTTCTGGGCGCATACTGCATTTGGCTGGTCTCTCTAGTGTTATGCAAGATTGTGAAGTCGCGGAGTTAGATCGAGCGAAAGTTCTGTCTTACGTGAACCAGTTATCTACGCGTACACGTTCACCTAAGCTTATTTCCGGTATTGTTTCGCACTACTTTTCACTGCCGAATGTGCGAATCGAAGAATGGGTTTATAGACGTGTAGAAATCGCTGAAAGCCAGCGTAACAAACTCAATCGTTCCAATTGTGTATTGGGGCAAAGCTTACACTTGGGACAAAGCATTGCGGATTTGAACGGCAAGTTTAACTTGTGTATCGACAACATTGATTTTGAAACGTTTAAGCAGTTTTCCTACGATGGTGAGTTACATAAGACGCTGGTGGGCTTGATGCGCTTTATTCTGCGTGACCCAATGTCGTGGGACCTAAAGTTGACAGTTAACCTAGACAGTATTCCAGAAAACAAACTGGGTAATGGAGAAGGGAATCAACTAGGTCAAACGTTCTGGCTAGGCAACCCAGGGGATAAAGACGCCAAAATTCGACTTATCGGAAGCATATAAGAAAGCCGCTCAACGAGCGGCCCTTTATGTTTTCCTCAAAGAGGTCAGAAAAGCTTAACGACTGATCGGCTGGTGCAGTACAACGGTAGTATCAAGCCTTTGAATGCCGTTAAATGATTCAATTTCATTACAAAGATGATGAATAGACTGCAGGTCGGGCGCTTCAATTAGGGCAATAATATCAAAGTTGCCACCAACAACGCTCGTTAAGCGAACCTCAGGGATTTCTTTAAGTGCATTCGTTACATCATTCTTCTTACCCTTTTCACAAGAGATCAGTAGATAACTAGCGGCTTTTCGCCCTTCATTTTCTACACGAATCTGTGCGGTATAGCCTTTGATAATACCGGTCTTTTCTAAACGATTAATTCTTTCTGCTACTGCTGTTCGAGACAAACCAATGTTTCGGGATAGATTCGCAATCGACTCTCGCCCATTCGACAATAGACTTGAAAGTATTTTTCGATCTAATTTATCTAAACCTTGTAAAGTCATGTTTGAAATCATGTGTTCTGCCTATTTTGTTTTTATATTGTTATTAAATCGACTCTGGGAGCGTAAAGTTATACAGCTCAGCAAGAGTGAATGGGTTTTTCTGTGTCAACGGAGTGATGCGTAAGCTCAAGTCCCTCCCTGACACTTTTATGTCACTGACAAAGCTGCCGTTATGAGTGTTTGTCAAGGTCGAGTCACCTAGCAATCTGTATATCGCCCATTGACCACTCTTATTTAAAACGTGCTGTCTGCCTTCATCGGTTACATCCTGGAGTGTGATACTAATATTGAAGTCACCATTTTGCGGTGGCCATGCCATTTCACGAATGCGGCTTGGACCGTGGTAGTAACTTATATTGGTATCTGCAATTTTTAAGCTCGCTCTAATCGCACTAGAATCAAGATCGAGTACTCTTGCACTAAACGGAATATGAACGCGGTTAGTGCTTTTATTAATTAATGTGTCTCGAATAACGTTATAGTTACGCAGTTGCACTAACAGAGCCGGAGAGATTGGCATCGTCTCGCCATCCACCTGTTTTGGCGTCCATAAATTGGTATCGTAGAACGGTGCAAAATTTTTCTGAATAAATGTGTCTAACAAACCACCGGAAGCAAACAGTAATTCAAAATCTTCAATTGAGATTTCCTCGGTCGCTGTTAGATCAAATGGGTATCGTCCTAGCCCTATCTCTTTAAACTTGGTGTAAATCTCGCTGTACCATTGGGTTTGAATGCCTTTAGCGGACTCTTTAATCATGACTGACCAGCTTTGTTGAACCACATCTAACAACCAGCTACGAACGGGTTCCGGTGATTTTTGGGCAATCTGTTTAAGTTTTATTAATGGGTCAGCTTCACTGCTGTTCATTCGATGCTGAGCTGCCGCTAGCGCCGCCATTTGCGGGTCAGGTGCATCAGCGATGTCTTTCATATACGTGCGAACACGGCTTAGCGCTGTTACGGTCTCATCCCAAGGAGTAGGGGAGTTTGGTGTTTCACTGACCTGAAGTTGGTTTAATAAGTGAAAAGCTTGTTCAACACGTTTCATCAACAAGTAATCAGGCTTAACTACTTCCTCTACTGCGTCTGATGCGGAGTCTGCCGCTGCCACGAGTTTCGGGTCTAGCTTTGAAATCAGAGCATTTTTTTCACCAACGGGTGAAAATTGTGTGTTGGCATAGACCTGCTTCAGTACGGTTGTCATTGGTGAAGAAGGGCCCGAGATTAAGTCTATCGCGTTCGTTAGGTCGCCGACATTGTCATAGTTCTGGACTTTTAGTTCACTCAGCGCATTGCGCCAATTACTGATGTAGTCGTCAGTATATTTTTTACGTACTTCCTCTTTGAAGGCTTCTTGTTCTTCACTAGTAGGAATAACGTGTTGTGACAGACCTAAAACCCAGTTGTCACTGATGACTTGTTGTGACATTAGGTCCACGCGTGGTCGATAAAAAGTGCTAAAACCAGTGGAGGTATAGATCTTATCTACGATCAAGCGTTCACTATCGATTGGTGTGTTGAATACATTGCTAAACTCAAAACCCACAGCTCGTTGCAGATCTAGGGTTCCTAAATCAATCGAATTTGCTTCGTTTAAAATGCCTGCATAAACGAGATCAACATTCGAATTTGCTAGCAATGAGCGACGTGTTGCGCGAACAAGATCCATATTGATATCAATTGGCTCAAACTGCGTGCGAAAGTAAGCGTCCAAATAGCGCATCGCCTGATTGACGACGTCACTTTGGTTGCTCAAGTCGTTCATCATTTGGAGAGTTTGATGACGCAAAAAACGGATATCACGCTTTGTTGGATCGTTTAGCATTAGATACCCCTTCAATAGAGGTAAAGCGCGTGTAAAAGTGTTTTGATTTTGCGTCAGTTGTAGACGGTAACCTTTCTCAATGAGAGGTATCAACTGTTGAGCAACGTCCTTAAGTAATGCTTCGTAAGCGATGCGAGTGCTTTGATCCAAACGGCTAATGTTGAGTGGTAATATCTCTTCATCCAAAGCCTTAGAACCTTTAAGCCACGCCCCATAAGAAGGCTCTATTGCTTTCGTCGCCTTCGCTAAAAGCTCATTGAATCTTGCATCTTGCTCCACTTGCGATTTGTCATCGATACTCAAGAGTTGATTCATCACATGTAAGTTACTGTCTAATGTCGTGAAAAAGAAGTAACTGCCCCCAGTAAGCAGGATAATAGAGCCGAGTATTGCCAAACGGCTTTGTCTCTGAATTAGACGAAGATACGTCTTGTTTTCGCCCGCAAAGTCGCTTTCCGGCAATATTTGTGAATCAATCAGAAAGCGAGAGAAATAAGGCGTTTCTGTTAACTGAGTATGCTCTGACGCGATAATAGGTAAGTTGAAGTAATTACTACAACTTTTTGCAAGTAAATTGTACTTGCGACCGCCTTGCAGACTCGAACTAAAGAAAATCTCACGGATGTCTAGTGAATAGACACCGTTGTTAACATCACATAGACGCTCAAGCACATAGCTGACCTCAGACTGACATAGCTCAAACTGCTTAGGAAAAGCGAGTATTGCTTGTTTCTCATCAATGTCCGTTGAATTAGCGGATGCATCTAGCGCATTACTTTCAAGCACTCTCACTAGATTTCGATAGCTATCGCGGTAGTACTCTGCAAATACACCTTTGGCTTCTTTTAGTGGGATAGAGAGGAACTCAACACGTGTCTTGAGAGAGCTAAAGTGCATGTATTCTTTAAAGCCATCTAACTTGTCTAGCTTTGACATAATCAAATAGATTGGCAATGCCGAAGACGTTTTAGAGTTGATGCTACTCAAGCGCGCCAATAACGACGAAATGGTGTACTCTTTTTGCTCTGGCTCAGAGACGATCATGAACTCGAAATCGGTGAAGAATAGACAGCCTGAAAATGGCTTTCGAGGTCGATGATGAATAACTTCTTCAATGAACGTATTCCATAAAGAAGCATCACTGCTTGATACTTCCTGGAACACTAAGCGTTGGTCTGGTTTGATGTATACAGCGCTGTCAGATTCGTACCATTCAAAAAAGTCATTCTTAGCGGTTCTAGTGCGATCCATCGGTTTGATTGCACTAGAATTAAATAAAAATTGACGTCGCCCTGACCCTTTATTACCAAGCATCAGGTAAATTGGTTTCTTGCCTGAGTTAGCAAGAAGAGGCTGGATAACCATAGAAAGTGCTTCTTCCTCGGTTTCCAAATGTTGAGCTTTAGCGTTGTTCTTTTTCTTCAACCATAATGTGAATTGAAAAATGACGTAAACAATGGCGATAGCACCAAGGGTCAGCCAAAGATAAAGTTGATCGATTTCGTCAAGAAAAAGCAGATAAATAGTGGTGATAATTGCAGCCACTAAAAACATTAATATGGTAGAAATCACCACTGGATTTCTAAACAGTTTTTGTTTGAACATAAGCCTAAAACTTCTTTAATTGTATTGTTATTTATTGTCAGTTTTTTCAGCTTGTAGCTGACTCAATTTATATAGGTAGATGTTCAGTAAAAGGGTTGCGCGGTCAATTTCCTTTTGCTGTGAATACTTTTCAGCGTATTCAATACGACCTAAAAGCGGGAATAACGAGTTACTGTATTCGTACGCCTTTTCAGAGTTCTTATCTACATTCTGTCTAGCTACGTTGGCAAACACCGTTCTTGCGTCTGAGAATCGCTTATAAACATCCATAAACTGGTCTTCTAAATGGGCGCTCTGTGTCAAAAAGTTTTGACGTAGCTGCTGTGCAGAAGACGAATCCGGATAGATCGCGATTAATTCATTGGTCAAGCTATCGAGCTCGCTGACGTTACTTACTTTTGCCGAGTCTAAAAACCAGTTATTCATCATAATATCGACACGATTAATCGCCTGCGTTTTCAATGACTGAGCATATTTTTTATTTTCGTAATCTAACGAGGCGACCAAATTTACAAGTTCATTAAGTGAAGCTTGATTAATTTTTTGTTCCAATGTTCGATAACGTTGTTGCTCGTACATGAAATGTGAACATATCGCAGTAACAATCAAACCAATAACGAAGTAGATCATAAATCGACCAGACTTTGCCGGTGATGCTTTCTCTTGGCTATTTAGGTTGGGTGATGACACCGGTACCGGAGAGGGAGACACATTCACTTTAATTTCAGGTGCCTTCTGCGTTGCTGCAGGAGCGCTAGTGTTGGCTTGTTTTTTCTCGCGTAACTCAGCCGCAATTTGTTGTTCTTTTATCTGCTCAATCCATTGATTCAAAATACGGCGAATGCGACCTAGTGACGGCGCTTCAATACCGTAATGAAGACGAAGCTCTTCCTCAATCCTCAAGCATAATTGATGTGCTGCCTCTATCAATGGAAGCTCTTCTGGTAACGCCCGATGCTTATTAATTCGTTTTTCAGTATGCTCTACCATCCATTCAATAGCGCTCATTCGTGCCTTTGACTTTGAATGCTCTGGATACGCGTTGAACCAATATACGACACATACATCAAGTATTGAGTTTAACCCTTCGACAAGGCCTCTTAAGCCGTCGTTATAGGTTGATGCAACGGTAAAGTAACAGCAACAACGTAGGTCTTTCGCTTGGGTACTCAAGATCTTTTTTGAGAGTGTTTGAACCGTTTTCCACGAGACTCTCCCTGTGACTTTATTCAGGTTGTTTATTTGACGTTTAATTTCGTCAAAATCCTCAGAACCATTAGGATTAGAGCCGCTTGGGTTATTTTCATCGATTGGTCTTCGAGCGAAGTCGGTAAAAAACATAAGGAAAGTTCCAACTGATCATATAGAAGTATTAAGTTATATAGGATTTCACTACTGTTATATTAAATTATAAGCAGTGCACATCTGCCGCAATTCTATAGACAAAATAAGCGGATTAGATAATAAAAATTCATTAAAAGAAATTAAATTACTTTTAGTGTGATCTTTGTTCATAATATTAATATCAATAGTTAAGTCTATTTATAAGAAGGAACTTATATATGAAGATGAGAACGTTGATTAAAAAGTAACTAAATTGTTATCGGAGATTACGTTTTGTTCAATTAGCAATCAAATTCTGTTACTTCTATTTAAATAGAAAGATTTACTGTCTCGTCACTTAATCTGTAGTCGGTTCTTTAGTTTTTGTTTGTAGGTAAAACAACCAACCTGATAGTTGAAATGTATTAAATTATAGGTGTTTTTTTAGGCTTATTGAAAAAGAGAATATAATTGATATCTTTCGCCTCTAAGTAGAATATCGGTTTTCCTAGAGGGACGAAATGCTAAAACCAAGTCAAATTGGGCTGATTTCAGCCATGTGTCTATTTTCTTCTGTTGCAATGGCAAAAGGGGAGCGATATGGACTCTCTACCAGTATGTTGACTATCGATAGCATTAAATACGATGAAGGTAAAAGTGGTGAGCAGGATACGCTTAGGTTCGGCTTGGTTCATACTCGTCCTATTGATGAAAACAATAACCGTTGGCGTTGGTGGTTAGGGCTAAACTATCTAGCAGAAGATATTGAAGCGCCAGCAAACGGCTTATATCAAGAAGCGACGAACTATGAACTTCGTGTTGTTCCTCAATATGCGTTGACTTCTTGGAGTGTTTTCACGCCATACGTTGGTGCGGGCTTGTCTGTCGGTTACTCGCAATATTCTAATCGCTGGCAAGTAGACCAAGAGGGCTATCGTTATGAGAGTGTTGAAGACATCGACCAGTTTGAGTTAGGTGCGGTTGTGACCCTTGGTACTGCTATAAAGTTAGGCAGTAATCCTGACGCCCATATACAAATTATCCCGCAGGCCTCTTATATCCTTCCGGTTGTAAATGATGGAATTGGTGGGCTTGAACTATCAGTTTCTTTGCTCTTTTGAGGTTCGTAAATGTACTCAAATCAGCTAGTTTTATTTATCTCAAAGTGTCCAGAGGAATACACCGGTGCAAAGCATATTGAAATGCCTGAAAGTGGTGGTTCGATAGGTCGTTCCCCAAGCTGTAGCGTGTCTTTAGCCGATCACAACCGCTTTATCTCGGGCACTCATTGTTTGCTCAGCGTGTATGGAGATACCTACTATATAAGTGACGTATCAACTAACGGCACAATGGTAAATGGGAATAAAATACTAAAAAATCAACCCGTTGCGATAGTTGATGGCGACATCATTTCTTTAGGGCAATATGAGATTGGTGTTTCTCTTGAGCACGTTACCTCAACACTAGACATCGCCGCTGATATTGCTCCTGAGCGAGTATCTAGCGATCCTCTGGTTAGTCTAGGAGATGCTGTTGTCGAAGAGGAAGAAAAAGTCGGTGCCTTAGAAGATTTGTTTATGGAGACTAAACAGGATGACATTGATTGTCATGATCCTGTTGCTCACCTTAACTTTTCGATGCAGCGAGATGACGATTACTTAATTCGTGATAATGAGCGTACAGAATCTGAACAACCTAGAACCGTGGAAAGCACGCGTCAGGTGGTCGATGACAGTTTCAGTATATATTCCGAATTTGATCAACCAAGCCTAATCCCTGAAGACTGGATGGCTGCGGAAACCAAGAGTAACGCATCAGTCAATGACGCATTAGCGCCAGAAAGCGGTAAGCCACATAGAGCCGATATTGCCTCAGCTGAGGTGATGCAACCTGGCACAGTAGCCCCAGATAGCGCGATTCAAAGACAACATCGTACGCCTAATGTAACTGAGATGGTCATAGAGCAGGCTAATACAGGGTCAAAATGGGAAGAGATGACCCAATCTTTTACGCCTTCTCCTAACACTAATCAGCAACTTCAAATACCTACGGCACAGCATGCGATAAACACCACGACGAAAGCACAAGTCGATACTGATGCGGCCGTTTGCTCTCAAGATATAGCGCAAGCGTTTTTTGATGGTTTGGGTATTCGAAATCCAGAGTTGATGACAAACGAGGCGCAGTTATTCAAGCAAATGGGCACTTGCTTGCGTTTATGTATTGATAACCTACAGAAAGAGTTGCACGAAGTGGAATCGTTAAAAGATGAGCAGAGTGCGAGTGAGGCTAACTCGAACATCGCAGAGCTAATGCTTACTTTGAATAGTCAGCAATTACTGGCTCCAAATGAACTGGTTGAACAAATGCTCGATGAGCTGAACGACCACCAAGTTATGTTTAACAAAGCACTGAATGAGCTCATTTTAGAACAGTCAGAAACGAACGATCCCGTAGCATTTGCTAACAGGGTCGCTAGCCAGTCTTTGTTCTCAACTAAGTCAAAGCTGTGGGCCGAATACCTAGATTTCTACACTAATAATCGTCGCCTGCTTAATGAAACATCCTTAAAAGGGCTGATTAAGAAAAACTATAACAAAGTGATTAAGGGAAACCATGCGTAGTATCGCCGTATTACTCGGATTTGCCATGTTGTCCGGTTGTTCCATGTGGGATCAATTTAAAGAGTCCACTGGTATCACACCAGAAACTTCGTCGATTGAATTGGTTATTGAGGCATCACCTGTACTCAATATGAGAAATGGGGGCCAGTCATCTCCAGTTATTCTCCGTCTTCACGAATTAAGTTCGCCAGTATTGTTCCGAAGCTTAGATTTCTTTGCCTTGTTTGAGAGCGATAAAGCGTCGTTGGGTGATGAGTACATCAAACGTTACGAATATCAAATACAGCCAGGTGGAAAAGTTCATGAAATGCTAACTCTAGACCCTGACACTCGTGCCGTCGGTTTTTCAGTGGCTTTTCGTGATATTGATGGTTCGTCTTGGCGAAAAGTGGAAGTTATTGAAGAGAAGAGCGAGTACTACATCAAGCTCAAGTTAGAGGGCAGTGAGTTAATTTCTGATAACACTCGCGGCATTGAACAGGTTTACTTTTAAGGGATAGAAACATGTCTTTATACAATCCAGTTGTTTGGCAAGATGGAATGTTCATGAAGCCGCAGCATTTTCAACAACTCGATCGTTCGCAAAGTAAACTATCGAGCCTACTGAGTGCCAATGCATCGCCTTTGCATTGGGGAATTAAACGTTTAGAAATCAACTCTCAGTTACTAGCACTGGGTAAAATCGGTATTACTCGTGCTGAAGGTATTTTACAAGACCGGACACCATTTGAGCTTCCGTTGCTTGCTGAGCTGCCTGAAGTGAAAGATGTAGATCCTTCGATTGCCGATAAAGTCGTTTATTTGTGCTGTCCGTTACCATCGGAACGTTCTGAGTTATTTGGTACCAAAAAAGACGGTGCGCGCTATACGATGGAATCTCAAGAAGCGGTTGACGCTTGTTATGATTCGGAAGACATGGCAAATATCGTCGTCGGTAAGCTTAACTTTTGCTTAATGTACGATCATGAAGATAAGAGTGCTTACACGTCTATTCCGATCTTAAAGATCTCAGAAGTGAAGCCTGATGGCAGCGTGATCTTAGATGATAGTTTCATTCCTACCTGCATCGATATTCATGCGTCGACAGTACTGAGTAAATTTGCGACCGAGTTTGCTTCTATGTTGAAGCATCGCGCGGAATCGATAGTTCAGCGATTAGGGGTGGTGGATCAACAAGGCGTATCATCGGTTTCTGACTTTATGCTATTGCAAGCGCTCAACCGATACGAACCCTTGTTTTGGCATTTCGCAAGCACAGAAGCTGTGCATCCTGAGTCTTTGTATCGAATTCTTCTTCAGGCAGAGGGTGAGCTTTCGACGCTGTGCTCAACGACACGCCGACCTATTGAGTTTACGAAGTACAATCATGGTGATCTTACTAGCTGTCTTTCTCGCGTCCTAGACAGTGCGAAAATGACATTGAGCGTGATGTCTGAGCAAAGAGCAATTCCACTGACCTTAAAAGATCAGAACTATGGCATCAGAACGGCAGCAATCCCTGACAATAAGATCATTGATACGACAACCTTTATCCTCGCGGTTAAAGCCGACGTGACCTTGGATGTTCTGCATACCCAGTTTGTCAGCCAAACGAAGATCGGTTCTATCGATAACATACGTGACTTGATTAACCTTCAACTGCCTGGGATTGAGATCAAACCAATGCCAGTTGTGCCACGCGCGCTGCCGTATCACGCTGGCTACACCTATTTCGAGCTCGATAAAACGGGCGAAGAGTGGATGGCATTGAAGAACACTGCTGCGATTGCGATTCACGTTGCGGGCGATTTCGCTAACTTATCATTGCAACTTTGGGCCGTTCGTCTATGAGTTACGCAGAAACCGACGTCACCGTAGTCTTATTCCAACCAGAGCCTGGCAAACCAATGGAGGTAATGCCAGCGCCTGACTTATCGAGAAACATCGCAGTACAAGATCTATCTATCGACAACATGGGTATTAACCCGCTAGTGGACCAGTTCTCATGGTTGATCGCCAGTCTGTCTTGTATGTCTTCGATCCCTTGGCTTGATGACCCGATGCCATTTCGTGAACAAGTGGCACGTGAGATTCGAAAAGGTGAACGAAAACTTAATGAAATGGAGCTCGATCGTGCTTCGGTTCTTGTTATTCGTTACTGCTTGTGTGCGGCGATTGATGAATCTGTTTGTCGACAAGAGTGGGGGGCAAATAGTCACTGGAGCCAGAACAGCTTACTGTCTGAGTTCCACAACGAAACATCTGGTGGTGACAAGTTTTTCGTTATTCTCGACCGCTTAAAAGCCGACCCTCGCAAATACCGTCACGTTATAGAGTTTCTCTATTTATTGCTTCAACTTGGTTTCCAAGGCAAGTACGGCCGTGAAGAGCGTGGCAACGAAAAGTTAGCGGAAATTGGCAGCACCATTTATCGATTAGTGCGAGATGACCGCCTAGCAGAACAAGAAAAAGTTTCTTTAATCAACCTTAAAGCTAAATATCTAAAGAAGCCGTTGAAAAGGGTAATTTCACCCAAGCTGATCTTGAGTCTTAGTGCGATGACGTTTGCGCTTATGTATGCGGCAACCTACATCGTCATAGACTTAAAATTTCAGCAACTGCTTGAAATGTATAGATAACCAGAGATCTAAAATGAGATCTTCTGCCAGTTTTAGGGCTTATTGTGAATATCACTGGTCTTTTAGTGAAATTCACTAGTTATTTAGAGAGATTGCAGTTTGCGATCTCTTTTATCATTCAATCAATAAAATTCAAATGGATTGGTTATGGGCGTAACAGTTGGTGCGAATGGACTTTCGATAGTTCATAAAGGCTCAGGTGGTGAAGCGAATGCAACGCTCCCAGATGTTTGTTTAACTAAGGTCGGCAAGCCAGTCGTCCCTATCCCTTATGGCAACAATGCTAAATCAGCAGACCTTGCTGGTGGGACTACGACAGTCTCTATGGATGGCGGTAACAGTGTCGCAATCAAGGGCAGTACGTTCTCAAAAAGTACCGGCGATGCGGGCGGTGACAGAAAAGGCGTTTCCTCTGGCACGATAGAAGCTGAAGCAAAATTCATTTCAGCCTCACCAACGGTTAAATTTGAAGGTAAGGGCGTATGTCGCCTGTCCGATCAAATGACCATGAACAAAGCCAACACCATGTGTTTGGGTGGGGCACAAAACCCATCGGTTTCTGTTACGGAAGAGCAGGAAGGGACGTATACGCTGGATATAGAATGCAAATATCCAAATGGGCTCCCTTACTCTAATGCACAATTTTCTTTAGTCGAACCTTCAGGTGCTGTCATTGGGAGTGGAGTGCTGGACTCTAGCGGAAAAGCATCTGTTAATGGTCTCGCTCTAAAAGAATGCAAGTTAGTGCTCAGCGAAACTCAAGACTCTTATACGCCGAACCAATCTTTAGCTGAAAATATTGTGACGGAAACTTACCCTGATCCGAATGATTTTTGTACGTTTGTCGCAGGCCGCCGCTCGCCATTTTGGGAAGATCGTGTTGGGGTTGCTAATGACTGGGGGATATTGATGTCCCCATCCTTCAGTGATGATGACTTTAAAGACATTGTGTTAGAGCAAAGCCGTATATCGTCTCCTTATGCGATTAGTCAAAATCACTCTAAAGATTTTTCTGATGCTTATGTTTCGGCACTTTATCACATCCAAACTGATACTACTGCGCTAGAGAAATATGAACCTTTAGTTGAACTGCTCTTGGAGCAAGTGCACGAAAATGGCGATATATTGAGAGTCTTATATCAAGCTGATGTGTTTGAGCCTCCCTATGAATTATTAGCGAAGCTTCGCTTTTTAGGGACTGGAAATACTGTGAAGTATTTGCAGTTTGTTTTATGGACGTTGATAAACAATCAAATCTGTTCATACATCGATGAGCTAAACAGTGAAATCATCGGTCGTTTAGATTTCATACAAAGCCAAGCTTCTGCAAGATCGTTGAGTTCTGTTGAAGAGGGTATAAACGGTTATAAAAAAGCACTTAACCACTTCAAAAAAGCACTTCCTGACGTCATTAGCCAAATTTTCGAAACCAAAAATGACACCCTAATTTCTATATCGGCAATGGCCCTTAGGAGTACCGTTAACATAGCGAGCCAATCTAGCTTTGCTACTAATTTAGGTAGGGTTAATGCGGTGGTGTACACGAAGTCAAACAACTTGAACCGCCCATCATTTGTCACTTTTGACGATAACTTTTCTGACTAGGACATTTAAATCATGGATGCAGTTTTTCCGATAGCGCAACGAGAAGGTGACGCTTACTACACGCTCAGTGATTTTACGAAATTGTTTGATCAAGCTAAGAGCGGTCGTTATTTAATAGGACAAGGGTACGGTTGGCATAGTGGCATTCACTTAACATCAAAAATGTTACCGTGGGGGAAAGGGCTCAGACCTATTCAAGCGATGCTTGATGGAAAAATAGTGGCATTTCGCATAAATCCTGATTACCTAACATCAACGTACCAAGAGCAAGAGTTTAAGTATAGTAATAACTTTGTGCTTATCGAGCATGAGGCTGTAAACCCCGAAGATAATGAAGATGTATTTAAGTTCTATACACTTTATATGCACCTTGCGCCACCTTCAGATATTGGCGCCAATTCATCTATAACCACGCGTTACCGTTTACAAGAAGCGAGAAATGTACGCACTTTCAAACATAGTGATGTGCCTACTAATTCTGGTGAAGAAAAACAGTCGATGTCTAAAGGAACATTACTTGAATACCTGTATGCAGAAGAGAAGGAGACCCATCCATACCAGATCGACAAAAATACCTACAAAATGATAAAGTGCCGTGTGGTAGAGAATGGTAAATCGGCAAGTGGTAGCGAAAAAGCACTGTTAAACAAGATTGTTTGGTTTGCTTCGGGTCTCAATAGTGACTTTGACATTTTAGAAGATTCCTCTGCTGTCCTATCAGAACCAGTTTCAGAACCTAAATGGATGTCGGACAAGGCGGCAATGATTAGGGACGGTAGTGTGGTTTCTTTACTCCCACTCCTATTTAGAGAGGGGATAAAGGTTTCAGCTGGGGAAGATATCGGTTACATGGGACTGCATGAGTACAGTAACGATGCAATTGGAACTAAGAAAGAAGATAATCGTGTGCATATCGAGATGTTCTCTTTTGAGGAGCCGCCCGAATTTTTCAAAAAACAGATTTCTCCCAAAAATGCGGAAGAAAATCCACTTGTTGTTCTCGATGGGGCCGATAGTAGCGGTGCCGTTGATATGAGTAATTCGTTTATTCAGCAATTACTTGAATCTGTGACAGAAGATCAAGTAACGGACTTCTCCTCGTTCACTGCTCGCGATGCCAAAGTATACTTAGACGGTAAGCGTAAACACTTTCAGCGATTTATTGTGAAACATCCTACAGATTGGCATACAGAGTCGTCACAAAGTCTTTATGAATCAATCCATCAGACCGCAAAGGAAGCTCTAGATATTAAGTGCTCCGCTGGTTTTGTGACTATAGAGGACTACCGTAACTCCCCATGGCGCGATCAAGTGATGGATAGCTTTGATCTTTTCTCGCAATTCGAACTGGAAAGAGCAGATAAGTTCTCATGGATGCAAGATTTACAAGGTGATTTGCAACTAAGCGATGATAAGAGCCTTTGGCATTATTGGCCTTTTGTTAATTCTTTTGTTTCGGGTTACTACGTGACTCAAAAGCAAATGAATCTGATGTTTCCAGATTCTTCCCTCAGTAAAAGAGAAGAAGTGCGTGACTTATTTAATAAATATGCTAGTAGCTTTGAAATAAATACCAATGAACGAGCAGCACAATTTTTTGCTCAGATAAGAGCTGAAGTTGGTTCGAAACTAGAAGGTAATGAAGAGGACTTATGGTATTCTGTCGATAGGTTAAAAGAAATGTTTAAGCGTTACTTCAATAAATACCCTGAAGAAGCAGTTAGTCTTGGCTATATACGAATTGATGAAAGTGAATACAAAGCACTTTCACAGGCGGATAAGAAAAAGTATGTGAGAAGAAGAAGCTATTATTATAGCCAGCTTCCTCAGGAAGATGAGATAGCGAAACGTGTTTATTCTTGTGACTCACCAGATGGCCATTTTGTACTCGTCAAGGGAGGGGACGTTTCTGGATTGAGGTATAAGGGGAAGGGGTTTATACAGTTAACTTGGAAATATAACTATGACGCTGTTCAAACTAGATTGGAAAATAAAATTCAAGACTTGAGTTTTAATATTTCAGATGACCCTTACTCGGTTTTGAAAACCAAAGAAGGTTTTTTAGCTGCTCTTGGCTTTTGGGATGTTAATAATTTGAATGAGAAAGTGTCCGGAACTATAGCTAGTACAAATAGTATCACTAATGTTGTTAACTCACGCCTTCCACGTTCTGACAAAGAAAAAAGAACAAAGTATTTTTTGGATATATATGAGGTTTTATGTAATGAATAAATTTTTAGTAAGGTTGATCGTATTTATATCCTCAGCTTTATTTAGCTTTAGTTCTTTTTCTCAAGTTGAAGATTTATTTCTAATAGATCTTAAAAATAAAAAAGTTGAAATTGAGGTAAATAAAATTGATGGAGATTATTACTTTTCAAAATCTGAGCAACGTTTTTTAGGTCAAGATATATTGCTTGGTGATAATCAAATATCAACGATTTCAGGCAATGAGAGTAATTATCCTGATATTTTAGAAGATGATATTAATTATAAATTGATTATATCAAATACTCTAGTAAAGAAACTGGGTTATTCAGTCGACCAAAATGTTGGAAACAATATTATATTAACAACAACACAGGAAGATAATTCTAATTATAGTTTTATTTTGGTTTATTCTTACAAAAATAATAAAATTGTTCTAACCGATGTTTTATATCTCGAAGAGAGTTTTGATAAAAGAGAAGGAAAAAAAACGATATATAAAGTCAATGTGCAATCTCCAGAGAGTATTATTAATTTGGAAAGTTATGATAGAAGAGCACTCTCTGATTTTATAGTTAACAATTTATATAAATCTGTACAAGATATGACGATCGACATTAACTTATGAACAGTATAGAAGACTAGAGTAGTTGTTGATGAATGTTTCATTTTTTGGAATGTCCGATGTATGTTCGCGTTCTCTATTTTGACAAGGCTCAGTATTGTTTTTATTTTTAAATTCAGTCGATAAACTTAAGTTTAATATGGTTTGTAAATTTATTAAGGTAGTGGGGTTTTTATTTATTTTTCCGTTACCATTTTTTGTAAATGCAGACTGCGAACAAGACCCTGTTGTATTTACATGTAATTTGGAAAATAAAGACGGTGGCTTGAAAGCTTGTTTTAATCAAGCCGAGAATTCGATGTACTTCGTTGTTGACGAAAATGGGTTGAAAACAGTTTATGCCCCACGAAAGGGGAAGAGTTTAGATAACTATAAATGGATAGATATTTCTCTTGAAGAACCTGAATTCATTCCTTTGAAATTTGAAGTAAATGAAAACAAGAATGCGTACTTTTCATTGACTAGAGGTGGTGGACGGTTGAGTGTCGTTGCTAGCTTCGTTGACATGATTGAAGATGAAAATGCTGTTGAGTACTACTGTGAATTGGGAACTGAAACAGCTCTGGATCCCAACGTTAGATTAAAAATAAAACACGTAAAGCCTAATGAGTTTGAAGCTTGGGGTTAAATAGCAATAGATTCCGGTGAGAGCCTAAATAAAATTCATTGTAATAAAAAGTTAGCTTTTCTAGAAAATCTACTCGAGACGTTTGGATAAGAAATGTTCAGATAAAAAGCGCCGAAAGGCGCTTTTTATTTTCTTTAAAATAAAGTATGGTCTCCCTCCTTTTAAAATGGTAAGTGTTGAATAATTATACAGTGGTTAGGTAAATGAATAAAATAACTAAACTCACTTTGGCTTTGTCCGTATTGACATCTGTTGTTGGGTGTCAACTGGTCTCAAATACGCCGATGCAATCGACAGCAACGAAGGAAATAATTGAAAAAGCAAAGGCAGAGTTTGATGGACAACGTTTTTATAAGTTGAATGAATATGATGAAGAAATCAACGTTTCAGATGACGGGGTCATTACCTTCAAGTCTTACTTACCACGCAGCGGCGGTTATGAATGGGTACCAATTGTTATACGCGATACTAGTTTTCGTGTTTCTTGCGATTATTTCAGTGAATATGTTGAAGCTGGAATGGTTGTTCAGGTTCAGTTTGTAGGTAAACGCGGGCGCATTGAAAATTACGACAAGCAACGTTGTGAAGAGTACGGTGAGCCAACATGGCAATAAGATCTATGGATAATTAAAGCGCCGACAGGCGCTTTTTATTTACGTTTTAGTTAACCGTTAGAAAAGATGTAGACCAATCTTCGGAAGATTAGGCAAGCAATGTGTAGTATCTGGTCACAAGTTGGTATGAACTTGCCTTTTAGAAAACGCTAATAAAATCGCTAAACAGCTACATGATAATAGAACGACACCTAAGTTTTGTACTGTTCCAGCCATCGCTAATCCCGTCCCGATCATGATGTAGTACATGAGCCCAAATAAAGCGCCTGCGCTGCCAACCTGTTGTTTATAATTAACGAGTGCATCACTGAGTATGTTGGGTATCGCAATCCCGTAAGACATGACGACTAACACCATTGGAGCAACAAACCAGATTGATTGGCTCAGAATCAACACACCGACTGATCCCAAACTAAGCAATACTGCTGAGAGCCAAAGTAGTTGGCTTTTTCGAACATTTTTAGACACTAGGGATTTGTTTAAATAACTCCCAAGCAGAGTGCCTAACCCCAGTACCATGCCACTGTATCCAAATTGTTCGGAGTTATACCCAAGTGCTGAGAAAGTAAATGCGCCAAGCTGGTAATAAGAAAATAGAGCAATGTTATACAAAGCAACCAGTAATCCTGAGCGCCAAATTCGCGCGTCTCTTGCCATTTTCCAGCTAAGTTGATGCAACCGTACTGGTGTCTGTTCCTTCTGTGTTTCTGAAAGCTTAATAACGTTATAAGCGAGCAATACTAACGCGATTAAAAACAAGGCAAAAAACACATAACGGTATCCACCAAGCGCTGTAAGCTGTCCGCCTAATAGCATGCCAACTACCGGGCTGATTGATATACCCATCCCCATTAAGCTAAAGACTTTACTCAGTTCTTGACCGTCAAACGCGTCACGAAGCATGGTCTGTGTGACAACGGATCCTACCGCGATACCAAATGCGCCTAGGGCTCGCGCGGTCATGACAACAGCAAAGCTTTCGGTTTGAGTTGCGAGTAAAGATGCGCAACCATAGATAAAGAGCCCAATAAGCATGGTGGGCCTTCTTCCCAGTTTATCTGCGAGAACTCCCCAAACTACAACGCCAATGGCAAAAGCTAGGAAGTAAATCGACAATGTTTGGGCTGCTTGTGCGTGGTTTACATCAAATGATAGAGCGATTGAGCTCAACGCTGGGCTATAGATGGTTTCTACAATTTGCGGAAACATCAACATGACCAGCATGAGCCATAAAGAGGGCTTAGTATTCATATTGTTACCCATCGTTAATGAAGTTGGCGGGCAGTATAAATGAGGCTATGATTGATCTAATAACAACATAAAAACCAAATACATCAACATTCGGACAAAATGGCGCTTATTAACGAAAAAACACAATTTGATGCAGATAAAATTTTTAATTGTGTAGTGGGAATTGCTGCGGATATTGGCAAGCACGACTCAGGTATGCATATGCACAAGAAAGGGCAGTTATTGTACGCACCTCAAGGTTGTATGAGTTTTGCTCTGGAAGACTCGATTTGTATTTTGCCACCGACAAAGGCGGTTTGGATCCCACCTAATACGCCGCATCGCGCACTAATGACGAATGTGGTGGCGTATCGATCTTTGTATTTTGATTGTGAGGAGTTTGCCTGTCCGAGTAAGATCACGATGATAGAAGTGAATAATTTACTCCAAGCTCTTATTGATAAAATGTCATTTTGGGAGTGGGATAAGCCTAGCAGCGAGATGGTAAATACGACGGCGCTTTTTTGGGAGGAGTTTTATGCTGCGAAACGTTATTCGTTTCAGTTGCCTTTGCCATCGCATCGGCGCTTAACAACGTTTCGTCGAGAGTTGGTTGAACCTTCATTTCTGGCTCCTTCGCTTACTACTCTTGCAAGCAAAGTTGGGGCAAGCACCAAGACGGTAACACGATTATTTAAGTCGGAAACGGGCATGAATTATCAAGATTGGCGGCAACAGTGGAGGCTTTTAAAAGCAGTTGAATTGTTATCAACGGGCATGCCAGTCAGCGCAGTTGCCGATTGGCTGGAGTTTTCGTCAGACAGTGCTTTTATTGCATTTTTCAAAAAGCAAACTGGACAAACACCTCTGACGTTTATGAAAACCAAGCCTTAAGCGTCAAAATGCTCACACTCTTTCTAGAACAAACCCCAGGTTCGCAGGCTCAGCCTATAAAACATACATAGACAGGTACCAACATGCAGGTTACTTGTCTTTACTCTGCAGTTTGCGAAAGTATTGCGTGGTAAAATCAACAAAGGCTCGGATGCGTTTTGGTTGATGTCGGTCGTGATGATAAAGGAGTGAAAATTCCACACTCGGAATGCTCCAGTCGGTAAACACTTCTTTTAGCTTGCCTGTCTGGAGTTCTTGTTGGCAATAAAGTGTTGGCACACGGATGATGCCATTTCCCGCCAAGGCTGCTTTTATCATTACTCTGCCGCTCTTACATCGTAACTGTCCACGTATCTGGTGTTCAGTTGACTGCTTTGTATTCGTGTTCTCAAATGCCCACCGTGTCACACTACCTGTCAAACAAACGTGTTTTTCTAAGTCCTTTGGATGCGAAGGATAGTCATATGTTTCTAAATAGTTTGGGCTTGCGTATGTCCCCATTTCCACATCGATCAGTTTGCGAGCGATAAAGTTGGAGTCGTCTAACTTTCCCATTCGAAAAGCGATATCGAATTCATCCGCGATTAAATCGACACGATGGCTACTAAAATCTAAGTTAATGCTCACTTGTGGGTGTTGGATTAGAAATTGAGCAACGATATCTGCGACAACGTCTTCTCCTAAATAGCCCCCCACACAGTTGATACGAATGTCACCTCTTAAGTCTTCTACATCATCAACCACTGCCATAACAGCTTGATCAATATTGTGAAGGGCAGTTTCACACTGTTTATACAGAACCTTGCCTGCTTCGGTGAGGTTCAGTGTTCGAGTGGTCCTTTGTAGCAAAGTGACACCAATCTGTTGCTCCAGATTTGTTATTTGACGTGAAACGTGTGAGCGAGAAACGCCAAGTTGCTCTGCTGCTTTCGTGAAGTTTCCTAGTTGAGCGATTAGGACGAAAGAGCGAATATCCGCAAGGTTGATGTGTGTTTGCATGATGACTTCTTCATAATTCAAAAAAGTATTGTTGCAGTATAACAACAGTGTTTCAACTAGGTCGGTATATATCAACAAACAAAGTTTTCTTAAACTTACCGCCACTGATGTAAACCGTTCGATTAAGGATTCAAAATGAAAAAGTTAATTGTTATTACAGGCGCTAGTTCAGGCATTGGTGAAGCGATTGCACGTCACTTCAGTGAACAGGGCCATGCTCTTCTTTTGTTAGCAAGACGTGTAGAACGTTTGGAAGCATTAAACTTACCAAATACGCTTTGTGAAAAGGTAGATGTGACCGACAAAGCTTCTTTTGAGGCTGCAATTGAGAAAGCTGAAGCGTTGTATGGTCCGGTAGATGCACTTGTAAATAACGCAGGCGTTATGCTTCTAGGTCAGATAGATACTCAGGAAGCATCGGAGTGGAAGCGCATGTTTGATGTGAACGTAATTGGCTTACTCAATGGCATGCAGTCCGTCCTAGCACCGATGAAAGCACGTAACAGTGGTACGACCATTAACATCAGCTCTATCGCGGGCAAGAAAACATTCCCTGATCATGCTGCTTATTGCGGTACCAAATTTGCGGTTCATGCTATTTCTGAAAACGTACGTGAAGAAGTTGCGTCATCGAATGTTCGCGTTACGACGATTGCACCTGGTGCAGTGGAAACGGAATTACTTTCACATACAACGTCTCAAGATATTAAAGATGGCTATGACGCTTGGAAGGTGGATATGGGCGGCGTGTTGGCCGCAGATGACATTGCACGAGCAGTGCTGTTTGCTTATCAGCAACCGCAAGGTGTATGTGTTCGTGAAATTGCTTTGGCACCGACAAAACAACAACCTTAACATTGAGTTACGGCGATTTTAGGTCACTAAAGCCGTAAAACTTTGCATATCGATTCGTGATTGAGATGGCATCTTTAAACTAAGTTGCGTGAAAATTTAGGTCATCCATTTAAATCCGGACACTAAGTGTGTTATTGCTTATACCCAAGTTACTCAAGGTGAGAAAAAACTTTGAGTAATTTGGGTTTTTATTTGGTCTCAATTTTAGGTAGCGGAATTTATTTAGGTCGAAGGCGATAGTTGTGAAGAAAGGAGAGTGTGACGTAAAACAAAATGAAGCAATATCCGTCTCTTAATGAGAATTGATTTCATCAACGTCACAAGCCGTTACAATTATCCGTTAGGTATTATACTTTGTGGATGGTTAATATTTAACCAAACAAGGAGGTGTGTATGAAACGATTCGCAAACATACTTTTTGCAACACAAGGATTGCCAGGCCATAGTGACGCCCTCGAACAAGCGATGAGGATTGCATCTAGCAACAAAGTGCCTGTCTCAGGGCTAATAGCGTGTCCTGATTTCCCAACAGACATGATCCAGTATCAGCAAAGTTATGAGCAATCGCTGCAAGACTCCCTCAAACAAAGTATTCACGAATACAGACAGAAGCTGGGACTCTCTGAAGAGGATCTCGCATTTCCTCTTACTGTGAAAAGCAGTGAAAAGCCCGCTGTCTGTATTATTCAAGAAGCATTAGCTGATAACAAAGATCTCATCATCAAAGAAGCTGAACCGCTCGGTGAAGGTGCTGAGGGTTTCAAAGCTATTGATATGACTCTGTTACGAAAATGCCCTTGTCCGCTTTGGTTGCACCGACCAATTGATAAGCCAAGAGATAAACGCCGTGTTGCTGTGGCTATCGACCCATTAACGGCAAGCGATGAACAGCACTCATTAGCCGTGCGTTTACTCGAATTATCGCGTTCGATAGCCGACACCTGCGATAGTCGTTTACACGTGATTTCTTGCTGGGAGTATTACTTAGAAAACTACCTTAATGGTAACGCTTGGATTCAAGTCGATGATGCTGAGTTGAAACATGAACTCGACAAGGCAAAAGCCGATCATAAACAAGCTCTGCAACAGCTGTTGGAGGAGTCTGGGATTACAGGTGAAATTGTGATTCACCACCTGCATGGAAAACCCGACGAAAAGATTCCAGATTACGTAGAAAGTATTGAGGTAGACGTGTTGGTCATGGGTACCTTAGCGAGGACTGGTATATCTGGTTATGTCATTGGTAATACGGCTGAAAATATTTTGCAATCGATTAACTGTAGTTTGGTCGCTCTTAAGCCCGATGGTTTTGTCTCACCGATTCAGTAATTGGGGTGTAACAAAGTTGGGTTTAAGTGATGTTTTAGGTAAAGGAGGGAGATGGATCTCTAGAACATGGAATTATCAATGTATCAATAAGTTATCAGAGGAGAGTGACATGAAAAACCTATGCCCGAAATGCCACACAGAAATGATAGAACGTTCGAATGTTTATGTTTGTCCGAGAAATGATATCGGTGACTGCACCTACGATGCATTCGAGTTAGCTGATGACGATAATCCATATACATTCAGCCAAGAACATGTAAGTAGTGACCTACGTTCTTATGCCGTAGCAGACAGCAAATAGCGGTTTGTATCGGCGTTCCTCTAAGTAGCACTCAGTGATTACTGTTTGCTACTTTTCCCTTGGTTTCATGATCGTTTTTGAAGCGCTTGGGCTAAAACAATACAGTGGAGTTTGTCATTTGCGCCGAATAGCGCGTACCTTCTTATAATAACGAATGGGCTGCGATGTTGAATAACATAACGGGTAAAGAAAACCTGCCGAAAAACCTAGATAATCAGTTGGTCTTACTGATTTTCCCTGCGCTGCCAGTTTTAATCTTCTCTTTTCTCTTCTATATCTATACTCCTGCAGGCGTGAGCTGGAATGCGGAATGGATACCAAGCCTCGATATCAACCTTAGCTTTAGATTAGATGGTCTTTCATTTCTTTTTGCGGGACTGATCAGTGGGATTGGTGCACTGATTCAAATCTACGCTTTGGCTTATTTACGAGAAAGTGATAGCCGGTTTTCCTTTCATTTGTATCTAACCCTATTCATGCTTGCCATGCTAGGGATTGTGATGAGCGATAACATTCTGTTGTTATTTGTTTTCTGGGAACTCACCACCATCACTTCTTACTTACTGATCGGGTTTAATCACGAAAATAAAACGTCTCGGAAAAACGCCTTGCAGTCGCTGATTGTTACCGGTGCTGGTGGACTAGCGTTGCTAGCTGGTCTTATCTTGCTGGGAGCAATGGCAGGGAGTTATGAGCTAAATACCATTATCGAGCAGGCAGACACTATTGCGCAGCATGAATGGTTTATCCCATCTCTAGTGCTCATACTACTCGGTGCATTTACTAAATCTGCGCAATTCCCGTTTCATTTTTGGCTACCTAACGCGATGGCAGCTCCCACTCCGGTCAGTGCGTATTTACACTCGG
Organism: Vibrio sp. 378; assembly: GCF_033339435.1. Taxonomy (NCBI): domain Bacteria; kingdom Pseudomonadati; phylum Pseudomonadota; class Gammaproteobacteria; order Vibrionales; family Vibrionaceae; genus Vibrio; species Vibrio sp. 378. The sequence continues at coordinate 480,421 of NZ_JAWOUO010000001.1, forward strand.
CAACAATGGTAAAGGCAGGCATTTACCTATTAGCACGTTTATCGCCAGTTTATGCCCACAGCGAGATCTGGTTTTATGCTTTAGTCATCACTGGGAGTATCACGGCCATTTGGTGCACATTTGTCGCATTAAAACAAACTGACTTGAAGCTGATGCTAGCCTACAGCACGAATGTTGCTTTGGGTAAATTAACATTATTACTAGGTATGGGCACAGATTTGGCCGTTAGTGCAGTATTGATGTTTATTCTCGCTCACTCTTTCTATAAAGCTGCGCTGTTTATGGTGGTGGGTAATATCGACAAAGCGACAGGAACACGAGATATTGATCAATTGTACGGTCTGAAGTCAGTTCTCGTCATCAGCATGGTTGCGGGGAGTTTGGCTGCATTGTCTAAAGCGGGGTTCCCGCCGTTGTTAGGCTTTTTGAGCAAAGAATACATGTATAAGTCCGCAGTAGAGCTCAATAGCTGGATCGCCTTTGTACTATTAATCGTGAATATACTGATGGTCGCGCTAACCATTATGCTTATTGCGAGACCATTCTTTGCTCGCCGTGGTCTCGTGCCGATTGAAACTAAGCCAGTTGAGACAAAAAAAAACCTGTGGATCTCGCCTTTGCTCTTGGCACTTGGCAGTCTCCTGGTCCCGTTATTCGGTTTAAATTGGTTAGATCGCAATATTATTTTTCCGGGCTCTGCTGACATTCTGCCCACAGCAACTCTTAAAGAGACATCACTATGGCATGGCGTGAATGTACCGTTAGTGTTAAGCGTTATTACGCTAGCGTTGGGGTATGTGGTGTACCGTGTTTATCCTACTGTGTCTGCATTTTTTCAGCGGTTACATCTATTCGTCCCCAAAGCGGAGAATATTTTTGAACGACTATTAGATGGCATGATGACAGTGGCGAAGTGGCAAACGACGCGGTTACAGCAAAAGAAATTGAGTCGCTATGTCCTATTATTTTTCACGGTACTTGCCGTTGCGTTACTGAGTCAGGTAGCGCTTATTCCTCTGCCTTTGGTTGGCGAACTTTCAAGTGTCACTTTCTATGAGATTGGTATTGCCTTATTGTTGATTGGTGCTGCGCTCGTATGTACGTTGTCCCACGCAAGACTTCTTGCGATTTCTGCGCTTGGTATGATTGGCTTCATGACTACGCTTGTTTTTATGATTTATAGCGCCCCGGACGTTGCGAAGACTTTACTGTTAGTGGAAACATTAATGGTGGTCTTTCTTGCATTGTTAATGCGTCATATGCCGCGTCTAACCACCGTGCCCAAGCATTCAATAAAACGTAAAGTAGCGAATATTTGCATAGCAGGTGTGATAGGAGTTTCGGTTACTTTACTTTTGTTAGGAATCACGTCTCAGCCGATGGACTCTTCGGTGTCAGATTTCTTTGCAGAAAACAGTGTCCCGGGTGGACATGGGCGAAACATTGTTAACGTTATTCTGGTCGACTTTCGCGCATTTGATACATTGGGAGAAGTTGTTGTCGTTGTTATTGCAGGGATTGCGGCAGTGAGTTTGCTTAAGACAAGAGCGAAAAAGCAAAATCGTATCCAATCATTAATTTTTGCAACCACGGCACACATCGTTTCGGCACTCATGCTCGTATTTTCAGTGTATCTGTTGTTACGTGGTCATAATGAACCGGGTGGTGGCTTTATTGGTGCGTTGATTGCCGTTATTGGTTTATCACTTCTCATGTTCGCGGAATCACCGAAATACGTTCGTTCTAGGTTGTATTTCAAACCGTTTCTCATTGCGTTATCTGGCATCGCATTGAGCTTAGTTTCTGGTGCTTTGAGCTTTGCGTTTGATAAACCGTTTTTGACCGGACTGTGGTGGAAAGACGTGATACCACTAGGGACGCCATTGGTTTTTGATGTTGGTGTTTACCTTGCCGTTATAGGTGGCGTGATGGGTATGCTGCTTCGTATTAATGAGGAGCTAGAGTGATGGAAATAGTCTGGAGTGTTGTCGTTGGAGTATTTGTCGCAGCAGGTGTTTATTTAATGCTTGAAAAGCATATCTTGCGCCTTTTGTTCGGCATCATGTTACTCAGTAGTGCGGTTAACCTTGCTATTTTTACCGCTGGGAGGCTGACGCCCGGAGAACCGCCATTGATTGGCGATAATGCTCTTTTACCACCAGATAGCGCGGCAAATCCTTTACCTCAAGCGCTTATCTTAACTGCGATAGTCATCGGTTTTGGACTACTTATTTTTGCTTTAATGCTGTTCTATCGAGCTTATAAAGACACTGGAACTGCAAACGTCGATGAAATGCAACGTTCTGAGGAGGGTCAATGAGTTCGATTTTGCTTACGTTACCGGTAGTTCTCTCGCTGAGTACGGCGTTGACTATCTTCTTCGTCCGTCGCTCAACAAAAAGTGTTGAGTGGTTGAGCGGTGTAAGTGCGATTTCGAACCTTTTCGTTGCGGGCTTTCTCACAGAAAACATCATAAATAATGGTATTCAAGCCGTTGCTTTTGGTCAGTGGAGTGCGCCATTTGGTATCGTGTTTGTCGCAGATTACCTCAGCGTTGCTATGGTGATGATAACGGCGGTGATTGGTGCGATATGTGTTTTCTACGCGATGGCGGACCTTCACCGAAAGCCCTCCTATAGCAATTACCATGCGCTAATGCACGTGTTGCTTGCTGGCGTTTATGGCGCTTTCCTGACTGGAGATATTTTTAATCTGTATGTTTGGTTTGAGGTCATGCTCATTTCATCATTTGGTTTAATGGTGTTAGATGCAACGAAAACTCAAGTTGATGGTGCAGTAAAGTACGTGATGTTGAACCTGATTTCGACGCTGGTATTCTTACTTGCTATCGGTTTATTGTATGGCGCAACGGGCACCTTGAACTTGGCCGATCTCTACACCAAAGTTGGGGGAAATGAATTGAGCATCAACATGATGCTGTCCGCGCTGTTTTTGTTTGCCTTCTCTATTAAAGCGGCACTCTTTCCTTTATTTGCTTGGTTGCCAGCTTCTTATCACACGTTACCAAGCGGTGTGGTGGCACTGTTTGCCGCGTTGCTTACTAAAGTCGGTGTATACGCGTTGATAAGAGTCTTTACCTTGGTATTTCCGCTCGCCGAGAGTGGTTGGCAACCGACGTTAATTTGGGTCGCAGGGCTAACCATGTTAACGGGCGTTTTAGGAGCGGCTAGCCAATTCGACATTAAGAAAATTCTTTCTTTTCATATTATTAGCCAAATAGGCTATATGATCATGGGGTTGGCTATTTACACTCCCTTAGCTTTAGCCGGTGCCATTTTCTACATTGTTCATCACATCATTGTAAAAGCGAATTTGTTCTTAATAGGTGGATTCATCGAGCGCAAATATGGCTCTAGTCAACTTGAACATTTGGGTGGGGTATACAAAGCTATGCCTTGGTTAGCGTTCTTGTTTCTTGTCCCTGCGTTTTCTCTGGCCGGTTTCCCACCGCTATCGGGTTTCTGGGGAAAGCTATTGGTCATCAAGTCGAGCATACAGGCTGAGTATTACTGGTTAGCAGGTACCGCGTTATTGGTGGGGTTGCTTACTGTCTACTCGATGACGAAAATTTGGAGTGAGGCATTTTGGAAAAAGCCATTTAGAGAGAAGCCAGAACAGACTCTGCAGGCCAAAGTACATTGGTTGTACTGCGTTCCAATTATTGTATTGACAACGTTGACGCTAATCATTGGCTTAGTGGCGGAGCCTTTTTATCAATTTTCCGTTCAAGCTGCAGAACAACTGTTAAATCCGACTGAATACATCAGAGTGGTGTTAGGAGGAAATGCATGATCTATCTATTCCTCAATTTTTTCTTAGCGTTAGCGTGGATGATGCTTAATGGCAGCTATTCGAGTCTGAATTTTGTTGTCGGATTTACGGTCGGCTTTTTTGCTTTAAGGTTGAGTCAACCATTTGGATTGAAAACGAGCTATTTTCAACGTTTTGCATCTGCATTGAAGTTATTGGTGTACTTCGCTTATGAAATGGTTATATCGGTTGCGAAAGTGGTGTGGGACGTCGTGACACCTACTCATTTGAGTCAGCCTGATATCGTTTATGTCCCTCTGGAGGTCGATTCTGACCTAGAAATCACATTACTGGCGAACATGGTTTCTTTAACACCGGGTACGCTTAGTTTGGATGTTACGGCTGATAAAAAGTATCTTATCGTTCATGCCATGTTTGCACCTGAACATGAAGAGGTTATTCGCGGAATTAAAGATGGGTTAGAGCATCGAATTTTGGAGGTGACGCGTGGATAGTTGGCTGCAAATAACGGTCACTTTTGCCTATTCTGGGCTACTACTCAGCTTTGTTATGGCTTTTGCTCGTTTAATTCTAGGACCAACGCTAGCTGATCGAGTTGTGGCGTTAGATCTGATTTCATTTATCACTATCGGATTTATTACGGTTTACACCTTAGACAGCGGTGAGGACGCTCTGTTAGACATCGCCATTACATTAGGTTTGGTCGCATTTCTCGGCACGATCGCATTTGCACGTTTGATCGTTAAAAGAAAGGAGAAAGAATAATGGACGTGTTGATTGGACTATTTTTATGCTTAGGAACATTGTTGACCTTGGTTGCAAGTCTAGGTGTCCTGAGGCTTCCTGATTTGTATACCCGAATGCATGCAGCGACCAAAGCTGGAACTGTCGGAGTGAGCTGCTTGTTATTAGCGGTCGCTTTCTCACTCCCTGAAGTTACCGTGATCTCTCGGGTTATCGGTACGATGTTGTTTATCGTTCTCACTGCGCCAGTCGCCTCCCACCTGCTCGGCAGAGCAATGCGAGAGGTCGGATATAAGATTTGGCGCAATGATTAACCATTAGCGTCGAATAGTACTACGTCCTAGTTGAAATAAACTCGAAGCTGTATTGATGAAGTCGGAAGTAATTGACGGTATATTCAAATGCACGACCATCTTCTAGGTAACCAGTGGACTCAACTTTTAGAATAGGGGAAGCTTCTGATTCATTCAGGTATGAGGCCGTCTCTGCATCTAACAAATACGGTTTGACAGACTGACTGCTTTTCGCAATTTTCAATCCTTTGCTATTTTCAATGTACTCATATTTAGAACCATTCATTATGGCTATGCTCAAGTCTGGAAATAACACTGCTGGCATATGAGTGACTTCGTAAATTTCAGGCTCATCATTAATACATCTGAGTCTATGTATTTCATATGTATCATCATTGGGCGAGAGATTTAACTGCTTAGCAACCTGTTCATTCGGTTTTTTAAGTTCGAACTTTATGACTTGAGAGCTAGGCGTTTTCCCCTGTTTACTGACTTCCTCGATAAAACCCAGCAAATGTAAGGCATCATGTTGGGCTTTTAGATCGTTTACATAAGTTCCACTACCTCTTGTCCGACTAATTAAATTATTGTCGACCAGAATTTGTAAGCTTTTTCTGATGGTTACGCGGCTTACGGAAAACTCTTCTTGCAAATCACTCTCTTTTGGAAGCATCGATTTAGGTTGTAGTTCCCCATCTTTGATCTTTTTTTCTAATCGTTCCGCAATGTCTATGTATTTGGGTTTCATAATACCTCGCTAAGTCTTGGATCATGATAGCAAGAATGTGATCTGAGATGTAGTTAATACTTTTCCTTAGAATCTTTGTGTGATTTTTATCTCGTATCTTTGTGCTTACACTTTAAATGTATCATAAAAGTATTAATACTTATTTTATACATTTTCAGGATAAACATTTGAGGTAGCGAAATGAAACGTCAAAAATTAACGATTGTTGGTGCTGGCAGTACATACACACTTGGTATGATGAACAGCCTTATTGCCGAAAAAGATAACTTTCCACTCGCAAAAGTCGTGTTTTACGACATAGATGAGAAACGCCAAGAATCGAATGCATTAACTACTGAAATTCTATTGCGAGAACACTATCCAGAAGTTGAAGAGTTTGTTTATACAACGGATAAATCTGTCGCATTCGCAGATTCGGACTTTTTCTTTATCCAGATCCGCACTGGTGGGTTGGCCATGCGCGAGCGTGATGAACAAATCCCGCTATCCAACTCTTGTGTTGGGCAAGAGACATGTGGCGCGGGAGGAATGGCATATGGACTTCGCTCTATCGGCGACATGATCCAGCTAGTGAACGAGATCCGACAAACGTGTCCAGATGCGTGGATTCTTAATTACACCAACCCGGCGGCAATTGTCGCTGAAGCTTTAAATCGTGAATTTCCGCATGATAAGCGAATTCTAAATATCTGTGATATGCCAGCAGCGATTATGGTCAGCTATGCGCAATTGTTAGGATGTGAAATTTGGGACTTCGTTCCTGAATATTTTGGGCTTAATCACTATGGCTGGTTTACCAAAATTCGTAACAAACAGGGTGAAGACTTAACGGACAAAATTAAAAATATCATCCTAAAAGAAGGGATCAGTGCGGTTGATGCGGAAATAGCGGATGACCCATCGTGGCAAGCCACATTCAAAAACATGAGAACAATGCTTGCTGATAATCCAGAGTTTTTGCCGAATACGTATCTTCAGTACTATTTGTACCCTGAAAAAATGGTGGCGAAAGAGGATATCAACAATACCCGCGCAAGGCAGGTAATTAACGGCCGTGAGAAACGAGTGTTCGAATTGAACGCAAGAATAATTGAAGCGGGCACCACGAAGCACGAAACACTGCATGCCGATATCCATGGTCGATACATGGTGAGAGTTGCGGCTTCGCTTGCCTACAACTTGAGCGATGTGTATCTCGTCATCGTACCGAATAATGGTGCTATTACAAATTTACAAAATGACGCCATGGTAGAAGTTCCAGCTGCGCTAACTAGTGATGGACCGAAAGCTTTTACTGTAGGAAAAATCCCAACCTTCCAAAAAGCCATGATTGAAAGCCAACTTGGTTACGAGAAATTAGTCGTGGATGCTTGGTACGAAGGAAGTCAGCAAAAGCTGATTAATGCACTCACACTTAACCGTACCGTGGTTAATGTGCCAAAAGCTAAAGAAATAACAAAACAATTACTAGAAGAAAATAAAGCCTACCTTCCTCAATTTTTTCAATAACAACTGGACGTTCGGGGCCTACTTGTAGGCTCCGTGAATGAAACAAGAGGTTTATATGAAAGACATTATTCAAAGGTTCGGAGCCGCGATGTTTGTTCCCGTTCTATTATTTCCAGCAGCGGGCATGTTATTGGGTTTCTCTGTTGTGCTGTTAAATCAAGAAGTGTTTCCTTGGGCACTAGAGGGGAGTGCTTGGGTTAAAGTCTCGACGATCATTTTACAGGCATCTCTCGCTGTATTTAAAAATATGGCACTTATTTTTGCCGTTGGGTTACCTATCGCTTTAGCTAAAAAAGCATCTGGTCGCGCTGTACTTGCAACACTCGTTTCCTACATTACGTTTAACTACGTTATTGGTGGAATCCTTCAATTTTGGGGACCAGAACTGGGCGTGAACTATACGGAAGGTGAGCGAGGTTTGACTGAAGTTGGTGGCATTCTAACGCTTGATACCAACTTGCTAGGTGCCATTTTAATTGCAAGTCTCTCTGTTTGGGTTCACAACCGATTCTTTGATAAAAAGCTACCGGATTGGGCGGCTGTATTTGGCGGAACGCCATTGGTTGTGATCATTAGTTTCCCCATTATGGTCGTGATGGCAATTCTAACTTGTTTGACTTGGCCAAGTATTCAGCATGGTATTAACAATCTGCAATCATTTTTGGTTTCTGCTGGATCGTTAGGGGTATGGCTATTTACGTTTTTAGAGCGAATCATGATACCAACGGGGTTGCATCATTTCGTATATGGTCCCGTTTTTTATGGGCCAGTTGCAGTCGATGGCGGAACGGTTGCCTATTGGATTCAAAATATACAGACATTCGCCCAGAGCTCGGAAAGTTTAACGACACAATTTCCTCAGGGTGGTTTGATGTTGACGGGAATGGGTAAAGTGTTTGGTTGTACGGGTATCGCACTAGCACTCTATTCAGTTGCGAAAAAAGAAAATAAAAAGATGGTGATGGGGTTAGTGCTCGGAGCCGCAATCACAGCAATTCTTACAGGGATCACCGAACCAATAGAGTTTACATTCTTATTTATCGCACCTGCGCTGTTTGCTTTGCATGCGTTGTTATCTGCGACAATGGCAACGATCGCCTTTATGTTTGGTGTTTCCGGTAACTTTCAGACTGGCTTGATAGACTTCATTTTCCAAAACTGGTTGCCTTTGGCTGGTAACCATGCAGGAACATACGTGATTCAGATTATTATTGGTCTCATGTTTACTGGTGTTTACTTTGTTACGTTTCGCGCGCTTATTTTAAAATACAACATACTTACTCCGGGACGTGAAGGTGCAGATAGTAAGTTGTATTCCAAAGCTGACTACAAAGAAGCGAAAGCGGTCCATAACAGTAGCGCAAGTCCGTCACAAGCTAGTGCCTTTATTGAAGGTCTGGGTGGAAAAGAAAACATTGAATTGTTAACTAATTGCGCGACGCGTTTGCGTGTTAAAGTTAAAGATGTCTCTCTTGTAAAGGAGAACGCATTTTTCACACAGCACGGAGCGGTGAATATTGTTAGAAATCAAGAGAGCCTTCAAATCATCGTTGGTTTAACGGTGCCACAAGTTCGCGAAGATATGAGCCAACTGATAAAAGCTTAACCCCCAAACTAATGCTCCCGCTCATATGGCTCAAAGGTGAGATATAATTATCTCACCTTTTTTGTGTACATGAAGCATATTTCGCGCAGTTTCCACGAAAGTGGGGAGGAGTTATCGAGCGAGCTAAAAATACAGTTAGGTTATACCCGTCTGTATTGTTGGAAGACTTGTTGAGTCTCTAATTGACAGTGGCGCCACTTTCTATGTTGAAAAGCGTTTTAATTTCTTCCAGCACTTCTGGGTTAGCAATAGCACCAATGTTTTTTACAGCTTGTCCGTTTACCAATTGTTTCACTGCTAGCTCAACCAATTTGCCTGAGCGCGTTTTAGGAATATCACTGATGGCAAAAATTTGTCGTGGGACATGGCGCGGTGAACATTTTGTTTTCAATGTTTGGCGAATTGAATCGGTGAGTTGTCGGGTTAACTCGACGTTGTGAGCGAGTTTTACTAGTAACCAGATTTCTTCAGACTGCTGGTTTAACTTGCCGACAGCGATGGAGTCTTCAACCTCGGGTAACGCGTTCACTTGCTGATAGATTTCAGCGGTACCGATGCGTACGCCGCCTGGATTTAAGGTTGCGTCACTACGGCCATAAAAAATAAAGCCGCCATGTTCGGTTTGCATCACATCGTCGCCATGGTGCCAGATATCGGTAAACTTGCTCCAATAAGCGTTGTGATAACGTTCGCCGTTGTCGTTCCAGAAGCCAATAGGGAAGTTAGGTAGCGAGTTATTACAAGTCAGTTCGCCGCGTTTTTGCGTAATAGTATGTCCACCATCCTCTAGAACACGTGCGTCGATTCCTAGCCCTGCGCCTTGGCATTCACCTTTGTAAACTGGTGAAATAGGGTTTCCAAGTACAAAGCATCCGCAAATATCTGTGCCGCCAGCGATAGAAGCGAGATGCAAGTCCTGCTTGATGTGCTGATAGACATAATTAAATTGTTCTGGGTAAAGCACCGAACCAGTTGAGCACAGAGTTTTGAGTGACTTCAGGTTATGTTCTAGTTTTGGAGAGCAGTTTGCCTGCTCCAGTGCCTCTAAGTATTTCGCTGAAGTACCAAACAGCGACACGTTATGTTCTTCAGCTAATCGCCATAAGACGGAGTGATCAGGGTAAACCGGACTACCGTCGTAAATCACTAAGGCTGCACCACTCGCAAGAGCGGAAACATGCCAGTTCCACATCATCCAACCACATGTTGTGTAGTAGAAAACCTTGTCTTGCGATTTGATGTCGCAATGCAGTTGATGTTCTTTGAGGTGATTGAGCAAGGTACCGCCTGCGGAATGGACAATACACTTAGGTTGACCTGTTGTACCAGAAGAATACAAAATGAATAACGGGTCATTAAACAGCGTTGGTTGATATTGAATTGATTGTGGAGAAAAGTGGTGAGTAATATCGGACCAAGAAACAAACTCAGAAGTGCTAGCACTCTCAGCGTTTTGTAAATATTCGATTTGGCATACGCTAATAGTAGTCTCTTCGGAGGCACTGCTTAACTTACTACTAAGAGTGGTGTTCTTGTCCGTCATATCGAAAGCTTTGCCTCCGAACTGGTAGCCATCACAGCAAAAAAGAACTTTCGGCTTGACCTGACCAAAACGCTCTACGACGCTATCGATACCAAAATCAGGAGAGGTTGAAGTCCAAATGGCACCAAGACTGGTGGTGGCCAGCATGGCAATAACGGTTTCAGGAAGGTAGGGCAAATAACCCGCAACGACATCGCCTTTACCGACACCACAATTGAGTAGCCATTGTTGAATGGCGGAAACTTGTTCAAGCAACTGTTTACCGGTGAGTTGTCGGTGTTCACCGCTTTCATTGCTAAAAACAATAAACTCACGCTCTGGTGATTGTTCAGCCTGAGATAGGAGGTTCTCTGCGTAGTTCAGCGTGGCGTCAGCAAACCATACTGTGTCTCTATTTACATGGTGATGATTAGAACCTGTTTGTGTCCATTTGGGACTGCCAAGGCTCTTGATTTGCGAACCCATATCTCCGATTACGTTGCAAAACTGCCAAGTATGTCGCCAAAATTCATCATTGTGCTCAATGGACCACTGGTGTAGAGACGTGTAATTGTTGATTACGGTACCTTCGGCTTTGTCTTTATTAACCTTTTCGATGAACCGTAATAAGTTGCTATTGCTGACGCGCTCAGCAGATGGTGACCAAATAGGTGCAGATTTTGGCATAGGTCCCTCTAATTTCAATTCTTTTGAATATGACCAAAACAAAATAAAGGGGCGAACATAGCAGTGTTCGCCCCTTATCTGATCGTTTAAAGTTGTTCGGCAAGCTGAGGTAGTACCTCGAATAAATCACCAACCAATCCATAGTCGGCAACTTCAAAGATAGGAGATTCTGGATCTTTGTTGATCGCGACAATCACTTTGGATTCCTTCATTCCTGCAAGATGCTGGATGGCACCGGAAATCCCAACCGCTATATAAAGCTTAGGTGCAACGATTTTACCGGTTTGACCCACTTGTAAGTCGTTGGCAACAAACCCGGCATCAACCGCCGCGCGAGAAGCGCCAATGGCAGCACCTAGTTTATCGGCAACTTGTTCGATCAACGCGAAGTTCTCTTTGCTACCGACCCCGCGTCCACCTGACACAACCACCTCTGCCGCGCTTAATTCAGGACGTTCTGACACGGTTTTATCGACAGAAACCAATTCAATCATTGGAGCTGAGATAGTGACCTGCTGATGCTTAATATCAGCTTGGTTGTGACAAGTAACCGGCTCAAACGCAGACGCGCGCACGGTGATGACGCGAACCTTGTCGCTGGTGGTCACTTTGGCAAATGCGTTTCCTGCGTAAATAGGGCGGATAAAAGTGTTTTCATCGATAACTTGGACAATATCGGAAATTTGCCCAACGCCGAACTTCGCTGCTACTCGCGGTGCAAGATCTTTCCCTTTTGATGATGAGCTAGCCCAGATTGCGTCAAAACCTTCAGCAATACTCACTACAGTAGGTGCGATACTCTCGGCAAATTGATGCTTAAGTTGCTCATCATCGACACAAATTACGTTTGATATACCATCAACGCGACAAGCTTGCTGAGCGACTTCTTCACACTGGTGGCCCACTACGATCAAAACATTGTCTTGGCTGACTTGTTTTGCTGCATTAACCACTTTGAGTGTGTCCGCATGCAATTGGTTATTGTCATGCTCTGCTATGATTAAGTTCTTCATGAAATCACCTTCGCTTCGTTACGCAGCTTATCGAGAAGCTCTGAGACAGATTCAACCTTGATGCCACCTTTTCTTTGCGCTGGCGGTGTGACTTCTTGAATGGTTTGGCTAAATACCACTTCAACACCCAGACTGTCAGGTGTGATGGTATCTAACGGCTTGCGCTTAGCTTTCATGATATTAGGCAAAGAGGCAAAACGCGGTTCATTCAGGCGTAAGTCAGTACTGATCACCGCAGGTAAGTTCATCGCGACCGTCATCAAGCCGCCGTCCACTTCTCTCACGACCTGAACTTTTTGATCTTCAATCTTCACGTCGGAAGCGAAAGTTGCTTGAGGCCAGTCAAGTAGGGCGGCCAGCATCTGAGCCACTTGGTTGTTGTCAGTATCAATGGATTGTTTACCCGTAATCACAAGCTGTGCTTGTTCTTGCTCAACTAGAGCTTTGAGCAGCTTAGCGACGACCAATGGCTCTATTTTGTCTTCAGTATCGACATGAATAGCGCGATCGGCGCCTAATGCAAGCGCGGTACGTAGTTGCTCCTGACACTGGCTACCGCCGGCACTGACAACGATGACTTCATCTGCAATACCTTGCTCCTTTAGTCGTACGGCTTCTTCAACGGCTATTTCGCAAAATGGATTAATCGTCATCTTGACGTTATTGGTTTCAACATCGCTATGGTCCGCTTTCACGCGAACTTTAACGTAGGGATCAATGACCCTTTTGATTGGCACTAGTATTTTCACGTTAGATTCCTTTTACAGTGAAGACTATGTGTTAACAGTGAAGACGATGTGATGACGTCTTTAAAATGATGTTAATTTACCTTTACGTTTGCGTCAACTTTAAATATATTGTTGATTAACAAGTTGGCAACATGCAAAGAAAAAGGAATGCAATCATGGAAAGAGACTGCATGGAATTTGATGTTCTGATTGTAGGCGCAGGTCCCGCAGGCTTGTCTGCGGCATGCCGAATCAAACAATTAGCAGCAGAAAAAGAACAAGACCTCTCTGTTTGCGTGGTAGAAAAAGGCTCTGAAGTTGGAGCGCATATTTTATCGGGCGCGGTATTTGAAACGCGAAGTTTGGATGAGCTTTTTCCCGACTGGGAAGAGAAAGGCGCTCCGCTCAATACCAAAGTAAACCAAGATAAAACCTACTATCTAGGCAATGAAATCAATGGTCATGAACTGCCTTCTTGGGCGATGCCTAATACGTTACATAACAAAGGTAATTACATCATAAGTTTGGGCAGTCTATGCCGATGGATGGCGTTGCAGGCTGAGAACTTGGGGGTGGAGGTCTACCCAGGTTTTACCGCCAGTCAAGCGATCATCGATGAAGATAGTCGTGTTTGTGGCGTGATCACGGGCGATATGGGATTAGATAAAAATGGTGAACAAAAAGGAAATTTCGAACCTGGTATTGAACTGCGAGCGAAGTTTACTTTATTTGCTGAAGGCGCACGGGGGCATATTGGTAAGCAGTTGATTAACCGATTTAATCTTGCTGAAGAGAAAACTCCTCAACATTACGCTATCGGTTTTAAAGAGCTGTGGGAAATCCCATCAGAGCAGCATCAGCAAGGTTTAGTAGTGCACGGATTAGGCTGGCCGTTATCAAACGAAGCCACAGGTGGCAGTTATCTCTACCATTTAGAGGGAAACCAAGTTGCCGTCGGGTTGATTGTTGACTTGAATTATAAGAATCCGCACTTGAGTCCATTTGATGAGTTTCAACGTTTTAAACACCACCCGTTGATTGAGCAATACCTCAAAAATGGGAAGCGTATTAGCTATGGCGCGAGAGCGATCACCAAGGGCGGCTTTCATTCGCTTCCCACGCAGCAGTTTGCTGGTGGCTTGTTAATTGGCTGTGATGCAGGAACACTTAACGGCGCTAAAATCAAAGGCACACACACCGCAATGAAATCTGGCATGCTTGCCGCTGAAGCAGTATGTGAAGCCCTTGAGAGTCAGTCAGTTACTGCTGATTATCAAAAGCATTTCAAACAGTCTTGGCTGTATGAAGAGCTTTATCAAGCACGTAACTTCTCAAGTGGTATTCACCGCTTTGGATCGTGGCTGGGCGGTGGTTTAGCGCTGCTGGAACATAACGTATTAAAAGGCAAAGCTAAGTGGCATATCCGCTGTGATAAGCCTGATCATCAGTCTCTGTTATTGGCGGAAAACAGCAATGAAATTGTCTATCCGAAGCCTGATGGCGTGTTAAGTTTCGATCGCCTCTCTTCTGTTTATCTATCCAATATCTTCCATGAGGAAGATCAACCATGCCACTTACGACTGGAGAACCAGCGGATTCCTATTGAGCAGAACCTTGAATTATATGCAGAGCCAGCACAGCGCTATTGTCCGGCTGGCGTGTATGAAATCGTACAGGGGGAGCAGCAGCCAGAGCTTCAAATAAATGCGGCCAACTGTATCCACTGTAAGACCTGCGACATCAAAGATCCAAGTCAAAATATTACCTGGACTCCACCAGAAGGTGGTGGTGGTCCGAACTATCCAAATATGTAAGCGTTTGAGAATAATTTTTATTAACAATTTATTTACTTAAAGTTTGCGTTAGTTCAAATCTTTCTCGATGAACTCGATTGCAACTTAATCTTTCAGGCACTATTCTGATTTTAAATTGACGTTTACGTAAACTGAATACAAAGTTGATGCATAGGTGTAAAAGCGGTTACCAGTATCAAAGTTAGGTTTGATCAAATAGTGCTCAATGGAACGCACTTAAAATAACGAAAGGGAGATCAACTATGGTATCGGAATCGCCTCTGTTGCAGGTAAACGATATTTCATTGGCTTTTGGTGGGGTGAAAGCTTTAACTGACGTGAGCTTCCATGTGAATGAAAAGGAAATTTTTTCAATCATTGGCCCAAACGGTGCAGGTAAAACCTCAATGCTCAATTGCATCTCTGGTCGATACACACCAAACAAAGGCTCTGTAATCTTCGCTGGAGATGATGTAACTAAACGGACACCTAGCCAACGAGCTGAGTTAGGGTTGGGAAGAACCTTCCAAAACTTAGCGCTCTTTTCTCACATGTCGGTACTGGACAACATCATGGTTGGCCGACACCACCTACTAAAAAACAACTTCGTCACGGGGCCACTCTATTGGTTCTCTAATGCGCAGAAAGAAGAGATGGCGCACCGCAAATATGTGGAAGACGTGATCGATTTTCTAGAAATCCAGCACATCCGAAAAGCGACTGCAGGCACGCTATCTTACGGATTACGTAAACGTGTAGAGCTTGCTCGTGCCATTGCCTTAAAACCTAAGTTATTGCTGCTTGATGAACCAATGGCAGGAATGAACTTGGAAGAAAAGGAAGACATGGCACGTTACATCATGGATCTGAATGAAGAATTAGATATCACGATCATCATGATTGAGCACGACATGGGCGTGGTCATGGACATCTCTAATCGCGTTTTGGTTTTGGATTTCGGTAAACACATTGCTACGGGTGAGCCTGAAGAAGTGATGGCCAACCCACATGTGAAACAAGCGTACTTAGGCGAAGAGTTACCGACATTAGAGGAGAGTGCATAATGGCACAGCAACATAATGATTGGGCAGATATAACCCGCTTAGATACCTTTCCAAAAGTGTTGCAACACAATGCCAAGAACTGGCCCGAACAAGTCGCAATGCGTGAAAAGGAGTTTGGTATATGGCGAGAGTTCACTTGGAAGGATTATGAAAACCGCGTCAAGTGGATGGCACTGGCACTACGAGATTTGGGTATTGGTGAGCAAGATGTCGTTGGTTTGCTAGGTGATAACCGCCCTGAATGGGTATGGGGCGAGTTAGCGGCACATGCGATCAAAGGTTTCTCGCTGGGCATCTATCAAGATTCTATGCACGAAGAGGTGGCGTACCTTATCAACTATGCAAAAGCAAAAGTCGTGATTGCCGAAGATGAAGAGCAATGCGACAAGCTGCTTGAGCTTGGTGATGAAATTCCTAGCGTTGAATACATTATTTACTGCGATCCTCGTGGAATGCGTAAATACGATGATCCAAGATTAATTGATGTTGAACAGGTCTACAAAAAAGGTCAGCTGATTGATAAAGCGGACCCAGACAAATATCTCAATATGGTTGTTGAAACCAAAGGCAGCGATCTTTCAATTCTTTGTACTACGTCGGGTACGACTTCTAAACCAAAATTGGCTCAGCTACACAGTGGCACGTTCTTGGATCACTGTGCGGCTTACTTGCGTGCAGACCCTCGTTCCCCAGGCGACAACTATGTTTCTGTTCTGCCTTTGCCTTGGATTATGGAGCAGGTTTACGTGGTTGGTCAGGCGTTGATTTCTCGTCAAATCGTTAACTTTGTGGAAGAACAAGAAACCATGATGTCCGACTTGCGTGAAATCGGTCCAAACTTTGTGCTGTTAGCGCCACGTGTGTGGGAAAACATTGTGGCAGACGTGTCTGCACGAATGATGGATTCGACACCGTTTAAGCAAAAGATGTACAAACTGGGCATGAGCTTAGCCAACAAAGCGCTGGAGCAGGGCAAACGCTCTAAGTTGGCTGAATGGATTCTTCTGCGTGCTCTGCGTGACCGTTTAGGGTTTTCGAACCTGACATCTGCGGCAACCGGCGGTGCGGCGATGGGACCGGATACTTTCCGTTACCTACAAGCTATTGGTGTGCCACTTAAGCAGCTTTATGGTCAGACCGAAATGTGTGGCGCATACACCGTGCACCAAGCGGATGATGTGGATTACGATTCCGTTGGTGTTGCGTTTGATAATGCAGAAGTGAAAGTCATCAACCCGGACAGCAATGGCGTTGGTGAAATCATCGCGAAAAGTACAGGCATGTTTACTGGCTACTTAAACAACCAAGCAGCATATGATGAAGATGTTCAAGATGGTTGGATGCACACAGGCGATGCGGGCTATTTTAAAGATTCCGGTCACTTGGTGGTGATTGATCGTCTGAAAGATATGTCGGAAACCAGCCATGGCGACCGTTATTCGCCACAGTTTATCGAAAACAAACTCAAGTTCTCGCCGTTTATTGCAGAAGCCGTGGTGGTAGGTAAAGGTCGACCTTGGCTGTCTGCCATCATCTGTATTCGCTATGCGATCGTCGCGAAGTGGGCAGAGCAACGCGGCTTGGCATTTACCAACTACACCAACTTATCTGCTCAACCAGAAGTGTACCAAGCGATTCGTGAAGAAGTTCAAAAAGTGAACGAATCCCTACCGGATGCACAGAAGATCAGCAAATTCATTCTACTTTACAAAGAGTTGGATGCCGACGATGGAGAGCTAACTCGCACACGTAAAGTACGCCGTGGTGTGGTTGCAGAGAAATACGGAGACATCATCGAAACCATCTACAGCGACGATCCAAAAGTCGATGTCGATACGGTGATCACTTATCAAGATGGCACTAAAACACGCATTCAAACGTCGCTAGTTATTGAAACGCTTATTGAGCATGAGCCAACACTAGTGGATAGCGAACAACGGAGGATCGCATAGTGAATACGGATTTATTACTGCAACTCGTCATTAATGGCGTGATCGTTGGCATGTTGTATGGCGTTGTCGCCATGTGCTTTGTATTGATCTACAAATCGACCCAGGTGGTCAACTTTGCTCAGGGGGAGTTCTTGTTGATTGGCGCATGGGTATGTTGGGCGGCATTGGTACACCTACAGTTACCGTTTTTTATTGGCTTTTTACTCACGCTCGCGTTCATGATGATTTTTGGTATCGCCGTGCAAACCATTGTGCTCAGACCGTTGATTGGTGAACCGATTATCTCTGTGATCATGGTGACCATTGGTCTATCGATGTTTTTCCAAGCACTGATGAAGTGGATATTCGGCGTCTCTGCTGTGTCGTACCCGCAAGTGTTCGAAACCAACGTGGTGAATATCGGAGGTTTGAATGTTGAGTTTGCTTACATTCTGAGCTTGATCTTCTCAATGCTCATCATGGGCGCGTTCTACTGGTTCTTCAAATTCAGCAAAATGGGTCTGGCAATGCGCGCAACGGCATTCAACCAGCAAGTAGCCCAGAGTCTTGGCATTTCCATCAAGAAAGTGTTCGCCATCAGTTGGGCCATTTCGGCAATGGTATCTGCAACAGCAGGGATTGTTATCGGTATCGTTAACGGCGTATCTGACGCGCTATCCATTATTGGTATCAAAGTTTTCCCAGCCGTTATTTTAGGTGGCTTAGATTCGGTAGTCGGCGCAATTGTCGGTGGTATTACCATCGGGGTGCTAGAAAACTTGGCTGAGTTTTTTGATAGCCAATACCTGCAAGTGGGTAACCTGTACAACATCGCACCATTCTATGTGCTGTTAATCATTCTTGCCTTCAAGCCATATGGCCTGTTTGGTACCAAAGATATTGAGCGTATTTAAGGAGAAATAACATGGCTCAACTTAGCATGCGCCCATGTGGGGATTTTCGAACCACATACAAAAGCGATACGCCAATTTTTGAAACCAAAACCATCAGAAGCCTTGCGATTGCAGGTGTCATCGCCATGCTGGCAGCACCGCTGGTCTTGGATATTTACTTCCTAAACCTGTTTATTCAGATTGCATACCTCGGTATCGCGGCATTGGGCTTAAACATTTTGGTTGGTTTTACCGGACAAATCTCGCTAGGTCACGGTGCGTTCTTTGGCTTTGGCGCCTTTGCATCGGCTTGGCTAAATAACCAGTTTAACATTCCAGTCGTGTTTGCGATTCCGCTCGCGGGTTACTTAACCATGATTGTGGGGATGCTGTTTGGTCTGCCAGCGGCTCGAATTAAAGGTTTATATCTAGCTATCGCAACGTTGGCGGCGCAGTTTATTCTAGAGGACTTCTTTGCTCGCGCAGATTGGTTCAGTGGCGGCTCATACGGTGCAAGCGCGAACCCAATTAATTTGTTTGGCTTTGAGTTTACGACTGACGAAAGCTTCTTCTACATCGCTCTGTTTGCGCTGATCTTCATGTATATGTGGGCATCAAACTTAATCCGTTCTCGTGACGGTCGCGCGTTTGTCTCAGTACGAGATCACTATCTGTCAGCAGAGATCATGGGCATCAACCTAACCAAGTATCGTCTGCTCTCATTTGGAGTGTGTGCATTCTATGCGGGCATCGGGGGTGCACTCTACGGACATTATCTAGGGTTTGTATCAGCAGAAGGCTTCACTATCATGATGTCTATCCAGTTCTTGGCAATGATCATCATTGGTGGCTTAGGCTCAGTCAAAGGCACATTGATGGGGACGATATTTATCGTACTTCTGCCTGAAGTTTTAGAGTTTGGTGTAACGGGGCTTTCAGCGTTTGGTGATACCACCGCTTTCACTGATGGTCTGGCTTACTTCAAAGAGATGGCGATTGGTTTAGTCATCATGCTGTTCCTCATTTTCGAACCTCAAGGATTATCGCATCGCTGGCAACAGATTCGAGCATATTGGAAACACTATCCGTTCTCATATTAACGTGGAATTAAGTGGAATATACCTCAATAACAAGGACAACGAGTTATGAACAAAGGACATTTAGCGACAACGTTGGTGCTGTCATCTGCACTGTTTACTACCGCAACTTGGGCAAAAGATTCTGTGTTTGTCGGGCAATTAGTCGACTTTTCTGGACCAACTGCCTATGTAAGCAAGCCTTATGGTTCTGGCGTGCGAGACGCATTGCGTTGGATTAACCAAAACGGTGGCATTAACGGTACCGAGCTCGAATTTGAAACAGTAGACATGGCGTACAAAGTACCAGTGGCGATTTCCAACTATAAACGTTGGGTGGCGCGTAAAGACATGGTTGCGCTGCAAGGTTGGGGTACGGCGGATACCGAAGCACTTATTTCGTTTGTTACCAAAGACAAAGTGCCGGTGTTCTCTGCTTCTTACTCTGGTCACTTAACTGACCCAACTGGCAAAAACCCAAAAACCGCGAAACCAGCGCCTTATAATTTCTTTTATGGTGCGTCGTACTCAGATGCGTGCCGTGCGCTAGTTAAGTGGGCGAAAGAAGATTGGGAATCTAAGGGCAATCAAGGTGCGCCGAAATTTACGCACATTGGCGATAACCATCCATTCCCGAATGCGCCAAAAGAAGCGTGTGCAGAGTACGCCAAAGAGCTTGGTTTTGATGTGCAAAACCCAGTCGTTGTGTCACTAAAACCAGGGGACTTCAAAGCGCAATGTTTGTCGCTGAAAGAGTCAGGCACCAACTACGGTTACATTGCTAATATCGGTAGCTCGGTTATCTCACTAGTGAAGTCTTGTAACACGGTTGGGACAGAGTTCCAGTACATGGCAAACATTTGGGGCGGCGATAAGCCAGTGCTTGAAGCAGCAGGCGATGGCCTTAAAGATTACGTTTTCCCAGGTATGACAGCGTTTTGGGGAGATGATAATGAAGGCATGAAACTGGTCCGTGAGATTTCTAAGCAGTCTGAATCAGAGCCGGGCGAATTCAGAACTCACCATTACATTCGCGGTATTTGTTCTGCGTTCTATATGAAAGAAGCAATGGAGTGGGCGAAAGACAACGGTGGCATCACAGGTGAAAACATCAAGAAGGGCATGTATGTCCATGACAACTGGGTACCACAAGGCTTAGAAGGTGTTTGTGTCCCTGCGAACTGGAAACCGGAAGATCACCGAGGCACAACAACCGTGAACGTCTTTATGGGCAACAACGATGGCGGCGCAGTTGATATTAAGAAAGTATCTCAGGTGACATTGTCACGTCGTGACGATTGGCTAGGTTACTAATCTACGACTTATTAATAACAAAGCTTACTGAAAATAAGGATGGGTGAGAGAACACTCTCACCCTAGCAAGGAGTAGTTTGATGGCTGAATTAGCAACGAATATCGAACCGGCAGAAATACTGCTTTCAGTGAACAACATTGAAGTCGTCTACGACGAAGTAATACTAGTACTTCGCGGTGTGAGTTTAGAAGTTCCAAAAGGGCAGATTGTGACCTTACTGGGCGCCAACGGTGCGGGTAAATCCACAACGTTGAAAGCCATTTCTGGTTTATTGAAAACCGAAGATGGTGAAGTGACGCGCGGCGAAATCAACTTCATGGGCGAGCGTATAGACAACAAAAGCCCGGAAGAGATCGTCCGTTCGGGCATCTTCCAAGTTATGGAAGGGCGCCGAATTGTTGAAGATATGACGGTAATAGAAAATCTTCGCTTAGGCGCTTATACACGCTCTGACAACGAAGTTGAACAAGACATCGAAATGGTGTTTGACTATTTCCCGCGACTCAAAGAGCGCACTGGCCTGGCGGGCTATTTGTCTGGCGGTGAGCAACAAATGTTAGCGATTGGCCGAGCGTTAATGGCTCGACCGAAGATGATTTTGTTGGACGAACCGTCTATGGGGCTTTCTCCACTGCTAGTTAAAGAAGTATTCAGCATTATTAACAAGATCAACAAAGAGCAAGGTATTACCATGCTTTTGGTTGAACAGAATGCCAACTTCGCTCTTCAAGCGGCCGATTACGGTTACATCATGGAATCAGGCAAAATCGTACTAGATGGCAGCAAGCACGAATTGCTAAACAATGAAGACGTAAAAGAATTCTACCTTGGCGGCGGCGATGAAGATCGCAAGAGCTTTAAGAATCTGAAATCTTACAAACGTCGTAAGCGTTGGTTGTAAGGAGCAAGGATGAACGAACTATTTGATGCGAAAGAATCGTTGTCTCTACAGGCGCGAGAAGAGTCGCTGTTTCAACGTTTGCCAGCACTGATTGAGAATTCGAAAGCCAATAGCGAACATTACGCAGCGCATTTTTCTGAGTTAGATCCTACATTGGCAAACAATCGTGAAGGGCTTGCTCAGTTCCCGATTACACGTAAGTTCAATGTACCTAATCAGCAGCAACTTAAACCGCCGTTTGGTGGCTTAAATAGCGTTGCCATTGGTCAAATGGCGCGCGTATTCCAATCTCCTGGGCCGTTGTATGAGGCTCAAACGGATGAGGCCGATTTCTGGCGTATGGGGCGCGCGTTTCACGCTGCTGGGTTCTGTGCGGGTGATTTAGTGCATAACACGCTCTCTTACCATTTCTCTCCTGGCGGATTTATTATGGATGGTGGCGCAAGGGCTTGTGGCTGTGCGGTATTTCCGGCTGGAGTAGGCAATACCGAAGCGCAAATAGAGGCAATTAAACAGCTTCAACCTAATGGTTACACTGGTACACCTTCGTATTTGCTGACGTTGCTACAAAAGTACCAAGAGAAATACAATGAGCTGCCTAGCTTTGAGAAAGCTCTGGTCTCTGGTGAAGCGGTTACAGCAGACATGGAACAGATGTTTGAGGAAAAAGGCATTGCAGTCTTTCAAGCCTACGCAAGTGCAGAGCTTGGTTTGATTGCTTATCAAGTGTCTGGTGAACAAGGATTAGTGATTGCCGAAGATATTATTGTTGAAATCGTTGATCCTGATGGTGTTCCTGTACAACCGGGAGAAGTCGGTGAAGTCGTTGTAACCTCGCTTGATGAGAAG
This sequence comes from Vibrio sp. 378, assembly GCF_033339435.1. Taxonomy (NCBI): domain Bacteria; kingdom Pseudomonadati; phylum Pseudomonadota; class Gammaproteobacteria; order Vibrionales; family Vibrionaceae; genus Vibrio; species Vibrio sp. 378. The sequence continues at coordinate 502,885 of NZ_JAWOUO010000001.1, forward strand.
TTCCCGCTGATTCGCTACGCAACGGGAGATTTATCGGCATATCTAGAGACAAGTTCTGATTCTTCACGCACGAATGCACGAATTAAGGGCTGGATGGGACGAGCAGACTCCGCGGTGAAAGTAAAAGGGCTGTTTGTTTATCCGCATCAGATCCAAGAAGTCTGTCGTCGCCACGATATTAAAGGCTCCTTGAAAATTGAGCGCGATGGCTTCAACGATGCCATTACTTTCTGTTGTCATGATGTGCATGTATCAGCAGAGGACATTCAAGCAACACTCCAGTCTGTCACTAAACTGAAAGGCAATGTCCAGTTTGTACCGAACCAAGCGGAGCAGCCGTTAATCAATGATCTTCGCAGTTAACTCATTGGTGGCATAAGTGCAGTAGAAAGTGGTTGTCATAAAAAACTAACAACTTCAGACAAAAGGCTAGAAAAGGGATACCACATTGCGCTGCGTATCCCTTTATTTTTTACTACCGCAATCAGGGAGCGGGTAAATGAAACAGGCACCAATGATTAACACACAATTCTGGGATGATTTGTTTATCCGAGGCACTATGCCTTGGGATGCCCAATCGACACCTCAAGAACTCAAGGACTATCTCGACAATTCACTTCATGTAGGCCATTCAGTGTTTATTCCTGGGTGTGGTGCCGCTTATGAACTGAGCACTTTTATTCAATATGGGCATGACGTGATCGCGATGGATTACAGCCAAGAAGCGGTAAAAATGGCGCAATCAACGTTAGGTAACTACAAAGATAAAGTCGTATTGGGTGATGTATTTAATGCCGATTTTTCTCAATCGTTTGATGTCATTTACGAGCGGGCCTTTCTCGCAGCACTACCGAGAGACATGTGGTCAGAATATTTCTCTATGGTGGATAAATTGCTGCCAAGAGACGGTTTGTTAATTGGTTATTTCGTTATAGATGATGATTACCACTCTCGCTTCCCTCCATTTTGTTTGCGAAGTGGGGAACTGGCATCTTTTCTAGAGCCCACGTTTGAACTTGTGAAGTCCTCAGTGGTGGCAAACAGTGTTGAGGTTTTTAAAGGCAGAGAGCAATGGATGGTGTGGCAGAAGTGTTAGTCGTCACTGAGACTTCTTTAGAAAGTATTCGCGGAAACTGTCTGGTTCTTTTTTAATCGCTGAAAAGTAAGTCACAAATGTATGATATTTGGTCGATGCCATGAGCCAGAGAGCGATAATAGGAAAAAGTACAAAACTAACAAAAAAAAGTTTATGTTCATCTTCAAGAAGGAATAGGCCAAGAGCGTAAACAAGGAACTGAAAGTAAATATTGATTAAGTTGATTTCTGCCGCTTTAGGTTTGCCTCTAACAATCATCATGTTTGGGATAACAAGCAGTAGAGTCATGACCCCAGCAAAAGAAAAGTTTAGAGCCAAGAAAGTATCAGTAGTTAAGTGCTCAGACGACTGGTCAATCAATATTGCCAGCAACGTTACTGCCATGCCGCCTCCCATCATAATCAAGGTAATGACTGCCACGCCAACAAGAAAAACCCAAATAGAAAGGTAATGGTTGTCAAAAAACTCTTCTGCCTTCAATCTTTTAAACCTCATCGATACATACTGTGAAATAACAGAGGTTACTTCACTCTATTCCTGTTGAGGGGATACTCACACAGAAAGAATACGTATGTAAAATATCAATAAGCGTTAGTTTTAAAGGCGGGAGTTACCCCCATAATAGGTCGAAAGGTATTTCAGAATGGCTTCGCGATTATCACCCGGCAGTTCATCCATCCCTTGCTCTTCAATCATCCAGTCTAAGGTTTCATCTCATCGTTGGCGGCTTAGTCATTGTTGTGTGACCATGTGTAACGAATGACAGGCTGAGCAGACTGCCGCGACGAGTTCCATATTCTCTCCTGGCGCTAATATCCCATCACCAGCTGATTTGACCTCCATTTCAGATGAAGCAGTATTCCAATCTGGTGGCGTGTAGGGTTTTGGGTTGCTAGCCATGCAATGATTGCGGCTCGCGCACCCGGGTCTTTTACGCCGGGAAAGACCATGTTTGTGCCCGGAGCAAACTCCGGTGGTGACGCCAAAAAAAGCATCCAGTTTTTCTGCGTCCCATTGACCTTGATGCTGTTTGATGGCTTCGCTGTAATTGAAGCCTGTAAAGCCGGCAATATCACGCTCTGCTAAGCCCCAAAGAGGCAGCCCCACAAGCACTTCCTCCATTTTTCAAACTGGTGACAAGCTTTACACACCATCGCTTGCTGTTCGCCTGCGGCTATCAACTCGTCATTGTTTGCTAAGGCTGAGTAACTTAACAGCGCGAGAAAAGTAAACGAGAGCGGGAAAACCCGCTTATTTAAGGATGTTGCTTTCACTGTTATTCCCCCTTCATGTTTAACCCTTAACAATCAGCGCGATTCGGTGGAAGGTGTTGTTGAGGTAACCTTTCGGGTTCCATGTGATAGCAAAAGGTTGGCCCACCTCTTGGTCATCAGTCGCCTTTGCCCCAACTTCGTAGTAGCCCGCTTGGGGGAATGTCACTTTGGCGTTGAACGTCTGCCAAGCGCTGTCATTGGCTGGGGCTGCGAGTTCGGCATCCATTCATGTTGCGCCAAAATCAATCCTTTCTCGCTGCACTACCGAGAGACCAGTGGCCAGATTACTTTGCTATGGTGGATAAATTGCTGACAAGAGACGGTTTGTTAATTGGTTGTTTCGTTATAGATGATGATTACCACTCTCGCTTCCCTCCATTTTGTTTGCGAAGTGGGGAGTTGGAGGGTTATCTAGAACCGACGTTTAAGCTTGTGGAATCCTCAGTGGTGGCAAACAGTGTTGAGGTTTTTAAAGGTAGGAGCGCTGGATGGTGTGGCAGAAAAGTTGCCGTATTTAAACGCTATGGCATCAAATAATGAATACAAAATCAGCGTCACATAATGCATCTTTTAAAGACAATTATTCTTGTGGTAACGATAAGTGTTGTGAATTGGCGAAGTTGTGAGAAGTGTAGATCATGTCCTTTGAAAACATAAGGATATATAATATGGACAAATCATTTTCTCTCATCGATAAGCCTACCTTCTTAGGCTCACTCTTTCTTTTACTCAGCGTCGTTATACCCTTAATTTTATTTCCCGCACAAGGTGCGGATTGGATAGCTTCGGCCAAATTTTTCATGACCGATAAGCTTGGTGTGTTATACCTCGCACTGGGTATCGCAGCAATGTGTTTTATGATTTACACCGTGTTCAGCGATCTTGGCCAAATCAAACTTGGTGAAGCCGACGAGCAACCAGAATTTGGTAACGCCTCATGGGCTGCAATGCTATTTTGTGGAGGTATTGGCGCAAGTATTCTGTATTGGGGGTGTATCGAGTGGGCATACTACTATCAATCACCACCATTTCAGTTGGAAGCAGGCAGTGAAGAAGCCATTCGCTGGGCCGCGACTTATGGTCTGTTTCACTGGGGACCGATTGCTTGGTCAATTTACCTTATTCCTGCTCTGCCTATCGCTTACTTCTTTTATGTACGCAAACAACCTGTTTTGAAAATCTCTAGTGCGTTAATGCCTGTATTAGGAGAAAAGCGTGCAAACGGTGGTATTGGCAAGTTTATTGATGTGTTGTTTATTTTTGGTATGTTGGGTGGCGCGGCGACTACGCTTGGCTTAGCAGCGCCTCTTATCAATGGTGGTCTACATCATATCTTCGGTCTTCCAAACAATACCTTCAGCCAAGTGGCTGTATTACTTCTCTGTACTGCTATTTTTGGTTACTCCGCGTATGCAGGGCTTGAGAAGGGGATCAAATTCCTTAGTAACATTAACTTCTGGGGTGCGATGGGCTTGTTACTCTTTATACTTGCCGTTGGGCCAACCGTGTTCATGTTAGAAACGGGCTTAGATTCAATTGGTCGTATGTTGTCTAACTTCTTTGTTATGGCTACCTGGGCGGAGCCGTTTGGTGGTTATGGTGAGTTTACAGATACACACTTCCCGCAAGACTGGACTATTTTCTACTGGGCATGGTGGTTGGTCTTTGCTCCTTGTATGGGATTGTTTGTTGCGCGTATCTCGCGTGGAAGAACGATCAAACAGATGGTCGTAGGTTCTATATTTTACGGTTCTTTAGGTTGTTTCTTATTCTTCATTGTTTTAGGTAACTATGGTTTATCGTTGCAATTGACGGGTGAGCTTGATGTCATTGCAATCCTCAACGAATCAGGCGCGCCAGCGGCTATTTTTGCAACGTTAGACACATTACCGTTAGGGCCAATCGTTATTGGTGTTTTTACACTATTGTGTATCATTTTTACGGCGACTTCGTTTGACTCTATCTCGTACATTCTTGCGTCTGTGGTTCAAAATGATGTGACGGAAGAACCGATGCGCTGGAACCGTTTGTTCTGGGCGTTTACTTTGTCTTTTCTGCCAACCGTCCTAATGTTCATGGGAGGTTTATCGACATTACAAACCGCTGCGATCGTGGGAGGTTTACCGTTGTTAGTTATCTCGGTGATGTTGATGGTGTCCTTTGTCCGCGCGGCGAGCCTAGATATTAAACATCAAGCAGAATACGAAGAGCCAACCATTAACATTGAAGAACTGCCGGAAATTGACCCTTGGTCAACAGAGGGAATGGCTTTGGCGAAATTTGAGCGCTTTAAAGACTTAGCTCAACAGGCGGCTGAAGAAGAGCGCGAAGCAATGGCGGCCCTGATGAGCATGCGTAAGAGAATTCGCGCATTTGCCTTAGAACACAGCTGTGAATCTGGGGTTTCGGACCATCATTTACCAGAAGATATGCAAACAGAGCTACAGCAACTAACCGAAGCGCTTGAGTTGGCTCAACAGAAGAAACAAGAACTGTCTGCGCAAGCCCAAGAATCTCGAATGGAATTTAATCATGTGTTATTAGGCGGCGCGTCGGCAGGTTTAGCAACGTCGCAGGCTTAAGAATAGACACACAAGAGCCGAGTACAAACTCGGCTCTTTTTTTTGCGTGGATACCTTACAGTTAAAAATTCTGCTCAGTCAGTGTTAATGCTTATACTATTTTAGGTTGACCATCTGATGCGGTGGCACCGCCGTCTACGGGTAGGTTTACGCCATTAATGAAAGATGCGTCATCACTTGCCAAGAAAGTCACGACAGACGCAATTTCTTCAGGTTCGGCTGCTCGGCCAAGCGCAATGCGCTCATTGAATTTATCGCGGATGTCCTGCGGCCAGCCGTTTGTCATGTTGGTTTTTACTAAACTTGGGCATACGGCGTTAATTCTTACCCCATCCGCACCATGGTCCAATGCCATCGCTCTAGTCAGGTTGACCACAGCGCCTTTACTCGCACAATAGAATGCGGCACCCCAGTCACCACCCAAACCGGAAACGGACGCGGTATTTACCATACAACCTTTCGTTTTTAAGAGTTCAGGCAAAGCAAACTTCGCGCAATAAACAACACCATCAATGTTTACACCAGAGATCTTCTTCCAGTCTTCCACACTACCTTCAATCACGGAACCAGGGACATGTACGCCAGCATTGTTTACTAAAATATCCAGTTTACCGAAACGGGTAACAACATCAGAAATCAGTGCTGCGACTTTTTCTGGGTCAGAAACATCAATAGAATGCGCAGACACACGCTGTTTATCAAAGCCCTCAACGGCGTTTGCCAACTGCTCTTCATTCCAATCGGCAAGAGCGACGTTTGCGCCTTCTTCATACAAACGTTTTGCGATGGCCAAACCAATGCCATTGGCAGAGCCAGTCACGAGTGCGACTTTATTTTTTAATCCTCTCATGCGATTTCTCCTTCGAAACTTACAAAAACGGGATCTTGATTTTTCTCTGTGCGCGGCAACATCAGTTTGTCGTTGTCGCTGTAATCTACGGGGATAGCCACCACTGCTGGCCCTTCAACATCCATGGCTTTATTCAATGTCGGTAGTAATTCGTGTTGACTAGTCACTGCGAAGCCTTTCGCGCCAAATGATTCGGCGTAGACCTTGAAATCAATTGGTCCAAATTTCACACCAGAGCAGCGCTGATATTTGTTGACCTCTTGCATTTCTACCATGTTGTAGGCGTTATCAACCCACACAATATGGACGATATTGCAGTTCAGTCTAACCGCGGTTTCTAACTCCATGCTCGATTGCATAAAACCGCCGTCTCCTGATATCGATACCACTTTGCTACCAGGTTTTAGTAGGCTGGCACCAATGGCCCATGGGAGTGCAACGCCCATTGTTTGTTGGCCGTTAGACACCAGCATTTGGCGAGCTCGAAAACAGCTCAAGTAACGAGCGATCCAGATGTGGAAGCTCCCCATATCAAGGCATAGCGTGGTATCCGGTGTGATGATAGATTGCATAGCTTTTATTAGCGCCAGTGGATGAAATCCTTGCTTGTTATAGACATTGGGATAGGTTTTGATCACTTGCCGTTGCAGTGCTACCTCTTCCAGTACTGAAAGTGCCGTTGGGGAAAGGCGAGCATATTCAGAGATATAGCTGCCCATCTTGTCTAATGACTGCGCAATGTTTCCGACGATTTCAACACAAGGCTGATAATTAAGTTGGTATTCTGCTGGTTCAATATCGAGGTGAATCACTGGGTTGCGGTGGCTGTTCCAAAGCTCAGGGTCATACTCTATTGGGCTAAAGCCGATGGTGAGAATTAAATCGGCGTCCCGCAGTAAAACATCGCCAGGTTGGTTATTAAACAAACCGACACGCCCAGCAAAGTGATGATAGTAATTGATGTCTACCGTGCCGGCGGCCTGGTAAGTGCCGACAACGGGTAGCTGCGTATTTTGAAGAAACCGAGCGATAGCAGCAGCGTTTTGACTGCGGCTCGCGTGAAGGCCAAGTAAAACCACACAGCGCTTTGCTTTACTGATTCGACTGACCGCTTCTTCGATTGCTGCGATGTCTGCGCAACCAGGCTGTGTGTAAGGCGAGGGGACAATAATGTCCGTTTGGGTTTGCTCGGATAAAACATCTTGGGGGAGACTCAAAAAGCAAGCCCCAGGACGACCTGACTCTGCGATACGAAATGCGTTCGCCATGATCTCGCTTGCGGCGTCCACATGCTGCACTTCAGCACTGAACTTAGTTATAGAGCGAAAAATACTGACGGTATCCATGCTCTGGTGTGTTTGTTTTTGCTGGTCAGTTCGTTTCACCGCACCACCGATAGCAATCAGCGGATCGCCTTCGGAGTTTGCTGTTGCAACCCCCGTAACTAGATTTCCACAGCCAGGGCCTGACGTAACCATTGTGACACCTGCTTTGCCGGTTAGTCTTCCCATAACGCCCGCCATAAATGCGCCGTTAGCCTCGTGACGTACCGGAATCATTTGGATGTTAGTGTCTTCAATCGCATCGAACAGTCGATCGATTTTTGCACCGGGAATACCGAAAATGTACTTAATGCCGAGAGACTCTAGCTGTTGAGCGATCAACTGAGCTCCATTTTTATTTGAAGGTTTGGATTGCATTTGTTGTCCTTATTATTTGCCTGACTTTGTTACTTTTCCGCCTTTTCTATGGCGGTATTTATATCTTCCGGAGCCAAATTGGCGCTGAGAAAGTCTGTCGATACCGGGGTATCAATCACTAGCCGCGAGACTTTGCCAATCTGGAGGAACCCTGACGAAATGCTGTAATCCTGAATATGACCACCTCCTTGGCGGTCATCGGTAATAAAGTGTTCGTGATAGCCGGGCACATTGATGCCAGTCGTATATTTAGGACTGCGAAAGCCGGCGACCACGCCTTGCTTATGCGTGAAGCGGAACGTTGGTTGTTCTTTGACCACTTCAAGCATTGGCCGATAAGGGCGTGTTTGTTTAGGTACGGTGCGAGTACGAACTGAATCGAAAACGCCATCAATGCGCACTGCGCAAAATAGGTTATCGCTTGGAACCAGGTCGTCTATGAGGCTATGGACTTCATGACGTGACATGCGCGATGTCAGTGGCAGCTCGATATCAGGCTTAAAAAAAGTCATGACAGCAAAGGGCGTTTTTTGCGCCAGGTCTGCCGGGTTTGCGGAGCCATCCGACTTTAGTTGAAAAACTTCCTTATCAAACGCAATCAACTCACCATCCAATTCATTGAACGTACCTAAACCAAAATCCCCATGTTTCAGCAGTTCTTCTATGGTTGTTGAGCCTTCGTAAACACCAGCGATCAAAGCACTCATTAACGAAGTCTGATAAATCTCACCATCTCCGGTAACATGATGGTATTCAGAAAATTCTTTCGCTACTTCAAGCGAACAAGCGCATAGAGGGTTATAAAATCCACGCATGAGTAAGACCAGTTATGCAATGAAGAGTATATTTAGATTGACTTCTACACGGTGCTAAATCCAATATAAAAAAGATTTATTTTGATATGGAAAATATATGGAATTTCGCTACCTGAAGTATTTTGTCGCGGTCGCCGAGACTCATCACTTTACCCGAGCAGCTGAACAGTTAGGGATTGCGCAACCTCCTTTGAGTCAGCAAATCAAAAAGCTAGAGCACGAGCTTGGCGTAGACCTATTTAAGCGCTTGTCTAGAGGAGTAGAGCTGACCCATGCAGGGCAAGTCTTTTATACGGATGCGGTAAATATTCTTGCTGATGTGGAACGCGCTAAAGCAAAAGCTCGACAGATTGCCCGTGGTGAAAATACGCAGGTTAAAATCGGGTTCGCAACGTCAACATCAACTTGCATTAAGGTATTAGAGAGGGTGGGGCGAATTCAAGAGGATGGGGTTCACTTCCAGACGGCGGAACTATCAATGCCAGAGCTTGCCACTCAGTTAAAAAGCAAACAACTTGATCTCGCAATCATGCGGCTACCCTGTTACGCCAGTGAGCCTTTTGAGCACAAGGTGTTGTTTAACGACCCGTTTGTCGCGGTGATTCCGGCGGGGCACGAACTGGCAAAATATCCCTGTATCCAGATGAAACAGTTGAGAGGCCATAAAATTTTACTGTTTCCACGAGAGACTGGACCCGCACTGTTTGATGGCATGAGTACACTTTTTGCCGACGCAGGAGTAAGGCTCGAACCACAGTTCGCAGCACCGCAACTTCGTACGACGATTGCCATGGCGCAGGCTGGGTTAGGTATTGCTCTCGTTCCGCGCTCACTGGCTGAACATCTCGATGATTCCGCGACAGTCGCCGAGATTGATGATATCCCCCTAACCAGTCGTGTTGTCGTTGCTTGGGAGGCGTCTAATCTCAATAAACAAGCGTTAAAAGTAGCCATGCACATCGGTCATGTTGAGGTTTAAAGATGAGTCATCGAACTGGCTCTGATAGCCACAGGCAAATGTGATACTCTCCCTCGTTATATGCAAAGCTATGCTTTGGTTGAATAGACAAATCTTACTCAACGAATAGAACTTACTGAGGATGTACCAATGATATACGCTGCGGTCTTTGATATGGACGGGTTGCTGATTGATTCAGAACCTTTGTGGAAGGAAGCGGAAAAGCAGGTGTTTTCATCAGTTGGTGTCCAAGTGACCGAAGTGCTGTCAAAGCAGACTGCAACTATGACGACAGGTGAAGTAACAAGGTTTTGGTATGAACGTAATCCTTGGCAAGAAAAGAGCCTAGAGGAAGTAGAGAATGCTGTTGTGGATAAAGTGGAGGCATTAATAATTGAAAAAGGATGCGAATTAGAGGGTGTTACAGAAACACTCAAATTGCTTAAGGAAAAAGGGTTTAAGATAGGGTTGTCTACTAATTCACCTTATCAACTCATTCCCATCATTTTGAACAAACTCGGTATTGCCAGTTACTTTGACGCGATATCATCGTCAGACGATGTAGAGCAGGGTAAGCCAGAGCCAGATGTCTACCTTTCAACAATCAATAAACTAGGTGTAGATTCAAGTAACTGTATTGCCTTTGAAGACTCTTATTCGGGTATGCTTGCGGCAACACGAGCAAACATAAAAACAGTCGTGATACCTCAACCTGATAAGTTCTACCAAGAGTTTAATGAAGCCAGTCTAAAGCTGCAAAAGCTATCAGAGTTTAATGAAAGCCATTTGGCGAGTTTAATGGACTTGAATTTGAAAGCAACAATTGCACCAACACCGCATGAAAGTTTTTTAGAAGAAGGACTTGATTGTGAATAGTCGGTCGCTGAAAAAATACCTACTGCCAATGTTCTTATTGGTTTTACCTATAGAATCATTCGCAAAAGATACGACTATGTTGGACGAGCTCAATAATCGATTTGTTACATTTGAAAGGCGATTTGATGATTGTATCAACTCTGCTTCTCAAAATGATATGAGTGAAAACATTGTCGGTCAGATTCAAGCGCTTAATATTGATTTTGAAATTTCGGTTGGCTATTTATACAAACAATCACTTTATTTATGCTCTGATGATGAATTCAGTGATTTAGCAAGAATTATCATGATAATTGAAACCTCCGATAATGATGGATTGCAATTATCAAAGGCAAAAGCTAGTCAAATTAGAAAGCTACTTTTTAGCAAAGTGGATTTACGTTTAGAGTCGAAGTTTCAAAGTTTACCGCAAGATAAAAAGGAAGCATTACTGAGCATTGCGAAAAAGCTTGAACCTTTTGATCTCGTAAGCATGCATGAACGACTTCAGGCAATGTAGACTTATGAAAGAATGTTTTGAGTAGATTCTTAACGCTTGGCTTTTTCATTAAGATTGAGTATTAGGTTCAACGCCTCTAGCTCTTACACAAGATCTAGAGGCATCCATTTTTTATTGACTTAAAAATGCCGAGCTAAGATTTTAACCCTGCAGCGGTCATCATGACGCGAAACAACATAGACACTAACCCTAATGCAGCGACGCTAACGACCCAAATTCCAACCATCCAAGCCCATTGGCGGCACCAATTTTTGATTTTCATACTCACTCCTTATCAACTCGTTAATGGTACGCTTCGCCTTCTTTTACTTTTCCGGAGAAGACGTAGTAACTCCAAAAGGTGTAAGCCAGAATGATCGGGATGATGATCACTGCTCCGACGAGCATAAAGCGCTGACTGCTTGCAGGAGCCGCTGCTTCCCATATTGATATGCTAGGAGAAATGATATTTGGCCAGATACTGATGCCAAGCCCTGCGAACCCGAGAATCACGATCACTAGCGCCATCACGAAAGGGCTGCGCTCTTTACGCTTTTTAACGGAGTCAGCAATCTTCAAACATACCAGTCCAGTAATGACTGGTACGGGCAGTAAGTAGAACAAATTCGGCAGAGAAAACCATCTTTCCGCAATGGTAGGGTAAGCAAGTGGAGTCCAAGCGCTCACAATGACTAATGCGGAGATCATCGCCAGTAGTGTTTTATTAGTGAAGCGGTACATCGTGTTTTGCAGTGCACCTTCCGTCTTCATGATGAGCCATGTGCTACCGAGCAGCGCGTACGTTGCGACTAAACCCAAACCGCAAAAGATGGGAAAAGGGGTAAGCCAGTCTAGTTGGCTACCTACGAAGACGCGGTTTTCCACCGCAAAGCCTTGAATTACCGCGCCAACAACGATGCCTTGGAAAAACGTGGTTAAAATCGATCCGACCATAAAAGAGCGATCCCAGAACTTTAAGTGGCTTTCCAATGCTTTAAAGCGAAACTCAAATGCGACTCCACGAAAGATCAAAGCAATCAACATCAACGTTAAAGGGATGGTTAGCGCTTCAATAATCACCGCGTAAGCCATCGGAAAAGCGCCAAATAGAGATGCGCCTCCAAGCACAATCCAAGTTTCGTTGCCATCCCAAACTGGCGCGACACTGTTGACCATGACGTCTTTTTGTTTTTCATCCTTGATGAAGGGCATCAGTATTCCAATACCCAAATCGAAGCCATCCATGATGATGTACATCAAAGTGGCAAAAACGATGATCGCGAACCAAATCACGGATAAATCAAAATGCATATTTTCTACCTTCACTTTGTGACAAATTCTAGATGCGGCCTGAAACGGTCGTCATGTCGTGCTCATCGTGTTCGATTGCATCGGGGCCTTTCTTGATTTGGTGGATCATGTAGTAATAACCAAAACCAAATACCAAGCTGTATACAACCAGGAAACACAGCAGGCTGATGCTCATTTGTAGGTCTCCGTGTGCAGAAACCGCATCACGCGTTTTTTGTACGCCATAAACGACCCAAGGTTGCCGACCAACCTCTGTCGTAAACCAGCCAGCGAGTATTGCGATAAGACCAGATGGCCCCATAAACAATGAAAACTTGAGGAACCAACGCGAGGTATAAAGCGTGTTCTTTTTTCGTAACCATATGCTGTAGAAGCTCTGTAAAATCATCAGAAGTCCTAGCCCGACCATGATTCGAAATGACCAAAAGACGATAGGTGAGTTCGGTCGTTCCTCTTTCGGGAAGTCTTTCAGCGCCGGGATTGGCTCAGTTAAACTGTGGCGTAGGATCAAACTTCCTAAAACAGGAATTTCTAAGGCATAGTCTGTGCGTTCTTGTTCCATGTTTGGCATGCCGAACAAAATCAATGGGGTTGGTTTGCCATCACTGTTATCCCAATGTCCTTCGATGGCAGCGATTTTGGCGGGCTGGTGTTCCAGAGTGTTTAGCCCGTGCACATCGCCAATCACGGCTTGGAGTGGCGCAAGGAACACTAAGATCCCGAGCGACATCGAAAACATGGTTTTTACCGCAGTCGATTGATTGCCTCTCAATAAATGCCAAGCGGCTGACGCGCCTACAAAGAGTGCTGAACTGACGAAAGCCGCGACGCTCATGTGCGCCAAACGATAAGGAAATGAAGGATTGAAAACGATAGCAAACCAGTCGGTTGGCACCACACGTCCGTCGACAATTTCATAGCCTTGTGGCGTTTGCATCCAACTGTTGGAGGCGAGAATCCAGAACGTCGAAATGATCGTTCCTAACGCCACCATCGAGGTTGCAAAAAAGTGCAGCTTTTCGCCGACGCGACGCCACCCAAACAGCATTACGCCAAGAAATCCGGCTTCGAGAAAGAAAGCCGTTAACACTTCATAAGTCAGTAATGGGCCAGTGATAGAACCAGCGAAGTCGGAGAAACCACTCCAGTTGGTGCCGAATTGATAGGCCATGACAAGACCAGATACAACACCCATTCCAAAGTTAACCGCAAAAATTTTCGACCAGAAGTGATAGAGATTTTGGTAATCGGGATTACGTGTTTTTAGCCATAAGCCTTCCAGCACAGCGAGATAGGTGGCCAAACCTATGGTGATAGCGGGGAAAATAATATGAAAGGATACGGTAAAGGCGAACTGTATCCGTGCAAGCATAAATGCGTCGAGGCCAAACATTAAACTTCCTTTGATCTTTTAAGTTTTATGAGAGAGCTATTTTAAAAGGAGCGGAATGAGGGAAGTAGGTACAGACAGTGACTATAAACCTATAACAGATTAAATATTGAAGTGTTATTATTTTGAATTCGGTTTTATGGAAGGGGATTTGCGTTTGGCGAAGTATCAAGAGTTAGTGGAACAGCTTAAAAGGCAGATAAAATCGGGGATATGGCATCCGGGTGACAAGCTGCCTTCGCTGCGTCGCCAATCTGAACACTCGGGTTTGAGCTTGATGACGGTGTTGCACGCGTATCAAATTCTGGAATCTCAAGGCTGGGTCACGTCACAGCCGCGATCTGGTTATCGAGTCGCGCCCAATATTAAGAGCTCAAATGAACCCCAAGCGCCAGCCGCGGTTTCGTGGACTGAGCAGGTAGGCATCAATGAGTTTATCTTTGATGTTCTGCAGGCGAGTAAAAATCCATCCATGATCAATTTTGGCTTTGCCTATCCAGACCCAAGTTTGTACCCACGATATCACGTGAATCGGGCGATGAGCGCAGCCGCTCGCAATATGCCGATTTCCACCACCTTTGATAACTTACCGCCGGGAAACGAACAATTACGCACCATCATCGCGAAGCGTTATGCTGCGAAAGGCATTGAAATTTCACCCGATGAAATTGTCATTACGGCAGGCGCGCTGGAGGCGTTAACGCTCAGTTTGCAAGCCTGCACAAGACCGGGAGATTGGGTGGTTGTGGAGTCGCCTGCATTCTATGGCGCATTGCAATCCTTAGAGCGGTTAGGTTTGAAAGCGCTCTCAGTAAGAACAGACCCAGTCACGGGCATTGACCTAGACTCATTGGAACGAGCGCTGCAAACACACGATGTGAAAGCATGTTGGCTGATGTCGAACTTCCAAAATCCTCTGGGTTTTACGCTCACCAACGAGAAAAAACAAAAGCTGATTGAGCTGACACAGCGATATAACGTGCCAGTGATTGAAGATGATGTGTACAGCGAACTGCATGCCGAGAATGACTCAGTTTACCCACTAAGAATGTTTGATGACATGGGCAATACCATGTTGTGCTCCTCGTTTTCAAAATCATTAATCGCAGGGCTACGTATTGGTTGGGTTGCGGCGGGAAAGCGGGCGCTAGAGGTACAAAAGTTACAGTTAATGAGTACATTAGCGACGAGTGCACCAGTGCAAATGACATTGGTGCACTATTTAACAAGCCGCAATTATGAATCGCATTTGAAGCAGTTACGGAAAAAGCTGTTTGAACGTAAAAGTAAGATGACGGATCTGCTTAATGAGCTGTTACCTGAAGAAGTCAACGTGTTAAGCCAAAGCGGCGGGTACTTTATTTGGTTAGAGCTTCCCAAGCATATCGACGCCTTGCAGATATATCGAGAAGCGCTAAAAGATAATATCAGTATCGCGCCGGGAAAGATGTTCAGCCTGACAGAACAATACGATCACTGTATTCGTCTTAACGCTTCTTTTGAGCTTAATGACAAATACGTTCATGCTCTCAATCTGCTTGCCAATATTATTCGCGATCATTTGGCGAAATAGCGACTTTCTTCAGTTTTTGGGTTTAATGGAGCGCGCCGGATTTCCAACGACTCGATCGCCCGGCGCAACGTCTTTGGTTACGACAGAGCCAGCGCCAACGACGGCCTGATCGCCAATGGTCACGCCTGGCAGTATGATAGCGCCCCCACCAATCCAAACGTTATTGCCGATTTTTACCGGTTTGGCGATCTCATCTCCGGCTAAGCGTCTTTGTGTATCGAGTGAATGAGCAGCTGTGTAAATTTGCACTCTAGGCCCAATCATGACGTTCGCGCCAACCTCAACCTGCCCATTGTCCAGAATAATGGCATCCCAGTTGATGTAGGTGTTTTCCCCGACGGACAAGTGGCAACCGTAGGTAAGTTGAAGCGGTGGCTCTATACAGGTGCTGTTTTCTAATTGGACGCCCATTTCCGCCAATAGTTGTCTACGGATATCTGGGTTTGGCTCGTGGTTAAATTGGAAGACAAGCTGCGCGGTTTTGGCGCGCATGAGCTTTAGTTCTTCATCCAGACAATTATAGGTTTCTCCAGAGCGCATCCGAGTCAGTTCTGACATAACAATCATTCCATCAATGTTATTTGCAACAAGGTGCACAATAATAAGTGAGAGTGATTCGAAGTGAAAATTTGATGCTTAAAAATCAGAAAGTTATCACTGATTTGCCTTGCGTATTCAGTCGGTTGATTGGCTCGTTTAGTACACAAAGACGTACTCCTTAAATGGTTTAATCGTGTTGAAGCCAAAGCGGGAAACCACTCGAAGCGTTTTACGTAGATTACAATATAGTTAATAAGAAGAACTTAATTGAGCCGCTTGCGCTATCGATTGGGCTAAAAATATAAGACTTATGCGCTCTGGCTTGCTGGTAACGATGAATCAAGAGTGAGCACTTTATGTTCGAACGGGTCATTTCATTTTTAGAAACAACGCTGTTTACCTTTAACGAACAACCTATCACGTTGTGGGCGATATTGATGGTGCCGACATGGGTGATTGTCGCTTTATGGTTGTCCAAAATTTTAATCAAAACCGTTACGTCAAGAATGTCTTCATCTGGGAAAGATCCAAACGTCATTCATTTGGTTAAACGGATATTATTTGTCATCGCTCTCGCCATTATTTTTATGACCACACTTTCGATGATCAATGTGCCAATCACCGCGTTCGCCTTTCTGTCTGGTGCCATCGCTATCGGCTTCGGTTTTGGTGCACAAAACATCATTAACAACTTCATAAGTGGCTGGATTTTGATTGGTGAGAAGCCAATCCGAATTGGGGACTTTTTAGAGGTCGAGGGCGCCAAAGGCATTGTCGAGCAAATAAATACACGTTCAACGCGAATCAGAAGAACCGATGGCGTTCACATGCTCATTCCCAACAGTCAGTTGATTGAGAACGTGGTGATCAACTGGACGTTATGCGACAGATTAGTCCGTGGCTCGGTCGTCGTCGGCGTCGCGTATGGGAGCGATGTCAAACAGGTTGCTGCCTTAATGGCGGAGGTGACTTCGCAGCAAGCGCAAGTTCTGAGTTCGCCAGCTCCAGACGTGTTTTTTCAAGACTTTGGCGATAATGCTTTGATCTTCGAATCTTATTTTTGGATTAACTCAACGGTTGAAGGCGGGATTCGATCGGTCGCAAGTGCCATACGTTTTGAAATCTATGAAGCTTTCGAAAAGCAAGGTATTGAAATCGCGTTTCCACAACGAGATGTGCACATTGATGGGCAAATCAAGTTGTCTAGGGAGAGAAACGGATAGGGCGATAAGCGGTGTTGGTGCCCTTATCTTGGCTTCGAGTAGTGATAGCGAGGCGGTCACAATATGGATTCACCTCGCTAGAAACCAGTTTGAAGGCGTTATTGGTTGTCCCACATGACTTCGCATTCTTCTTTGATTGCTGATTTTAGCAACTCAATCAGTGGAAAAGCTCTGCGTCCTAGGCTTACCGCGGGCTCTGCTTGTTCTTCCTCTTCGTCTACATCAGTAGGGAGGTTTTCTTCAGCTGCATTTTTCGCAGATAGAGCAGAAGTTAATCTTGATAGCGCGTCAGGAACATCTTGAGCGGAAATTGATCCCGGCACCGTGCCGCTGTGACCCATCATTTTGAGCATATCTAATGCAATATCACCAAACATTGTGACGTTTGAGTGGCTTCGACAACGAAATGTTATGAGCATTTACCTGATCCTGTTTTATATGTTCGGTTTGAAACTAAATTGTAGCTGAAATCAGACACTAATTAATGTGATGAAGACCGTTGAGCGTTAAGGTTTTTATGAGTAACAACAAAAAACGGGCACGTACGTCTGCATGCCCGTTGAAATATATTACCTGATTGGTTGTTGATGATTTACAAGCTATACGGATCGCCCAGAGCTAATGCGACCCTAGAAGCAGGAGACTTTCCTAACGCACGGCAAATTTGCCAACCCGCTTCATTGATGACGCTAAGGTCAACGCCCGTTTCAATCCCAAGTTGCTCACACAGATAAAGTACATCTTCCGTTGCAACATTACCACTGGCTCCTTTCGCGTAAGGGCAGCCGCCGAGCCCCGCTACTGCGCTATCAATGGTGTTGATGCCCATTAACAAGGCTTGATAGATATTGGCTAATGCTTGCCCATAAGTGTCATGAAAATGTACTGCGAGCGCGTCTTTTGGCAGTAGCGTTAACAACGAATCCAGCATGGCGATAACGCGATTAGGCGTTGCTTTACCGACAGTATCACCGAGCGAAATCTCATAACATCCCATATCAAACAACGTATTGGCGACCTTGGTAGTTTGCTCTGGCTTGATTACTCCCTCATATGGGCACACCATGGTACAAGACAAGTACCCGCGTACAGGAATGTTATGCTGGTTCGCCAATTCGATAACGGGCTCAAATCGAGCGAGACTTTCGGTAATGCTGCAGTTGATGTTCTTCTGGCTGAACGTTTCTGAAGCGGAGCCAAACACCGCAATTCGCTTTACACCGCTTTCCAGCGCACGTTCTAACCCTGCGAGATTTGGTGTGAGAGCGCTATAAACCACGTCAGGCTTTTTTGAGATACCAGCAAACACCTGATCGGAATCGGCCATTTGAGGCACCCACCTTGGAGAGACGAAAGATCCCGCCTCAATATGCTTTAAGCCACTGCTGCTTAGTTGGTTAATCAAACGGATTTTATCAACCAGCGTCACTGCCGTTTCATTTTGCAGACCATCACGAGCGCCGACTTCGACGATATTAACCTTCGCTGGTAGCATATTCGCGCTCCTTATCTTCACTGACGTTATCCGATATCAAAGACAAATTCAGCAGGATGGAACCGTGCTGTACTTGGTCCCCGTGCTGATAAAACAATTCGTCGACTTTTGCTGCTACCGGAGCCGTGATGGTGTATTCCATTTTCATTGCTTCGAGTACCAAAAGCGGATCGCCCGCCGCCACTTCGTCACCTTTAGCCACCATAACTGCTGAAATTATGCCGTTGAGTGGTGCGGTTGGACTTAGTTCATCATCTACATCTTTTGCAGAGTCAAAGTTAGGTTGATGAGCGAACGTGCGCTGTTGACCAAGATAAAATAGTGTTGTTCTTTGTTCATCGCTAAGTGCATTAAAGGTGTAACGCACATTATCAATATCGACGATAAACTGGTTGTCACTTTCAAGCAGGATGACCTGATGCAGCTCCTCGCCGCATCGGACAGTGAAGTGAGATCTTGTATCTTGCGATGATTGTTGCAAACGTGCCTGATGGTTGGCATTGGCATCCGTGAAGTTAAATCGGTAAACGTTGTCAACCGACAGTCTAAAACCTCGTTTGGTTGGCGCGGGTAACGTTGAGGTGTCTGATTTTGAAATGAGATCATTCCAGCGAGCAACCGCCGCCAATGTAAGCCAGATTGAATCCAACACGTCTTGCTGCTCATTTATGCCTTGTTGATGTGTGACGAGGAAACCTGTATCGAGCTCAATCTCGGCAAAGGCTGGCTGCGAAATAATACTGTGCAGATAACCAATGTTTGTCGTTACTCCACGTACGTGATATTGAGTTAACGCCTGCTTAAGCTGCTTTAGCGCGATATCACGAGTTTGCCCCCAGACGATCAGTTTGCTGATCATTGGATCGTAATATTCGCTGATGCTATCGCCTTGGGTAACACCACTATCAACGCGTACGCACGCTAGGCGCACATTACTGTCTGATACGGGTTCTTTTAAGTAGTCAATGCGGCCAGTCGACGGCATAAAGTCATTGTCTGTATCTTCTGCGTAAATTCGCAGCTCAATTGAATGACCGTTGTGGGTGATTTCAGATTGCGAAATAGGTAAATGCTCGCCAGCTGCAACTTTGAATTGCCACTCCACCAAATCAACGCTGGTGATCAATTCAGTGACAGGGTGTTCAACTTGCAGACGGGTATTCATCTCCATGAAGTAGAATTGACCTCGGCTATCGAGTAAGAACTCCACCGTGCCCGCGCCAACATAGTCGATCGCTTGAGCGGCCTGAACCGCAGCTTCACCCATTTGTTTACGCAGTTCATCACTAAGACCGGGAGCTGGTGCTTCTTCCACAACTTTTTGGTGACGGCGTTGAATGGAGCAATCGCGATCAGAAAGATAGACACAGTTGCCATGTTGGTCAGCAAATACCTGAACTTCAACGTGGCGAGGCTGCAATATGCATTTTTCGATTAGAAGCTGCTTGTCGCCAAAGCTTGAAAGTGCTTCACGCTGCGCACCGTCGATGGCCAGCGGCATTTCGGCTGCGCTATTGACTACTCGCATGCCTTTACCGCCACCCCCTTGGGTTGCTTTAAGCATCACTGGGTAACCGATTTTTTCAGCTTCCGCTAATAAGTGCTCTACGCTGTTGTCTGTGCCGTGATAGCCGGGAACCAAGGGCACGTTCGCCTCTGACATGATGGCTTTGGCTTGCGACTTCGAACCCATTGCTTCAATTGCGCTGGTGGAAGGGCCAATAAAAACAATGCCATTTTCGCTGCACGCTTTCGCCAGTTTCGGGTTCTCGGAAAGAAAACCATACCCAGGGTGGATAGCATCGGCTTGCCATTTTTTCGCAGCGCCGATAATCGCATCGATATCGAGATACGATTCACTCGCCGGAGCGGGGCCAATGAATTCAGCGAAATCCGCTTGTTTAACATGTAAGCTGCTGCGATCCGTTTCGGAATAGACGGCAACCGTCTCTATAGCCATGCTTTTTGCGGTTTTAATGATTCGGCAGGCAATTTCACCGCGGTTTGCGATCAGTATTCTTTTAAACATGATTCCTCCAATTGGCGGCGCGCTTTTGAAAAAATGCAGCTAGTCCTTCTTGTCCTTCGCTGGATACGCGAGCGGTTGCAATAGCTTGGCTGGTGTATTCAATTAATGAGTGATCGATAGGTTGATTGTCACAACGTAAGCAGAGTGCTTTTGCTGCCTGCATGGCTTGTGGACTGTTGTTAAGCAGGTGATCAATGGTGCGATTGACGGCTTCACGTGGTTGAGCGTCTATCTGATGAAGAATACTCATCGATAGCGCAGTCTCGGCATCAATCAGTTCGGCGGTTAAAAAGTAGCGTCGGCTTTGTCGTTGCCCAATCGCTCGGATTACGTAAGGTC
Source organism: Vibrio sp. 378 (assembly GCF_033339435.1). Lineage (NCBI taxonomy): Bacteria > Pseudomonadati > Pseudomonadota > Gammaproteobacteria > Vibrionales > Vibrionaceae > Vibrio > Vibrio sp. 378. Next base: position 523,414 of record NZ_JAWOUO010000001.1, read on the forward strand.
CGATGGTAGCGGGTAATAAACCGAGCTTTACTTCACTCAAACAGAAGCGGCTTTCAGGTGTACCAATAGCGATATCGCAGCAGCAGATAAGCCCAAGTGCGCCGCCAAATGCAGCGCCATGCACCATAGCAATAGTCGGTGTGCTAAAGGTATCCAGCGTATGCAAAAGTTTTGCGAGTTGCTGTGCATCTTGCAGGTTTTCACTCTCGGTTTTGGTGGCCATTGACTGCATCCAGCCAAGATCCGCACCTGCAGAAAAGTGTTTCCCTTGCGCCGTTAGTACCAATGCACGTAGAGAGTCGTCTCTCTCAAGTTTTTCCAAGGTTTCGATAAGTGAAGCAATTAATTCATCATTAAACGCGTTGTGTTTCTCTGGTCGATTGAGGCTCACCCAAGCAACGCCATTGCTGTCTTTTTCAAGCAGTAGTCCGGTCATGTGACTTCCTTTGTCTGACATTTCAGTCTCTATTCCAATGCTCGCTAACCGTTACTTGTATAAACATCGGTATTCGCGAGGAGTTAAGGTTTGCCTTGCATCCGGCTACATACGGAAGATGCCAAATTTGCTGTCTGGTATTGGCGCATTAAGCGCAGCAGACAGAGCAATGCCGACAACATCACGGGTTTTCGCAGGGTCAATAATGCCGTCGTCCCACAAACGAGCACTGGCGTAATAAGCGTGACTTTGAGTCTGATATTGCTCCGCAATTGGACGTTTGAACGCTTCTTCTTCCTCCGCGCTCCAGCTTTCACCTTTGCGAGTTTTGATATCGCGGGTCACTTGCGCCATCACGCCAGCCGCTTGCTCTCCACCCATGACGGAGATGCGCGCGTTTGGCCACATCCACATCATGGTTGGATCATAAGCGCGGCCACACATGCCGTAGTTTCCTGCGCCATACGATCCACCAATCACTACGGTAAACTTCGGCACGTCTGCACACGCAACAGCAGTTACCATTTTCGCACCATGTTTGGCTATGCCTTCGGCTTCGTACTTCTGACCGACCATAAAGCCCGTTATGTTCTGCAAGAAAAGCAGAGGAATTTTGCGTTGTGCGCACAGCTCAATAAAATGCGCGCCTTTTTGTGCTGATTCCGAAAATAGAATGCCGTTGTTAGCGACAATGCCAATCGGCATACCGTGAATATGGGCAAAGCCACAGACCAAGGTTTCACCGAATAACGCTTTAAATTCATCAAATTGTGAGTCATCAACAATTCGGGCAATGACCTCTTTAACATCAAACGGCTTTTTAAGATCGGTTCCGACGATGCCGTACAGCTCTTGGGCAGGAAAACGCGGCTCCTGTGGCGTTTTTTGCTTGAGTTGAACGGGTTTCAAGTGGTTGATTTGTGAAACCGCTTGTCTTGCCAACTCTAACGCGTGGTGATCATTTTCTGCGTAATAGTCCGCCACACCAGAGGTGCGACAATGAACGTCTGCGCCACCAAGATCTTCCGCACTGACTTCTTCACCAGTCGCTGCTTTTACAAGAGGTGGACCTGCCAAGAAAATCGTGCCTTGTTCTTTGACTATGATGGATACGTCACACATGGCAGGAACATAAGCGCCGCCAGCGGTACATAGCCCCATGACCACCGCAATTTGTGGAATGCCTTTGGCCGACATACGGGCTTGGTTGTAGAAAATACGGCCAAAATGGTCTTTATCTGGGAATACCTCATCTTGGCGGGGTAGGTTAGCGCCGCCAGAGTCGACTAAGTAAACACACGGCAGTTGGCATTTTTCTGCAATTTCTTGTGCTCTTAAGTGCTTTTTCACGGTAAGTGGGTAGTAACTGCCGCCTTTTACCGTCACGTCGTTCGCGACGATCATGCACTCAGTGCCGTCAATCACCCCCACACCTGCAACCACTCCAGCACATGGAACGTAATCTGGATACACATCCCAGCCAGCAAATTGACCAATTTCTAGAAAGGACGAACCAGGGTCGAGTAGGGCAAGAATGCGCTCACGTACCGGAAGTTTGCCTTTCTTCTGCTGATGCTCGCGGGCTTTCTCACCGCCACCATCTTCTATTTGGGCAGTCACGGTATAGAGTTGATCTACGAGTGACGCCATAGAGCGGTAGTTTTCCTGATACTGCTCTGAATGGGTATTAATATTGGTCGTCAAACAAGCCATAAATAGCCGATCTCCATTCGGTAGACGGGTGACACCACCCGCCTTTATTTAGGTTGAATAAGATTTAGATTGAATAAGGAAGTTGTTTCGAGTTCGAACCGCCTAGGTATGATGATTAGGCGCTTTCGTTAAACAATTCGCGACCAATAAGCATGCGGCGAATTTCTGACGTGCCCGCACCGATTTCATACAGCTTGGCATCTCGCAACAAACGGCCCGTATCAAACTCGTTGATGTAGCCGTTACCGCCAAGTAGTTGAATCGCATCCAGTGCCATCTTGGTTGCCAGCTCTGCGCTGTAGAGGATCGCGCCAGCAGAATCTTTACGGGTGGTTTCACCCCGATCACAAGCGGCAGCGACGGCGTAAACATACGCTTTAGCGGCATTCATTTGTGTGTACATATCCGCGATTTTTGCTTGAACTAGCTGGAATTCACCGATGGATTTACCGAACTGTTTTCGGTCGTGAATGTAAGGCACAACGATATCCATACACGCCTGCATGATGCCAAGTGGGCCACCCGCAAGCACCACGCGTTCGTAGTCGAGACCGCTCATCAATACTTTCACGCCTTGGTTTTCTGCGCCGAGAATATTCTCCGCAGGGACTTCACAGTTTTGGAAGACCAGCTCACACGTATTCGAGCCGCGCATACCCAACTTGTCGAGTTTTTGTGCTTGAGTAAATCCAGGGAATCCGCGTTCCACAATAAATGCCGTGATGCCTTTGGAGTGCTGGCTTGGGTCGGTTTTTGCGTAGACAACATAGGTGTGTGCATCAGGGCCGTTGGTGATCCACATTTTGTTGCCATTTAATAGGAAAATATCGCCTTTACGTTCGGCTTTAAGCTGCATAGAGACCACATCAGAGCCGGCGCCGGGTTCACTCATAGCAAGGGCGCCGATATGTTCACCGGAGATGAGCTTAGGTAGGTATTTCTCTTTTTGCGCTTGTGTGCCGTTACGGTGGATTTGGTTGACGCAAAGGTTGGAGTGAGCGCCGTAACTTAACGCAACCGAAGCGGATGCTCGGCTGATTTCTTCCATAGCGATAACGTGGGCGAGATAGCCCATGCCTGCACCACCAAACTCTTCGCTGGTGGTCACACCTAAAAGACCCATGTCACCTAATTTGGACCAAAGATGGTTTGGAAAGTCGTTAGTTTGGTCGATAGATTGCGCTAGCGGCGCAATTTCTCTTGCAGCAAAACTATTGATTTGCTCGCGAAGCAAATCGGTATTTTCGTCATAAACAAAGTTCAGGGAAGAGTAGGTAGATTTCATTGCGTGTCCTTGCCTTTACGTCACCTACATCCCAGAGTTGAGGTGTTAGGTGACTTTTTCGCCTTTCATGGATCTCAGTGTGTTTTGGCATCGCAACTGCGCAGCATTTAACTCCATCATTACCGCTTGAATGTCGTTTGCTTGCTGTTGCAATGCTGCCTTCTTCTCTTCGATCAACCGAATCATATAGTTCAACTGCTCAGTACTTTGATCGGTATCGTAGAGTTCAAATAACTCTTTGATATCTGCAAGAGAAAAGCCCAATCGCTTACCTCGCAAAATCAGTTTTAGTCGAATTCGATCACGACCATTGTAGATTCGAGTGTTGCCTTTACGTTCTGGAGTTAGGAGACCTAAATCTTCGTAGAAGCGAATGCTTCGAGTAGTAATGTCGAACTCTTTCGCGAGCTCGCTGATCTTAAATGTGTTCATTCCTTAACCTTACGACTTTCGTATAACATTCATACGAATATACAGTTCGTTAACGTTAAAGTAAATAAACAACACCCACTGCTGAGCCTTGATATCACTCGCATTTACCCGAAATAAATGAGTCACTCGAACAAACAATAACCTCAAACTTGACGTTAACGTAAATGTTAGTATAGTTATGACGTAAACGTCAACAAAAGGTTAATGGAATGAAAAATGAAACATGGATTGTTGCCGCTAAGCGAACGCCTATCGGCTCTTTTCAAGGTGCATTAGCTTCAACAGATGTCACGGAACTCGGTGCGAAAGCCATTCAAGGGGCGCTAGCCGAAAGCCAACTCGATGTGCACAAAATAGACGAAGTGTTGATGGGATGCGTTTTACCCGCCGGTGTGGGGCAAGCGCCTGCAAGACAAGCAAGTCTTAAAGCTGAAATGCCACAATCGATTGGTTGTACGACACTGAACAAGGTTTGTGGATCGGGTATGAAAACCGTCATGCTGGCATATGACCTTATTCAATCTGGCAATGCGCATGCTGTCATCGCTGGTGGCATGGAAAACATGTCGTCTTCTCCTTATCTATTAAAGAAAGCGCGTGATGGTTTCCGTTTAGGTCACGAGCAAGTGCTTGATCACATGTTTTATGACGGGTTGCAGGATGCCTACCAAGGCGAGCTGATGGGTGTCTTTGCAGAACAGACGGCGCAAAAGTATCAGTTCAGCCGTGAAAGTATGGATGCCTGGGCGCAACAGTCGTTGACTCGTGCGCAGAAAGCAATCGAACAAGGTTTGTTCAAAGAAGAGATCGTGCCTGTTAACGTAAAAAGTCGACGCGGCGAAACCTTGGTTGTAGACGATGAGCAACCGAGTAAACTCGACGTCACTAAAATTCCTACCTTACGCCCTGCGTTTGCTAAAGATGGCGGCGTAACGGCAGCCAACTCAAGTTCTATTTCTGATGGTGCATCGGCAATGATCTTAGTCGATAGTGAGTTTGGCCGTCAGGAAAACCTTCAACCTCTAGCCAAAATTGTCGCGTACAGCACGCATGCAAGACAGCCTGATGAGTTCACCATCGCCCCCGTCTTCGCAATTGAAACGCTGTTGGAAAAAACGGGCTGGGACAAATCAGACGTGGACCTTTGGGAAATCAATGAAGCTTTTGCTGTCGTGACTCAATACGCGGTGAAAGCTCTCGAACTGGACGAGAGCAAAGTGAACCCTCGCGGAGGGGCTTGTGCGCTGGGGCATCCAATAGGCGCAAGTGGCAATCGAATCCTTGTCACTTTGATTCATGCGCTAAAACAAACTGGTGGTAAGCGTGGCGTTGCATCGCTTTGTATTGGCGGCGGCGAAGCTACCGCTATCGCGATTGAAATCTGCTAAATCACTCTCAACAAAGTTTCACTTACATAACAGTAGTCAGTAACAAGCTGAAAAATACAAGGATGTCATCATGACAGAACAAGTAAAGCAGTATATCGGTGGTGAATTTGCCATCTCCGATTCAAAACAATGGCTAGATGTAACCAACCCGGCAACCAACGAAGTGATTGCACAAGTACCTTGTGCCACCGAATCGGAAATGAATGCGGCGATTGCCAGCGCAACAGAAACGTTCAAACGCTGGAAAGAAGTTGCAGCGCCGGAGCGTGCTAGATTGATGTTGCGTTACCAACATCTGCTAAAAGAGCAACACGATGAGTTGGCGATACTGCTTTCAAGTGAGACAGGCAAAACCCTCGCGGATGCAAAGGGTGACATTTGGCGTGGGATTGAAGTCGTAGAACAAGCGGCGAACATTTGTAGCTCAATGATGGGCGAAACGGTGGAAAACGTCGCGACCAATATTGATGGTTACTCTTACATTCAACCGCTCGGTGTTTGTGCTGGCATCACACCCTTTAACTTCCCTGCGATGATCCCATTGTGGATGTTCCCGATGGCGATCGCTTGTGGCAACACCTTTATTCTAAAACCTTCGGAACAAGTTCCGCTGACTGCAATGAAATTGGCAGAGCTATTTGAACAAGCTGGTGCACCAAAAGGCGTATTGCAAGTTGTTCACGGGACCAAAGAGCAAGTCGACCGCATTCTGACTGATCCAGTCGTTCGTGCGATCTCTTTTGTTGGCTCTGTGCCCGTTGGTGAGTACATCTACAAAACAGGTACAGACAACCTGAAACGCGTGCAGTCATTTGCAGGTGCTAAGAACCACATGGTCATCATGCCGGATGCAAACAAACAGCAAGTCATCAATAACCTAGTTGGCGCGTCAGTTGGTGCTGCAGGCCAACGCTGTATGGCGATTTCGGTTGCCGTATTTGTCGGCGAAACCAAAGAATGGATTCCTGAGCTTAAAGAGGCGTTAGCTCAGGTTCAGCCTGGCGCGTGGGATGATGAAACCGCCGGTTATGGTCCACTGATTAGCCCTCAAGCGAAGCAGCGAGTGGTGAATCTGATTAATGAAGGCAAAGCGTCAGGCGCGAATTGTGTTCTGGACGGGACAGATTGCCAAGTACCTGGCTTCCCGAACGGTAACTGGGTGGGGCCAACACTGTTTACCAACGTGACCACAGACATGTCGATTTATCAGGAAGAAATTTTCGGGCCTGTACTGTTAACTATGGAAGTGGATGACCTAGATGAAGCGATTGAACTGATCAATGCAAACCGCTTTGGTAATGGTACGTCTATTTTCACGGCGAACGGCGCTGCCGCGAGAAAGTATCAACACAATATCGAAGTAGGTAACGTAGGAATCAACGTACCGATTCCGGTGCCATTGCCGTTCTTTTCGTTTACTGGGTGGAAAGGCAGCTTCTACGGCGACCTGCATGCTTACGGTAAACAAGCGGTTCGCTTCTACACCGAGACGAAAACTGTCACCGCGCGTTGGTTTGAAGATGACATTCCAAGCGGTCCAAACATGACTATTCAACTTAGCTAATTACTGGATTAGCGACACCTCTAGCCAAGCCCTTCATCCTTTTAGAGGGCTTGGCTCGGATACAAATGCAACGAATTAGACCTTAGGACTTCAAGATGGATTTTGAATTAAACGAAGATCAACTCGCGTTTGCCGAAGTAGCAAAGCAGTTTGCAGACCAAATGTTAGCGCCGCACGCGGCCGAGTGGGATGAAAACCATCACTTCCCTAAAGATGTACTGCGTCAGGCGGGTGAGCTGGGCTTTTTGAGTATCTACACGCCACCAGAGCACGGTGGCTTGGGGTTATCTCGTTTGGATGCGGCGATCATTTTCGAGCAGTTGGCTATGGGTTGTACCGCGACTACTGCGTTTATGACCATTCACAACATGGCGACGTGGATGATCACCAGCTTTGCCAAAGCCGAAGTGGCGCAGCAATTTAGCGCGGATCTAATTTCGGGTGAAAAGCTCGCTTCCTACTGTTTAACCGAACCTAATGCCGGCTCTGACGCCGCTTCTCTAACGACTAGCGCAGTGCGTGATGGCGATGAGTTTGTTCTCAATGGCGCAAAAGTGTTTATCTCGGGTGCCGGTGATACAGATGTATTGGTCGTGATGGCGCGTTCGTGTGGTGAAGGAGCGAGTGGCGTTTCTGCATTCGTTGTTCCTGCTGATTGCGAAGGCATTAGCTACGGTAAAAAAGAAGCCAAAATGGGTTGGAACTGCCAGCCAACTCGCATGATTACCTTCGAAAATGTCCGCATTCCGGCTGACTATCTGTTGGGTGAAGAGGGAGAAGGCTTTAAGTTCGCCATGCTTGGCCTTGATGGTGGTCGAATCAATATCGCTACTTGTTCCGTCGGTACTGCGCAACAAGCACTGAACGAAGCCAAGCAATATATGAACGAACGCAAACAGTTCGGCCGTTCACTGGCGCAATTTCAAGCGTTGCAGTTCAAGCTTGCTGATATGGCGACTGAGCTGGTCGCTGCGCGTCAAATGGTGCGACTCGCTGCCGCTAAACTCGATGCCCAGCACGCAGAAAAAAGTGCGTACTGTGCCATGGCAAAACGCTTTGCTACTGATGTGGGCTTTAAAGTCTGCGATCAGGCGCTGCAAATTCACGGTGGCTATGGCTACATCAAAGAATATCCAGTCGAGCGCCATTTCCGAGACGTTCGTGTTCACCAAATTCTTGAAGGTACCAACGAAATCATGCGTCTGATCGTCGCAAGACGATTACTAACGGAAGGCGTTGAGCTGCTTTAGTCAGCGAGACACAGCCTTACCTAAAGAAATTAAAAAGGACTGAAAGATTATGACGGCACAAATCAAATTAGAGCGCGAAGCGCATATTGCCAAGCTCACGATTAGTAATCCGCCAGCGAACACTTGGACGCTTGAGTCTTTGAATCAGCTAAAAGAGTTGGCGATTGAACTTAGCAATGATCGCTCTATTTATGCGTTGGTTTTAACAGGCGAAGGCGAGAAATTCTTTTCTGCTGGAGCAGATCTTAATAACTTTGCATCGGGTGATAAATCACAAGCAGCAGACATGGCGTTCGCATTTGGTGAAGCGTTTGAAGCGCTGTCTGCATTCGATGGGGTTTCTATCGCAGCGATTAATGGCTATGCGATGGGCGGCGGTCTGGAAGTGGCGATGGCGTGTGACATTCGTATCGCAGAAGAACAAGTACAAATGGCACTTCCTGAAGCATCGGTAGGTTTGTTGCCGTGTGCGGGTGGGACGCAAAACCTGACCGCGTTGGTAGGTGAAGGTTGGGCGAAGCGTATGATCCTGTGTGGCGAGCGTGTGACGGCCGAGCGAGCGGAAAAAATTGGGTTAGTCGAAGAGGTGGTGGCGAAAGGTCAAGCACTCGAAGCGGCTATGGAGCTAGCACAGCGTGTTGCAGGTCAATCACCGAAATCTGTGTCTGCGTGCAAAACGCTCATTCAAGGTCGACGCAGCCAAACTCATGCAGCTGGATTGGTTTCGGAGCGTGAACTGTTTTTACAGCTGTTCAATACACAAGATCAGACTGAGGGTGTGAATGCGTTTTTGCAAAAGCGCAAGCCACAATGGACAAACAGCTAGCGGAGGCCAAATGACAGGTACAGTAAATGTTTCAAAACTTGAGTGCGCTGATGGCTCTGTTATTGGTGTGCTAGAGCTTGATAACCCAGCAGCTCTCAACGCGTTGAGTTACGTGATGATTGAGAAGTTGTACAAACAGCTTAATGAATGGCAAACGGACGACAGCGTCATCGCGGTATTCTTGCATGCTCAAGGTGAAAAAGCGTTTTGTGCTGGTGGTGATATTCAAGCGATCTACCGTGCACTTGAAAACAAAGAGCAAGACTTTGATTCTGCGTTTTCAGCGATGGAAACCTTCTTTGACCTCGAATATCGCTGTGACCATCTTATTCATACTTATCCAAAACCGATCATCGCGTGGGGACATGGTTATTTGATGGGCGGCGGTGTGGGCTTATTTATGGGTGCCAGCCATCGCGTTGCAGAAACGACCACACGCTTTGCAATGCCAGAGATTAAAATTGGCCTTTACCCAGATGTAGGCGCGACGTACTTCCTAAACCAGTTGCCAAAACATTTGGCACTGTTCTTAAGTTTGACGGCTTGCCAAATTAACGCAACAGATATGAAAGCGTTGGGGTTAAGCCAATGGATTGCACAGCCAGAAAACAAGCAAGTGCTGCTGGATCTGCTTGCATCGATAAGTTGGAAAGGTGAAGCGAACATCAACGAAAAAATCGCCACTATGCTGCGTTCGGTACAAGTTGATGAGCCAAGCGAAGGGATGTTGATGCCCTATGCGGAATTGATTGAGCAGTTATGTTCGGGTGACTTAGCGTCAATTGTTGATGCAATCAGCCGTGCTAACGTTGATAGCAAGTGGTTCGTCAATGCGCAAAAAGCACTGAACTATGGCAGTCCGTTGTCGCTCAGTATCACTTATCAGCAGTTAACGCAGTATCAAAACCTCTCTTTGAAAGCGTGTTTTGATATGGAATTTAACCTAACACTACGTTGTGGCTTAGAAGGTGATTTTAGAGAAGGGGTTCGTGCGCTGATTATTGATAAAACCAATCAACCGACTTGGCAACATCGCACGGTTTCTGACGTAACGCCACAAGTTTTGGAGCGCTTCTTCTCGCCAATTGACTCAGCAGAATACCCACTGACCGCATCGTCGGTAGCTATAGCGGCACTTTAGTACAAGGAAGAAATACGATATGGACAAAATTGCATTTATTGGCCTTGGTAATATGGGTGCGCCTATGGCTAAGAATCTACTCAAAGCGGGCTTGAACGTCGAAGTATTTGATTTGAACCCAAACGCAGTTGAAGAGTTGACCGCATTGGGCGCTTCAAGTGCCGATTCCGTTCAGCAGGCAGTACAAGGTGTGGAGGTGGTTGTCACTATGCTGCCAGCGAGCCAACACGTTCAAAGCGTTTATCTTGGTCAAGATGGCATCTTAGATAACGTCGAATCAGGTACCTTGCTGATTGATTCTTCCACCATCGATCCGGCGACTGCTCGTTTGGTTGGCGAAAAAGCATCGCAACTTGGTATCAGTTTTGTTGATGCACCAGTATCTGGTGGCGTTGCGGGCGCAGCAGCAGGTACGTTAACTTTCATTGTTGGCGGCTCGCAAGAGAACTTTGTTCAAGCCAAAGCGGTGCTTAGCCACATGGGCAAAAACATCTTCCATGCAGGCGATGCTGGAGCTGGTCAGGTGGCGAAGATCTGCAATAACATGATGTTGGGCATTTTGATGAGCGGCACCTGTGAAGCACTCAATTTAGGGATGGAAAACGGACTCGATCCCAAAGTGCTTTCCGACATCATGTTGCAAAGTTCAGGGCGTAACTGGGCGCTAGAGCTGTATAACCCTTGTCCAGGTGTGATGGAAAATACGCCTGCAAGCAATGGTTATCAAGGCGGCTTTATGAGCCAGTTAATGGCTAAAGATCTGGGTCTTGCGATGGAAGCGGCGGTTGCCAGTCAAACATCAACGCCAATGGGCAGCTTGGCTCGTAATCTGTTTAATTTTCACAACGGTCAGGGCAACGGGCAAAAAGATTTTTCAAGCTTGTTTGAGTTCTACCAAAAGCAAAATCAGGCCTAAGGAGCGCTTATGGAGTTAGCAAATAAGGTCATTGCGATCACGGGGGCAGGGCAGGGGCTGGGTAAACAAATGGCACTGTCACTGGCGGAAAATGGCGTTCATCTTGCGCTTATCGACCTCAATTCAGATCAACTGGCTGAAACGAAAGCGGAATGTGAATCTCTCGGCGTTACCGCTCGTTTTTATGTGACGAACGTGACTGACGAACAGCAGGTGTGCACTGCTTTTGAGCAAATTGAGGCAGATTTCAAGCAGCTCAATGGCGTTATCAATAACGCAGGTATTATGCGTGATGGTATGTTCATTAAAGTCAAAGATGGTCAGGTTAACACGATGTCGCTGGAACAATTTCAGTCTGTTCTAGATGTGAATGTAACAGGCACTTTCCTGTGTGGCCGTGAAGCGAGCAAGGTAATGCTGAACACCGATAGCAAAGGGGTTCTGATCAACATATCCAGCGTTGCGCGTGCCGGGAATATTGGTCAAACCAACTATTCAGCATCTAAAGCGGCGGTAGCCACCATGGCAACGGTGTGGGCGAAAGAGTTAGGGCGTTTCGGAATTCGCTCAGTGGCGATTGCTCCGGGTGTCATCAAAACTGCCATGACAGACCAAATAAAACCTGAAGCGATGGAACGTTTAATCGGAATGATTCCAGTTGGACGTTTAGGTTTGGCGGATGAAATTTCATCGACCATAAAATACGTGTTAACCAACGAATTCGTGACCGGACGAGTGTTCGAAGTCGATGGCGGAATGCGAATGTAACCCCCTCTGCAACATAAAAAAGGGGAGCGAGTTTGATTGTCCGCTTCCTTCCATTTTCTCCTTTCTTTTATTGCTTCTATCTGAAAAATGTATTGGATGCATGGTCGACTGCTATCTCATCGAACGGTATAAAAATTGATTCTATTTCTAATGTGAATGGTTAGTTCTATATTGCTTGTCATGTAAATGTATCAACTCACAACTAAGACGATCTTTTGTCTCACTAACGAGATCGTCATTCTTGGTGTGTAAAAAACATTCTTATTGGTCATATTGTAACCGAAAACTATTTCGGCATCTAAAGATGGTGATTTATTATTCAGCGCAAAATACATGGGAATATGAGGCTGACTGAATAACCTTCAGTTGTCTTAATAATAAATAATCAGAATTCTCAATTACACTGAAGTAACTACCCATTAGGGAAGAGCAATAATGTCACTATTTCATTCGCTTAGGACGATGCCGCTATTATTGGGGTGTCTGTGTTTTTCTGTTCAGGCCTCCACAGAAAAGGTGGAACAGGAAGGTAAGTTTTTACAGTCGTTAGAAGGCATCGAAAATCAAATTTACGCATTACCTCAGAGTTCTTTAGCTTTGATTGAAGCGTTAGAAGAAGAGTCTTTACTACAAAACCAACCAACAGCGCTGTTGGTGCGTTACTGGCTTGCCAAGGCCACGGTTTTAGAGCTGCTAGGGCGCGTAGAAGAGAGTCAGAGTGTCGTTCAAAAAGGATTGGAGCTTGTGCGTCCACAGAGCCATGAGTATCTCCTGTTTAAGTTGATTCAGATGCGAACTATGGTTGGAAAGAGCGATATCGATACCGCGCTTTCTGCGTTGGATAGCTTGTTGGAAACATCGCGTGAGAATGGTGATAAGCAACTTGAATCAGAAATCCTGTTGCTAAAAGGACGCTATTACGATGAGCAAGGTGAGTTTAAAAAATCCTATGCTGCACTTATGTCGTCCATGGATGCGGCTGAATCTTCAGGTGTTCACGGGCTGGTCGAACGTGCAGCACTAGAGCTAGGTGACGTACTTGTCAAAATTCAGGGTTACGACCGATCTGAGGCGCTTTTGGAACAAGCATATCGCTATTTTAGGGATAGGCGTATGTCGTTCAATGAGTTGTTGAGCGTTTTGACGATAGCGAAACTTCATAAAGCACAGTTCCAATACGAAGAGGCGATAGCGTCATATCAGCGAGCGTTAAAGCTGGCTCAAATTATCGGTGATGGACGCTTTAGATTTCGAGTTAACCTTGAACTTGCAGCTTTATATCGCGAGACGAATCAAGAAAAGAAGATGGTTAACCACTTGAAGCTGGCGGAGAATTTACAGTACAGAGAAACGTCTAGCGCGTATTTGGCAACATTTAAGTTGTTACAAGCCGAATATATGTTAGAGCAGCAGCAATTTGAAATACTTTTAGCGATGATCGCACCAATGCTGCCGGAGATTATAGATAGTCGATACGTCAAGCAACAGCAAATGGAGCTACTAAAAGTCGCCGCTATGGCCTATGCGGGAAGCAATGACTTTAAACTAGCATTCGAAACTTACGGTAACTATCACGATAAATTTATCCAATTTAGCAATCAAAGAGAAGTTGAAAATCTTGAGCGCCAGCAGACGTTATTTGAGTTGGAACGACTTGAATATGAAAACGAAGATCTCAATTGGAACAATGTGTTGCAGCGTATGGAGCTAGAAAATAACCGTCGTACTTTTTACTTATTGGGTGAAGCGCTACTTGCGCTCATCGGTGTTCTATTTTTGATGGCGGTAGTATTTCTCGTCGTCAATCGCTCGCGTTTGAGAATGCGTCGCCTCGCAAAGACAGACACATTGACAGGGTTGTTCAATCGCCGTTTTTTAGAGGACTGGTTCACTAAACCAGTAGAAGTGAGGCGTGAGCGAAAAGAGAAACCGGTACCTCAATCTAAGCAAGAAAAGATACAACACTTTGTTTTTGAGCAAGTCGAGCAAGTTAAGTACGGTTATCTAGCTTTAAATAAATGGGTAGATAGCAAACTCGATAAACAGAAAATGGTGCCAAATAAACCACAATCGGGGCCAGTAACTTTAGCGTTAATCGATGTGGATTATTTCAAGCAGGTAAATGATACCTATGGGCATGTGTTTGGAGATACCGTACTAACGGGCGTTGCCAAAGTGTTGGAGGAAACTGTACGTGAGAACGACATTGTTGCTCGCTTTGGTGGTGAAGAGTTTGTTGTTGTTATGCCCAATACAGACCATAAAAACGCCCTTATTACTGCAGAACGTTTACGTAGCGCTTTATCCCTACATGGCTTTGTTACGGAACAGAAAGAAGAAGTGAGAGTGACCTGTAGTTTTGGAGTCGTTACCACTGAAGATAATGAGATGAGTTTTAAATCACTTTGCGATCAGGCCGATAAATTGCTTTATCAAGCGAAAGCGAACGGACGCAACTGCGTGAAAGGTCGCTCGCTAGCGTAACAGAAATCAAAAGTTCAGGCTCATCGCACGATGAATCTGAACTTATCCCTCCCATTTACTTTGATAGCCAAGTGACTTTGAGATCCTTGCTTCGAATATAAAACGCTGAATCTAACATCTTAAAGTCACTTGGCGATATTACTTAAAAATGGCTTAAGGATATCGAATCGCATATTCATGGCGTTCAATATAACCTCTCTTTTTGCCTTCTTCACCTTCAAAGTGCGAATGCCACTTGTGTCTACAAAACTATAACAAACTAGTGTGTCTATTCTTTGTACAAATAAACCGTGTACAGGTGAAATGATTAGTGGTCGATATAAATTTTTTGTGGCACAGATTTTTGTTGTTCAAAAATCAACTCGCTCATCATCGTTTTAAAAATGGATAAATGGTTAAGTATTTGATTTTGTTTTACTTATTTATTTGTTCTTAAACTAAAATCTAGTTATCCCGACAAGTTCTTGCTGAGCAATTTTTCGTACACCCTCAACTTTTCATCCTTTTTTACTAACATTTTTCTTTAAAAATAATTTGAGTTCGAATTAATTTTCAGGCATTTTATATTTAACTAACCGTTCAATTAAAAATAACAGGGACGCAAAATGCCAAAGGTGGGGATGCCTGAAATCAGAAAACCGCAGCTTGTGAAAGCGACAATGTCGGTGATTGATAGAGTCGGTTTACACGCGGCGAGTATTTCGTTAATCAGCAAAGAAGCCGGTGTATCAACGGGGATTATCAACCACTATTTCGGTGGTAAGCACGGATTGCTGGAGGAAACGATGCGCGAAATATTGCGTCAGCTTTCGTCCACTATCACACAGAAGTTACGTGAGCTGCCAAGTGATGCTCATCACCAAAGAATTAACGCCATCATTGACGGTAACTTTGTCGGCTATCAGGCAGAAAACCAAGTTGCTAAGACTTGGCTGGCGTTTTGGTCGTACTCAATGCATGACGAGCAGCTCAAGCGTTTACAGCGTGTCAACGAACGACGTCTATTGTCCCACCTAAGAAAAGAACTCAAAGCATTATTAAATGCAGAGCAGGCTGAATTGGTTGCTCATGGTATTGCATCACTTATTGATGGAATTTGGCTGCGCGGAACGCTCAACCCGCAAGGCATTGATGCAGAAAGAGCGAGAATCATCATCAACGATTATCTCGACAAACAACTTACGTTTTATTCTGAAAAAATATAAAAGTTACAGGTCTTCAAAATGGAAATGAAAGCACACTATATCAATGGTGCGATGTACGACGGGTGTTCAGATGAACACTTCACCACTTACAATCCGGCGAATGGTGAGCCATTGGCCAACATTAAACAAGCGAACCAAGACGATCTTCAAGCAGCGATTGAATCGGCAAAGAAAGGTTTTGCTGCATGGTCGGCGATGACTGCGATTGAGCGCAGCCGTATTTTACACAAAGCCGTTGCCATTTTACGTGAGCGTAATGACGAACTGGCTGCATTGGAAGTGGCAGATACTGGTAAGCCCATTCAAGAAGCTATCGCGGTTGATGTCACAACAGGTGCCGATGTTCTTGAGTACTATGCTGGCCTTGCTCCAAGTCTACAAGGTGAACAGCAGCCACTCAGCGACGATCAGTTTTTCTATACACGTCGTGAGCCATTGGGCATTTGCGCGGGTATTGGCGCTTGGAATTATCCAATTCAAATTGCGATGTGGAAATCGGCGCCAGCACTGGCTGCGGGCAACGCAATGATCTTCAAGCCATCAGAAGAAACACCATTAACGGCGCTTAAGCTCGCCGAAATTTATTCAGAAGCGGGCATGCCAGATGGCGTATTTAATGTCGTGCAAGGAGATTACCGAGTAGGACAGATGCTAACGGCGCATCCTGATATCGCAAAAGTGTCATTCACGGGTGAGTCAAGCACCGGTAAAGTCGTCATGAGTGACAGCGCTAAGACACTAAAACAAGTAACGATGGAGCTTGGTGGTAAGTCTCCACTGATTATTTTTGATGATGCGAAGTTAAACGATGCCGTTTCTGCGGCCATGGTGGCGAACTTCTACACCCAAGGTGAAGTTTGTACGCACGGTACACGCGTATTTGTCCATGAAGGTATTTATGACGACTTTATCGCACAACTTAAAGCCCGAACCGAGCTGTTAGTCGTCGGCGATCCGCTTGATGAGAACACGCAGATTGGCGCGCTAATCTCTAAAGATCATGAATCGAAAGTTCTAGGAGCGATTGAAGCCGCGAAAGCGAGTGGCGCGACGTTACTGACTGGCGGCTACAAAGTAACAGACAATGGCCTAGCTAATGGTAACTTTGTTGCTCCAACCGTATTTGTTGATTGCGATGATGATATGAGCCACGTTCAACAAGAAATCTTTGGCCCGGTAATGTCAGTTCTGAAATTCCGCGATGAGTCGGAAGTGATTGCGCGTGCAAATGGCACCGATTATGGCTTAGCGGCAGGTGTATTTACTCAAAACCTATCTCGTGCGCATCGTGTGATCCACCAAATTCAAGCGGGTATTTGTTGGGTTAACACATGGGGTGACTCACCTGCGGAAATGCCAGTTGGCGGCTACAAGCAATCAGGTGTTGGCCGTGAAAACGGAGTCGAAACCCTTAAACATTACACGCAAACGAAGAGTGTTCTGGTTCAGCTAAGCGACTTCGAAAGCCCTTACAAATGATACTACTCATAGTAGATAACTGACCACTTTAGCTTGTTAAAATGCTCGATAACTACGTTGTCAATTTTGATTGTAGGTTAACTACTTATCAAAATTTCCGCCTTGTTCTCAAGCATTTTTCCTACGCTAATTTCGCTCACTTATCTACGGTGATGAGTATTAACTCCTAGGAGAATAAAAATGCAACAACACTACGATTACATCATCGTCGGTGCGGGTTCGGCCGGCTGTGTGTTAGCGGATCGCTTAAGTGAAAGTGGTCAAAATTCGGTCCTATTACTCGAAGCGGGTGGGTCGGATAAAAGTATTTTTATCCAAATGCCAACAGCGCTTTCTTACCCGATGAACACTGAAAAATACGCGTGGCAGTTTGAGACGGTTGAAGAGCAAGGGTTGGATGGTCGCCAACTTCATTGCCCTCGCGGAAAAGTTCTGGGCGGTAGCTCGTCTATCAACGGCATGGTTTACGTTCGCGGACACGCTTGTGACTTTGACCAGTGGGAAGAGGAAGGCGCGAAAGGCTGGAACTATCAGTCGTGTTTGCCTTATTTCCGTAAAGCAGAGTCTTGGATTGGTGGTGCTGATGAATATCGGGGCGATCACGGTCCAGTCGGCACATGTAACGGCAACGATATGAAGCTCAACCCGCTGTACCAAGCTTTTATTGATGCAGGCAAAGAAGCGGGTTACCCAGAAACAAAAGATTACAACGGTTATCAACAAGAGGGCTTTGGCCCAATGCATATGACCGTCGACAAAGGCGTACGCGCTTCGACCTCTAATGCATACTTAAGCCGTGCTAAAAAACGCAAAAACTTCACCCTAATGAAGAGGGTGACGGTTCATCGAGTTTTATTAGAAGAAACTGGTGCAGAAGGCAAGAAAGCGGTAGGCGTTGAATTTGAAAAGTCAGGTTCAATTCAGCAATGTTTTGCGAATAATGAAGTGATTTCGAGTGCGGGTTCGGTTGGCTCCGTTCAGCTGTTGCAGCTTTCAGGCATTGGCCCTAAGGCAGTATTAGAAAAAGCGGGCATTGAGGTGAAACACTCGTTGGAGGGGGTAGGTAAAAACCTGCAAGATCACTTAGAAGTGTACTTCCAATATCACTGTAAGCAACCTATCACGCTCAACAGCAAATTAGGTTTGGTGAGCAAGGGCTTGATTGGTACTGAGTGGATATTAACTCGCAAAGGCCTTGGTGCTACTAACCACTTTGAATCGTGTGCGTTTATCCGCTCTCGTGAAGGACTAAAGTGGCCAAATATTCAATATCACTTCTTGCCAGCGGCAATGCGCTATGACGGGCAAGCTGCTTTTGATGGTCATGGTTTCCAAGTGCACGTCGGACCTAACAAGCCAGAAAGTCGCGGGTCGGTCGAAGTTGTCTCTGCGAATCCGAATGATAAGCCGAAGATTGAGTTTAACTACATTTCCACTGAACAAGATAAGCAGGATTGGCGTGATTGTATTCGCCTTACTCGCGAGATCCTCAATCAGCCAGCCATGGATGAGTTTCGTGGGGACGAGATCCAACCCGGTCTGAACATCACAACGGATGAACAGATTGATGAATGGGTGAAGCAAAACGTCGAGAGTGCTTACCATCCATCTTGTACCTGCAAAATGGGCGCAGATAATGACCCATTAGCCGTCTTAAATGAGCGATGCCAAGTACGCGGTATTCAAGGCTTGCGTGTGGTGGACTCTTCTATTTTCCCAACCATTCCGAACGGTAATTTAAATGCGCCAACGATTATGGTGGCAGAACGCGCCGCGGATATGATTTTGGATAACGCCCTAGAAACGTCGAACAACGTACCAGTTTGGATTGCACCGGACTGGCAAGAGATGCAACGAATGCATCCGCCAAAAAGAGATCTCGATTCGATCTCATAAAATGAAAAAATCAGTAATCATTACAAGGAATTCAACATGTCTAAGATGACAAAAATCTTCTCAACAATTGCACTAAGTACTTTAGCAACAGGCGCTTACGCCAACCAATGTGAAACGGTTCGTTTCGCAGATGTAGGTTGGACTGACATCACTGCGACCACTGCCGTTACATCAGAGTTACTTAAAGGGTTGGGGTACAAAACGAAGACTGATCTTCTGTCTGTGCCTGTAACTTACTCCTCTATGGCTAATGGCGATATCGACATTTTCTTAGGTAACTGGATGCCAACGATGGAAGGTGATATCGCGAAATACCGTGATGCAGGTACCGTTGAAACCGTACGCGCGAACCTCGTTGGCGCAAAATACACGCTAGCGGTTCCAAAATACGTTTATGACGCAGGCGTGACCAACTTCGCTGACCTAGTAAAACATGCCGACAAATTTAAAGACCGCATTTACGGCATTGAACCAGGAAACGATGGCAACCGCTTAATTCAGTCAATGATTGATAGCAACGCATTCGGCCTAAAAGATTTCAGCCTAGTTGAGTCCAGTGAAGCTGGCATGGTGTCTCAAGTATCACGTGCCGCACGCCGCAATCAATGGATTGTGTACCTAGGTTGGGCGCCGCACCCAATGAATAGTAACGTTGAAATGGAATATCTAGCGGGTGGTGATGACTTCTTCGGTCCTAACTACGGCGGCGCGAACGTCTACACAAACGTACGTAAAAATTACCTCGCTGAGTGTCCAAATGTAGGTCAGCTAGTGAAAAATCTAGAGTTTAACCTAGAAATGGAAAATGAACTGATGGAAGCGATTCTTAACCAGAAACAGAAGCCATCAAAAGCAGCGCAAGCATGGTTGAATGCAAACCAAGAGCAAATTGAAGCGTGGCTAGAGGGCGTGAAAACGGTAGATGGCCAAGATGCGCTAACAGCTATTACAAACTACTTAAAAACAAACGCTTAATAAGCAGTATTTGAGCTCGTTTTTTTAAAAGAAAGTGGGCAGAGTTTTGCCCGCTTCATTAACACAAAGGTTTTATTTTGAATTTTATTACGGACAACAAACTACCGTTGGGCCAATGGATGGAAACTGGCGTCGATTGGTTAACCATCAATGCATCGGGTTTTTTCGATGCAATCTCTATTACACTTGAAACGATCATTCTTTTCGTGGTGGACATTTTTAAATGGATGCCACCTGCAGCGCCAATCATTATGACGGCGGCAATTGCTTGGTTCTTACATCGCAGCATTCCTCTTGTCGTATTTATCGTGTTGGCCTTACTCGCAATTCTCAACCTTGGTTACTGGCAAGAAATGCTGGAAACCTTTGTCCTTGTGTTTGCAGCGACAACGATTTCCGTATTAATTGGCGTGCCGTTGGGCATTATGGCGGCGCACCGTCCTTGGTTATACACCTTGTTGCGGCCAATACTCGATTTGATGCAGACCGTACCGACATTCGTTTACCTAATTCCAACCTTGGTTCTGTTTGGCTTAGGTATTGTCCCTGGTCTAATCTCGACCATCATTTTCGCTATCGCTGCGCCAATTCGATTGACGTACCTCGGCATTATTAAAGTGCCGGAGGAGCTACTTGAAGCGGGTAAAGCATTTGGTGCCAGCCGCATGAAGCTACTGTTTAAGGTGGAGTTACCTGCGGCATTGCCAAGTATTATGGCTGGCGTTACGCAATGTATTATGTTGTCTTTGTCTATGGTTGTCATTGCGGCGCTTGTTGGTGCTGATGGGCTTGGTAAGCCAGTCGTACGTGCACTGAATACGGTAAACATTTCACAAGGTTTTGAAGCGGGTTTAGCGATTGTACTCGTTGCCATCATTCTTGATCGCTTGTGTAAAGCACCAAACCAGAAGGAGGCATAATCATGGACGCTATTACTATTAAAAATCTTGATGTCGTTTTTGGTCAGCAACAAGCACAGGCGCTAGCACTACTAGATCAAGGGAAGTCTCGACAAGAAATCATTGATGAAACTGGCCAAGTGGTTGGGGTTGATAATGTTTCGCTGAACGTGAAACAGGGTGAGATCTGTGTCTTGATGGGGCTTTCGGGCTCGGGTAAATCAAGTTTGCTGCGAACGGTTAACGGATTGAACGATATTTCTCGTGGCTCTCTGAAAATCAAAGATGGCGACGATATGGTTGAGCTCTCTAACTGTGACGAACAGAAGCTGCGCCACCTTCGTACGCACCGCGTGTCCATGGTGTTTCAGAAGTTTGCATTGATGCCATGGTTAACGGTGTTAGACAATGTAGCGTTTGGTCTAGAGATGCAAGGCATTGGTAAAGCTGAGCGCCGTAAAAAAGCGCGTGAACAGCTCGAAATGGTCGGTTTATCTGAGTGGGAAACGAAATTCCCGCACGAGCTCTCTGGTGGTATGCAGCAGCGTGTTGGCCTAGCGCGAGCGTTCGCGATGGACACAGATATCTTGTTAATGGATGAGCCGTTTTCAGCGCTTGACCCATTGATTCGTGCTCAGCTTCAAGATGAATTGATTCTGCTGCAAGAAAAGCTAAACAAAACCATTCTTTTTGTGAGTCACGACTTGGATGAGGCGCTTAAAATCGGCAACAACATCGCCATTATGGAATCAGGAAAGCTGATTCAACATGGCAAGCCAGAACAGATCATTCTTGCTCCAGAAAACGATTATGTGGCGGACTTTGTTGCTCACACTAATCCATTAAATGTGCTGAAGGGACGTTCCTTAATGCGTGACGATTTGGTTCGCGAAGATACGCGTGTTCTGATTTGCCCTGACAAAGATATTTGGGTGATACAAGAGAGCAAGGGGTTAAGTTTAGCGGATAAAGATAAATCGTTGATTCAATGGAAGAGCGGCTCTTCGAACCTTGACGAAGTTAATGAAAACTCTCTGGTTCAGGTTAGCCCAGAAATCAGTATGCGAGAAGCGATTGAACTTAAACAGCGTAGCAATCAACCTCTGCTTATGGTTGAAGATAATAAACTGGTTGGTGTGTTGAGCGACAATGAGCTTTACGATGCATTGCTTGGTAATTTTAAGTCAGAGCAAGTTGCGTAAAGTTGACGCAGAACCAAGTAAAAAAGAGCCGCATTAATGTGCGGCTCTTTTTAGTTTAAACAATGATTTAAGTCGCTAAGCTAAGACAATGGTCGACTATAGAGTCGTAATTACGTCATCCATTGCAAGGCGCGCTTTTGGAAGACCATGATTATAATCTTCCCCATCTTTATGGTAGCCAATCGCTAGCGCAACTTCACAGATATGGCCCTCGAGCTCTTCTTTAAACTCTTCTCCAATCAGAGCAGGATCGACACCTTCCATCGGTGTTGAGTCAATGCCTAGTCGTGCCAATGTGTGTAGTAGGTTACCTAGTGCCAAATAGACTTGTGCTTTTGTCCAGCTTCCGTTGAAGCCATTTTCGTCCGTATTTGCATCGGCAAAAGCGTAAGCACCCATAAAGTTGTTGTACATCTCCGCTGGCAAGTGGCCAGATGTTACTTCTGCATCCACACGCTTCGCAAATTTCTCTTTAGTAAATTTAGGATCGTAAGCAAACAGAATCGTATGTGATGCGGCTTTCGCGTGTGGTTGGTTAAACTGATGCATATTTGCAAACGTATTGTGGAAACGTTGCTTCGCTTCATCACTTTCAATAACGATGAATTTCCATGGTTGTGAGTTGATAGAAGACGCCGACAAACGCAGTGCTTCTTTGATTATCGCCATGTCTTCTTGAGAAACGCGCTTGGTTTCATCATATTTTTTTGCAGTGTAACGGTTATTTAGATCGGTAATGATTTGATGGGACACGTTTATATCCTCTTTATGTGATGACAGATGAGGATGCACTAGCATCGACAACCATGCGTACCTCGAATATGGGTTCATGATAATGGATATTTTTTCATTGATAAGAGGGTGTTTATTTAAATCACTTTTTACTTTTTGTTGAAAATCGATGTGAGTTGATCGATTTGAAACTTAAAAGTCCTTATTTGGAAGCTTTTATTTGATATTAAATTAAACTCATATTGAGGCGTAGGGGAAAGCAACATGAACGTGATTGAAGTTTTTAATGATAGCTATGAACGTTGTACTTCAGATCAGGAGTTTTTCGACTTGTTCTACAAAAATTTATGGTCGAAAAGTGCCAACTTTAGACAGAAGTTTGACGGTATAGACATGCACCAACAAGTGAGAATGCTTAGAGGGTCTATCGTATTTTTTATGATGGCAGATACCTCGACCGAAGCGCACAAAATGGTGGAAAAGTATGGGAAAAAGCATGCAAGTGCAGATATTGGTATAGAGCCGCAGGATTTTGATGTTTGGCTTGAGAGTTTGTTAGAAACGGTTCGACAGTGTGATTCCGGGTACGATGCCGATGTTGAAACCGCTTGGCGAACATGCTTTAAAACGGGCTTAGAAGTAATGAAACAAGAATGTGATAAAGAAGATGGGCACATCCTTAAAGCGAGTACCAAATAAGGAAGTAACGTGAGTGGTCGTTACTTCCTAGGGGCAGAATCTTACTTATCTTGTGTCTCTTTATTCTTTTTCACCGCTTCGGCGATATCACTGACAGCTTCGACAAGATTGATCGGCATTGGAAAAATAATAGTGGATGTTTTGTCTGTAGTGATTTCAGTGAGTGTCTGCATGTAACGTAATTGCAGTGCATTCGGTGCTTCGTTGAGCATTTGCGCTGCTTCTTTTAATTTATTTGAAGCCTCTAACTCACCAGTAGCGTGAATGATCTTCGCCCTACGGTTACGTTCTGCTTCTGCCTGACGGGCTAGGGCTCTGACCATGCTGTCATTTAAATCAACATGTTTGACTTCAACCGTAGCAATCTTGATTCCCCAGTCATCAGTCTGTTGATCGAGAATGGATTGTAAATCCTTATTGAGGCGTTCTCGCTCTGATAGCAATTCATCGAGTTCATGCTGACCCAATACCGAGCGCAGCGTGGTTTGTGCTAACTGGCTGGTGGCATCGCTGTAGCTTTCAATATTGTTAATCGCCATTTGAGGATCGACTACGCGAAAATAAACGACCGCGTTGACGCGCACAGAAACGTTATCTTTGGTAATTAAATCTTGTGTCGGCACATCCAAAACGACAGTACGTAAATCAACCCTCACCATTTGCTGAATAAATGGGATAAGGATGATCAAACCAGGTCCTTTGACTTCTTGAAATCGACCAAGAAAGAACACAACCCCACGTTCGTATTCTCTCAAAACCTTGAACATTTGGGTCGCTAGTGCGAACAGCAGCACCACGATCACCGCAACGGTATAGAGCATCATAAAGCGCCTCCTATTTATTTTGGCGGTCATCAGGCATCACAGTTAAGGTCAGCCCTTTAACATTAACAATGGTGACGTGATCACCTTGTTTGAATTGTTGATGGTCTTTGGCTTTAGCTCGCCATAACGCACCGTTGAGTTGAACGCGTCCTTCGCCATCGATAAAGTCATCGCTTACCACGGCGACCTTCCCAGGGTAAGTCTCTAAACCCGTCGTTACACGCCGGCGACGAATTTTGAGCAGCAGGCCGACGGTCAGCACGATTAGAGCCACGGAAAATATGGCAATACCAAAAATCAAAGGAAGGGCGATCTGGAATCCTGGTAACTCACTGTCCATGAGAAATATCGAACCGAGTACAAAGGCGACAACGCCGCCTAAGCCCAAAATACCAAAGCTCGGACTGAATGCTTCCGCTATCATTAGTGCAATACCGAGTAACAGCAGACCAAGACCTGCGTAGTTGACGGGCATCATTTGTAGTGCGTACATGGCAAGAAGCAGACAAATCCCACCTAGCACACCGGGTAAGCCAATTCCTGGGTTGTAAAATTCAAGAAGTAAACCGTAGATGCCGATGAGCATTAGAATGTAGGCAACGTTTGGATTGGTTATAACGGCTAGCATTTCTGCTCGCCAATCGGGTGTTCTTTCAATCCATACGGGATTTTCCAGTGACAATGTCACATCACGATTGTTAACTTTAACAGTTTGTCCATCAATGGCTTTGACTAAATCCTCTGGTGAGTTGGCTATATAATCAATAACGTTTAATTCCAATGCCTCTGTGGCGTCCAAACTTGCTGCTTCGCTCACTGCTTTCTCTGCCCACTCTGCATTTCGGCCATGAAGCTTTGCTAAGCCTTTAATATAGGCTCTAGCATCATTAATCACCTTTTTCTCCATTGCGGTTTTCGCGGGAACTTTCTCTGAACCTTCGTTGGTTCCTTCTGACGTTTCTTCCGCGTTTTGATCTTTGCCATCATCCGATGAAGGGGGCTGAGGGGCACCACCTAACGCGACGGGCGTTGCCGCGCCAAGGTTGGTGGCTTCAGCCATTGCGGCAACGTGGCTGGCGAGTAAAATGTATGTCCCTGCACTGGCAGCTCTAGAGCCAGATGGGCCGACCCAAGTTGCAATGGGAGTCGAGGAGGTTGTTATCGCGTGAATAATATCTCGCATTGCGCTATCTAAGCCGCCTGGTGTGTCCATCTCTAAGATCACTAAACTGACACCGTTTAGTTGAGCTTCTTCTATTTCACGAGATAAATAGTCGCTAGTAGCAGGCCCTATAGCGCCTTTGACAGGAACAATCCAAACAGTATTCGCCAGTGCTTGACTGGCAATCAAGAGTAAAGGTAAGAACCATATCCATAGTCGTTTCATGCAGTCCTCCTTGTGTGGTCACAGGGACTTTTTGAAATCCTAATTCAAGTATATCCAAATAACTTAGAGATGCTTGAGTATAGGTTCTAATGAATAAGTTCCCGAGGCTAATTAGGAGACTACATTTTTATATATAAACGCTGTGTGAGATAGTAAACTAAAGCAAATTATTGGTAATTGTGATGTTTATGTTTATTGTTCTGCGTTTGATTAAGTTGGCCGTTATCTGTGCCGTTTTCTTTACTATTTTCGATCTGATCTCCTATGGAGAGGTGACTTGGTTTCAACGGTTTTTGGCTTTTCTACACTAAACTCAGACTTCAATACGTTAGCTACTCATAAGGCGATCGATTTCTTCCTATTCGCCTTATTACTCTCTCTTCAACCAAAGCCTTAAACAAAGCAATACTTAACTCGGTTTTTCAACTTCCTGTCGGTGGAAAAAATGCCAAAATGCAACTAAATTCATATCAATGACAAGTTTAAGGTATGTAGTTGATGAGGCAATTCAGCGCAATCGCACTAGCTGTTGTAACACTCATTTTGAGCCAAACAACAATCGCAAGAAACGCGAAGATGTTAGGTGATATCTCTCTAGTTCAGCCCATACAGGGTGATCCTAATGTAGATATTAAGCTAGCGAGAATTGGCTGGCATCTCTTCCGCGATCCTCAATTATCGTCAAATGGTAATGTCAGCTGCGCGACATGCCACAATCTGCAAACCAATGGCGCTGAAAATACACCAGTCTCTACGGGGGTGAAAGGTGATGGAATTAGAAATTCTATAACAGTGTTTAATGCAGCGTTAAATTATCGTTTTTTATGGGATGGTACGGAAAACACCTTGATGGCTCAGATTGATGGTCCAATCCATAATCCAATGGAAATGGACTCAAACTGGCAAACAATACAGCAATATGTAAAAGAGAGTGAACATTATCAAGCTCTATTTAATCGTGACGGTGAATTGCCGATTAACGTTCATAATATCAAGTCCGCTATTGTGGAGTTTGTTGAAGGGCTGCAGACGCCTGGCGCACCATTCGATGCTTACTTATTGGGTTACACGCATGTACTGAGTGAACAGCAAATCAGAGGTTGGAAAACATTTCAGACTTCAGGTTGTGTGCAGTGTCATCAGGGCAAAAATATCGGCGGAGCGATGATCCAAAGGTTCGCCTATTTCAAGGATAAGCCAGTAGTAGAGGACTCGGGCAGGCAACTCGTTACGATAGAAGATGAAGAGCGATTCTATTTTAGAGTAGCCAGTTTACGCAATGTCGCGCTAACGAGTCCTTATTTTCATAATGGGCAAGTCGATAAGTTATCCGACGCGATACAAATCATGGCTAAAACCCAGCTCGGTATAACGATGAACGATGAGAATGTCGCGGACATTGAAGCATTCTTGCAGTCGTTGACAGCACCTAGACCCATAATTTTAGAGGTGTTGGAAAATGAATAAATTCAAACTGATCAACTTTTGCTTTTTTATTGGGATACTGACGTGCTGCACACTGGCGTATATGTCGTATATGAATTCAAAAAACGCTCAAGAATTTCATGCAGGGCTAATGAATATCGGACATGAGTTGATTGAAGAGCGTGATGTTATCGTGAACCGATATGCCGTTGAAGATAGGAAAAACTATGAGTTAACAACATCTTTAGTAGAGATAGAAATCGCAGCACAGGCACTGTTGGAATCATCAAAGGCATCAGTTTGGTTTCCCGTGACACCCAATCGTATAAAAGTTAGGGATACGCTTGAACAGTTTAAGGAGCGAGTGCTTCAAACAACGTTGAAGCTTGATATGTTAATTGGTGTTCAGGTAGAAAATCGGTATGCATTACTCATGTTGTTCAATTTATATCAGCAAGATGTTTCTACCGAGCGCGGCCAATCATTGGGTGGCAGTCGTTATTTTGAATTTCTCAACCAGTTGCTTCTAACACAAACTGAAGTTGAGAGTGAAAAGGAAGCGAACTTCCTTAAACGGCTTCAAACGAGTGATAAAAGAATTGAATTGCTGACGAATGAACTGCTTGATCACACTTATATTGAGTTTGTCGAAAGCTCAGAGCATCGGTTACTCAATATTGCTCAAAGTGAGGCGCGTTTTACGTGGTTGTTTGTATTTATTGCGGTGATGTTTCTAGTTAGCGCGTTTGTTTATCAGTCACATCACCGAATGCATAACTTAAAACAGTTGAATCTTGAAATTGAAGAGGCGAGAAACAAAGCCGAGCGAGCGGCAAAAGCGAAATCAAATTTTCTCGCTGCAATGAGTCACGAACTAAGGACGCCGATGAATGGTGTACTAGGGCTTTCTCAAATGATTGCAGAAGAGACCAAAGAGCCGACGACGAAAGAGCACATTAGGGTTATTCTTGACTCTGGCCAGCATCTGATGACTATCCTCAACGATATTTTGGATTTTTCTAAAGTTGAAGAAAACAAACTGGAATTTGAGCAAGCTAAGTTTAAGCTCGATCAAGTGCTTTCTCCAGTGTGTAGCGCAATAAAGCCACTTGTTGATGAAAAAAATATCGAGTTAATCTTGGAAAACGAGGTTTCTGAATATACTGAATTTACTGGGGATTGTGCGCGTTTACGACAGATCTTGTTTAATCTCGCCGGTAACGCGGTGAAGTTTACCAATGAAGGGCATGTGCTGGTTAGAACCGAGTTAGATGAATCGAATCAGTTGTTGGTCATGCGCGTGAGCGACACCGGTATTGGTATTGCGCCAGACAAGCACGAGCATATTTTTAACTCGTTTGAGCAAGCAGACTCATCAACGACTCGAAGGTTCGGCGGAACAGGGCTTGGGTTAGCCATCGTCAAAAAACTAACCGATTTGATGGGTGGCCATATTACTCTGAAGAGTATAGAAGGCGTTGGAAGTCAATTTATCGTTGAGTTGCCGATTCCTTGGGTAGAATCTGCTCCGAAAAAGCAGCAAGAAGCACCGAAACCTCGCGCAAAATCAAACCATTTAAAGATACTACTTGCTGATGATAACCGTGTGAATGCCATTGTGGCAAAAGGGTTTTGCGAAAAACTTGGGCATGAAGTGGAAGTTGCAGAAAATGGATTAATCGCGGTTAAAAAGGCGAAAGAGAACGAGTACGACCTGATCTTGATGGACAACCATATGCCCGAGATGAATGGCGTTGAGGCGACACGCGTTATCCGACAAGAGTTAGGTATCAAGACATTACTCTTTGCGTACACGGCAGACGTATTTCGTGAAGCTCACGATAGCTTTATTGAAGCAGGAGCAGACCATGTGCTTACGAAACCGCTACAGCATGAGAGCTTTTCAGACGCTCTCAAACAGTTTGCCGCCAGACTCGAACCGAAACAGAATCCGCCACTAACGAGTGACAGCAATGTGCTTCAATTGCAACGTAAGCCAATCGAGAACTTAAGGTTAACAGAGGAAGAACTCTCCCATTCAGGCATGTTTACTTCTTTACGAGATGAGCCAGAAGCGCTCGACGAGTTGCTAAAAAGCATTATTGTCGATTTTGAGACTTCGGTTGATGAACTTATTGAATACTTTATGGCTGAAGACTTTGCTTCATTAGAGCTGACGTTGCACAAAACGAAAGGGATGGCACTGAACCTAAGTTTACCTATTTTGGCGAGCCAAACGGAGGCCCTGGAAACTCAACTTAAAGCCAACCAAAGTCCCGAGATTGAGCAGTTGCAGATGCTGATCAATCGGTTACAGGTCAACATCCATCAGTCTCATAGACTTTTGGATGATATCCAGAAGAACAATGCCGATCCTCAACAGATTTTATAGTCCCTGTGAGTGCGATGCTTTCCTTAACTCATTTTGTTGTGGTTTACTGTGGCAAGGACGGATAGTGTTGATTCGTCGTCGGAAAATCAGGGAGTTAGAATGAGTAAGCATTCCGCTTTAATCAAATGGCATCGTAAAGCTGGCGAAGAGTTTAGTGATAATAAGTATAGTCGGGCACACATTTGGCAATTTGATGGAGGGTTGCAAGTCCCAGCATCTCCATCTCCCCACGTAGTGCCATTACCACTATCCGTAGAAGAAAACGTTGATCCAGAAGAAGCGTTTGTCGCGGCACTTTCTAGTTGTCATATGCTCGTTTTCCTGTCTATTGCAGCAAAGCGACGTTATGTTGTGGACAGTTACTTCGATGAAGCGGTAGGGGAGCTTGAAAAAGGCGAAAACGGAAAAGAGTGGGTATCAAAGGTAACGTTAAACCCTAAGATAACATTTTCAGGTGAAAAACAACCGACACCATCTCAATTAGAAAAACTGCACCACATGGCCCATGAGAATTGCTTTATCGCCAACTCCGTTAAAACAGAAGTGACAACGCTTATTGCGAATTAAGTGAAGCTCTTTATCGAAAGCGCGGCCTATTACAGAGTTATATTAAGCCAGCAGTCATCCTGCTGGCTCGTTCATCTAGACGACACCTTGCTCAATCATTGCATCAGCGACTTTTCTAAAGCCTGCAATGTTGGCGCCTAAAACTAAATTTCCAGGTTGGCCAAACTCTTTACTGGTTTCGTTTGCATTGATGAAAATATTTTTCATGATGGTTTGCAACTGACTATCCACTTGTTCAAACGTCCAGTTTTGCATGCTGGCGTTTTGCGCCATTTCAAGTTGACTGGTTGCAACACCGCCAGCATTGGCTGCTTTGGCAGGCCCATAAGCTATGTCTGAGTCCACGATAATATTGGCAGCATCACGGGTGGTTGGCATGTTCGCCCCTTCACTAATCAAAATACATCCGTTTTCGATAAGAGCCAGTGCGTCGTCTGACGTTAATTCATTTTGAGTCGCACAAGGGAAGGCAGCATCAGCCTGATATCGCCAAACAGCATGCCCTTCATTAGGATAGTCGCCCTCTGGTGTGTATTCTGCTTCAGGGTAAGTTTCTAAATATTCTTCTAAGCTTGCTCTTTTCACTTCTTTCAGTTGTTTGAGGAGCTTAAGATCAATACCGTGCTCATGATAGATCGTACCTCGAGAGTCGCTGCATGTAACCGGCGTTGCTCCCATATGGTACAGTTTTTCAATGGCGTAGATAGCCACGTTGCCAGCACCAGAAACGAGGCAAGTTTTCCCTTTCAATGAATCGTTGCGGTCGTTGAGCATGCATTCTGCAAAATAGACGGCGCCATATCCTGTCGCTTCTTTTCTGGCGAGTGAGCCCCCCCAAAGCAGACTCTTGCCTGTAAGCACACCTTCGTAGCGCCCCGTCAATCGTTTGTATTGACCAAACATATAGCCAATTTCGCGCGCCCCGACGCCGATATCGCCTGCGGGAACATCGGTGGCAGGACCGATATGACGGTACAACTCGTTCATAAATGATTGGCAAAATCGCATGATCTCGCCGTCGGATTTTCCTTTAGGATCGAAGTTTGAACCGCCTTTGCCGCCACCGATAGGAAGGCCAGTCAGTGCGTTTTTAAAGATTTGCTCAAAGCCGAGAAATTTTATGATGCTCGCATTGACTGAGTGATGGAATCTCAATCCTCCTTTGTACGGCCCCAAAGCAGAGTTGAATTCAACTCGATAACCTTTGTTTACTTGCACATTTCCAGCATCATCAACCCAAGGAACTCGAAACATGATTTGACGTTCTGGCTCGACGATCCTCTGGATAATCGCTTGTTCCTTATATTTATTATTGCCTTCTATTACCGGCGCGAGAGAAGTTAATACTTCTTCTACCGCTTGGTAAAATTCTTTTTGCGCAGGGCTACTGTGTTGCAACGCAACAATAGTATCGTGTATGTATGACATAGATTTCTTCCTTGATGTGAATAAGCAATCAGTTTATATGAATGTATTTCCATTAAATAGTGATTTTGACCAAGATTCAATGGTTGTAGTGGTCTTTCCTGCGGATGAGAATGTGCAGCTTCTAACCCAGGCAGTGTTGGTTGAGATAGGTAGGGCGAGCTAAGTAAGCGGGTGGTTGAGTGATCAGTTTCACATATAACAAGCAGAAATCACTTTAGTCGATGTTGTTGTGCAGTTACGCAAATTGTTTATGTTAACGTCATGTTAAAGTTTGTGTGTGTGATAACTTGTGAAAAGACAACTATATGGATGAGCTTAAGGTTCTGAACTCGTTTATTCAGCAGAATGGTCTACCAGCGTTTGGCCACCTTGATGGAATTCCAACATCGTTACAGCTAGATAAATTTACTTACCTCGATGAGATGGATAAGCCAGTGTCTAAGTGGCGCCGTTACCGCGATTATAAGCAGTTTCAGTTCGTCAATTTGGTCACACCTGATTACGTCATTGGAGTAGCGATTGCTGATATACGGTATTTAGCATCCGGCTTTTGCTACCTGTTTGATATTAAAAAGAATAAGTTGATTGAGCAACAATGGTTGAAACCTTTTAATATAGGTTATCAAACTCAGCCTTCCAGTTGGTGCAGTCTTGCCCATCTTGCTAACAAAAGAGTTCAGTTTTCTATTAAGGATGGTATTTGGCACGTCCACTTTGTGACAGAGTCAGTCAATGCGGATCTCTATTTACGTCCAGAAAACATGAGTTTGCCATTAATGTTGTGTACGCCAACAGGTTATGCGGGTTGGACATATACTCAGAAGCACAATGCGTTAGCAGTAGACGGTAACTTGTTCATATTAGGAAAAGAGCAAGATCTTTCAGAGGTGGCTGCTGGTTACGATTTTTCCGCTGGGTACATGCGGCGAGAAACAAGTTGGCGCTGGGCGAGTATCAATTGCTTTGAGGATGACAGGCGTCTGGGGTTGAACTTGGCAGCTGGCGTTAATGAAACTGGCTATTGCGAAAATGTATTGTGGATTAATGGTCAGCGTCACTTTTTGCAACCTGTGCAGTTTCAGTTTTCACGAAGTGATGAAGGGCAAAAGTGGCATATTACGTCTGAAGATAAACGAGTTAACTTACAGTTCACGCCTTTGAATCGACGCTCAGAGAAGAAAAATTTTTGGCTTCTCAAAAGTAACTTTCGTCAGTATATCGGTTATTTCTCTGGCTATCTTATCGATGGAAATGGCATCAAACATCAGTTAGAAGAAGTTATGGGTCTTACTGAAGATCACTATGCAAAATGGTAGAAACACAATGGATTGGACGCAGTTGATGGACCGCCCAGAATTACTTCTGATGATTCTGGCTCCAGTTTTCTTTTTCTGCATGCTTGCCGAATATTGGTTCGGACAAAGAAGGGGACGCTTGCCTGAAAGCGCAACGTATTACTTCCCTGAAGTAGCGTGTAATTTTGTTCTTGCGGGCTTACACCAAGCGACAGACATACTCACGGGTTTACTGATTGCTCAGTTGTATTTGTGGTGGTTTGATTGGCGTTTGTTTGATATCGAAATGAGCGTCTCAGCTTTTCTTTTACTTGTTGTCCTGCAAGATTTTTTCTATTACTGGTTTCATCGGGCTAGCCATCGTATTCGTTGGATGTGGGCCGCGCACGTTGTTCATCACAGTTCGGAAAGAATGAACTTCAGTACCGCCTTTCGTCAAAGTTTAATGTATCCGCTAGCGGGGATGTGGATTTTTTGGTTGCCCTTGGTGATTATTGGTTTTGAGCCAAAATGGGTTGTCTTCGTTGTGTTGTTTAATCTGGGCTTACAGTTTTTTGTTCACACCCAATCAATTCGTTCGCTCGGGCCACTAGAGTGGGTATTTAACACGCCGTCTCACCATCGCGTTCATCATGGTGTGAACCGTCAGTACATCGACAAAAATTATGCGGGTGTATTAATTATTTGGGATCGAATGTTCGGAACGTTTGAACCAGAGGTGGAAACGGTTCGGTATGGGGTTTCTAAACCTGTAAACAGCTTTAATCCCATCCGCGTGACGTTTGCAGAATGGAAAGACATGTTTTATGACGTAACTCGACCAAACTTATCATGGAAACAACGCTGCCGCCGTTTGTTCGCTCCGCCATCGGATTTTTATGAGTAAATTGAGATAAAGAGATTGGAGCGGGCAGCGGGAATCGAACCCGCATCATCAGCTTGGAAGGCTGAGGTAATAGCCATTATACGATGCCCGCGCATCGATAGGA
This sequence comes from Vibrio sp. 378, assembly GCF_033339435.1. NCBI lineage: Bacteria > Pseudomonadati > Pseudomonadota > Gammaproteobacteria > Vibrionales > Vibrionaceae > Vibrio > Vibrio sp. 378. Next base: position 557,011 of record NZ_JAWOUO010000001.1, read on the forward strand.
CTCGGTTAATATGCCACACTGGACGAAAAAGAAAAGTCTTTTCTCATCAAATGTTTGTCAGTTGCCTAAAAAAGTAGCGGACTGATGTTAAAGTGTTCATTGTCTCTGGTTTTTTGTGGCACTCGCGATTTCGTTACTAAGCCTAGAGGCTTCCAATTAGGTCGTAAACACCGAATTCTTAGGTGTTTAGATGTTGATGGTATTCAAGATTTTTTGTGCAAAGGTTAATCTCGTTTATTGAACAGTCACGTTTCATGGTCAAGACTAGATATTGAAATGATTACTTTTTACTGTTGATGCGTATGTATAACACAGGGTAATTCTGCTGAAACAGTCAGCTTAACCAAAGGAGATTTAACATGATGAGAGGTTTGATATTAGGGTTGGTGGTGATGCTGGTATCTGCTTGTACGACCGTGACAACCGATGTAGATAAACAAGCCGACTTTTCAGCTTACAGAACGTTTGACTTCGGTGCTCAGGCGGAAGCTCCTACCAGTATTGATGGTCGACGTATTGAGCAAGGGCTTGCTGAACAGCTTGAGGGTAAGGGTTTAAATAAGGTAAATAGTGGCGGTGACCTTTACGTACATCATGATATCGTAGAAGAATCCGAGCTTGTTTCTTCAGGATCGTCGGTGAGCTTTGGCTATGGCTGGAATAGCTTTGGTGTGATCACTTCAAGCCCAGAAAGATATAAAGAGCGTAAGTATGGGAAGTTGGTGGTTGAACTGGTTGATGCAAAGGCTAATCAAGTCGTTTGGAAAGGCGTTTCAAGTCGTAAACTGTCTGAGTCAATGAGCTCTGAGAAAAGAGAATCTCTCATCCAAGAAGAAATCGCGAAGATGTTTGAAAGCTACCCTTACGGTGAAAAATAATTAGTATTCTTAACGATTAAGAATACTAATTGCCAATAGTTACGCACAGGGTTAAAAGAACTTATCATTTTGGTTCTGGTTACCTTTGTGCGTACGACTCTGATTGCTTTACTCGGACTACTTTTCTGCTTGTTGGCTCCGAGCATGAGCCTTGCGTACTCACACCCAAATTTTCTTTCCGTTCATAACCAGAATATCGCTGTTGACGCTAAGTCGAAGCACTTTTCAGAACATCCCATCTCTTCAATACAGCAAGACTTTCCGAGTTTAAACTGCCGGAATGTATTGAGGGTTAGCCATGCTAAGGAAATGAGCTCGAACGACGATGTAGAACCCGAATGGTTTGAAATGCTTGATGTAGCATGGTGGGCGCATCGTTCGGCAATTTACTCGATGAAGCGGCTAAAACGCATCGGTAATGAGGCTTTAGGTTGTTGTATTGAAAGTATTTTTACTCACTCTAAATACAGAATCGGCGTGAGAAAAGAGTCGAATTTCATATACCGCTTTATACATGCTCGCTAACACATTCCATGTTTTTGCAACTTTTGGTTAATTATGCTTAGGAGCGGTTTATGTTTGATTCGATCATTCAGGTCTTGAGTGCTTTTTGGCATCAAGATTTCACGGCGTTAATGGCGCCAGGCAGTGCAGGTTTGGTTTATTTTGTTGTTGCTGTGAGTATCTTTTTGGAAAGTGGTTTTATTCCTGCTGCACCTTTCCCATGCGACAGTGTCGTCGTATTATCCGGTACGCTGGCGGCGGTTGGCGTCCTTGACCCAATTATGATCATGTTGGTGATAGCTGTTAGTGCGGGGTTGGGAAGTTGGGCGGCTTATTTACAAGGCAAGTGGCTAAATCGCTTACCTAAGGTTCAAGGCTGGGTGAGTGCGGTTCCTCAAAAGCGTTTGGAACAAGTCGACGTATTACTCAGTAAACATGGATTGGTTGCGCTTTTGTGCGCGCGGTTTATTCCGGTTGTTCGTTCCCTATTGCCATTAATGATGGGGTTGCGAGTGAAACGTATTAGTAAATTCCATTACTTTGCGTGGCTGAGTGCGATTTTATGGACGCTGATATTATGCGGTTTTGGTTCATTACTTCCTTTGCTACCAGAAAATATGAGCAAAGCAATCACAATGCTATTAATGGCGGCACCAATAATTACTCTTGTGATTGGAGTGCTTAGTTTCTTGTTTGTTAAAGCACGTCGAGCGACCTGTAAACCCAAGGATGTGTCAGAGTTTTCCCAATAAGTTTACTTTGATTTGCACTTTTAAGCTTGTATGCAGATTAGACCTCTAATCGACAGGTTTTTGTCAGTAAAAAGAAAGGCGCATACATTGCGCCTTTCTTTTTGAGTGTCGTTAGGGTTTCGAATTTAATAGCCAATGCTATATAGGTATTCGCCAACTTCTTTGCACTGAGACTTGTAGATGTTCTCTACTTCAGACTCATTCTTATCTGCTGCTTTAAATTCAAGTTCGGCAGACGATAGCTGGTCAAAGCTGTAGTCTCTCTCAGACATTAAGTAGTGTCTGAACATCGCTCTGTGTTCCGGAACTGCAATACGTGCGTTAGAAACGTTGGCACACTCTAACAGAGTGTCGTTACTCATTTCTTCTGGCTTAGTTTCTGTGTTTGCTAAGGTTGAGCCCGCTGCAAATAGTAATGCTAGTGCGATGGTTGTAGCGATTCTTGTCATTATATGGACCTCAAATTGGTTCTAGTAACAATGAGCATATTGGTTCTTATCGTTACATTTTCGTGTTCTCTGTATGTCATAAAAAGTTAAACAACAGAGAAGGCGTTGCGACCATGAGTAAAGACGTACATTAAGTTCGCTTCCTTTCTTCCTGAGAGGCGATAAAGAGAGCGTTGACTCATGAGTCCGCCATAACTGTCTAGAGGTAAGCGAGATGCTTGTTTTGCCAACTCCAGTAGTGGTGGAGAAGAGAAAGCAATAAGTAAAAAATAATCAGGAGTAAAATCTGATGATAAAACGCCATCAGTAGCTGATGTTCGGCGACAGGAGACAAGCCCGAACAACTCGCGCTTTATATGTAGGTAGTAACTTTCTGAACCCCAAGAGCTCAGAGAAGCTGAGGCATGAAAATCAGTGTGTGCTAGCTCAAAATCGTCCTGTTGAGAGAGTTTAAGTAGGCGCTCGGAAGTGTAATGTTTGGTGTGGTGCCACTCATGCGCATATGAAGCTGTGATGAGCCCTGAGAGCAGGGACAAAGAAAGCATCAATAATAAACGGTGTAGATAACGCAAGAAGTAACCCTAAACATATAAAGCCACAGTTACCCACCATGATTAAGGAATCTTAGTGGAACTATGATAACGATGAAAGCCAGTGTCTGATCAACTCAGCGTATACTAACGAGATGGAAGGGGGATGAACAGAGTTTTCTGATCGCACTTAGGTATATCAGCGAATAACACAATAATTTTCGCTTTCGAGTAAGCGAAAATGGAAAGAGAGTCGTTGCACAGGACGATTAAGCTAACAGGATTATTACTAGGGAAGAAATAGAATCTTCTTTTTCTTCCCCATATGTGTCGCATCGATATTATGCGCTTGCGTAAATAACGCTGCCGCCTTTTATGGTGTCAATGATCTCGCGAGACAACTTCTCTGGCAAAGCAGGGCAACCCCAACTGCGTCCGAGGTATCCATTCTTCTTGATGAAGGAAGGGTTTGCGTAATCGGCACCGTGCACGACAATGTAACGCTCGCGAGCTTTGTCGTTTAATCCAGAGCTTAGCCCATCTAATCGAAGTGAATAGCCATTTGAGCCGTAGTAAGTGGTATCAGTCAAAAAAGTGCCCAATGATGTTTTTCGCGAGTTCACGACATTTGAAAACTGTGTCGCTGTTTTCTTTCCGCTGTTCACGCCGTGAGAAACATACGTATTGTAGATTAGCTTCTTTTTATCTAAATCCACCACATAAAAACGCTTTTCAGTTGATGGTTTACTATAGTCGATGATCGTTAGTACCGACTTCTTTCTATCGGGTGTCTTCTGATAAGCGATGTAAGCGTCACTGAACAACTTAAAGTCTACTATGCCATCTAGCTTGGCTTGTTTAAACACATGTTCAACTTGCTTTGGTCGTAAATGATCCCTGGGTTCGTTATCTGATTGTTTTGCAAAAGCAAAAGGTGATACAGACAACAGCGCACATGTAAATAATATAATTAATTTTTTCATCTTGGCTAAATAAAACTCTATGGTGTTACAAATTTACCGATTGCTTCATGCATTCGTTAAAACAACATGCACATCAATATAATTCTATTCCCAATGTTTCTTATTGCACGCTTAGGTGCTTGATATTGGGTTGACGATAAGTTTTCGAGTTAAAAACTAACTGATTGAAACTTATATAAAATATGAAGTTTAACGATGGTTTCTATAAACTTCGGCGTAAATAATATCTGATATATGTAATTAATAAAACTGTGTTTAAGGATATTTGTGAAGTTGCTAATTTATAAAAACGGCGTTTTATTTTTCGTACTTTAGAAACTCTTTTTATTTCAATGTGTTTTCTTTTTCTACACTTTATCCAATACCTCAAAAGTTTGTGACTTAACTCGTAACAAATCGTAACGCCGAATCGTTATGTGTATAAGTGCATTTATAATGTATGAATAAACAACAGGGTGGTAAGAAAAGGCAGTAAAACAGCGGTGAATCGGTTGTTTTTAATTCACGATTGACAAAGCTAAGTCTAAGTCGTTCAAAAATTGAACTTGTGAATGTATCATTTAAGTGAGGGTGATGAGCTCAACAAAAGTGAAGTGACGCGTGCTACTGTTTATTTTCTAATTTATTCGATTACATAAGGAAGGGTACATAGTAAAAATTGAAAAAATAATTCTATCGTGTGGATTAAAATATATAAATAATAAAACTTCGAAATTAAAAGATAAGAACGCCAGATCTTAATTCATTAAATTTTTGAACATGAAATTAAACTCTATCTATTATGCTCGGTTTGGTTTGGTGTGAAAGCGCTCATCTCATTAAGAAAAGCGCTAGAATTTATTTAAGGACGGTTATGACAGCATTTAATAAAGTGTTTATTGTCACTCCCAATGTTAATGATTTTGCAATGTTGCAAGAGTCGCCATTGGAAATGTCTCTTCAAGTAACGGCAAGCAAACCTATCCAACTCTATGGAGAGTCTGTTAAAGCCAGTTGGAAAAGTATTGATATTGAATGGTTAGACGTTATGGGTGAAAAGCCATTGCCCAGGCCTGATATTGCAGCATGGGGATCTTTTACTCTTGCTGTATCCGCTTCTATTGCGGATAAGCTCGATGTGTTGAGCGAGAATGTCGAATTTTTACCATTAAATCTACAAGGAAAGCCTTGGCGAGCATTAAACATTGTCACTCAAATTGATGCCATTGATACCTCTGCTACCGAGTATAATCTTCGTCATGGTAAGCTAAGTCGTGCTAGACCGTTTAAGAAACTCGTTTTGAATAGAGAAGCCGTTAATGAATCTGACTTGTTCAGAGTAAAAGGTGCTGGGCTCAGAACGTTTTGCACGGACAAAAAAGGTGGCTTGTACGATAGCGTCAAAGCGCTGAATTTGACCGGTTTGGATTTCAAGGAAGTGCTGGTTTAAAAACGAATAAATAGTGATTTACTCGACTAAAGTCATAGATATAGGTATGGGGGAACAAAAGCTGAGCATCTATCAATGAAGCTCATATATAACTAAATACAGCCGCCACAGTTGTGACAGCTGTACGTCTCCCCTTAACTTATGTTCTTGAAACCCTAATTGAGCTGGCCATGGACGCATCAAATCGACTGTCGTCATTTGCCGATTGCCACCACAAGCTCAATTGTTCTTTAGTCATTGGTTTGCCAAATAAATAGCCTTGCATATAGTCGCAGCGGTATGCCGATAGCCATTCATGCATCATATTGTGTTCAATACCTTCTGCTGTAACCGTTTTATTCTGGGCATGGCATAGCTCAATAATAGGTTTGATCACATGGCCGTTGTTGGTCTTCATCAATGTAACGAGGAACTCTCGATCAAATTTGATTTTTTGAACCGGATACTGAACGAGCTGAGTTAACGATGTGTAACCAGAACCAAAGTCATCAATTGCAAGACGGTAGCCACGTTTTGATAGCTCATCAAGTAGAGCCGTGCCTTGTTGTTCTGCGGCAAAGGTTTCGGTTATTTCTATCTCAATACATTCTGGTTTAACACTGTGCAGTGTCGCTTGTTCATGGATGTAGTTTGCCATTTCTATCGAGTTTAGCTCTGCTGATGAAAGATTGACCGAAAGAACAATATCCTTACCGAAAATATTCCTTAATTGATGGTATTCCGCCGTTGCATTGGCGAAAACCCAGCGGTCAATTTTATCAAATAATCCGGCTTGCTCTGCAATTGGAATAAACTCCTTTGGAGGGATAGGGCCGATACCTTCGGCTTCCCAGCGCAACAAGACTTCTAACCCCTCAATTTCGTTGCTTCGATTGTTCATATAGGGTTGAAAAACAAGGTGAAATTCTTCCTCTACATTGCTTTTTCGGAGCGCACGTTCAAGTTGACTTCGTCTTTGAGACTCAATATTGAGAGCGGCTGAATAATAGGCGTATTGATTTTTCCCTGCCCGTTTTGCTTGATACATAGCCGCATCGGCACTGGAGAGTAACTTCGCGATGTCAGTACCGTCTTGAGGATATTGTGCAATACCTACGCTTGCCGTAACGGGAAATGAATTACTCCAAGATGAACTGAGATTACTAATCGGTTTTAGCAGCTCTGATGCAAGCAAATCAGGCAAGCGTTTTACCTCTTGATTTGAGCTCAGCAAAATTGCAAATTCGTCACCAGATAACCTGGCGGCAAAGCAGGGGCTGTTGTAATCGTGCGAGAACTTTTGACAGGCATTCTTGATGTGTGATGAGAACACTTTTAATAAGTTATCTCCCAATTCATGCCCGTATTTATCATTCACGTATTTAAAGTTATCAAGATCGACGTAAACAACCCACAGAAACTGCGAAGGGGAGATAAGTTCACGAGTGGCAAGCTCATGAAAACGATGGCGATTGGCGAGTTGCGTCAGGTGATCCGTTTCAGCTAGGCGTTTTGTCTTTTTATAGATGACATTAAGTTCCTCATACATATCAAAAAAGCGTGCAGAGAGGCGTCCTATTTCATCGTTTGTTTCTAGCTTTTCAATATTGTCACGTTGATTAGATTCAAGTTCGTTCAGCTGCTTATCAAGGCGAGAAACAGGGCGCAACACATAGCGGTACAACACCAAAATGATTAATGTGATGGTGAAAAACGCCGCTACGCCAAAGGAGAAAGCAAGTTCTAGCCACACTTTATCGACTTTATTCCACATTAAATATTCGGCAGGAGAAAGCACGGCATAAAAGTGCGGCAGCAGCTCAATGGTTTGAGCGAGAGGAATATCAAGATAAATGGGTTTGTCGGCGAAAGTAATCACGCTGTGCGTGTCAAACTCGATTTCATGCTTAATCTCGTTAAAGGCTTCAAGTGATACGGAAACTACCACAAAAAACACATTTTTCGAGTCAAAGCTCAAAGGGTGAGTCCCCGTTCTTTTGTCGACGACCTCATATTGAAGAAGAATGCTTTGTCCACTGGAGTTATAAATAAAGCCAGTGTGACTGAAAGCCTCTCTCTCATTGAAACTTCGTGATATGTACTCTAACACCTTTGGGTCGACCACGCCCGATGATTCGTAATATTTGTTTTCTGTGTAGTAGAGAAGGTTTTGTTTTCCGTCGAGGATCGCCATGCTCGCATCGCCTTTGTAACCATGGCTCAATACTTCAGCGGTCTCGTCTAATCGGTTAAACAAGACTCGTTCACGATAGGGGTTGTTATGATTTACCAAATAGTCTTGTAATACATCACTTTTACTGAGCGTATAGGCATAACTATTAAGAAAAATATTTGCTTGTCGAAACTGCCCGGCGAGCTTTTCCATTTGCAACTGAATATAGCTGTCTTCCCGCTTGATGAGCGTCACTTTTTGAATGCTATAAATAATATAGCTAGATACTAACGCGCTTAATAAGATCACTGGCGCGACAAGCAAAATGACTCTATTGCTTAACTTCATTATGGTTCTTAGTTTCCGTTTGTGTCCCTACAAACGTCGCGTACCAGGTAAGGTACTGAACGGATGATGTGTTTTGGCAAATTGTAACCAGATTGTAAGGTGAGCGTTCTCCAAAATCAGGCAGCTATCTAAGAATTGTGATGACGTGAAAGGTTTCGAGCTTATTAACTAGAGGTTTTCTCAGTAGTTGGACGTCTCTTTTCCTCCCTCCCTGTATAAAACCTAACTGTAATGACAGGGAAATACCGTCATCGAAACGTTTCGATGGTAAAGTGTGACTCAAGTGCACTTTTCCTATTCAATGACAATTGAATTACAGATCATTCTCACACCTTATCGATCTCACACTGGTCAAATTGCGATGACGAATTATTATTTCATCGAAACGTTTCGATGAGTTTTCTGTTAATAACGAAAACATTTTAAAACAGGCGCTCATGGTTGTATGAACGTGTAACCGAAAGGTCGATGAGATGAAAAAAAGTACCCTAATTAACTCAGATATTTCTTACTTGGTGGCGACGCTAGGCCACACCGACGAGATCACGATATGTGATGCTGGTCTACCAATCCCAGAGCATGTTCAGCGAATCGATTTGGCGCTAACGCATGGGGTACCAAGTTTTCTTGATACTGTTCGCGTAATTCTATCTGAGTCCCAAATCGAAGGGGTCATCATTGCGGAAGAGTTCTCTGATGCAAGCCCAGTTTTGCATGAAGCGTTGCTCAACGAACTGAGCAAAGAGAGTGAAGAAACGGGCAAATCTATTGAGGTGAGCTACGTGTCACATGAAGCGTTTAAAGCACGCACGGCCCAAAGTCGCGCTATCGTAAGAACGGGCGAATGCTCGCCATATGCGAACGTTATTTTCCAAGCGGGCGTGGTTTTTTAAGCCAGAGATATTGAGGACAGATTATGACTCAAGCCATTCTACAACTAAGCGAAATTGAGAAGGCGTTTCCGGGCGTAAAAGCACTCGACAAAGCAAGCCTGAATGTTTATCCAGGCCGTGTTATGGCGCTGATGGGTGAAAATGGAGCAGGCAAGTCAACGCTAATGAAGGTGTTGACAGGCATTTACCACATGGATGCGGGGAGCATTCAATATCAAGGTCAGCCGGCGGCCTTTAAAGGTCCACGCGATTCACAGGAAGCTGGTATTAGCATTATTCACCAAGAGCTGAACCTGATTCCTGAACTGACGATTGCTGAAAATATTTACTTGGGACGAGAGTTCACTGGATCCTTAGGGCGTATCCAGTGGGGCAAAATGTATGACGAAGCTGACAAGCTTTTAAAGCGTCTGAATGTAAAGCACTCATCAAAAACATTGCTTGGCGATTTAAGCCTTGGTGAACAACAAATGGTGGAAATTGCAAAGGCACTTTCGTTTGAGTCGAAAGTCATCATTATGGATGAGCCAACGGACGCATTGACCGATACCGAAACGGAATCACTGTTTAAAGTGATTAATGAGCTTCGTGCTCAAGGATGCGGCATCGTATACATCTCGCATCGTCTTAAAGAAATCTTTGAAATCTGTGATGATATTACGGTGCTTCGTGATGGTAAGTTTATCGGTGAGTGCAAGGTGTCCGACACTGATGAAGATGGCCTAATTGAAATGATGGTTGGCCGAAAATTAGAAGAGCAATATCCACGTATTGATGTCCAACATGGCGAAACTTGTCTTGAAGTCATTGGTTTGACTGGGTCTGGCGTTCAGGATGTGAGCTTTACTCTCAAGCGTGGTGAGATTCTTGGAATTTCTGGCTTGATGGGCGCAGGCCGCACTGAACTCATGAAAGTCATTTACGGCGCATTACCTAGTGAGCATGGTGTTATCAATCTTGATAACAAAACTATTAACCCGGTTAGCCCGCAAGATGGCTTGGCAAATGGTATCGCTTACATCTCTGAAGATCGCAAAGGCGATGGTTTGGTTTTAGGTCTTTCGGTTAAGGAGAACATGTCACTTTGTTCGCTAAACCAGCTGACCAAAGGCTTCCAGATTCAACACAGCGACGAAGTGATTGCTGTGGAAGATTTTATTAAGTTATTCAACATTAAAACCCCAACGCGAGATCAAATCATCGGCAACTTATCTGGTGGTAACCAGCAAAAAGTTGCGATTGCGAAAGGGTTAATGACGAAACCTAAAGTTCTGATTCTGGATGAGCCAACACGTGGTGTTGATGTCGGAGCAAAAAAAGAGATTTATCAGCTCATCAACAAGTTTAAGGCCGAAGGCATGAGCATCATCTTGGTTTCTTCCGAGATGCCTGAAGTGCTCGGCATGAGCGACCGTATTTTAGTGATGCATGAAGGTCGTATCACTGGCGAATTTGATGCGAAAGACGCCGATCAAGAAAAATTACTCGCCTGTGCCGTAGGCAAAGAGATCAATGAGGAAGCAGCATGAGTACGAATACCATGAGCAAACCAACCGAAACGAGCAACAAGAAGTTGTTCACAAAAGAGTGGCTGATTGAACAAAAATCACTGATAGCTCTGATCTTTCTGATCGTTGTTGTGTCATTTTTGAACCCGAACTTCTTTACGGTCGACAACATTCTCAACATTCTTCGTCAAACCTCCGTGAATGCCATTATCGCAGTGGGTATGACATTAGTTATTTTAACAGCAGGCATAGACTTAAGTGTTGGTTCGGTATTGGCATTGTGTGGTGCCTTTGCGGCAAGCATGATTGCGCTTGAGGTTCCGGTGCTGGTGGCGGTTCCAACTGCTTTAGTCGCAGGTGCAGCGTTAGGTGCGATCAGCGGTATCATTATTGCGAAGGGTAAGGTGCAGGCATTTATCGCTACGCTGGTTACCATGACGTTACTACGCGGTGTGACCATGGTGTACACCGAAGGTCGTCCAATCTCGACAGGCTTTACTGACACCGCGGATGCGTTCGCATGGTTTGGTACTGGCTACGCGCTAGGCATTCCAGTTCCTGTTTGGTTAATGGTGGTTGTGTTCGCTGCGGCTTGGTATTTACTTAACCACACGCGCTTTGGTCGCTATGTTTACGCACTAGGCGGCAATGAGTCTGCGACTCGCCTATCAGGTATCAATGTAGACCGAGTGAAGATTGGTGTCTACGCCATCTGCGGTATGTTAGCAGCGCTTGCAGGCATTATTGTAACGTCTCGTCTTTCTTCGGCGCAGCCAACAGCAGGTATGGGCTACGAGCTAGACGCTATCGCAGCGGTTGTTCTTGGCGGTACCAGCTTGATGGGCGGTAAAGGCCGTATCATGGGTACCTTGATTGGTGCGCTGATCATCGGTTTCTTGAACAATGCACTTAACCTACTTGATGTTTCTTCCTACTACCAAATGATTGCAAAAGCAGTGGTTATCTTGCTGGCGGTATTGGTAGACAACAAAAACAAGTAATTCATAACAATCTGTATATATAAAACAGTGAATACAAACCGAGTCAGGGGACGTGTACTGGCTCACCCTACACAAAGGACTAGAACGATGAAAAAACTTGCAACTCTTATCTCTGCTGCACTTCTTTCTTCAACCGTATCGGTAGCGGCGCAAGCTCAAGATACCATGGCGATTGTGGTTTCGACGCTAAACAACCCGTTCTTCGTAACGATGAAAGACGGTGCGGAAGCAAAAGCGAAAGAATTGGGGTACGACTTAATTGTACTGGACTCGCAAAATGACCCGAGTAAAGAACTGTCGAACATCGAGGATTTAAGTATTCGCGGCGTAAAAGCAATTCTTATCAACCCAACGGATTCTGATGCAGTGTCTAATGCAATTCGTATGGCGAACCGTTCTAAGATCCCTGTGTTGACACTAGACCGTGGTGCAAGCCGTGGTGAAGTTGTGAGTCACATCGCGTCGGACAACGTAATTGGTGGTGAAATGGCAGGCCACTACATCATGGAAAAAGTCGGCGAAAAAGCAAAAGTCATTCAACTTGAAGGTATTGCGGGCACATCGGCAGCGCGTGAGCGCGGTGAAGGCTTTATGAATGCCGTGAAGGGCAGCGATATGGATCTTCTTGCTAGCCAACCAGCTGACTTTGACCGCACAAAAGGTCTAAACGTAATGGAAAACCTGCTAGCGGCTAACCCGGATGTACAAGCGGTATTTGCACAGAATGATGAAATGGCGCTAGGTGCACTTCGCGCAGTTCAAGCTTCTGGCAAAGATGTCGTTATCGTTGGTTTTGATGGTACGGAAGACGGCATTGCAGCAGTTAACCGTGGCAAACTAGCGGCAACTATTGCTCAGCAACCAGACCTTATCGGTGCTTTAGGTGTTGAAACGGCTGACAAAGTTTTGAAAGGTGAAGAAGTAGAAGAGTACATCCCAGTACCACTAAAAGTAGTCACTAAGTAAGTTTTCAGTTCAATAAATCATCCTAATTTTTGCTCTCTCCTCCGTTTATATCTGTCGTTTAGGAGGTGAGGGCAAACTTACCCAAAATACTGCAAAGTGTGGGGTATAGATGCCTTTGGCTTTTTATCGAGACTCCTTCGTCAGGAAGAGAAGTTAAAGTCATCTAATGTATTTTCCTAAACAGTTTTTAAAAAGGGTTCATTCAGAACCGAGGATAACCGTATGAATAAGTTAGTGGTGTTAGGTAGTGTAAACGCTGACCATGTTCTTCAAGTGCCTTCTTTCCCTCGCCCAGGCGAGACGCTGCATGGTCGCAACTATCAAGTTATCCCAGGTGGCAAAGGTGCCAACCAAGCCGTCGCGGCGGCGCGATTAAATGCAGACATCGGTTTTATCGCTTGTGTGGGCGACGACTCATTCGGCATTAACATTCGCGAAAACTTCAAAATGGACGGCATCGATATCACTGGTGTGAAGATGCAGCCAAATTGCCCGACAGGTATCGCGATGATTCAAGTGTCGGACAGTGGTGAGAACAGCATTTGCATTTCAGCTGAAGCGAACGCCAAACTGACAGCAGAAGCGATTGAGCCAGATTTAGAGCGTATTCGCCAAGCAGATTACTTGCTAATGCAATTGGAAACGCCGATGTGCGGCATTGAGAAAGCTGCGCGTGTAGCGAAAGATGCCAAAACCAACGTAATTTTGAATCCTGCGCCAGCTCGTGAATTGTCAGATGAATTACTGTCTTACATTGACGTGATTACGCCAAATGAAACGGAAGCTGAAGTTCTGACAGGTATTACTGTAACAGACAACGAAAGCGCGCAAGAAGCGGCGAATGTGCTACATGGTAAAGGTATAGAAATTGTCATGATCACACTCGGTGCAAAAGGCGTTTGGCTAAGCCAAAACGGTCGAGGCGAAATCATCTCGGGTTTCCGCGTTGAAGCGACGGATACTACCGCTGCGGGCGATACATTTAATGGGGCATTCGTCACTGGTCTCCTAGAAGGTTTACCTTTAGAATCAGCGATTAAGTTTGCACATGCGGCGGCTGCAATTTCTGTGACCCGCTTTGGCGCGCAAACGTCGATTCCAACCCGCGAAGAGGTGGACGCGTTTCTCGCTGAACAATAAGGCGCACAACGCCTCATTAAAATAGGAGTAGTAACATGGCGACGATGAAAGACATCGCAAAACTGGCAGGGGTTTCCACTTCAACAGTGAGCCATGTTATTAACAAGACGCGTTTTGTGAGCGAAGAGATCTCTGAACGCGTTAACAATGCCGCAAAAGAGCTTAACTACTACGCGCCCTCTGCGTTGGCGCGTAGCCTCAAAGTCAATCGTACCAAAACCATTGGTATGCTCGTGACAACCTCAACCAACCCATTCTTTGGCGAAGTCGTAAAAGGCGTCGAACGCAGCTGCTACCAAAAAGGCTACAGCCTCATTTTATGTAACACCGAGGGTGATAACGAACGTATGCGTCAATCCATTAATACGCTATTGCAAAAGCGTGTCGATGGTTTGATCTTGATGTGCTCGTCGCTAGAAGGAGAGCGTATCGATGTATTTGAGCGTTACCCAGATATCCCAGTTGTGGTAATGGACTGGGGGCCGATGCTATTTACAAGCGATAAAATCCAAGACAACTCACTTCGTGGCGGTTACTTAGCGGCGAAATACTTAATTGATTGCGGCCATACCGAAATTGGGTGCATCACTGGCCCTTTGATTAAACACCAAGCGCAAATGCGATACGAAGGTTATAAGCGAGCAATGAACGAAGCTGGCTTGGAATTTAATGCCAATTGGATCATTGAATCGGACTTCGAGTGTGAGGGTGGGTATCAAGCGTTCAAAAAAATGGCTCAGCGTGGCGCATTACCTAGCTCGATTTTCGTCTCTAACGATATGATGGCGATGGGGGTGATTAACGCCGCAAATGAGCTCGATATTAAAGTGCCGGACGACCTGTCCATTATTGGTTACGATGACATCCATATCGCGAAATTTATGTCGCCATCGCTAACTACCATTCATCAGCCTAAGTACCGTTTGGGGCAGGCTGCCGTTGAGACTCTTGTCCGAAAGTTGGATGAAAAGTCAACAGAGGCACAGGTCGTACAATTAGAACCGACTCTAGTGGAACGAAAAAGCGTCAAGAGGTTAAAGTCAAACGTCACTGAATGACGTGTGATGTTGAGCTAAAAAATTAAAAAAGTCGTTTCTCTTTATACGATAAAGCCTTACTATCGTCGTTGATTATAAATAAAACTATTAATTGTTGTCTGGCGGATTAGTTAAATGTTATCAAAAGGTTACGCTAAGTTATCTGTAAAACACCCTTGGTTTCACCGAGTTAATGTTATTACAGTTGTATTGATTTTTTTTGTGAGCTGCTATCAGCTACTGGTTAATGAAGCATTTGAGTACGCAATTGGCTTTATTATTACACTTTTGGCGTCAGCTTTATTTGCATCAGCTTCTGCATTCAAAAAACGCTATCTAGGCTTGGATTCATAGGCACGTCTATTTCCAACATCGTTCAATAGCATCATTTATTGCTTTCAAGTAAACATTGAACTGAATTATGATCGAGTGCATCAAGAGGAGGACAAATGTCCTCCTTTTTGTTGGGGATCACGCTCTAATATAAGCGTATTCCAAACAAAATAATAAAGGACATGTTATGGACCTCTTTGCCTTGCTCGATATTAATAATACTCTCGTTAACATTCCGATTGGCGACGGCTACGCAATGAGCTGGATCGAAGCTTTCGGTACCGTTTTTGGACTGCTTTGCATTTGGTTTGCCAGCCAAGAAAAAACCATCAACTACTTATTCGGTTTGCTGAATGTCACGCTTTTTGCCGTTATCTTTTTTCAAATTCAGTTATACGGATTATTGCTTCTTCAATTGTTTTTCTTCTGTGCGAACATTTACGGCTGGTATGCGTGGACTCGTCCAAACGCACAAGGTGAAACGCTGGAGGTTCGCTGGTTAAATAAACAGAAACTTATTACTACTGCCTCTATTAGCGTTGCATGTATCGCATTATTAACGATCTATATCGACCCATTTTTCTTTGCGCTAGCAAACATTGCTGTTGATAGCTTGAATCTCTTTGGTGCTGACTTGGCTGAACCGGTGCTTGAACCTGACGCGTTCCCGTTCTGGGATGCAACCATGACAGTACTTTCTGTTGTTGCACAAATTCTGATGACACGTAAATACGTCGAAAACTGGATTCTATGGGTTGTGATTAATATTATCAGTGTGGGTATCTACGCGACGCAAGGTGTTTACGCAATGTCTGTTCAGTACGCGATTCTTATGTTCATCGCTGCCAATGGCACGCGTGAGTGGGCTCGTAGCGCTAAGCGCAATGGCGATAAAACCTTAGCGCACGCTGCTGCGTAAGGAACGAAAAATGGCCAAACAACCTCATATCGGAGTGGATGAAACACAAATCGCTCCCCTCGTTATTGTATGCGGCGAGCCAGATCGAGCGAATCGTATCGCGGTATTATTTGATGATGCAGAAATGGTGTCGGAAAACCGCGAGTACCGTGTGTTTACCGGCAACTACAAAGGCAAGCCTGTTTCAGTATGTAGTACAGGTATAGGTGCGCCATCGATGATCATCGCAGTGGAAGAGCTAAAACAGTGCGGTGTGACTCATGTGGTACGCGTTGGATCGGCGGGGGCAATGCAATCAGGCATTCATCTTGGCGAGTTGATCATTGCCGAAGGCGCGGTAAGAGATGAGGGCGGCTCTAAAGCGTATGTCGATTCGTCTTATCCAGCCTACGCAAGCTTTTCACTGTTAAAGGAAGTTGAGCGTTACTTGTCGATGCAAAAAGTGCATTATCATTTTGGTGTGGTGCGTTCTCACGACAGTTTCTATACCGATGACGAGGATGCAATATGCCAACATTGGAACAAGAAAGGCATCTTAGGTGCCGATATGGAAACCTCTGCGCTGTTTACGGTCGGTCGACTACGAGGCCTTCATGTGGCTTCGATATTAAACAACGTGGTGCTGTATCAACAAGATGTGAAAGAAGGTGTTGGTCAGTACGTTGATGAGGCTAAAGTAATGATGCAAGGTGAGAAGAGTGCCGCGATTACGGCATTAGAAGCCTTGGTTGCTCAGCGTTAGCCAGTCTCTATCTCAGTAAGTCACATAAACAGAATAGATGTAAAGCGACAGGTCACTGTCGCTTTTTTATTTGGAGTTACGGGGTACAATCCACCTTAAATAGTTGTCCGTAACTTTTTCTGAGAGAGCAGAAAATGAAAATCAGCCCTTATCCGACTGGTCGCTTCAAAACATACCTTGAAGAAAAGAGTGCCACCTTTCGCGATTTGATTTATCAATGCCAAATAAATTCGCGTTACTTTGATGCTGGGGAAGCAATTCTCCGCCAAGGTGAGCAACTTCAGTACTTGTATGTTGTGCCAGTAGGTCGAGTCTCGATGAACATATTGGCCGCAAATGGACGACGTTTTCAATTAGGGGAAGCTAACTGCGACTATCATATTTATGGTGAAATGGAGTTCTTCACTCAGACTCCTTGTCAATGGAATGTGATAGCAGATGAACATATGCAGGTTGATGTTATCTGTATCCAAAAACTAACCGAAGCACTGCAAAATCATCCCCAAATGATGGTGTTCTTCGCTTCAGCATTGGCTGAGGATTATCAAGACTCCATGGATATCTACACTAACCGTTTGTTGCATCCCATTACTTACAACATTGCCTATGATCTTCTCGTCCGTAATCAGACGGATAAGTTGCTTGGTGGTTTTGATAAAGTGAACCAAGAGGCTGAGCGGTTTGGTACCTCAGGCCGAGTCTATCGACGTGCAGTTAAGGACTTGATTGAAAAGGGATTGATTACAAAAACGGACAACGGTTTGGAGATTATTGATGCGCTGGCACTCAAAGCGTTTATTGAAGCGCATGAATGATACGCCCAGGTATTGGAACTGATGGGTTTTATAAGTCTTTGATATATCTAAGTCTTGAGTAAACGTAACTAATGTAAAGTACCTTAAATTTTGTTGAATGCATTAAAGAGTAGCGTTATATTGCGAACGCGTATGATAATAGATCTCATTAAGGCTTAACAAAATGAAAAAATTCGTTGGTGCGGCTATGCTGTCGTTATTTACTGTTTCTCCTTCTTTCGCTGCTAAAGTTGTGATTGACCACTACATGGGTCAAACAGAGCTAGAACAATCCCCAGAGCGTGTGGTTGTGATTGGCTTTGGCCCGCTAGATGCGCTGGACAACTTTGGTATCGATCCTGTTGCAGTATCTAACTCGTCTAATCTTCCTAGTTACCTTTCAAAATACAGCAAAGATAACTACACCTCTGCGGGTAGTTTGTTTGAACCTGATTTTGAAACCATCTACATGCAAAAACCGGATTTGATTTTGGTTGGTCCGCGAGCGTCTGCGAAATATGAAGAGCTGAGTGAAATTGCCCCTACAGTTGTTTTCGCGGCGAAAGAAAACCAAGGCTATTGGGAAGGCACGCAAGCGCAATGGCGCAATATTGGTAAGATCTTCAATATCGAAGAAAAAGTAGAGCAGAAAATTGAAGCGTTAGATACTCAATTCAAAGCAATCCGCGACTACAACCAATCGAACAAAAATGATGCATTAACGATTTTAAGCATGGGTGACAACATCAGCGCGTTTGGTGCCCAGTCGCGATTTGGCGTCATTTATAACGACTTTGGCTTCTTGGAAACGGTTGAGCACGTGAAAACGGGCACTCACGGAGATGTCATTTCTTATGAGTTTATTCGTGAAGCTAACCCGAAAAATATTCTCGTGGTTGACCGAAATTCTCTGACAGGTACGCCGGATAACGATATTCGTAAATCCATGGATAACGACTTAGTCAAAGCGACCGCAGCATATAAAAATCACAAAATCACTTATTTAGATGTGGACGCGTGGTATTTGTCGATGTCTGGTGTGACAGCAACAGAAAAAATGGTCAGTGAGATTAAGCAAACCGTTGAACTGTAATCCAAGATAGCAGAGGTTAACTTTGAAGAAGTTATTGCTAACCCTTGTGGTTTTAAGCACGGTTTCGTTATTTGTTGGGGTGGCAAACATGACACCCCAACAACTCTTTTCAGGTGATGAGAAAGCATTAGAGCTTTTCTTTACCAGCCGTATACCACGTTTATTTGCCATACTGCTTGCTGGTGCTGGCTTGAGTATTGCGGGTCTTGTCATGCAGCAAATCAGCCAGAACCGATTTGCGGCACCTTCTACAACTGGTACGATCGAATGTGCCATGCTGGGCTACGTACTGAGCGTGGTTTTCTTTGGTAACGACAATCACCTTTGGCTCGTATTCGGCATCTCGGTATTTGGGACGCTAGCGTTTGTTTTCTTTATTCAGCGCATTCAATTTAAGAGCGTGGTTTTTGTGCCTCTTGTCGGGATTATTTTCGGCAATGTCATCCAATCCATGACTACGTTTATCGCTTACAAATATGATGCACTTCAAAGTCTGAATGCTTGGACAGTCGCAAACTTCGCCAACATCTTGCGTGGTGATTTTGAACTGCTGTACATCGCGGTACCAATGGTTATCCTCAGCTATCTTTTTGGCGCAAGGATCTCTGCCGTAGGTATCGGAAAAGATTTCGCGATTAACTTGGGTTTAAATTATCAGCAGGTTGTGACGATTGGCGTGCTATTGGTGTCCATCATGTCAGCAAGTGTCGTGATGATTGTTGGCCAGTTGCCATTCTTAGGGCTGATTGTACCGAATCTCGTGAGTCACTTTTATGGCGATAACCTCAAAAAGAACATTCCGCTTACGGCCATGTATGGGGCCATTTTAGTGTTGTGTTGCGATTTGGTGAGTCGTTTAATTATTTTCCCTCATGAAATGCCAATCTCTATCGTGATTAGCATATTGGGTGGCGTGGTATTCATCGCAATGTTGTTGCGAGGTAAGCAACATGCGTGATTCAACGAAAATCCTGCTGCTAGGTGGCATTGCGATTCTTTTCGCGTGTCTGTTTATTGGTATTGGGCTAACGGCTGACAACTACCAATATTTTTTGTCTCGTAGAGTTCCTAAAGTATTGGCGATAGTGCTAGCGGGTGTGGCCATTGCTCAGTCTTCACTTGTATTTCAAACCATTACGCACAACCGAATTTTAACGCCAAGTATCATGGGTTTTGATGCGCTGTATGTGTTAACCCAAATTTTGATCGTGTTGATTTTTGGTGGGTTGAGTACCTTAGTTCTTAACTTGTACGTAAATTTCGCGATTGCAGTAATTGTAATGGTGTCGTTTTCGCTACTGCTGTTTGGGTTTTACTTTTCAAAAGGCAGCAAGAACTTGATTACGTTGCTATTGGTCGGCTTGATCTTTGGTCAGCTATTTTCCAATGCGGCGTCATTCTTTTCTTTGCTGATGGACCCAAACACATATGCAATTGTTCAGTCGAAACTGTACGCCAGTTTCAATAATGTCAAAGTGAACTTGGTTTATTTTAGTGCTCCGGCTTTGATGTTTGCATGTTGGTTGTTGTTTAGGATGCATCGCACTTTAGATGTGTTTTGGCTCGACCAAGACAATGCGAAAAGTTTGGGTGTTGATGTACCTAAAGTGACGAGAAATGTGTTTATTATCTCGGCGGTTTTGATTGCTATTTCTACGGCTTTGGTAGGGCCAATCATGTTCTTTGGTTTACTAGTGACCAACTTAAGCCGAGAAATGTTCCGAAGTTACCAACATAAAACGCTATTGGTCGGATGTTCGTTTCTATCCATCAGTTCATTACTTGCTGGGCAATGGATAATCGAAAACGTGTTCAGTTTTGAGACGACGTTGAGTGTCGTAATTAACTTTATCGGCGGTGCGTATTTCTTATACCTGCTGCTGAAAAACAAAGTTGTATAAATATGATAGTAATAGACAAATTAACGAAGGCTTTCGGTTCAAACAAAGTCGTAGACGAGGCCAATACTCAGTTTGAAAAGGGCAAGGTAACATCGATTATCGGTCCAAATGGCGCGGGAAAGAGCACGCTGTTATCTATGGCCTCGCGCTTAACGGAGCGAGATGGCGGTAGTGTTATCATTGATTGCAAGGAAATCTCGGAATGGGACACAAAAGAGCTAGCGAAAAAACTGGCAGTACTTCGCCAAGCTAACTCGATTACAATGCGGTTTACCGTAAAAGAGTTAGTCTCTTTTGGTCGTTTCCCATACTCTAAAGGAAATCTGACTAAAGAAGATCATGAGGTCATAGAACAAGCGATCGACTACTTAGATTTGCAAGATATTCAAGACAAATACTTGGATGAATTAAGTGGTGGTCAGCGACAGCTTGCATTTATTGCTATGGTGATTGCACAAGATACAGATTATGTCTTTCTTGATGAACCTCTTAATAACTTAGATATCAAACACTCTCTTCAGATCATGAAAGTTGTACAGCAGTTAGCCCATGACATGAATAAAGCCATGGTGGTCGTGATTCATGATATTAATTTCGCGGCGTGTTACTCAGATGTCATATTGGCGCTTAAGAAAGGCAAGGTTGTGGCGAGTGGTGCGGTTGAAGAGGTTATTCAAGCATCTACGCTAGAGGACATCTATGAAACGCCATTTAACATCATAGAGTTAAACGGTAAGCGCATGTGTACCTATCATTAAGCGAGCTAGTTCGTTTTTAACGAGATCAATAGATAGGCGGGCTTACTTGGTGAGCTCGTCTATGATCGGGCATCGGCTCTCTGCATCTCCAGGACAAGAAGAAACCCAACCTTCAAGTTGTGTTTTGATCTCCATGAGGTGTGCAATTTTTTCTTCAACCTCTCTCAGTTTGTCCATGGTTCTTGCTTTTACTTCGCTACTTTTGCGGTTGGGGTTATGAGCAAGTTGTACGAACTCTTTGCATTCTTGCAATGAAAAGCCTGCGCTTTTTGCGCGTGATACCAAGTTAAGCTCTTGAATATGATTATCTGAATATTCGCGATAGCCAGAGTCGCTACGCGCTGGTGGAGATATGATCCCTTTGTCTTCATATAATCGAATCGACTTAGATGAAAGCCCTGTGAGCTTCGCGACAGCACCAATATTCATGTTTAACCTCCATAACGTTTAAGGCGAGTATATACCGATGTTGTGGATAAGACACTCCTAAATAACAGTCAGTTACCTTACTCTTTAATCACTTCATGTGGTGGCACACCAAATGCCTTTTTGAAGGCATAAGTGAAGTTAGAAGGGTGGTGGTATCCGGCTTCATAGGCGGCTTCTGTTATCGTCACTAGGCCACGTTCCAAATGTTGCCTAGCAATCTCAAGACGTCGAAAACGAATGTAGCCGTTTATGGTCATATTAAGTGATTGTTTAAATCGGCGCTGCAGGTTTGAAACACTCATTGAGAATTGGCTCGCCAACTTTTCCAAGCGTAGTTCTTGATCAAGGTGAGTTTCAATATAGCTGACAATATCCTCAATCCGACCATCAATGTGTCGTTCAATACTGCTGTTTTTAGCACTGAAATTCTTAGGAATTTGCTTGGTGGCTTGATGTAATATTTGATAGATCAAGCTTTCGACCTCTAGCTTCTCTTGGAACTCTTGCGGTGTTTCTCTATTTGTTAACGTTTCAGCCAGCTCGCATAGCGTCTGGTTAAGCTCCAACTGTTGAAACGCCTGATGAGAGTTAAAAAAGGCTCGATGACTACAATTTTGCTCAAGGCGGGCCTCTAGCCATTGGGGCTTAACCAATATGTTGATCTTATTAATGAGGTTATCTTTGAGCAGTGAACGACGAAAATTTGCAGGTTTGAGTAAGTTCACCACTACACCCTTAGGGCCGTCGCTCGCGTCTAAATCAAATTGCAAATCGTCGTAGCCAAACGAGAGTCTACCTTCTAAAAGAATAGTGACCAGCAGTGAGGCGTGTGCAGTAGAAACAATATTCGAATCAATAAGTTCTAGACAACGCCCGCCATGAACAAAAATTTGATCATTGTACTGATATGATAGGAACTTACCTTCGGCCAGTTGAGTTTGATAAGGTTGGCCTTGCGTGACAATCCATTGTTTCTCTGTCGCCTCTAGTCTTTGGGTTAAAGCTATCTTGGCAATTTTAGTTCGTTTTGTTGTGACTTCCTGCATTTGACACTTCCTCATAACACTTGTGCGATTTCGCATAACCAAATCGCCTTTGTATTTATAAAACTCATGCTTATTATACCTGAGAATTATTATCATTAATATTTAGGAATTAAGTTATGGAAAGCCCTGCTTGTTCACCTATCAAGCTTTCAAGCCTTTGCCTTGCAGTGGGAATGGTGCTATCAACCCCTGTTTTAGCTCAAGATACTGAGTCACATTTTGAAGAGGTCGTTGTATGGGGAACGAAAGTTTCCAGCAACACTGAGTCGATGTTTGCGGACGACATGTCACTGAAGCAAGCGGATCACATGTCTGATTTACTGCGCGATATTCCCGGTGTGGATGTTGGTGGCACACACTCTGTGAATCAACGTATTACGATTCGTGGTTTGAGCGAAACCGATTTGGACATTCGTCTTGACGGTGCTTCTCAGCATGCGAGCATGTTCCATCATATTGGTAACTTGACGTTGAACCCTGACATTCTCAAATCTGCGGACATTAAGGTAGGTAATAACTCTGTGACTCAAAACGGGTTAGGCGGTTCGGTCTACTTTGAAACGAAAGACGCTCGTGACTTACTTCGTTACGATGAAAAGTTTGGTGCGCGTGTTTATGGCGGCTATGCATCCAACGACAACCAACAAGGTTCGTTGACACTGTACGGACTTTTGTCCGAAAACATTGATGCGATGGTCTATGGCCATTACGTTACGCGTGATGATTTTGAAGATGGTGATGGCAATAAAACCTATGGTGCTGCAGGTGATGTTTACAACATTCTGGCTAAGCTGGGGTATGAACTAAATGACATCCATCGTTTTGAGCTCTCTTATGACATGTACCGAGATAGTGGAGATTACAGTCCGCGTCCTGATATGTCTGGTAGTGCAAATAATAGCCTGTCGAGCAAGTTACTTATCCCTACGGATTATGACCGCGATACCGTTACTTTGAGTTACGAGTTGCGAGGCGAACAACACCAAGGAAACGTCACTCTTTATAATACCGAGACAGAAATTAAACGTGACGAAACGGTGATGGCCCCTCGTTGGCCCTCGAACCGTTTATCAAAGAACACCGCCAAAAACCAAAACTTTGGTTTGAATGGCAAATTCCAGTCAGATGTTATGTTAGGTGAGTTTGATAATCGAGTCACTTATGGCTTCGACTACATGGATAAAACGTCTTCGAGTTACTACGGTAGTCGTAAGTTTATGGACGAATCGGCGATTTCAACCGCACTGTTTGTAGAAGATCAGTTCTTCTTCTCTGATGCCTTCTTTATTACCGCAGGTATGCGCTTTGATGATTACAAACGCAAAGCTGAGACAGGAACCAGTAATTATGATGATGTGACTTGGGCTCTAGCAGCAGAGTGGGCGGTGACTCAAGATTGGACGTTGTTTGCGAGTGCACGTTCTCTATTTAAAGGTCCAGAGCTAATGGAAACCTTTATTGCTTACCAAGACGTTGCATTTTTAGAGGATGGGTTAAAGCCAGAAACGGGATTGAACACGCAGGGTGGTGTTCGTTTTGATAAAACCTTTGATAAGCATTTCTTTGGGGCGAATATTACGGTATTCCAAACGGAAATTGATGATTACATTGCAGATCAGTACCAAAACGCGACTCAAACTTACCTGATTTACAACTTAGGTGATGTTGAGATTAAAGGCTTTGAGGCAAGTGCTTCTTATGGTTACGACAAGTTTAACAGCAAACTTTCTTACTCTAAGTCGGACACCAAAAACAAGAATACTGGTGGTCCTGTTGCTGGGGGCAATGGGCGTAGCATTGATATGGGTGATAGCATTGCTCTAACTTTGGATTACCAGTCAGACGCTTTAGAAACGATCTTCGGGTGGAACTCAATGTTTGTTCGAGAGGAAGACAACGTCTTTGATGGTCAGCCAAAGAAAGCAAGTTATGATGTGCATAATCTATACGCTCAATGGGTGCCGTCTGATATTGATGGACTGTCGGTGACCTTTGGTATTGATAATGTATTTGACGAGTTGTACAGCTCTCATGCGTCTCGTTCGGGTACTGCACGTGGCTTCACGCTTGATGACTACGAGCCGGGTCGCAACTTCAAGCTCTCTGCAGCTTATCAATTCTAACAAGGTTCTTCATAGGACGTTTCAAAGTAACGAGTAAGTTCATGATTAAAGAAAGCACCCGAATAGATAGCGAACACGCTGACAAATACTTAGTGACGCTTTGTCGGCATTTTGGACGAAAAGTTCCTGCTACTTGGAATGAAAATAGCGGTTTGGTGACATTTCCGACGGGAAAAGCGGAGTTTAACCTTTGTGCATCTAGCTTAACTATAACCTGTGAGGCGGATTCAGAAGAGAAACTGAATACGGTTAAGGCGATCATTTCATCGCATGTGGACATGTTTTCTCGTCGAGAAACATTAGCACTTAGCTGGGTTCGTTAGCGCTCGTTTAAGGATGCTGTGATAGAAAGGGAATGTTAAAAGCAAAAGCCCGCAATCTTATGATTTGCGGGCTTTTATTGTTTGAATGCTATTGCGCTTTCTCAGGCTCTAGGCTTTTTTTTTCCTGCTGCATTTTTGCTAGGAAGTAGATGTTAACGCAAGCTATAAAACCGTTAGTTAGTACTACAGGCCAAGAATCAATCATTAGTCCGTAAGCAGTAAATAGCGCACAACCAATAAAGTTAAGGATACGAAGCTTAACAATATCTTTCATAGTTAGCGAAATAGCGACCATGATTGAAGCTGCATAACCTAAAATCTCAACCATATTCATGTCCATTTTTTGACCCTCTTAAAATCTGCCGAATTTTGTCGGTACCAATTCTTCTCATCTTGAGATTAATGAGGAAGCTCCATGCCTCGAATGGTCTTTTTTTGTTGTATGGACGCACTATATCAATGGAAAAACCGTGATAAAAGCCTCAAATCAAGGTTAAGAGAAGGTTAGCGATTACGCAAACGTTTAGGGCTGGAATTACTGATAATTTTACTTATTGTGTTGATTGATAATAACGATGACATTAATAGCTCAAACACCATTGAAAGTAAGGGAATATTTACATATGATTGAAAATGATAATTATTTTCAAGTGCTGTGTTTATGTATTTTATTATTAGCTTGCTCGTGTTTTTTTTGCTGTATATCAGAACAAAACCGAACTCGTGGTGTGCGGGGATTCATATCGTAAGCCACATTTTTATCGTTGCATTTTGTCCTGCAATTTATGTTGTTCAATATTTAATCGTTACGTTTTTTTCGTCACCGATATTGATTAAGCTGTCATCACGCTCCGGTGTATACAACATTCTCATTGCTTTTCTTCCATTATTGATCGCAACCGGCAGTCTGGCGTTTAGCTGAATGATTTCATCTCTCTTCTTTTCTTAAAACAACTACACTTAATTAGAATAAGGTATCAATTTCATATAATTATTCGATATCTACGTGTTAGCACATGTGTCACATTTCTGTGACTACGAGTAAGTTTTACTTATGTTGCTCGGTAGTAGGGTATTTATCGATTGTTTAATGATTCAATACTTAGTTTAATCGCATAAAGGTGTGCAGTATGCCGCACTAAATTAATAAGAAATTATCTAAAAAGGTTAATGGGAAACGTAAGCCATTAGCGGAGGTCAGATGAGTACGCACACGGTACCGCAGAGCGCGATTGTAAATGCTGTCAAAGGTGAAGTTTTGGTTTTGGGCCTGGATGGAAACGTTAAGGTCATAAAAGCGGGGGATGAGTTAAGACCTGGCGAGATTATTATCACAGAAAATAATGCTTCTCTCGACGTACAGATAAATAATGAGCTTTATCTGGTCGATGCAAATTGTGTTGCTTGTCTTCCTGTGCCTTCTTCTGAATCACTAGAACCAGTATTGGTACAATCTCCAGTTAATGGCTTGGTGACTTTTGACCCAACGGCTATTGGAAGTGCTGACTTCGACGCCAACGATATTGCCGCTATCCAGCAAGCTATTTTAGACGGAGCTGACCCTACCGCTATCTTAGAAGCAACAGCTGCTGGCGCAGGTGCTGAAGGCTCGGCTAATGCTGGCTACGTGACGGTTGAATATAATAACCCGGAAGTACTCGCGTCTACTTTTTTTGAAACGTCTGCGACTCGCAGCGGAGAAGATGATCGCGACGAAGATGACGGTTTGAATGTCACGATCTTTGCTGATGGTGGGCAGTCACTGCAATCTAGCGTAACAGAAGGCTCAATTTCTCTATCTAGCTACCCGCAAACCATTTCTTCTAGTGTGCTGGTTGAAGCAGGGGATCTCGCACTTGATACTGCTTCATTTGTACCTGAAACGTCCTCATTAGAGTCTTTGTTAACCGAGTTAAATAGTGACATTACCTCTGGTGGTCAGCCAGTAGCGTTCGTTTACGACGAAGCGCAAAATGCCATTATCGGCACTCAAGGTGGTAACGAAGTGCTTTGTATCGAGATCGAAGCGACATCTTTAGGCCGTGATTTAGAGTTAGAGGTCGTTACCACGATTAGCCAGGGTATTGACCATGTGGCGTCCATCGCTGATGGCCAAGTATCTATCGTCGGTGATCAAATCAATATCGCTTTTGATATTACTGGCGCAGATATTGGTGGGAACAGCATTCAAGCGCCTATTGATTTTACGACAACCGTTATTGATGGCGATGATCCTGCGCCGCAAAACGTTACTTTTGAAAACGTTGAATCTTCTTCTACACCAATCACTGGCACCTTTGTTGATATTGGTAGTGATCAATTGGCAACGGTCACGTTTAATCAAGAAGGACTTAGTCAGTTCGATGGCCTATTGAGTGATAATCAGGCGACAGAAGCGGTACTCTCTGAAGACGGCAGTACTATCACCCTATCCATTGCGGGCTCGAATGAAACCGTCTTAACCATCAGTTTGAATACTGATGGTACCTACCAATTTGAGCAATTTAAGCCGTTAGAACAAACAAACGGTGAAGATACAATTGAGCTCTCTTTGCCAACCACAATCGTCGACTTTGACCAAGATACGGCAAGCAACACCTTTACGATGACCATCCTTGATGGCGATAATCCAGTGATTGAAAACGTGACGGGATTGTCTTTAGACGAGGCGGGGGTTGACCAAGGTTCACAGGAAGGCGCGGTAGTAACAAGTGGGACTGGGTCGATCACGACAGCGGTCGGTAGTGACATCATTGATCACTATGAGTTGGAACCTACAGAGTTCAATGTTGGTGGAGAACTCCAATCTCAAGGGCAGGTTGTTCAACTAGAACTAGCGTCCGAGAGTAACGGCGTACGTACTTACGAAGGCTTCATTGAGCTGGATGGTGTGCGTATTACCGTATTTGATGTGGCGATTGATGCGCCTGCATTGGGCGAATACCAATTCAACTTGTATGAACAACTTGACCATACGGGTGCCAACGATGACTCGCTTACTTTCTCATTGCCAGTTTACGCGGTAGATGCGGATGGTAACCGTTCCTCGATTACCGACGGTTCGAACACACCAGAAGCAGCGCAAATTGTCATTCAAGTTCAAGATGACGTTCCTACGATTGATGGCGTTGAGGCTCTAGCCGTCGATGAAGACGATTTATCAAGCATCGGCTCTGATCAAAGCGACTCTGTGCTCGCGCAAGGCAGTTTCACGACGACTCAGGGCTCAGACCGTGTTGTAAGTTATCAATTAGAAAGCGGCACTGATCCACTCAATGGGTTGGAATCACAGGGGCGATCTATCTCTCTGACGGAAACAACCAACTCAGATGGCAGCTTTACCTATTCTGCAACGGCAGAAGGGGACGCTATCTTCACCTTACAAGTGAACCCTGACGGTTCTTATTCATTTACCCTTGAAGGTCCAATCGATCATGCTGTGGGTAGTGATAGCTTAACTCTAGACTTCAATATTGTCGCAACGGACTTTGACGGTGACACCAGCTCACTTGTTCTACCAGTTACCATTGCTGATGATGTGCCAACCATTAATGACGTTGTTGCTCTTACCGTCGATGAAGATGACTTAAGTTCGGTAGGCTCTGACCAATCACAGCCAACGTTGGTTGAAGGTCAGTTCACGACAACTCAGGGCTCTGATGGCGTCGTACAGTATCAGTTGGATGTAAACGCTGATCCTTTAAATGGCCTGCAATCTCAAGGTCAAACCGTCTCCATTGCCGAAACGCAAAATGCAGACGGCAGTTACACCTACAGCGCAACGGCAAATGGCAGCGCAGTTTTCACATTAATTTTGAATACCGACGGCTCGTACAGTTTTGAGCTGCAAGGTCCAATCGACCATGCGGCAAATAGCGACAGCTTAACCCTCGATTTTAATGTTATTGCTACTGATTTCGATGGTGACACAAGTCAAATCGTATTGCCTGTTACCATCGTGGATGATAAGCCAACCATTACCGACGTCGATGCGATTACCGTTGATGAAGATGACTTAGGCACGATTGGGTCAGATCAGACTGACCCGATTTCAATCGATGGCAACTTCACCACCACACAAGGCTCTGACCGAGTGGTGAGTTATCAGCTCGATGCTTCTTCAACACCAGTTGATGGCCTTACATCACAAGGCGTGGCCGTCACGCTGACTGAAAGCGCAAACGGTGATGGCAGCTTTACTTACGAGGCGACGGCGGGGAGTGAAGCGGTCTTTACGCTGACAGTGAATACTGATGGCTCTTATAACTTCACGCTAGAAGGGCCGATTGATCATGCTGTTGATAGCGACGAGTTGACACTGAACTTCCCAATCATCGCGACAGACTTTGATGGCGATACCACAAATGCCACTATCCCAGTGACAATCGTGGACGATAAGCCAGTTATTACTGACGTAGATACCATTACGGTTGATGAAGATGATCTAGCGTCAATTGGCTCAGACCAAAGCAACCCGATTTCTATTGATGGTAACTTCACCACCACACAAGGTTCAGACCGAGTGGTGAGCTACCAATTAGATGGCTCATCAACACCAGTTGACGGTTTAACGTCGCAGGGCGTGGCTGTGACACTGACAGAAACCGCAAATGGTGATGGTAGTTTCACTTATGAAGCGACTGCGGGTGGCAACCCTGTATTTACTTTGACAGTGAATACTGATGGCTCTTACAACTTCACACTAGAGGGGCCAATTGATCATGCTGTTGATAGTGATGAGCTGATACTGAACTTCCCAATTATCGCAACCGACTTCGATGGCGATACTGTCACAGAAACCATTCCAGTTACGATTGTTGATGATGTACCGACCATCACAGCGGTGGATGCGTTAAGTGTCGATGAAGACGACCTTAGCGGTGTGGGTTCCGACCCTGGCGGCGATCTGTTCGTTGAAGGCGCGTTTACCACCACTCAAGGCTCTGACCGAGTGGTGAGCTATCAACTGGATTCAACAGCAGATCCTGTTGCGGGGCTGACCTCTCAGGGTGAGGCGATTACCTTGGTGGAAACCGCGAATGGTGACGGCAGCTTTACTTATGTTGCGACCGCTGACGGCAATCCTGTCTTCACGTTGAATGTAGCAACAGATGGTACGTACGACTTTACGCTGCAAGGTCCGATTGACCATGCAGCTAACAGCGACAGCCTGACGATTGATTTCCCAATTATTGCCACCGATTTTGATGGTGATACGACTTCGGCAACCATTCCAGTCACGATCACGGATGATGCGCCAATCATCGATAATGTTGTGCCTCTGGCTGTTGATGAAGATGATTTATCAGGCATTGGCTCAGACCAAACTGACGCTGTGTTTGTGGAAGGCGCGTTTACGACCACTCAAGGCTCAGACCGTGTGGTGAGCTACCAACTTGATTCAACGGCTGATCCTGTTTCGGGGTTAACCTCTCAAGGTGAGCCTGTTACTTTGGTAGAGACTGCGAATGCTGATGGCAGCTTCACTTACGTGGCTACCGCGGATGGCAATCCGGTCTTCACCATGAATGTGAATGCTGATGGCACATACAACTTCCGTCTGGAAGGTCCGATCGATCACGCGTTGAACAGCGACGAGTTAGTACTGAATTTCCCAATCATTGCAACAGACTTTGATGGCGATACGACGACCGCGACCATTCCAGTCACGATTACTGATGACGTTCCAACCATTAATAACGTTGTTCCACTGACAGTAGACGAAGATGATCTCGCTACAATGGGCTCAGACCAAAACGATGATGCGTTTATGTCGGGCTCTTTCAGCACAACTGAAGGCTCAGACAGCGTTGTTAAATACCAGCTTGATGCAACGGCAGATCCAGTAGCAGGGTTGACCTCTCATGGTGAGCCTGTCGTGCTTGCAGAGACAGCAAATGGTGATGGCAGCTTTACTTACACTGCCACAGCAAATGGCAATGACGTATTTGAATTGGTGGTGAAGCCAGACGGCAGCTACACCTTTACTCTGCAGGGCCCACTAGACCATGCGGTGAATAGCGACAGCCTGCAAATCGACTTCCCGATTATCGCAACAGACTTTGATGGCGACACGTCGACAGAAACACTACCTGTCACCATCGTTGATGATAAACCAACCATCACTGACGTAGACGCAATCCGCGTGGATGAAGATGACTTAGCGACGATTGGCTCTGACGGCTCAGATCCAATTTCAATCGATGGCAACTTCACTACAACGCAAGGTTCTGATGGGGTAGTAAGCTACCAATTGGATGCTGCTGCAACGCCAGTTGATGGTCTAACATCACAAGGTGTGGCCGTCACGCTGGCTGAAACCGCAAATGGCGACGGTAGCTACACTTATGAAGCGACAGCAGGAACTGAAGCAGTATTTACGCTGACCGTTAATACGGATGGTTCATACAACTTCACGCTGCAAGGTCCAATCGACCATGCGACAGACAGTGATGAGCTGACACT
Source organism: Vibrio sp. 378 (assembly GCF_033339435.1). Taxonomy (NCBI): domain Bacteria; kingdom Pseudomonadati; phylum Pseudomonadota; class Gammaproteobacteria; order Vibrionales; family Vibrionaceae; genus Vibrio; species Vibrio sp. 378. The sequence continues at coordinate 588,507 of NZ_JAWOUO010000001.1, forward strand.
GAACTTCCCAATCATCGCGACGGATTTTGATGGTGATACCACCACAGAAACGATCCCAGTCACCATCGTGGATGATAAACCGACCATTACCGATGTTGATGCGATTACCGTTGATGAAGATGACTTAGGTACGATTGGCTCAGATCAGACTGGCCCGATTTCAATCGATGGCAACTTCACCACCACACAAGGCTCGGACCGAGTAGTGAGCTATCAGCTCGATGCTTCTGCAACACCAGTGGCTGGACTCACATCACAAGGCGTGGCAGTCACGCTGACTGAAACCGCAAACGGTGATGGCAGCTTTACCTATCAAGCAACAGCAGGCACCGAGTCGGTCTTTACACTGACAGTGAACACTGATGGCTCTTATAACTTCACGCTTGAAGGCCCAATCGATCATGCTGTTGATAGTGATGAGTTAACGCTCAACTTCCCAATCATCGCGACCGACTTTGATGGTGACATCACAAATGCCACTATCCCGGTCACCATCGTGGACGATAAGCCAGTTATTACTGACGTAGATGCCATTACGGTTGATGAAGATGACCTAGCGTCAATCGGTTCAGACCAAAGCAATCCAATTTCTATTGATGGTAACTTCACCACCACACAAGGTTCAGACCGAGTGGTGAGCTACCAGTTAGATGGCTCATCAACACCAGTTGACGGTTTAACATCGCAAGGTGTGGCGGTCACATTAACTGAAACTGCAAACGGTGATGGCAGCTTTACCTACGAAGCAACCGCGGGCTCTGAAGCGGTCTTTACGCTGACAGTGAATACTGATGGATCTTACAACTTCACGCTAGAAGGGCCGATTGATCACGCGGTTGATAGTGATGAGTTAACGCTCAACTTCCCAATTATCGCAACCGACTTTGATGGCGACACCGTTACTGAAACCATTCCAGTCACGATTGTTGATGATGTACCTACCATTACAGCGGTGGATGCGTTGAGTGTCGATGAAGACGACCTTAGCGGTGTGGGCTCAGACCCAGGCGGCGATCTGTTCGTTGAAGGCGCGTTTACGACCACACAAGGCTCTGACCGAGTGGTGAGCTACCAACTGGATTCAACGGCTGATCCTGTTGCGGGGCTAACGTCTCAAGGTGAGGCGATTACCTTGGTGGAAACCGCGAATGGCGACGGCAGCTTTACTTATGTTGCGACCGCTGACGGCAATCCAGTCTTCACGTTGAATGTAGCAACAGATGGTACATACGACTTTACGCTGCAAGGCCCGATTGACCATGCAGCTAACAGCGACAGCTTGACGATTGATTTCCCAATTATTGCCACCGATTTTGATGGTGATACGACTTCGGCAAGCATTCCAGTCACGATCACGGATGATGCACCAATCATCGATAATGTTGTGCCTCTGGCTGTAGACGAAGATGATTTATCAGGCATTGGCTCAGACCAAACTGATGCTGTGTTTGTTGAAGGCGCGTTTACGACTACTCAAGGTTCAGACCGTGTGGTGAGCTACCAACTTGATTCAACGGCTGATCCTGTTTCGGGGCTAACCTCCCAAGGTGAGCCAGTTACTCTGGTAGAGACTGCGAATGCTGATGGCAGCTTTACTTACGTGGCTACCGCGGATGGCAATCCTGTCTTCACCATGAACGTGAATGCTGATGGCACATACAATTTCCGTCTGGAAGGGCCGGTCGATCACGCGTTAAACGGCGATGAATTAGTACTGAACTTCCCAATCATTGCAACAGACTTTGACGGCGATACGACGACCGCGACCATTCCTGTCACGATTACTGATGACGTTCCAACCATTGACAATGTTGTTCCACTAACAGTAGACGAAGATGATCTCGCCTCAATTGGCTCAGACCAAAACGATGATGCGTTCATGTCGGGTTCTTTCACCACAACTGAAGGCTCGGACAGTGTTGTTAAATACCAGCTTGATGCAACCGCAGATCCAGTAGCAGGGTTGACCTCTCATGGTGAGCCTGTTGTGCTTGCTGAAACTGCTAACGGCGACGGCAGCTTTACTTACACAGCTACAGCAGATAGCAATGCCGTATTTGAACTGGTGGTGAAGCCAGATGGCAGCTACACCTTTACTCTGCAGGGCCCACTAGACCATGCGGTAAATAGTGACAGCCTACAAATTGATTTCCCGATTATCGCGACAGACTTTGATGGTGATACGTCGACAGAAACATTGCCTGTCACCATTGTTGACGATAAACCAAGCATCACTGACGTAGACGCGATCCGCGTGGATGAAGATGACTTAGCGAAGATTGGCTCTGACGGCTCAGATCCAATTTCAATCGATGGCAACTTCACTACAACGCAAGGCTCTGATGGGGTAGTAAGCTACCAATTAGATACTGCTGCAACGCCAGTTGATGGCCTAACATCGCAAGGTGTGGCAGTGACCCTGACTGAAACTGCAAACGGTGACGGCAGCTTCACTTACCAAGCGACGGCAGGTACTGAATCGGTCTTCACGCTAACAGTAAATACGGATGGCTCATACAACTTCACGCTTCAAGGTCCAATCGACCATGCGTTAGACAGTGATGAGCTGACGCTGAACTTCCCAATCATCGCGACGGATTTTGATGGTGATACCACCACAGAAACGATCCCAGTCACCATCGTGGACGATAAGCCAACTATTACCGATGTTGATGCGATTACCGTTGATGAGGATGATTTAGGTACGATTGGCTCAGACCAAACTGACCCGATTTCAATCGATGGCAACTTCACCACCACACAAGGCTCGGACCGAGTGGTGAGCTATCAGCTCGATGCTTCTGCAACACCAGTGGCTGGACTCACATCACAAGGCGTGGCAGTCACGCTGACTGAAACCGCAAACGGTGATGGCAGCTTTACCTATCAAGCAACAGCAGGCACCGAGTCGGTCTTTACACTGACAGTGAACACTGATGGCTCTTATAACTTCACGCTTGAAGGCTCAATCGATCATGCTGTTGATAGTGATGAGTTAACGCTCAACTTCCCAATCATCGCAACCGACTTTGATGGCGACACGTCTGCTGAGACAATTCCTGTCAAGATCGTTGATGACAAACCGACACTTGGTGGCATCGAAGCAACAAGTGTGCAAACGGTTGACGAGGACGATATCCCAACAATCGGATCTGATGGTACGCAGTCGAACAGCATTGCAGGTAACTTCATCGCGACTGATGGCTCTGATGGCATTGTGGAGTACAGCGTTTCTGACCTGACGACGCCAGTACAAGGCCTGACCTCTGGTGGTCAATCTCTAGTTATGGTTGAAGTATCAAACGCAGGTGGCGTCTCAGTTTACGAAGCTCGTATTGATGGCACGACGACACCAGTATTCCGTGTGACCCTTGATGCCTCTGATGACAGCTACACGTTCGATTTGCTTGCTCCTCTCGATCATCCAAATGCTGATGGCCAAAATGAACTGGTCATCAATTTACCGATAAACGCGACTGACTTTGATGGAGACGTGTCGAACAACATCACCTTACCAATTACGGTTGTGGATGATGTTCCGACCATTGATGGTTTGCTAGCAGGCAGCGAACAAACCGTTGATGAAGATGACCTACCAGCAGGTACGGATGCTGCAAGTGCAGAAGATACTGTTATTTCAGGTACTTTTGATATCACCGAAGGTGCTGACCAAGTTGCTTCTATTCAGCTGAGTGACCTGACCACGCCTGTTGCGTCACTGACTTCAGATGGTGAAGCTATCACCTTAGTTCTGTCTTCTAGCGCAAACGGCGTGAACGTATACCAAGGTGTTGCTGGCAATCCTGCTGAAGTGGTTTTCGAACTGACGCTGGATGCAACGAACAACTCCTATGAGTTCGATTTACAGAAGCCGCTTGATCATCCCGATGGTAATCAGCAAAACGAGATTGTTATTAACCTCCCTGTGACGGCGACAGATAATGATGGTGATACTTCACCAGCCTTCACATTGCCAATTACCGTTGTGGATGATGTTCCAGTTGTTACCAATATTGAAAGTCTACGTGTCGACGAAGATGACTTACCTCTTGGTTCTGATGGAACGAAAGAGCCATTAACGGTATCAGGTGAGTTCGAAGTCACTAGCGCAGATGGTATTGATGCTTTCGAATTGGATCTAAGCTCAAATCCTATCCCGAATCTGAAATCGGGTGGAGAAGAGGTAACACTTTCTCAAGACGTTGGTGCTTCAACTGCTGACGCGCTTGTTTACGTGGGACAAACTCCGGGTGGAGTGACTGTCTTCACGTTGACACTTCATCAAGATGGTAAATACGACTTTGAGTTATCTGGTCAGTTAGATCACGCGGTTAACTCTGATGAGATTTTGTTGAATCTACCTGTGAAGATCACGGATGGCGACAACGATATCATCACTGCGACCTTGCCAGTGACCATCGTAGATGACAAGCCAACCATTGATGCTATTAGCTCTGGTAGTACCTTGTCTGTGGATGAGGATGATATTCCAAGCCAAGGTTCGGACGACACGCCAGAATCCAATATCATTGGTGGCAACTTTGACGTTACTGATGGTGCCGACTCTATCGTTAGCTTCCAGTTGGATAGCTTAACGTCGCCTGTTTCTGGACTTACCTCAGGTGGTCAACCGCTTGAGTTGGTTGAGTTTTCAAATTCAAACGGTGTGATTGAGTACCGAGCTTATGTACAAGGTACGACGGACACCGTCTTTAAACTGACGCTAAATGGTTCAGCAGACAGTTATGAATTTGAACTGTTGGGTGCACTTGATCATCCTGCGGGTAACGATGAAAACTCGTTGGTCATTAACTTCCCAGTCAACGCGACTGATTTTGATGGCGATGTGTCCAATAACATCACCTTGCCGATCACCGTGGTGGACGATGTTCCAGCGATTGTGAAAGTGACAGACTCTAGCCAACAAACCGTTGATGAAGATGATCTTGCCGGTGGATCTGACACGACAAGTAATGATTCTACGGTATTGAACGGCGGATTTGAGGTCGTTGCTGGTGCAGACAAGATTGTCAGCTACCAAGTTTCAGACCTCGATGCAGTCGTGTCTGGTTTAACGTCGAACGGCAGCAGCATCGAGTTGAATCTAGTAGGCACGAATGGTGGAGTAACCAGTTACGAAGCGGTTATTACTGGCACATCAACTAAGATCTTCACGCTGTCTCTTGATGCGAATAATGACAGCTACCAATTTGAGCTGTTGGGACCAATCGACCATGACGCTGTTCAAGGTGAAAACAACCTTGTCATTGATATTCCAATTACAGTAACAGACTTTGATGGTGACACGTCATCATCACTGAATCTTCCAATTACCGTAGTTGATGACATTCCCGAAATTAAATCAGCAGATGCTTTGGCTGTTGATGAGGATGACCTTGCCAACGGCTCTCAGGCAACCAACAAAGACAGCCTAGAAGCGACGGGCAATTTCGATACGGTGGAAGGGGCAGATACCGTTGTCTCTTATCAGCTGGATCTTACTTCTAACCCGATACCAGGAGTCACTTCAGGTGGTCTTGCGGTGACGTTAGTTCAAACCGCGGTAAGCAACAACAACTTTACTTATCAAGGTCAAACACCTGATGGTAACTCAGTATTCACGCTAGTTTTGAACGCTGACGGCTCTTACAAGTTTACGCTTGAGGGTGCGCTAGATCACTCAACTCAAGGCGAAGATACACTCATACTTGATCTCCCAGTCTTTGCGACCGATGTCGATGGCGATACGGCAGGTATTAACTTACCAGTGACGATTACCGATGATGTTCCAACCTTGCACGATGCATCTATTTCGCGTGTTGAGGGACAAGGCAGCCGCACGGTTCGTTTATTCCGAGACCCTGTAGAGGGGGATGATGACCTTGGTGCTGACGGCGCACAAGTGACTTCATTCTCGGCTGATGATTCAGGCATTTACTTTAAGCAAAACGGTGTTGATTCTGATTCTGTCGATTTGAACGGCAGCGACCAAGTCGTATTTGTTCACAAGGTTCTTGACGGAGTGGATACTGAAATCGGTCGTTTGGTTGTTCGAACCGATGGCAGTGTGTCATTCCGTCCGAATGACGATCTTGACCATACCGAAACCGACTCGATTGATTTCACCATCAACGTTGTTGCAACCGATGGTGATGGCGATATCGCAGATGCCGATGTGGATATCTCGATAAGAGACCGCAATGCGCAAATTGACACGTCTACCGTTACTGCGTTCGAAGACCAAGGGCGTGATGGTGTCGTTGTGGGCGTTGACTCTGCAAATACTCAGGACAACTTGTCGACGCTGGATGTTAGCCCTGCGAAAGTCGACCTGGTTATCAATTTACATGATATCGACCGTAACGAGAGCTTAGGTGACATCACTATTCGAGATGCTGATACTCACAACGGTACGTTCTACTACAGAGACGGCAGTGGCAACTACATTGAATTAACATCTGTGGGCAATACGGTTGTTCTCGACGCATCAAATGTTGAGCAGTCATTCAATGGTGAGCTTGTCTCGTTAGATAACTTGTACTTCGTACCAGATCGTCATACATCAACCGATGCTTCTGGTATCGATCCTCGTATCCGCGTGGAAATTCTTAACAATGGTACGCCAGATCATACGATTAATGGTCGTTTAGACATTGAAGTTGCTGCCGTCGCAGATATTGCAACGTGGACGGCAAGCAGCGAATTTAACTACTCGGTTGATGAAGATGGAAACAATGTCGCACTTAACATCACGGCTGAAACCCAAGACACTAGTAACCCTGAAGGCATTGTGTACGAGCTTGTCTTTACACAAGGAGAAGGTAACGCAGAGTTAGTCTATTCAGATGGTAGTGCGATACCAAAATCCGGTGGTGTTTATCTGGTGGATGCAAGCCGAATTGATGAAGTTCAAGTTGATCCGATAGATAACTTCTCGGGTGAAATCAGAATTGATGTCACCGCTATTACGACGGAAAACAACAATCCACTGCTTGGGAAAGATACCGCTCGCTCAGAAACCGAAACCATCATTATTGATGTAAACCCAGTTGCGGATAAAGGTAGTTTTACTGTAAACCGAATTAATGTGTTTGAGGATAATGCTCGAACTCAAAATACGGTAGACCCTGTCACTGATCACGACCCACTCCAATTAAGTGAAGTGATCACCATGAAACCATCAGCGGACTTAGATGGTTCTGAAGCGTTATTTGTGCGTATTTCTAACTTCTCAATTGATGGGGTTACTTTGGTGTGGCTGGACTCAGCAAACCCAAGTCAGATAGTAGAAGTGACCGATTCAGGCGGCAATGTACTTTATTACGAAGTGCCAGAGTCTGAATTAGCGAACGTCGAAGTTCTTCCTCCGTTGCACAGCAATGATGACTTTACTTTCAATGTCGAAGGCATTGTGAAAGACACAGCATCATTGTCTACCGGTACGACAGAAGATGTGTTGTCACTGGGCAGTAAGACCGTCATCGTTGGTGTAAAAGGTGTTGCTGACATACCAGACACGGTATTAATTGACGCGGGGAACGTTTGGAACCGATTCGTAGACGGAGATGTGGCCGGGATAGAGACGACTATCGAAGAGAATGGTGTTGTAAACCTTAACTTCTCGGTTGTATCTGGTGAAGTTGCCGATAGACCACAGGATGATTCAGAAGCCATTACTGTTATCCTGTCCAACATCCCCGACGGTGTTCGTGTCGTAGATTCAGACGGTTCAAGCGTTGACCTCACCTTTGTTGGCTATGATGGTAACGGTCAACCGATTTACGAAGCAAACATCACTGGGCTGAATTTTAATTCCGGTATTCAAATTATTCCGGAAGCCTCTTCAACTGAAAACATTGCGATTACAGGGACGATCATTGTTACCGAGAATGATGGTCATAGTCGTGTGATTGAAAGAGAGGTAAGGATCAAGGTCGAACCCGTTATTGACGCTCAAGATAACTACGTTGTTCGATCGGAGGGAGATGAAGATACGCGCTTTGACATCGATTGGAAACCGACGCTCGTACAAAGCCCTGATACCGATGAATTCTTTAGTGATGTAACCATCTCTGGATTTCCTCCAGGCAGCACGGTCTATGTAGATGGTGTGGCACAAACGCTTGTTTCTGGAACACTAACGCTTTCACCGCAAGCCGGTGAATCAGAGCAAGATTTTTCCGCTAAAATCTCTCAAAGTGGCTATGTTCAAGTCCAGTTGGAGCAGGATTCAAGTACTGACTTTGACTTGACCACAACCGTCACTGTGAAAGAGATTGACCATGAATATGTTGACGCTTCGAATCCCGGTGAAGGTATCGCTGAGAAAACCATCAATGGTACGGTGAATGTCCAAGTTAATCCAATCGTTGAGCCAGAGGATAAGACGGGGGCAATAGACGACCAAACCCGTCTGCTTGTCACTGAAAGTGGTGGTGGTGCTACCGATATCGTGAAGTCAGACGATCAAGGTAACATTGACTTTACGATCAACACTTCTATGGGGGGCGAATCTGGTGCTCATATCATTAAATATCAAGAGTTTGATGCGTCTTCAGATGAAGTGGTGACTCAACTTGTTGTTCAATTTCACAATGTGGACCCTGAGATCCTCAACCAATTGGTTATCGTCGGTGCACTAAATGAAGGTGGAGGTCGTTGGACAGTAACTAATGAAGACAACTTCTCAATTAAAGCGCCGTCTGGACTTGATTTAACACCAAACGATGACAGTGACGATGGCGATAACGGTGGTCTCTCTCAAATTGGCTTAACCATTTACGCAGAAGTGAATGATTTGGGCGAAGATTTGGGCAACGAAAAAGATGCGACGGTCATGCGCCAAACGGATGTGACACTTGAATTTCCTACCGTTCTCACACCGCAAATGAGTGTAGCGGCAGAGATTCAGGTGGCTGATGATGTCCAAATTCAAGCGTTGGAAGACAATTCTATTAACCTTGGTGCTCAGTTAACGTCGAAAGTTGATGCGATTAATGCAGATGGCGTGGAGGATGTCTTGACTATTATCGTCGATCCTTCAGCTCCTGGTATTCCTCCTGGCTTGGTGATCACGGGGACGGATATCGACTTTGTCAATGGTAAATACGTGTTCCAAGCCCATATCGATGCGAGTGGAAATATTACTGGCCTTGATGGTTTGACGATGCACTTGGCAGAAGATTACGCAGGTGATTTCGAATTACCAATTCGGTTCGTCACTAAAGACACTGAGTCCGGTGATGAAAAAGAAAATAATGTTCAGTTTCCAGTTCAGGTTTTACCGGTTGCAGACGTTCCGAGTTCAGCCGGGGATCAGCCGTTGGATAGCGATGTCACACCAAATGTAAGAGTAGATATCGTCGGTACTTTCGGCTTGGATGCAAACAAACAACCTGTGACTGATCTAAATAACGACGTTCCCACGGCGGATGGTGTTGGTTACGAAGATGGCTTAATCCAACTTAACTTGAGTGTTGATTTTGCCGATCAATTTAACAACACTCAAGGTGGTCGAGAAACACTAACGAACATCAAGTTAGAGCTTGATGACACAACATTAGGTGAGTTTGTTGATGCCAATGGTAACAGCTTAGGAACCAGTATTGAGTTTAATGAAGCTGAGATTTTAGCTGGTGCGCTTGACAATGTTCTGTTTAAGCCAAAAGAAAATTACCCCGTAGGTGGTGGCCAAAATACCGTCAAGATTAATGTCGAGGGAGAAATTACTGATGAAGCTGTGTTTGATCAGTCTATCTTGAATAACTCTGGCGATAATATAGATGTGAGAACCTTCACTGACGATGTCACATTTGAAGTTACGCCAGTCGTTGATGACATTACCATTACAGGTGCCGATCCGACGCAGCCAATCACGGTGATTGGTGACGAAGATACTTTAATTTCGCTGAATCAATCGGGCTCTGGTGTTTCGATCAGCCTGAACGATAATGACGGTTCTGAGAGTTTCGTTTCACTCAAGTTAACGGGGCTTCCTGATGACTTTATCGTTAAATCCAATTCCTCTGATTATGTTGTTAAGAACAACGGTGGGGGCGAATGGAGTATTCAACTAAAAGATCTCACTCAGACGTCCATTGACCTGAGTGACATCCAAATTAAACCGCCAAAACACTTTAGTGGCGAGGCTGAGATAGGTATTACGGTCTTCATTCAAGAGGAGTTGCTACAAGTTCCAACGGAACGAAACAACAACTTTACGCTTATTGTCAATCCTATTGGTGATGATGTTGATGTGAATCCCGATACTTCGGCTGCAGGTAATGAGGGCGAAGACATTGTTATTAATGTAAATGCGTTAGTGGTTGATAACAAAGAGTCCATCGGAGATGGTGCAAACTACCAGGAAAATGATCCAGAGACGCTGAGAGTTGAGGTCTCCAATGTCCCTGATGGGGCGAGTGTTTCATTACCTGATGGGACCGTGTTTACTGACCAAGGCGGCGGCATTTTTGTCTTAGAAATCAATGCTCAAGACTTGGATCAAGTGGTGTTTAATTCTGGGGATCGCAACGATAACTCATGGGATGGTTCGCTGCATTTCAAAGTGCAAGCCGTTGATACTGGGCTCGATGGCAGTCAAAGCTTGGGCTCCGCAGAGGAGTTTGATGTCACTGTTGATGTTGAAGCAGTGAACGATCGTCCAGAGTTCGTCAACACCGTGGATGTGGAAACACCAGAAGATACGCCATTGCTGCTTGATGGTTTCAGCATTACCGACATTGATGCCGTACTCGATGATCCGAATGCTGAATATGTACTCAATGTGAACGTCGACAGCGGTATCTTGGAGCTTAATCCAACGCTCATCGCTACTTACAACCTAACCGTGAGCGGTGATGGTACGGACTCCGTTGAACTGAAAGGCACAGTGGCCGATCTAAACAATGCCATTGCAGACGGTCTGATTGAGTTTAACCCAGAGCTGAACTTCTTTGGTGACGTTCAGGTGGACGTGACAGTCGATGACCAAGGTAATGAAGGTATCGTAATTGGTGGGGTAGATGACACCCTAAATACCAACAGCAGCAGCTTCAATATTGAAGTAACAGCGGTGAATGATACCCCAGAAACTACGCCAGTGACGCTACCGGACATTGAAGAAGACAGTGGTGTGTTCTCCATCTCTGAAGCGGATCTTATTGCGAATGCGACAGACGTAGAGAACGATAATCTCACGGTTAGCAATGTTCAGTTAACGGATCCGAATTCGGGCAGCATTACTTTCAACAGTGGCACGGGAGAGTGGGAATTTACCCCAGCACCAGATTACAACGGTCCAGTTGAAATCACGTACACCATTACAGATGATGGCACGACAAATGGTGTATCCGATCCTAAATCGGTTAACGGCAGCGCATCGTTCAACGTAACGGAAGTCAATGATGCTCCAACGACGTCTGAAGTGACACTTTCTGATATCGCAGAAGACAGTACGGCGGTTGATATTACCCAAGCTGATTTGTTGGCGAATGCGTCTGATATTGAAAACGACACCTTGATGGTGAACAATGTCCAGTTGGTTGATCCAAGCAGCGGCACATTGGATTTCGACAACGTAACAGGTACATGGTCATTTACTCCTGCGCCTGGCTACAACGGCAAGGTCGATTTGACCTACGACATTACCGACAACGGTACAACGAACGGTGTTTCAGATCCTCAAACGGTGTCAGGAACGGCGACCTTCGAAGTCACTGAGGTGAACGATGCACCGGTAACATCAGAGGTAACGTTGAGTAGTACCGAAGAAGATGGTGGTTCGGTAACTATTACGGCTACTGAGTTGCTGAGCAACGCAAGTGATCCTGAGTCAGACAACTTGACCGTCGATAATGTTGTGTTAGTGGATCCAGCTTCCGGCACGCTGACTCAAGTGAGTGCGACAGAGTGGACGTTTGAACCCGCAGCAGATTTCTTTGGTGACGTTAATTTCACTTATGAAATCACAGATGACGGAACCACTAACGGCGCTCCAGACCCAATTACAATCGCGGGCACTGCAGTGTTGAATGTTGAAGCGACCAATGACGCACCTGAAATCACTGCAACGTCGGTAACGGATACGATCAATGAAGCTGATGGCCAGAAAGTAACGGGTATTAGTGTGAGTGACGTCGACTTTGCGGGCGCACAAGCAAATGAAAGCATGACCGTGACTCTTACAGTTACCGAGGGCGACCTTCGTGTCGAGCCGCCAGCAGGTAGTGGTGTGACTGTTGGGGCGGGGATGGCTGGTGAAATCACCCTAATGGGCACACCAGATAATATTAACTCCGTTCTTGGAGCAACAGACGCTTCTGAGGGTGTATTTGTGGATGCAGGAGATGTCAACGCAGCTTCAATCACTTTATCGGTGAAAGTCGAAGACAACGGCGTGTACTTCGAAAATGCATCGGGTACCGCATTGGAAGCGAATCAAGACTTCACTATCAATGTGACACCTGTAGCTGATGCACCTACATTGAGTATCAATCCTCAGTTTAATTACATTCGTCAAATTGCGGCTAGCCAAACCGCGAGCAGTCAAGGTTTAGCGATTGTCGGAATCATGGCGGCGCTTACTGATATTGACGAGGTGCTGTCTTTGGAGCTAACGGGCGTACCAGCTAGTGCTGAGGTAACAAGTGGCGTTTCTCCATCAGGCATTAGCTTCGATGGTACCACTTGGACAGTACCAAGCGATGAAATTGATACGCTAGAAATTGTCGCAACAGATACTAACAGTGGTATTGATGTCGGTTCTTACGATATTTCGCTTACGGCGATATCAACGGAATCTAATGGCGATGAAGCGCAGTCTTCACCTGTCCAAATTAGTTTGGATGTGAGTAGTGATAGCGACGATATTGACCAGTCAACCGCAGTGGACGACAGCTATTTAGTCGGCGGAGACACAGGTACCAACTTGATTGGTGGAGACGGTGACGACGTTATTCTGGGTGGTGATGGTGATGACGTGCTTATCGGTGGCTTAGGTTCAGATATCTTAACGGGTGGAGACGGCAGCGATATCTTCAAGTGGACGGTAGATTCCGTTGATGAAGGGGCAGTGGATACCATTACTGACTTCACTGTTAACGAAGACAGTATCGATTTACGTGAAGTTATCTCTGATCTCAATAACTCAATGATCGACATGGATGATCTGCTTGGTCACATTTCAGCAGACTACGATGCATCGACGGAAAGTGTTTCTCTGAACATTACGACGGATGCAAATGTTCAACAGACTATTGTCGTGGAAAACTTAGGTACTTCAATCGACTTCAACGGTCTCAGCTCCAATGAGATTGTAGAGTCATTGCTGAACAACGGTGTTATTGATAACGGATAAACCTGTATATAACACAAAAATGGGCGGCTCTGATAAGCCGCCCATTTTTTTTCGGGAACGCTTGATTTTAAACAGGAGATATTTGAATCCAAATAGAAAGCAAGAACGAAGCAAAGGGGTTATCTTGTTACGACGTTATAGTGATAGTTGGAAATTAAAATAGCGATAATTTGACGTTAAATCGCCTAAACGTGGATGTCTAGCAAGCTGCCAATGATTTCATTGTTTTTCTCTATGACAGACGCGCCAACTCGGTTATAACCAGCGGCTTGTGCGAGGTTGATGAGAGATTCAACTTTTTGAGAGGGAAGGCTAGGTGTTGAGGCTGTTATTGCGACATCCGCAACCGCAGCTAAATCGATGTTGTGATCAGAAAGCTCTTCTTTTACCTTACTTACATTATTGCTAATGCCATGTGCAGCTTTCTCGGCCATTTGTTGTGACATCTGAACGATGTGGTATCCAGATTGAATTCCCGATACAGGCATATCACTACTCCCAACATTATGATAGTGAGAGCATAGGTGGAGTTTATAAAACGTTCAAGTGTTTTATATCAATGACTTGATTAGGCAAACAGTTTGGCAAGCATTTCTCTTTCTTCACCAGATAGAACCGGTTTTTGCGCTTTATTTAGTTTCACGCTGATCTCACCTTGTAATGACTTTAACTGACTTGCCGTTAAATCACTGAGCTTTTGCTTAAGTTCATTAAATTGTTGTGCGTTCATCTCAATACCTTCGTCGTGATTCGGTTTATCCGTCGTTGCCCGAAATTCTTCATCCTTTGGATATAACATATTTATTCAACCAAAATAGATTAGAATTTGATCGATTGCTTTTTGTCCGAATATTGTCAAGGTGTGTTAAGTGATACGTCAGATTTTTCCTAAGAAGGTACATAATTACCCACTTTGGGGTAGATGGAAACGTAAAAAGAAAAAGAGAAGCGATATAGCGCTTCCCTCTTACATATGGTTTGAATGTTACTAACTTACCCTGACGGCAAACTTACTAGCAAGTGAATGAAGCTCTGGGAGCATGCGATAGATAAGATGAAGTTGCTGCAATACCATGCGGGCAGAGCTGTCGTCTTCATCGCGCCATTCGTTTAAGCGTTGCTCGAGTCCAGCATCATCAATATTAGATAGGTCACACTCCTCACAATGCTGGTGAAGCTGTTTATGAAGTACATCCAGATGCTGATGAATACAACGGTGAGCATCTAAAACGAGTTTATGAATTGACTCATCTTCGATGCGAGTTCTGTGCGCGCCTAATGCAGAAATATAGTTCAACATTGCGTGATTTAACGTTAGGAAGCGAAAACTTTCATCAACAGCTGCGCGATATTTGCCAGGCTCCGCCAGCATCGTACTAATCGCAGAAGAGAGTGAGGCATCATTATTATGGGCCTGGCGGCGAGCGATACGGTAGCTCAAATTGTCTTTCTTGCCGATTCTATACTGACCAATGATCTGATCGAGATACTGCTTGTTCGCCTCTATCGCATCCGACATAACTTTGTGAAGCCTTCTCGACTGCCAGTCGGGCAAAATAACTAATACTGCTCCTACTGCAAGCACACACCCGATGAGGGTATCTGCTAGTCGAGGAAGGACAACTGCGTAACCTTCACCTAGTTGATTAAATAAGAAGAGGACGAGCAGTGTAATAAAACCAGTCGCGTACCCATAGTTGTTCATCCGGAAGGCGAAAAACATCACACCAGAGATAACGATAAATACTAACTGGCTTTCTTGAGAAGGGAAAAAAGTCAGCAATGGTACACCAATCAACAAACCAGCTAATGTACCTATTACTCTTGCCGTCAATTTTTGGCGAGTGGCACTGTAGTTCGGTTGGCATACGAATAAAGTGGTTAAGAGTATCCAGTAACCTCGGTCGATGTTGAATATTTGAATGATTCCATAGCCAATCGTTAAGGCAATTGACATACGTAATGCATGCCGAAACAGCATCGAATCTTTGTGTAAATTTGCTGATATACGCTGCCACATCGCTTTTAGCGTGTGTGGGTTGGTATCGGCGAGGGTATCTTCTTCGAGGCCTTCAACATCTGGGTTGTTAATGTTATTAAGCTGTTTTTCTACCGTCGCTAAGTTGTTGAATAAATATGTTAACTGCATCAGAAGACGTTTCCAGTGCCCTTGCTTTTGTTCTTCTAGATAAGCAAGAGAGTTTTGTACTTCAGCTAATGCCAGAATAGATTGATCGGTATGGGAGTATTCATTTCCTAGCTGAATGGCTAGTGCAATATCACGACACGCTTGGGCTTGAGACTCCAAAAGATATTTAAAACGAAACAGCACATCAGAACGTTCAAATTCGGTCGCTAAATCCTGATAGCGATAATGGCTAGAACTGACTCGTTCGTGAATGTCTTGAGCGATGAAATAAATATTTAAAAATCGGTCACTAGGCCCATCAATGTGACCCCGTTTCGATCGGTTAAGTAATGTGGTTTTACAAGCGTTTAGTGCCGTAACCGTGGCAGCATTGCATTTTGCAGCTTCAATCCTCAGCGGTTGTGGCGTCAAGTTGGTCACAGGGTGAAAAAGCTTGGCTTTCGCATCAAGATAATTCGCCATTTGGAAAAACACATTGGCTAGGCTTTGTTGCACCGGTTGAAGGGGCCAAAATATCTGCCAAATCATGGACATGAAGTAATACCAGGCGGCACCAGTTAAAAGCAGTAGTGGCTGAAACCAAATGTTGGTGCTTTCATGTGCGCCAAGCATAGTATAAATAGCGATCAGCAACGAACCAAAAGCAATACTCGCGTACTTAGGACCTATCGCCCCAAGAATGATGAAGCCGAAGGTTGAGATAAATAATCCCAACGCAAAAGCCCAAGGGGTATCGAACAAGATTTCAATTGAAAAAGCAGCAAGCGCAAAACAGAGAAAGGTGAGAATCAGAGCCTTGATGCGTCCAGTGAAACTGTCATCACTTTCAGCCAAAGCAGCAGCAATAACGCCTAATATTAATGGCGTTATCAGCGTGTTTTGCTCGAAGTACCAAGTTGGGATAACCACACCCAGTAAGGTAATGAGGATAAGAACGCTGTAATTTATCGTCTTGTTTGCCCAATATAGCCGAAATTTAGAAGTTGCTTGCACAATGCGCCTTATGTTTCCGATGAAGAACAGGGGGAATACTACCAGACCCACTATAGCGCGTTTATGATTTACTTTAAGAAAAATTCGTGGTTGCTGATAAAATCAGCAGGGATGTCATCGACTTATATTAAAACTGCCAGGTCATGTATTGAGGATTGTAAAGCCAGCTTCAAATAACCTCAGCTTTAGGTTATTAAATCGACAGTAATGTGAATTTTATTAAAGAATAGAAGAAGAAGCTTACTTAGGTGCTCGCCGTTGCTACAATTTAGCGCCTTAAAATGATATAAATCGACAACTTCTAAACTAAAAGGCGCACGTTTCATGCAGCTTACTGCCACTAGCAAAGCACAGTTTTTTATTCAAAATGAGTACCATCACGTCGAAATAAAAGAGAACAGTGTTTTATTAAGCTCGATAGGCAGTGAAGAACATATTCCTTTTACGATCTGGAATGGCAAAGTTAGCGTAAAGCGTGGGTTATTATGGAGCTCTTTACAGTTTTTTGCTCATGAACACGAAGGCAAACAACAAAGCTGGCTAGTCCAAGGTTTACCGTGGCCACAATGCCGAAAGTTCGCGCTTGAGGCCGTTCGTCAATATCAAGAGTGGCACAACACTCAGTGCCGAAAACTGGCTGAGTATCTACCTAAGTGGGAAGAAGAGCTTTACAAACTAAAGCACTTGCCTGCTTACTTATCGCATTCTCAAGTGGTCTCCTGGGTTGAAAGTCTTAACCAAGAGTTAAGCGAGATGAAAACCACCCTAGAAGAAGCCAAAATGCGAATGCCGAATCGTATGTCGCAAATAGAGCCTTGGCTCATTGATACCTCTGAGGCGCTTGGTGAGCGTAATCGCGATTGGCTAGAAGCAGAACGTCCAAATTGGGAAGTGCTGTTTAATCAAATTGAATCCTCTCCTTTGAATTTATCCCAGCAATATGCGGTATTACTCAACGACGACCACAACTTAGTTCTTGCTGGTGCCGGCTCGGGCAAAACCAGCGTTTTAACCGCACGAGTTGCCTATTTGTTGCAAAGCCATCAGGCTCAAGCAGAAGAGCTTCTCATGTTAGCGTTCGGTCGTGATGCGGCGACTGAAATGAAAGAACGCTTAGTAGATAAAGTGGGCATGGCGGCAGACGGTGTGCGCGTCAACACATTCCATCAGTTGGGCTTGTATATTCTTAAACAAGTCGAACAGCAACCTGTCGAAATTAGCCCTTTAGCGTTGGACGAAAATCAACGAACGGCATGGTGTGTAGACTGGTTGAAAAAACATTGGATGACACCCACCAACTTTAAACGTTGGCAAAAACATTTAGACAAATGGCCGATTGCGTACCTAAAAGGGGATGATGAGTTAGGAAGCCATTCAGAAAATCCAAAACTGATCGCTTGGCTAGATTCGCAGCTGTCTCATTTAGCGGCGGTAGGGTTGACCAAAAAGCAAGTACAAGAAAAGCTCGTAAAGCACCAAGACTATACGCGTTTAAATAGTGAACTCGCCTTATGCTGGCCATGTTTTACAGCGTGGCAGAAAATGCTTAAAGAAAGCAACCAAGTGGATTTCCCAACCATGATCAGTCGTGCGACAGATTATGTGAATAAAGGAAAGTTTGTCTCGCCATGGCGCTTTATTATGGTCGATGAGTATCAAGATATCTCTCCAGACCGTCTGGCATTGATTGAAGCACTGTGTGAATCCACTCAGAAACAAGCAGGTGCGACGTTATTTGCTGTTGGCGACGATTGGCAAGCGATCTATCAGTTTGCAGGAGCGGATGTCGATCTTATCACTGGCTTTAAAGAACGCTTTGCTCACTCAACCGTTCATCACTTAGATACAACTTATCGTTTCAACAATCAGATTGGTGATGTAGCGAATACATTCGTGCAGCAAAACCCATCGCAGTTGCCGAAAACACTAAACAGCCACAAACAACGCAAGCAGAAGAGCGTACATACCGCGCCGAGCAATCAAGTGGAAAAGATCTTGGATCACTTGAATCAACAAGCCAAGCAAACCAAGTCAGTTTTATTGCTAGGACGTAACCATTATCACAAGCCCGATTTGTTCGACGATTGGTTGCGACGTTTCCCTAATCTCGATATTCGCTTTATGACTTGCCATGCGAGTAAAGGACGCGAAGCTGACTTTGTGATTATTCTTTCTGTGGATGAGGGGCAATTCCCCGCTAAGAAGAAGCAAATTCACATTGATGGTGCGTTGACGGAGTCCAAAGACAAATTCCCTTACGCAGAAGAGCGCAGGCTATTTTACGTGGCGATTACACGTGCAAAAGAGAAGGTTTGGATCACGCATACTGGTGCGGGGTCTGCGTTCGTTCAAGAGCTCGTTAATGGTGACTATCCCATCGTGACTTCCCGTTAAATGCAGCGTTTAGAATGTTAAAAACAGCAAAGGCGATACTTGGTATCGCCTTTGCTTTATTTGGTTGGCATCAAAGCTTACATACGCTCAGCAAGATAGGCTTCGTAATCCGGCACTTCGATGTCTACTTCTTGCTCAAGAAGAGGGGAGTTAAACAGGAACTTAGCGGTGGCTCGGTTCGTTGCTACAGGAATATTCCAAACACTAGCAATACGAAGAAGCGCTTTAACATCTGGGTCGTGAGGTACGGCATTCAGTGGATCCCAAAAGAAAACGAGAACGTCGATTTTGCCTTCTGAAATGAGAGCGCCTAGTTGTTGATCACCGCCCATCGGACCACTGATCATGCTCTTGATCGCAAGTCCAGTTTCTTTACTTAGCATGTGTCCTGTCGTGCCAGTTGCGTAAAGGAAGTGACTCTGTAGCTTTTCTTTGTTTTCTTTTACCCAGCGAAGTAGCTCAGGTTTGCAGTTGTCGTGAGCAACCAAAGCCACATGTTTATGGGTTGGCATGGTACGAATGGTTTTTTGCATCAAGATGTTTCCGTTTGTATGATTTTAAAATTGTTGTGACTCAATAGAACACGTTTTTGGTCTTTCAATCAACAGCCTTAACACGGAATGTCGGCCTATATTCTGACGGAGATAACGATTCTTCGATCGTGTCGTCATGAAGCGTCTTCGGAGTCAGTGGTTTGATGGTTGGTGAGGCATGTTTGTCATAAGCTTCACCTCTTAAGTAATGCGTTGCTTGCATCAGGGAAAGCCGACCTTGCTGCACCATTT
The DNA here is from genome assembly GCF_033339435.1 of Vibrio sp. 378. Taxonomy (NCBI): domain Bacteria; kingdom Pseudomonadati; phylum Pseudomonadota; class Gammaproteobacteria; order Vibrionales; family Vibrionaceae; genus Vibrio; species Vibrio sp. 378. The sequence continues at coordinate 608,185 of NZ_JAWOUO010000001.1, forward strand.
TATCTGTTGGTGCGAAGAGTACTTTGTTACGTAACAGGCCTCGATATACACCATGACTTAAGTACACAGAAACTAAACCGATCTCCTCAGCTTTGCCGGCACTGCGCAGCTCACTGATGGCCGCTTCAATCGCCACTGCACTGCCAACAATGTAATCTATATTTCCCATATCGATCACACGTTGAACTAGGTTACGTTGTAACTCCTTGTCGTTGTCTGCCCAAAATGAGTCAACAATGTTGATATCACTTCCTTGTATCGCTTCATAAAATCCGGCAGTAACGGGTTTCGTACCACCACGAGTTCGCGGCCCCAAAAGTAAGGCAATGTTGGTTTTTCCTGACCCCTTTGGATGGCGAGCTGCCAAATATTGACCCGTTTCGTATCCCATCCAATGCCAGTCAACACCGACAGTCCCTTTTAGCAACTCACTTTGTTCTTCATCCAAGTCGAGTTGGTTCACAGTAGCAAAAACGGGAGTATTCCCCACCCAATTTTTAAGTGAATGCTCGTAAGCCTGTGGGTCCACGGTCCCAAGGATAACCGCATCTGCTCCCCATTGGTTACACAGTGCGAGTTGTTGTTCTTGACGGGTTTTGTTTGGGTAGCCGCCCGCTTCAAGGACTCGTAGCTCGACACCTTCTCTTTTCGCTTCGGACACCATTCCATAGTTTACTGACAACCAGTATGAATCCTTTAGGTGAGGGTATATTGCACATATTTTCTCTGCGGCAACCGCTGGCAAAGAAGCAACTAGGGTTAAAATGGCTGCAGAATGTTTGAAAAATGTGCGAAATGCGTGTTGATTTTTAACCATGAAATGAAGTTCGTTGGCATAGATTAAGTAAACACTGCAAAATATAACGTAATATGTCGCTGAACACGAACATTAAGGTCATGAAAATATGCTGCTAGCAACTGCAAGCATCGGTCGTAAACTTTTGTTGTCTTTCATTGCGATGGCAATACTGGTCATGTTATCGGCACTTATTGGTGTGTCTGGATTTTCTTTGGTTGCCAAAACCGAAAGAAATGTCGTGGATTCTGCGATTCCCGCCATGATTGAGGCGAGACAAGTCTCTGAGTTGAGTACTCGTATTATTTCGTCTGTACAAATGTTGTCGAACGCAAGAAACGAGCAGGAAAGAAAGGAGTCAGGGCGAGTGCTGTTCGAACAGCTCGAGTCTTTACTCACTCACATCAAGGAGCTCGGGAGTGAGTCGTTCGATTCTCAATTGTTAGAAGCTTTAGAGAATAACGTCCAGAACGTTATCGACAATTTGGCAGAACTCGGTGTTTCGGTTGAAAAAAAGCTGTGGCTTGCAAAAGAGATAGATACTCGTGTTGAAGAAATGCGTCTGCTCAGTGAAGAGCTAGAACAACTAACTCGTACGCAAGTTCAGAATACAAGCACCATTGCTGTTGCTAACGTCACGCATATTTATGACTTATTAGAATCGAATAAAAAATCGCAAGTTTATCAGGCGCTAGATGCACTGGTGGAGGTCGATCTTGATCTGACTGAGCGATTGCATGAACTGCACTTGTTGGCCTTTAAAATGTTGAATCAGATTGAAGAGGCTCGGACATTAACGAATATTGAGCGAATTCAACAGGTTCAAAGTGATTTCGATAGCAACCTCAAAATCATGCAACGCCGTGTACTCGCTGTGGAAGATCCTACGCGCTCTAAGCAAATGAGCCAACTGCTCATAGAGCTTGGTAAGCGTCAGGTCGTATTTTCTATACTGATGCAGCAATACGAGAATAACGAACAGTCACAACAACTGATGCAAAAGACATTAGAGTTGTTCTCAGAGCTTAATGGCACGGTCAACAAATTGGTTGATGATTCAAACAAAACCACTACCGTCGCTGTAGACCAATTGACCAGCACACTGAAATTCGCTCAGTGGTCTTTAACCGTTATTTCAATTGTTGGTTTGATTGTATTGGTGCTGATTTTATGGCGTGTGGTGTACCTTTCTGTTGTGAAGCGGTTAGCTGAATATTCCGCTGCGTTGCTTTCTGTGGCGCAGGGTAACTTAGCGGTTGAGTTGGAAGTGAAAGGCAAAGATGAGTTGGCGCATATGGGGCAGGCCATCATCACGGCTCGTAATACCGCGCAAGCACTAAAAGTGGTAGCTGAGGGTGAAGCTCAAGCCAAGCGAGAGCTTGAGGAACATAAAGAGCATTTAGAAGAGCTTGTTGAGCAGCGCACTTCGCAGTTAAAACAAGCTAACCGCCGTTTGAATGAAGAGGTTTTGAATCACGCTAAAGCTCGCAAGCAAGCAGAGCAAGCGAGCCGAGCAAAATCGGCATTCTTGGCGACGATGAGCCATGAGATAAGAACGCCAATGAACGGAGTGTTGGGGACAGCACGCTTGCTGATTGACTCAGGCCTCAACCCAATTCAAAAACGCTATGCGGAAATCATTAATCGTAGTGGTAAAACGTTGCTCGCGATCCTTAATGATGTACTGGATTACTCCAAGATTGAAGCGGGGCATTTAGAAATTCGTCACATGGGCTTCGATTTACACCAAATGGTGGAGGACACTTTCCAGTTAATGAACAGTCGAGCACAAGAGAAGAAGCTGCTGTTCTCCTACCATATTGAAAGTGATGTTAGTCGCTACTGGAAAGGGGATGTCACCAGAATCAGTCAGGTGCTGAACAATCTTGTTGGTAACGCGATTAAGTTCACTGACGAAGGAGAAATTGATATCTACGTTAGCCTGAACCCTGAGGACGAGTCGCAAGTCCTGTTTGAAGTATCAGACACTGGAATAGGAATTGCCAAAAAATACCAGAGAACGTTGTTTGATGCCTTCACGCAAGCTGAAGGTGGGATGAGCCAAACTGGAGGTACGGGGCTTGGACTTGCCATCAGTAAGCGAATCATTGAAGCGATGGGCGGTGTTTTAGAAGTCGATTCCGAAGAGGGAAATGGTAGCCGATTCTGGTTCTCTATTCCGTTAGAGGAAAGCGAACCTGTTGAAACAGGAACCGTGGCAACCGCACGTTGCAAAGTGAAAGCAAAGGTCTTGCTGGTAGAAGATAATGAGGTCAACCGAGTGGTCGCGGAAGGCTTTCTAGAAAGCATGGGGCATCAAGTCGTGATGGCAGAAAACGGCTCACAAGCAGAGCAACTGATCAGCACACAGGATTTTGATATCGCTTTAGTCGACATCAACCTCCCTGATTGTGATGGAACTGAGTTGATCCAACGCTTAAAGCGGATTGAGTGTGATAAGCCGGCCAATAAAGCGCTTGCCGTCACGCCAATGATTGCAGTGTCTGCGCACGTTTTTGCGGAAGAAGTTGAGCGCTATCTAGCCGCTGGTTTTGACGGATACTTGCCTAAGCCATTGGCAAAAGAGGCACTCGCGGCATTGATTCAGGATGCGCTAGACGGAAAGCCGTTGTTGTTGCCACAAAATGCCGACTGTACCCCGTTTGATCAAATATCGTCTCAAGAACAAGAGCTACAATTAAAGGTCGTTCAAGCACCTAAAACAAAGGAACCCGATGTGGTTATCATTAATCCGAGCGTGATTGAGTCCGATATGAAAATCTTGGGCAGAGATAAGATGTTGCACATTATTAATCTGTTTAGAACCACCAGCACCGATGTATTAAGCAAGCTGCAAGCGTCTGCTGAGGACAATGATAGTAAAGAAGTAAAGAACCTTGCCCATAAATTAAAGGGCAGTGCAGGAAGTTTAGGACTAACTGCGTTAATGAACGCTTGCCAAGCAATTGAAGCCGCGCCTCAACCTCTAGATACCTATAATGCGACTAAAGATGATTTAGTTTCTCAAGTGTCTGCATCAATTCAAGCTCTGGATGAGTTAATGGCGAAGTAATCCATCGAGCATTAAAAATAAAAAAACCTCCGGCTTTCCGGAGGTTTTTTCTATTCGGTCATGTCATCTTCCCACTCGAATCGAGTGTCTAGGGCATAAGGGTCATCATCAAAAGGATGTTCCACTTTGCCACGCAAGTATTCGAGTTGATGCTCAAGCATATTGACCGTTTCGTAGTCTCCCTCAGAACAAGCAACGTAAATCTGTTGTTCAAGAGCGGCAATGTTATCTCGGATACCCATGAGAACCCCCTTAAATCATCATCGATTCTCAAAACGATTATAGTCAAGTAATCCAAATTCGATCGGTTGTTTTGTACGGTACCAATTGTGTAAACGATCGCTAAATGACCAGAATTTTTCTGAGCTTCTACGAATCGCAAAATTATCCAATAACTTAACGTAATCGGACTCGTTTTGGATGGCACTAAATTGATCGACAAAATCTTTTACTTGGTTTTCGTTGATCGAGAAAAATGCCGCAGGGTAGCTTCCCACAACGCCGCGTACAATGGTCATATCATCGTTAGCAAAGTCACGGTTACTTTCTTCATCAAACAAGCTAGAGATGTTTGTGTGTGCATTGTTGTGAAGTAAGGTGAACAGTTCATCTTCCCCTGATTGACTTCTCACCATAAGCATAGTGATTTGCGGAACGGTTTTTAGGCCTTCACCACGAACGTGGTCAATACGTTTTAGTTGCTTTTCACTACTCGCAGAAAGAGCCGTGTCTTGAATTTCGTAGCGAGGCAGAAGCACGTCTGAAACATGTTCGCTCAACAACTCCACCAACTCCGTTTTTGGATCGTCACTCTTATACTGAACGCTGGTTGGTTGGTTAAACGGCTTCACATTTCGTTGTAAAAAGTCACTCAACTGCGGGCTTTGATCTTTATACCAGCTAGATTGCAGTTCATGGCGCATATCGGCGGGTAACAACGAGATAAAGTTACTTTCGCCTTCTAGACGCAAGAAGTCCATAAACATTCGTGTCATGAGCTGATGGCCGAAGTTACCGTAAACGTCAAACCCAGCAACAAGCAAATAGTGGATACGCTCTAGTAACGCGTAGTCAAGAATCCACACTGTTTTAGGCTGCTCACCAACTAACCCTTGAACAACAGAAGCACTATCAAAATGGCGGAATATCGTTAATGCCGCATTATGGTTGGTGCCATTACCGTCCCAAATTACATCGGTGGATAGGTTTTCACCTTCTTTAAACCAGTTATTAGTGAACTCAGATTTAGCCTCTAGGTAGCGAGCTTGCTGGCGTGCGTACTTGACCCAGTTGGTAACAGGTAGCGTGTTACTTTCTTGTTCTGCCGGTAGTTTTAGGTTATCAGCCTGAGATCGGTAAAACTCATTTACTTCTGGGATGTCTGCTTTATCTGGATCAAGGAAAAACACCCAAAAGCGATCATTGATAACATTCAATGCCAGTTGGCCACGACAAACTGGGCCTTTGATGTATGCCATTATTGTATTTTGTGCATTATCTAGCATGAACTTAAAGCGCGACTTCACTGGAAGGTCGATGAATGATGTCATCGGGTTTGCAGCAACTTCTGGTTCATAACTCGGTAGCTGACTAACCATATAATCAGCATCAATAAACCAAGTTTTCCAGTTCTCTATACGTTGCTTGTTTAACGCGAATGGCATGTGAGTTTTATCTACTATGGTCCCTTGCTCTGGAATAATTCGATAAAACACACGTTCAACCCCTGGATCATCGTACGGGCGACGCGTTGAAATACGTTTGACGGGCTGTCCTGGTGGTGTAGCAGAGCGGACTAGCGTGAAGAATCGGGGATCTTCATCGAGTTCCGAAAAGTAGAGATGAGATAAAAATAAATGCTCATATATATACCTAGCCATCAGCTGATTTTTCAAATCAGAGTGGTTAAGTAATGCTTCGTACTTATCTATTTGCGCTTGCTCTTTCTCACTAACAGGTCGGTGAACGTTCATTATTGCGCCGTTTTCCAACCAAGTCATGAGTATGTGGTATTCACTGTTTGATAGGTTTGGCATACCAAAAGGCATGCCCCAGGTCGGGTTATCCTTTTCGTATTGCTCGTATTCTTCAATCGTCGGACAGGTTTGCTCTCGGTCTATCGAAAAGTCAAAGCCTTCTAACTGGACTTGGTCAGGCAATGGGTGGCGCTCTTTTTGTTGTAGCAAACGTGCGATAAGGCCTGCATCAATGTTGGCTGCCATGCTTTGATCACGTTCGTTGAGAACCGGATGAAAACCCGCATCGCGCCACTCTTGGGTTGTTTCTGCATCTTCGAATAAGCGTGTTGGTGCTGCGGCTGTGAGTCTTGTTCCTTCATATACCAGTGCTTTACTCGCACCACGGTCAATGCCTTCAACAGAAGAGAGCTTAAGCTGACATGGTGCATCGTAGCACGCGTGGCAGACGACACAGCGGTTATCCATAATGGGTTTAACTTCGCTTTGGAAGAAGTTTGCTTGAGGGGTTTCCACGTCAACTGTGCGTTCACGCACGAGCTGTGGACCAAACAGTTGGTCATAGTTAAGACCAGCATAGGTTGCACAGCCGGCAAACAAAGTAGCAATGCAAAGTGTAAAAATTAAGCGCAAATTCATTGAGTTATTTTACGTGATTAGAATTTGCATTAATTAAAGCAAAATAAGCGGTCAATTACCAAAAGTTGGGTCAATTAGCGTTAATTTTTCTGTTGATTGTCTGAGCGCTTGAAAATGTAACCCTGGCGGTGGACTGTCTGAATTCTGTCTGTTGGAACGCCTTCGTGAACTAGACGCTTTCTCATTCTGCTCATGTGCATATCGAGTGCTCGATCATGTTCAGTAAATTCACGTTTTAGTACTGTTTCGTAAAGAAAATGCTTACTAAGTACTTGATCTTGATGGTGAGTGAGAGTTTGCAGCAGCTTAAATTGAATGCTTGTTAACTGAACAGATTTCTTGTTTGGCAAGTAATTGAGTACTACAGAGTGAGTGCGCTTATCTAGTAATAGCTCCTCATCATTATGGTGAACGCCGTTGTGTTGGCATTGGGAAGTTTTTCCATTTGAAACCTTGGAGTCAAGCACACGGGTACCTTAATTATTAATAGTAGTAAAACGTATTATCATTAATATTTATATAAAAGCAATCAGGTACTTTATGAGCACTGTGATATGCGTAGACAATCTTAATATTTGATATTAACAGTAGTGATGAATGGTGCGATGGCGCGCTGAACTAAAGTGCTATTGGAGTGCGTATTAGCTACAAATAACGGTGTAATGTTAGGCAAAGATAGAAAGAATTCTCATTTAGTAAATTCGCTTATCCGCTATTTGTGAACTATACATTCTGTTGCAGGAAGCACTTTTCTAATACACACAGAGGTTTATATGACAGCGAAATATGGCGTTAAACGCCGATTAGCGATTCTTGCCGCCGCTTTAATCGGTGCGACAAGTAGCAGTATCGCAGCAGAGAAACCAAATATTCTCGTCATTTGGGGTGATGATATTGGCCAGTCCAATCTCAGTGCTTACACGTTTGGCTTGATGGGGTACAAAACACCAAATATAGACAGTATCGCCAAAGAAGGCATGATGTTCACTGACTATTACGGTGAGCAATCTTGTACAGCGGGCCGTTCTACTTTCATTACGGGCCAAACCGTTCTTAGAACAGGTTTGAGTAAAGTGGGGCTTCCAGGTGCTGATCTTGGCTTGAAGGAAGAGGATGCAACCATTGCCGAAATGCTGAAGCCGATGGGCTATATGACAGGGCAATTTGGTAAAAACCACTTAGGTGATAAAGATGAGCACCTTCCTACTAATCACGGCTTCGATGAATTTTTTGGCAACCTTTATCACTTGAACGCCGAGGAGGAGCCAGAAAACGTCGATTATCCTAAAGATCCTGAGTTTCGTAAAAAGTTCGGTCCGCGCGGCGTTATCCGTTCGTACGCTGATGGCAAAATTGAAGATACAGGGCCTCTAACTCGCAAGCGCATGGAAACCGTGGATGAAGAGACGTTAGATGCGGCACTTGACTTTATGGATCGTGCCGTCAAGGCTGAAAAACCTTTCTTTGTCTGGTGGAACGCAACTCGTATGCACTTCCGTACTCATGTGAAAGAAGATAACTCTGGAAAAACAGGCATCAGCGAGTATGCAGATGGTATGGTCGAGCATGATAACCATGTAGGTCAGCTACTGAAAAAAGTGGATGATTTGGGTATTAAAGACAACACAATCGTCTTTTACTCCACCGATAATGGCCCACACATGAACTCGTGGCCAGATGCGGGCACAACGCCATTCCGTGGAGAGAAAAATACCAACTGGGAAGGTGCGTACCGAGTTCCTGCGATGGTACGTTGGCCGGGTAAAATTAAAGCTGGCTCTGTTTCGAATGATATCATGCATCACATGGACTGGATGCCAACGTTCGTTGCTGCCGCGGGTGATGACAATATCAAAGAGAAATTGCTCAAAGGTTATAGTGCGAATGGTAAGAAATTCAAAGTTCACCTAGACGGCTATAACTTCCTACCATATTTGACTGGTAAAGAGGATAAGGCTCCACGTGAAGAAATTTTTTACTTCTCAGATGATGGAGACTTAACTGCACTTCGCTATAACAAATGGAAGCTGGTCTTTATGGAGCAACGAGCAAAAGGTACGTTGCGTATTTGGGCTGAACCATTCACCACACTTCGTGTTCCTAAGATCTTCAACTTGCGTATGGATCCTTACGAAGTGGCTGATATCACTTCTAACACTTACTACGATTGGATGCTAGACCGTGCTTACATGCTTGTTCCTGCGCAAGCTTACGTAGGCAGATTCCTTGAAACGTTTAAAGAGTTCCCACCAAGGCAAAAAGCAGCAAGCTTCTCGCTCGATCAAGTGATGGAGAAACTAAAAGAGAACCCAAATAAGTAAGAAAAGCTAAGTGAAGTTCCACATCTAGAAAGAGGCTCATTAAAGTGAGCCTCTTTTTTATCTGTAAAATTCTATCTATTAAGGTTTGTAGAAAGCTTGATGACGAAAACGCCTAACGCTTCAAAAGACAAGATTTATAAACAAATTGGTTCGTAGTGGGCTGCCGTTAAGTTGGCTTTGATTTTTTCACGTAGAGCGATGTGGGCTGGGTTGTTTACCTCTCGCTTATGGTAGACGAACTTGTAAGGGATAGAGCGTATCGAAATGGGGCAGGGCAAAATTTGAAGTTTGAGCGCTTTGCTCCACTTGTTTGCAAAAGATTGAGACACGATCCCTAAACTGTCTCTTTGGGCGACATACAGCGCCATGCCCGCTAGCGAAGATGTGATCAAGTCGACTTTTCTTTCTTGAATTGTTTCCTTTGCTAGTTGCTCGAACCCCGACATGTTGTTCCATTTTCCTGAAAATAAACAGTGAGTTTCCTCATAAAATTGCTCTTTTGTGAGCGTGCCGTGTACACGGGGATGGTTCTCACTACAGATAACCACGGCTTCTTCCTCATAGGCATCTTCAATAATAAACGCTGCATCTTTCGTGATCACCGTATCGATTACTAGATCGACTTTTTGTTGTCTTAACAGCTCAAATAATAGGAATTTTTCGGGTGGTGATTCATAAAAAATAGTGTTCTTTATCGGGTCCATAATGTGCAACAAAATTTCCGAACAACACACTTCAAAATGATTTTTATCAGATATCGCATTGTCAATAATATTAACCGCTTGCTGGAATTGCGGCAGTAATTGATAAGCGGTGGAGGTTAGTGCGATACCTCGCCCTTTTTTAACGAATAATTGCTTATCGACGACTTGCTCTAAACGCTTTATTGCAGCGCTCACAGCAGGTTGTGTAAGCCCTAATTGTTCCGCGGCTTTTGTATAAGATTGAAACTCCGCAACAACAAGAAAAGTTTGGATCAAATTCAAGTCCATAACGTCACTAATAAATTTAATTTATAGGTTAACTAATTTTGACTGCATTTATCGCCTGAAATTAGTGCTTTATCTTATATCAACAATGGTATTGAAAAGCGAATACCATTTTTACGCACTAGCGAACTCTTGGAGATAATATGAAAAATGCGACCAAAACGAGCAGTAAAAAACTCGTACTTAACGCATGTACGTTAGCTTTGGGCGCTGCATCTGCAGTTGCACATGCAGCGGACAAACCCAACATTCTTGTCATCTTTGGTGATGATGTTGGTTACTGGAACCTTAGTACCTACAACCAAGGCATGATGGCGTACAACACGCCAAACATCGATAGCATTGCTAAAGAAGGTGCGAAGTTCACTAACTTCTACGCGCAGCAAAGCTCGACAGCAGGCCGTTCTGCATTCATCACTGGTCAAATGCCAAAACGTACAGGTCTATCAAAAGTGGGCTTACCAGGCGCTCCGGAAGGTATCTCGGAAAAAGATCCGACGATTGCAACCGTGCTTAAACAAATGGGTTACGCAACCGGACAATTTGGTAAGAACCATTTAGGTGACCGAGACGAGCATCTTCCTACCAACCACGGTTTTGATGAATTCTTCGGCAACCTATACCACTTGAACGCAGAAGAAGAGCCAGAGAACGTGGATTACCCTAAAGATCCGGAGTTCAAGAAGAAATTTGGCCCTCGTGGCGTTATCCATTCTTACGCTGATGGCAAAATCGAAGATACCGGTCCACTAACGCGTAAGCGTATGGAAAATGTTGATGGTGAGTTTCTTGATGCCGCTGAGAGCTTCATAGAAAAACAAGTAAAAGCGGACAAGCCGTTCTTTACTTGGTTTAACACCACTCGCATGCACAACTTCACGCATGTTCCTGAAGAATACCAAGGTAAAACAGGTGCCGGTTTCTACGCGGATGGTGTTAAGCAGCACGATGACCAAATCGGTCAGCTACTTAACAAGATCAAAGAGTTAGGTGTGGATGACAATACAATCATTGTTTACACCACTGACAACGGCCCTATGGTGGATTTGTGGCCGGATGCAGGGATGACACCGTTCCGCTCAGAGAAAAACACTGGCTGGGAAGGGAGTTTCCGTGTGCCAATGTTGATTAAATGGCCTGGAAAAATTGAGGCAGGTAAAACATTCAACGGCATGATGTCATTAGAGGACTTTTTCCCGACACTAGTTGCTGCGGCAGGTGATACCAAAGTTAAAGACGAACTGCTAAAAGGCAAAAAAGTTGGCGATATGGACTACAAAGTTCACCTAGACGGTTACAACCAACTGCCATATTTAACGGGTAAGTCAGACAAATCCGCACGAAATGAGTTCGTTTACTGGAGCGACGACGGCGATCTTGTGGCATTGCGCCAAGGAAAGTACAAGTTCCACTTTATGATTCAAGAGAATGAAACGGGTATGGATGTATGGCGTAAGCCGTTCACTAAACTTCGTGTGCCACTGATCTTTGACTTGAGCATTGATCCATTTGAACGAGGCGATCAAGGCATGGGTTATTCTCGTTGGATGTACGAGCGTTCATTCTTAATGATGCCAGCAATGGATACAGTGAAAGAGGTGATGGGTACATTCAAAGAATTCCCGCCTCGTATGGAAGCAGGTTCGTTCGTACCTAAGTCTTCTAAGTAAATTAAGATTATATAGCGCTTTTTGGAGCGCTATATACCCAAATAGCTTCACTTTTGCTGTACAGCGCTCACGAGGTTATTTGGGTATATGTAATTGGGTATATGTAATAGTGAGAAACGTATGAGTAAGATTTCCCCTCGCCATTCTACTACCATGCCTATTGTTCCTCTTAAAACGGCGTCTAAAGCGCCTGTTCTGGGCGCGTATGACCGTCGATTCCATGTGATGGCAAAGCTAGGCGGAGCAAAGTGCAACATCGATTGTCAGTACTGCTTTTATCTGCATAAAGAAAATCTACTGCACCAAGAAAAGCAGCCAAAAATGGACGACGCAACACTGGAAGCGTTCGTGAAAAGCTATATCGAAAGTCAGGATGGCGAAGAAATTGTATTCTCATGGCAGGGCGGGGAGCCGACGCTGCTTGGGTTGGACTATTTCCGCAATGTCGTAGCTTTGCAAAAGAAATATCAGCCGAAAGGCGTTCGCATTGAAAACGACCTTCAGACCAACGGCATTTTGCTAAACGATGAGTGGTGTGCGTTTTTAAAAGAGCACAACTTCCTAGTTGGCTTGTCGATTGATGGACCACGAGAGCTGCACGACAAATATCGCAAAACCCGCAGCGGTAAGCCAACGTTTGATCTCGTGATGAAAGCGGTAGATAAGCTCAAAGCGCATGGCGTGAAATTCAACGCGTTGGTCACGGTGAATCGTCACAATGCGAAATACCCGCTCGAAGTATATCGATTTTTAACCCAAGAATTGGGTGTGACTTATATCCAGTTTGCGCCGGTGGTAGAAGCCAACAACTTCCAAACAACCGCGCCGCAGTTTTGGAACGAACAGATGATCCCAACCAAAGGCAGTGATCTGGCTAAACCGGGGCATCCAATGTCGATTGTAACGGATTGGTCAGTCGATCCTGAAGACTGGGGACGCTTTTTAATGGCGACCTATGAAGAGTGGGTGAATAACGATCTTGGCCGTGTGCTGGTTAATCTGTTTGAAACCGCGGTGGCGCAAGTAATGGGGAAACCGTCTCAGCTTTGCGTGACGGCGGAGTTTTGTGGCAAAGGGTTGGCGATTGAGCACAATGGCGACGTGTTCAGTTGCGACCACTATGTGTATCCAGAATACAAACTCGCCAACATTCATGAACACTCACTGAATGAAATGGCCTTCTCTACAAGACAATATACTTTTGGCATGGCAAAACGCGATTCATTGCCGACGTATTGTAAGCAATGCCCTTACTTGCCTTATTGTTGGGGTGAGTGCCCAAAAAACCGTTTGATCAAAACGCCGAATGGTGAGAGTGGTCTAAACTATTTGTGTTCGGGAATCAAAATGTTCTTTGATTATGCGTTACCGATGTTGGTTGGTCTTGCACAACTTCTCCAATCTCAAGAACCGCAAAGATAACATAGTGAATATAACCTTAAGTTATTTCATTTGTTCTTATACTTAACTATCGAAAAGACGGCTTAAACCATTGAAAAGGTATCCTATGAATCACGCACAACAAGCGATAAAAGAACTCATCGAACAAACAGAAAAAAGCGTCATTGGACAAAGCCACGTGGTTCGAGCTTTAGTCATCGGGTTATTAACAAATGGGCATATTCTGCTAGAAGGTTTACCGGGAACGGCAAAAACACGTTCCGTAAAATCGTTGGCGAACTTGTTAAACACCAGTTTTGGTCGAATCCAGTTTACGCCGGATCTTTTACCATCTGACGTGACGGGTACTGAGGTTTATCAAGAGCTGGATGGTAAGCCGCAACTCCATTTTCAGCCAGGGCCAATTTTTAACAGCATTGTACTTGCTGATGAGGTCAACCGTGCACCAGCCAAAGTACAAGCGGCACTGCTTGAAGCCATGGCCGAAGGCACAATCACAGTAGGCGATAAAACTCACGTATTGCCAGACTTATTTATGGTGCTTGCAACGCAAAACCCTGTAGAGCAAGAGGGCACGTACCCGCTGCCAGAAGCGCAAATGGACCGCTTTATCATGAAGGTTACCGTCGATTATCCAGAAGATGACGCCGAACGTGACATCATTCGTTTGGTGCGCAGTGAAGAATTGGGTGCGGAAACCAGCAGCGAAATTATTACGCCAAAACACATCGAGCCAGACGTGGTGCTAGAAGCGCGCCGTCAGTTACCAAACATCGTGGTATCGGACCTAGTGGAAAACTACATCGTTGCGTTAGTGATGGCGACTCGTAAGCCAGAGCGTTATGCCGATTCAAACTTAGCAAAATGGATTGAGATTGGCTCTAGTCCTCGTGCTTCCATCGCACTCGACAAATGCGCTCGTGCGTATGCGTGGATGCAAGGACGTGACCATGTGACTCCTGACGATGTGCGTGCCATGGTTCCGTCTGTATTGGGCCACCGTTTTTCTTTGACCTACGACGCACTAGCAGACGGAGTCGATCACCAACGAGTCGTACAAGAGCTGCTAGATTGTGTAGAAATTGGGTAAGTGGGAGGCATTATGGCTAAGCCAACTCTTGCGCCAAAATCACAAGGGATGGATCCCCGTTTGTACTGCGATTACGCTCGTTTAGTACGTCTGCAAGCACAAGCAGAATCATTCAGTTTACTTCCTCACCTAAAGGCGGGTAGCGTACTCTCTGGCCGACACAATTCGTTGTTTCGCGGTCGTGGATTGAACTTCGAAGAGCTGCGCCATTACCAATTAGGTGATGATATTCGTAACCTTGATTGGAAAGTTACGATGCGTACGGGTAAGCCGCATGTACGCAGTTATACAGAAGAAAAAGATCGCAACGTAATCGTGTGTGTCGACCAGAGAAGCACAATGTTTTTTGCTTCGACGCAAGTAATGAAATCAGTTGTCGCGGCAGAGATCGCAGCGATGTGTGGGTGGCGAGTATTAAAAGATGGCGATCGAGTCGGTTTTGTCATCGCATCCCCGCAGGCGTTGTTTCACAGCAAGGCACAGCGTTCGCAAAACGATCTTCTGGCGCAACTTAAACGTCTCGCTAAAGCCAATCAATCGCTCAATGTGGACTCCCGCAACTCCGAAAAAGTAACGTTCAGTCAATGGATTGAGCTCATTAAACGCATGAAGCTCAAGCAATCCACTTTGATTTTTATCAGCGACTGGAGCGACTGCGAGGAGCACCATCTTGATCACCTTAAACAGCTGCAACAGCACAATGATGTTCTCGCAGTGATGGTTAGTGACCCATTAGAACAAACGTTACCAGACGATTTGGCAAAATCGAAATGGGTGGTTGGTGATGGGCAGTATCAACTCAACTTAGACAGCAAAGCAAAGGTAGAAGCTGCGAGCGCAAAGCTTGAGGCTCGAACTAGCTTACAGCGTCAATCACTCTCTCAACTTATGGCGATGAAACACCTTCCACACATCGAACTCGATACGACAGGTGAGCACATTAAACAATTCCAAAAACTGGTAGGAGGGCGTTAAATGAGTGATCTTCCTACGCCTCCGAGTACCTACATACTCAGAGAGCTGCATGATGTGGCTGTACCACCCAGCGTGAGTTGGTACCCGCAAACTATTGGCTGGAAAATTTTAGCGGCGGTTGTGCTCATTGCATTGGTGTATGTCGTATATCGATTGGCTCGGCAATGGTGGCATAATCGTTACCGAAAAGAAGCTCTAATGGCGATTTCGCAAATCAAATCGAGCGACAAAGATATGCCTAAAGCATTGTTCTCGGTGCTTAAAGTAGTGCTGATTCATATTGATAGCCGCAACGCGAAATTGTTTGATACCGCCTTTCTGCGCAAGCTCGATGCGCTGTATCCGCAAACCGAAGATTCTCAAGCAAACTCGCTTGTGGTCTTTAACGATGAGCTTTCAAAGCGCTGGCTACAAAGTATTGTCGACCCAAGCGTTACGCTAACCAACGAAGAGCGAGTAACGCTTATTGCTCGTGCGAAAAACTGGGTGAGTGAACACCGTTGTGATGCTCAAAAAAGCGCGGCAAATAAATCACCACGATTGAAACGCAAAGCACATCAGGGAGGTCAACATGAATGATCTTCTTGCATCGATAACTGGTTTGTCTGGTTTTGAATTTGCTCACCCAATGTGGTTTCTGGTTTTGCCCTTGCCGTTGGTGGTGTACTACTTGGTGCCTGCATATCGCACTAAGCAAATGGCGATCAAAGTGCCGTTTTTTAGTCAGCTGGTGGAAGCGATTGGCGAGACGCCATCAGAAGGTGCAAGCCAGTTGATACCGAGTTGGTGGCAACGAGCAACGTTGATTCTCTCATGGCTTTTGGTGGTGTGTGCGATGGCAAAACCCACCGTGTTAGGCGAGCCTCAAGTTCGCGAGAGTTTAGGGCGCGATGTGATGGTGGTGGTGGATCTTTCGGGTTCCATGGCCGAGCCAGATTTCACCTCACGTACAGGCGAAAAAATTTCTCGTCTTGATGCGGCAAAAGAAGTGCTGTCGGAGTTTGTTCAGTCTCGTAAAGGTGATCGATTAGGCTTGGTGCTTTTTGGTGATGCCGCTTTTGTGCAAACGCCATTTACCGCAGACCAAAAAGTGTGGCTCGAACTGCTTAACCAAACCGATGTGGCGATGGCAGGGCAGAGTACCCACCTTGGCGATGCGATTGGCTTAGCGATTAAAGTTTTTGAGCAAAGCGATAAGTCGCGTGGTGCTTTAGAACAAGACCAAAACCGTGAAAAAGTCGCGATTGTATTAACCGATGGTAACGACACGGGCAGTTTTGTTGAACCGATTGATGCGGCGAAAGTTGCGAAAGCCAAAGGCGTGAGAGTACACGTCATTGCGATGGGCGATCCGGAAACGATAGGTGAAACCGCGTTGGATATGGACACGATTCATCGCATTGCGAAAGAATCCGGCGGTGAAGCGTTTGAAGCACTCAACCGTGATGAACTATCGGCTGCCTACGACGAAATTGGCAAACTGGAACCTCAACTTTACGAAAGCACTACATACCGCCCAAAACAAAGCCTTCATCATTACTTGATGGCGTTAGTGGTCATCATGCATTTGCTCGCGTTTAGCGTCGCAACACTCAAAAGAAGGGCTGTTACACGATCATCATTAGGAGATAGCGATGTTTGATTCTCTTAGTTGGACGCAATTCTTTACGCAGTTTCATTTTATTCGACCACTGTGGTTACTGGCTTTGATCCCCATGTTTTTCTTGGTGTGGTTACGCTGGCGAGAAGAAAGCAAGCCAAGCTGGAAGGATATTTTGCCCGAACATTTACGCAATGCTTTGACGATAGGTGAGCGAGGCTGGCGTAAGCAACTGCCGCTTAAGCTCTTGATGCTGATTGTGTTCATCGCCATTGTGATTTGTGCAGGCCCAACGTGGCAACGAGAATCTTCTCCCTTTGGCGAAGATAAAGCCTCTATGCTTGTGGTGCTTGATAACAGCGACTCGATGCTGCAAAAAGATCTCCCACCAAGCCGCCTTGAGCGTTCCAAACAGAAAATACGCGATTTGCTAGCCGTGCGAAAAGGCGGAAAAACGGGTTTAGTCGTGTTCGCGGGCAGTGCTCATGTCGCGATGCCTATAACTCCAGACAGCAAAGTATTTGACCCATTTTTGGCGGCCATTACGCCAGAAATTATGCCCGTGCAAGGTAAGCTTGCCGAAAAAGCCTTGCCGTTAATTGATCAACAATTGCAAGGTCAACCAGGCTCCACCGTTCTGTTGGTGAGTGATGGCGTTAATCCAGCCACGATTGAGCAATACCAAGCGTATTTCTCGGGCAAACCTTATCAACTGTTAATTCTTGCGGCAGGGAATGCTGACATTGTGAGTAACAACCCAATGGATTTGGATTCTCTACAAAAACTGGCTAGTCAGACTAACGGTCGATTGGTGGAAGTGACCGTCGATAATAGTGATATCGAGCAACTGAACCGATACGTTGAGCGCAATATGCAGCTTAATGGCGAATCTTCAATGCCTTGGAAAGACATGGGGTATCAACTTCTGTTCCCAATCGCGCTGATCATGATGCTGTGGTTTAGAAAAGGGTGGTTAGTGCAGTGGTGCGTGATTGTAATGGTGAGCGGCACTTTATTGATGCCAACCAGTGCAATGGCCGAGAATATTTCAGTTAAAGCCGAGCAGCCACAAGTTGTGCAAAAAGTGACGGCTTTCGACAAGATGGCGCAATGGTGGTGGGATTTGTGGCTGACGCCAGACCAACAAGGACAGCGTTTGTTCAACCAACAAGCGTATTTAGAAGCCGCGAAACACTTTATCGATCCATTACGCAAAGGGACGGCGTACTACTACGCTAGCGAGTTTGAACTCGCCCACAGTGCGTTTTTGGAAATGCAAAACGACCCGTCCGAAGAGGTTCGAGATTACGGTCTTTATAATGCGGCGAGTGCATTGGCGCGTCAGCGTGAATATTTGGCTGCACGTGACTTGTTAAAATCCCTAGCCAACAAGCCAACGTTGAACGAGAGGCTAAGACCGGATGTTGAGCATAACTTGAAAGTGATTGGTGGTATTGTAGAGGACATCAACCGGATGAGTGAGAGTCAGGCAGGAACAGAGCAAGAAGCATCAACCGAGCTAGGCGATAACCCTCAAACCGCAGAAGGGGCGGATGAAAAAACGTCAGCGGAGTTGATGATTAAAGAGACGTTAAGTGCAGACGACATCTTAGGTAGCCAAGAATTAGCCGACAAATGGTTAAAGCGAGTCGAAGCGGATCCTAAATACTTCTTAAATGCGAAGTTTCAGATTCAATTGCGTTCAATAGAAACCGGAGAATCAACCTTTACTGCGAACGAAAATACAGAGGAGGCGGTGCAATGATGAAAAGCCACCGTTTTACGCCCTTTGCTTTACCCTTGTGGTTAGTTATCTGTTTCGGTTTCCTCCAGAGCAGTAGTGTGTTAGCTCAAGATATTCGTGACGTTCAACGAGAGCATGGTGTAGAGTTACAAGCGTGGGTTGGTCAACAACCAACGGCTGGAGAGAAGCGTAAAACACCAAGTTTTAGCGTCAATGAGCAAGTTATTTTAACCATCGAAGTGGCAACGCCGCGTTGGTTTACGGGTGGTACGAGAATTGGCAATATTGAAATGCCCAATGTTATCGCCAAACAGCGTAATCAACTAGCAACCAACTTTACTGAGCAAAAAGAGGGACAAACTTGGTCGCGTCAACGATGGGAAGTGACTTTGTATCCTCAAGCTTCTGGTGATTTTGTGATTCCACCTGTCGCAGTGGGCGTTCAGGTGTCTGCGCCGGACGGCGAGAAGGTGTCAGGCACACTTTACACGCAGCCGATTAAGTTCAAAACTGTCTTGCCATCGGGCCTGCTGAGTGGTGAGACACCTTGGTTTTCTGCAACAGATGTAGAGGTAAAGCAAGAGTGGGATACCTCCACTGAGTCACTCAAAGTTGGGGATGCAATCACGCGTAAAATCACCATTTCGGCTCAAGATTCACTATCTGTATTGCTACCAGACTTGTTGAAAGGAGAATCAACAACCCGTTATCAAGCGTATCCTCAACCCCACCGTTTGACAGATACGCAAACACGTGGTGATTACCAGTCAACACGCACAGAAGAGAGCGTGTACGTGATTCAACAAGGTGGTGAATTAACCCTGCCGGATTATGAGTTCCGTTGGTGGAACAGTAAGACTCAGCAAGTGGAAACGGTGATGTTAGAGGGCAAAACTTTTGCCGCGAAGCACACGTTGAAGTCCTTCATCAGAACGTACTTTGAATGGATTGTTTCCACGCTTGTGTTGCTGGGTTTTGTGATTATTTCATTGGTAGCCATTAAACGTTACTACCGCAACAGACCGACACCAGCATGGCTGACGTTCCACCGTTTGTTAAAGGCTAAACGTTGGTCTGAAGCAAGGACCATATTGTACAAACAATTGCGTTTAAATACGGCCGAGCTAGAAATGACCAAAGCCGATACGAGTGAATCGTGGCAAAAAAGTGCGTCGCGAATGCAAAATGGTGAAAATAGCGCTCATTTACTGAAGTCGATGTGGCGCAAAATCCAGACCAAACAAAAACGCTTTAAATTCCGTATTCCGCGAGCGTTACCAGAACTGGACAAAGTCATTGGAAGAGATGGCAATGAATAAAACGGGGCGCTAATATAGCGCCTCGTTTTTATTAGAGAATAGAGTTCAAATGAGCCAAGAGTTTATGCGCCGCGCATTAGAAGTGTCCAAAAATGCGCTTCCTGAATGTCAACCCAACCCGCCGGTTGGCTGCGTGTTAGTGAAAGACAATCAAATCGTTTCTGAAGGTCATACTCAAGCGATTGGTGGCAATCACGCGGAAGTGGAAGCGCTGAATGCGTATCAAGGCTCGTTAGAATCGGTGACGGCATACGTTACGCTGGAACCGTGTTCGTTTGTTGGTCGCACGCCAGCTTGCGCGGTGACATTAGTCAAATCCGGCATAAGCAAAGTCGTCGTAGCCATATTGGACCCCGACCCGCGCAACAGTGGTCGAGGTATCGAGATTCTAAAACAAGCAAGTATAGAGGTAGAAACTGGTTTATGCGGCGAGGAAGTCAGCGAGTTTCTTACCCCTTACCTAGGCAAAGCCTAAGTCAAGCTTTACGTTGCACTATGGTGCCAGTTTATGTGGTGAATGAAGTGCGTCAAAATTGAGTTAAAACTCATTAAAACAAGCGATACCGCCCATTTATTGCACTTGGCTACGTGAAGGATCATGCTGTTAGATTAAAATAGAGAAAGTGACTTTTGAAAAATTTAATAGCATGAAACCGACCGACCTTAATCTTATTCCCATTTTCACTGCCATCTATGAAGAGCGTAACTTGTCTCGGGCGGCGGCGCGTTTAAACATCACCCAGCCTGCGGTGAGTAAAGCGCTAGCAAGGCTACGTGATATCTACGATGATCCATTGTTTCATCGTTGCGTTAAAGGTGTCGAGCCTACCTCGTTTGCAATGGATATTTATCCTGCTCTTCTAGCTTCAGTACAAAATTTCACTTCGACATTATCGGCCTCTAGTGAGTTTGACCCTAAAGTGTCGAATAGAGTGTTTTCTATTGCCTGTGTGTCCGTTGCAAGCTTTGAGTTGCTACCTCAAGTCATGAAACAAATCCGTGTGTCGGCGCCAAATGTTGCATTAGAAGTACATCCGCTTTTTACGGAAGATTTTGAAAGTGATCTGCGGTTACAACGATACGATTTGATCATTGATATCACACCAAGAGCAAGAACGGTGTTAAAACTGGAAACTGTACTTACGGAGCGTTTGGTGGTGGTATGTAGCGAAGCGCATCCACGCCTGAATGACGAGATTACGGCTGAACAATTTTTTGAAGAAGAACACGTAGTGGTTTCGCAGTGGCAGAGTCGTAAGAGCTTGTTAAACGCCGATGACATTGTCGACTTGGATAAGAGAAAGATTAAGTATCGAGCCTCAGGCGTACTAGAAATGATCCCAATTATTTGTGGTAGTGAATACATTGGTTTAATGCCAGAGTCGATGATCAACTTGTTCAATAACACCTATCATGTTAAATCTTTATCAATGCCATTTGATGAACAAATGTATGAGCTTTGTACAATCTGGCATCCTAGTCGCACAAACGACAGCGCCCATCAGTGGTTACGTTCACAGATTAAGCAAGCAGGAAAAGTCATCAACCAATAGGAAGTGCAATGAAAAAGACAATACGTGCCATCCTTAACGGAAAAAAAGCTGGGAATCCAGAGTTAAGAGATGCAATCATGAAAATGAGAGAAAAAGGCATCGACGTACAGGTGCGTGTGACGTGGGAATCTCAAGACATGCCGCGGCTAGTTAAAGAAGCGGTTGATGAAGGCATTGAACGTATTGTTGTCGCTGGTGGCGATGGGACCGTCAATGAGGCGGCTTCTGCGATTATTCAAATTGACAAAGAAAAACGCCCTGAGTTAGCCATTATTCCCCTTGGTACCGCCAATGACTTTGCTACCGCTATTCAAGTACCTAATTCCATTAAGGCGTCTTTATCTCTTGCTGTTGAGGGGCAGTCCGCTTTGGTCGATTGCGTCAAAGCGAACGATCGCTGCTTTATTAACGTGGCAACAGCAGGGTTTGGTGCAGAAGTTACAGCAGAAACGCCTGTTGAACTCAAAAACTTTCTTGGCGGCGGAGCTTACACGTTAACTGGTGTTATAAAAGCACTTGGCTTTAAACCATATGACGGAACAATAAAGATTGAAGGTGGCGCGTATCAGGGAGAAATGTTGCTCGGTGCGTTTTGTAATGGGCGCCTTGCTGGAGGTGGGCAAGAGTTAGCTCCAAAAGCGATGATTAATGATGGGATGATGGATCTAACATTGGTGCGCCCATTTTTACCTCATGAGCTGCCTAAAGTAATCGACGAGATCAATAACCCGAGTGAGAAAGGAGAGTTTGTGAAGTACACTAAAGCAAGCTGGTTGGAGATAGATTTTCCGAATCCATTGCCTCTTAATTTAGATGGAGAACCTTATCATTCGAGAACCATTAGATTTGATGTTCAGCCTAAGAGTATACGATTAGTCGTACCGCAAGATTGCCCTTGCTTGACTAGCTAAACGAGCGTTTTCCATGATTATTGCGTAACACAGCCACTAAAATGTGGCTGTGTTATTTGTGTTGAGGTATTAGTCAACTTCTTAACGTTTTTGAATGGTCTCAACGTCTATTTGCGTAGTTGTCCAATCTGAATCAACCTCTCCTCGAATCATTACGGTATCTTTTGGTGTCACTTCTTGACCCATCCAATCTTCGTTGTCGATCTCTACTTCGATCTCACCAGTGTTGTCTTTGAACAAGTAAGTCTCGTTACCAAATGATTGAACAATATGCCCGGTTAGCACTACAGCGCTGTCGTCGGTTGCGTTGCGCGCCTCTTTCACCGTATTGATTGCACTGACTTCTGGACCATTAAACACGGCGAAAACCGAGCTTGAAAGTAGGGCAAGCATGGATGTTAACAATACTCTTTTCATTATCATCTCCTTATATTAGAAGTAATAAGTTGTGCCTACGTTAAAGGATGCAGTGTTCGCGTATCGGTCTAGTTGATATTTTGCGTTTACACCTATGGTGAGCTGCGGGAAAATTCTGTATTCCGCACCCACTGAGAACATTGCGCCTAGCTCGTTGTTTTTCTCCGCGCTATGGAAAAGCGTGTTGGTCATTTCCACATCGTCGTTCGTGACAAGTTCGTATTCTTGATGTTTAGAAACCTTGGCGTTGTATTCCGTGTACGTTAGACCCGCTTTGAATTTTGTTGTCCATTTATCATTTAATGCATAGTTAAACACAGGAGCCAACGACACTTGCTTGGCTTTGATTGACGCATCCCAATCCATTTCATGATGGTAATCTTTGCCATCGATTGACTTGATACCTAGGTTTTTTGAACGACTATCATCAAGGTCAAACTGGCTGTAACCCAGTTCCAATGCCCAGTTGTCATTAAATGCGTAACCGACAAAGCCTGAGAAAATACCGTCTTCAAGCTCAGGGTTGAGTGTTACGTTGTCAGTTGAAAAGTGAGGTTCCAAATCATGGTCAGTGGTGCCTAGTCCATATTCCAGACCTACATAAGGAGCCGCAGATACCGAAACTGAGCAGGTAACAAGTAACGCAAGAAGTGTTTTGTTCATTTTATTTTGCCTCTTCAAATCAACTTAATGAGTAGAAGCGCATTGTGTGTGATGAAGCGTGAAGTGATCGTGAAGAAACAAAAATATTTCAGAAAAAGAGCAAGGTGCGGTAAAAAAGAAATTGTTTTAATGAATATGCGCCAAGCTCTTTATATAAAGAGAGTTAACTTGCGGCGACGTAACACACCGCAAATGGCACATTAAGGCGAGTAAACTCTTTAATCCAACGCCATTGGTTATCCTGGAGTTTATCGCCTGGCCCTTTTACTTCAATCCATTCGAACTCGTTTCCTTTAAAAGCAATCAGATCAGGCATCCCATTGCGGTAAAGCTTTAGGTCACTCAATTGTATTTTAAATAGCGCCATCAACATGTTAGTTGGGATTGTATCGAGTGCCATTTCGAGTAGCTCTTTACTTATTAAGCTCCAATGCACAAATGGATTGCTGATACCAAACTTCTCATCGTATCTAGTTAACAACGTATAAGTATTGCCCGTTTCCAACATATCAAACGTCGCATCTATCAAAGCTTGGCGTTTGGTAACAAAATCAGAATGGTACAAATCCAGAGGACGATGTTGATAGGCATTGATGAATGCGCCTTCGATGGGAGCGAAAATCGCATCCCAAAAAGTGAGACCAAGTAATGCATTAAGCAGTGCATTTTCGGCGTAAAATACAGTCCAGCCTAAGGACTCAAAATACGCTTTGCTGGCGAGTTCGACTCTCTGTTGAGATAAATCCAGTTCAAGGCGGTATTCCGTACAGGTTGGCTTCGTCACTCTTGGCACTTTCTCGCCTTGTTTTCGTTTTAACCGTTGCTCAAGTTTTTGTGCAACTTCGAGCTCAGACACATCGATCGGTGAGTTAAGCATATCTGTGACAATGTCACCAAATAAATCATCATGGTTTAATTTGTCATAGATACGTGCGCGTCGTTCTCGGCTCGGTGTGAGTTGAGTTTGGCCAAATAGAGACAGGGCGGTCTCTAGATCATTAAGCCGTTCGTAATCACGTGCTATGTCATTCAACATGTGCTCGCGTTTACGATCTACGTAACGGTGTTTAACGGGCTGAGGCATTGCCTCAATTAATAAGTCGAGATTGGCTTTGTCTTTTCGGTCAAATTGCCAGTACAGGTTGGCCAACTGGCTCAGTTCAATTAAGCGGTCTATTTGCTCACGTGAATCAAAGAAACGGCGCACTTTACTCAATTGATATTGCTCGAACTGATGCAAACCTAAGTCATCAAGCACAAACTGACTTAAGTCTTGATGGGTGTTGGCAAAAAACAGAGTGAGTAACACGTCGATCATATGAGCAGAATTGAGTTTGACGATCGTAAACTCAAGCCGCTCTATACGATCAAATTCCGTATTACTCAAATGTTCGACAAGGGCGTCTTTCTTGAGTGATTTCGGCAGTTCGGGATAAAGCGCGGAGATTTCTGGTTTGGTCAGTAAATTAGCCGCTAACTCTTGATGAGAAAGGGGTGGGGAAAGGGCTACAAACTCATGCTGACTCAATTCTGCCAGTGCTTCATTGATAGAAGGTATTTCTTGATAACTCAGCTTATCACTTCGAAACCAACATCCCTTTCGGCTGTATAAACGCACCAAAAGGCACTGGGCGTGTTTGCTCAAAGAATCAAACGAGCAAAGCCATGCGTGTTCTTCCTTGGTCAGTAAATCGCTGTACCAAGTTATTGCGTGATGAGTCAGCTTAAAGAAGTTCTCTAGATAGTAGTCTGGTGCAAGTTCGATAGGGCTTTCCATAAACGACCGATAACAAAAAAGGCTTAACCCATAGGTTAAGCCTTTTTGCTATCAAATCAATTCGCAATTATGCGTTTTTTAGCTGTGCTACTTTCGCTTCAGACAATGGCTTAGTGATGAACGCAAGTACGATACATACTGCCATCATTGCAGAAGAAATTGTGTAAGCCAAGGTGTAGCCGTCGCCATTTGTCATCGAGAAACCAACAACCGCTGCGCCGATTGCACCACCAATACCCCATGCTGTGTAAAGTACGCCGTAGTTAGTGCCGTAGTTTTTCAGACCGTAGAACTCAGCCGTTAGAGTAGGGAATACCGCTAGAAGTGTACCGTAACCTACCGCTGCGATTGCTGTACCGATGATTAGTGTAAACTCAGAGTCGAACGTCGCGAACAGCACCATGTTTACGCCTTGTAGAACGAACGCGAGTAGAAGCGTACGAACACCGCCGATTTTATCTGCAAGCATACCCGCGGCAACACGACCGCCAGAGTTGAATACAGCAAGAATAGACGCTAGGTAAACCGCGTTTGGCAAGTTTGCTTGAACGCTTGCGATTGTCGTGATGTTACCAATGATCATTAGACCAACAGAAGCTGCAAACGCGTACATGATCCATAGAGAGTAGAACTGTGGCGTTTTCAACATTGCTTTCCAAGTTAAGTCATCTGACTTTTTCACCGCTTTAGGTGCTTGGCCTTCTTTTACTTTAGGCTCAGCAGGTGTGTAGTCTGCTGGTGGGTTGTTGATGGTTGCTGCAAGAGGAACTGCAATCGCTAGGATACCAACACCAAGAACCATAAAGCTAGTTTGAATGCCCATGCTGTCTATTAGCGCAGAAGTTACTGGCGCAAGGTAAATAGCCGCTAGACCGAAACCTGCCGCAATAATGCCGTTAACCATACCTTTCTTCGAAGCGTGGAACCACTTCATCGCAGAAGGTGATAGGCATGCGTAACCAAAACCGATACCTGCACCTGTGATCACACCGAAGGTAATGTTCAACATTAGTGGAGAGTTCACAAAGCCAGACGCGATCATGCCCAGACCTGTAAGAACAGTACCTAGGATAAGGATCATTCGAGGGCCCATGCGGTCTTGAAGAATGCCTGCAATAAGAAGACAGATAGAGAAAGTGATGGTTGCAGTTGCGTAAGGTGCAGAAGCTTCTGCAGCACTCCAGCCTGATTCAGTTACCAGTGCCTTGTTGAATACACTCCAAGCATACAGGATGCCAAGACAAAGGTTGATACAGAACCCTGCTAACAGGATGCGCATAGCTTTATCAATCTTGCTCATTTTTATTCTCAGTTTTTCCTCTTATTGGCAATGCCGCAAAGAAGGTTGGTTTAAAGATGTTTTTTCTCAAAATTAGTTTGCGTTTTTCAACGTTTAACGCAATGAGCGCGGATTATAACCAATAAATATGTGATTGGAATCTCTTTTTACGGTTACTGATAAAATAATTTGCAACATTAAAAGTGGATGTGAATTCATGGTTTTGTATGTAGTAAGAACGTTGTAAAAAAGTGATATTTTTTGTTCACCAAGAACGAATGATGAGTCAAGACAGAGAGGTTTTACGTTGTTGAGTGCACAGCTCACATTTCAAATAAAAAATTTCAAAATGTTTCCATGTTAACCATCTGTAACGAAAATGGCGAATTTATCATCTAACTGTCGTAAGTATCAGATGCAAAGGGTTTCTTAATTTTTAATTGTTAACCTTTTGTAACAATTGAAGCTGATTAGCTTTTGTGTTTATTAAGTGAGCAAAAAAGTAACTTGTAATTGCTGATTTTAGGCGCAAAATATAGTGAAAAATGAGTTTTCATTTATGAAGGGATGCTTTTTAGATTTGTTGTGAGGTGACTTATGAAACTGTTCCTATTACTCATGGCTTCGGTATCCGCTGGTATCGCATCAGCAGACCACATCCATTCATTTATGTTGGGCTTATCTATTGCTTCTTTAGCGGTAGGTAGCTGTTATTTCTTCGCATTTCGCAGCTCGCGCTTTCCACAGCTTGCTTTATTCCTACTTATTTGCGGCATGCTTTCTAAGTTGACGATAACCGTAGTCGGTGTGATGTGGGGAATGTCCGCGGAATTAATCACGTCTCCAATCGTATTCGCACTTTCATATTTATTCTTTTCGCTTGCCGTTACCTACTTATGGTTTAGCTACAGAGAGAGCATCACTAAGATTCCTGACCGATTTAAGTCAGCGTAAATCATCACATTAGAATAAAAAAACGCCAGCACATTTGCTGGCGTTTTTAATTAAACGTAATTTTGTTCGGATATTGCTTTTAGTTTGATCGTGGCAATACCGTTAGGCACTCATTGGAACAAGCACCATAGTACCAATAATCACCGTGATAAGGCCTGCTAGAACTGGAACGGATGTGCGTTTTACAACCTCAAACGGGCTGATGTTTGCCATACCTGATGTCGCAACGATTACGCCAGATACTGGTGAGATAGTACGGCCTAGGTTTGATGCTTGAAGCATCGGGATAATTAGGAAAGCAGGGTTTAATCCCATTTTCGCAGCCAAAGATGGTGCTAACTCCACGAACGCATAGAAAGGCGCGTTACCCGAACCCGTTGCAATTGCTGCTGCAACTGTCAATGCAGTTAGAATAAGCATTAAAGCAACGCCGCCTGCACCAGCATTATCTGCTAGATGAAGTAGGTTATCGATAGCTCCGATAGACATCAGACCTTGTGCAAAAACCCCTGCGGCAACCAAAAGCATCACAACGCCTTTGAACGCGTCAGCCATGCCTGCGTAACAAGAATCTAAATCTTCTAGTGATTTCTTACCATCGAACTTATTTACAACATAATGGATCAGAGCTCCAAGGAAAATCGAACCAACCACAATAGTGTAGATGTCTAGACTAAGTCCTGGAATGGTACGACCGTTGAATAGGAAAACGCCGATGATAGGTAGAAATGGAAGAGCTGCATAAAACGCTGGTGCGTCAGCTTTGATCTCTGATACATCAATTTTTTCCATTGGTGTATTTTCTTTCTTATCTAAGTATTTGTTCCAGAAGAACGCTGCCGCTGCCATGACGATGATTGCGCAAATAGAAACAGGCAACACAGTTTGTACCGCAAACACATCAAGCTCTAAACCAGACTTTTCTGCTGCGATAACAACATCACCAGAAGTAGGAGAAAGGATGATTGCCGCTGGAGAGGCACACACTGCAACGGCTGCTGGACGAGAAATGCCCATCGCGACCATCATTGGGAATAGTGTCGCCATTAATAGTACGCCAAGGCCTGTTGCAGAACTTACCGCAAGAGACATTAAACACGCCACAATGTAAGCCGCTACCAAAAGGACGTAAGGAGACTTGATGACAGAAAGCGGTTTAGAGAACTGTTTCACTACCACGTTGTTCGCGCCGATATGAGTCATGTATGACGCAAAACCACAAAGCAGCATGATTTGCATACCAAGACCGCCACCGCGGTATTGAAGCATGTATTTCACGTATTCCAGCGCATCTGTCACCATGTTACCAGTTGAGGTGATTTTTGACGGCAGCACGTCGTGCCCCAAAACGCCAGTCATAAGAAGTAAAGCAATACCAGCTGTCAGTAACACGCCCGCAGCTTTATAGCCTTTGACAATAAAGTAACCCACCGCAATGGTAACCACTAAGCCAATTAAGAGCTCTAACATAGGGATCTCCGAATGTTATGTAAAAAAGAAAGAAACTGTTTCAGTTTATGACAAGGAATTTACAGAATTCTTAGCTGTGGCACGAGACAAATATGGGGCTTGCATGATCTGAGACAAATAATAATTTAATAAATAATTTCGTTAGATTGTATTGTTGGAATTTGGTTTTCTAAGTGTTATGTGCTGGTTTGAAGCTATTTATAGGAAGGAAAATATGACTAGGAAAGTGAATGAATAAAGAGTGAATTGATTCACAATAGGAAAAAGACTTTACTCAGTAAGCAATTATTGGAAAACACTCTTCACAACAAAAAAGCTTCGCCGAAGCGAAGCTAAGTAATCGTAAGAATGAGGATAAACTATGCGTATCGACGAACCATAAGGTTCCAACTACGCTGCTGCCGTTCGAACTCTGCTTTAATTTGCTGATACTTCATTTTTGTTACAGAACATTCGTATTTCTTTACCACACTGGCAGTTTTGGCACCGAGTACTTCTTTGCGCATCTCGTAGTATTCCTGCATGTGATGAACTAGAGTATCAAACTCGTGCTGTAGCTGATCGAGGATTGTTTGCGTGTTCGGTTTCGATTCTAGCTTTTCTCTTGCTTTCTTCAAAAGTTGACTCGCACGGGCTTTTTCAATTCTAAATGTAGGCGTTGTGCGCAACTTAGATGTGAGTCCTAGCCAAGAACATGACTTTATCAACCACTTCGTTGGGTCGTAATGCCACCAATACACGCCATTGCGATAGTCATTCTCGAAAATATGATGGAAATTATGGTAACCCTCTCCAAATGTGAAAAAGGCGAGTACACCATTATCGCGAGCAGTGTTTTTGTCTGTGAAAGTTTGCTTACCCCAAATATGTGCGAGGGAGTTAATGAAAAAAGTCGTATGGTGACTCATAAAGAGTCGAGCCGCACCAACGACCAATAACATCCCCCAGATATCACCGTAGATCAGTCCGAGCATGACTGGGAAACCAATATTAGTCAGTAGGGCAAGTGGAACATAATACTTATGCTGCCACATGACGATTTTGTCGCGCTTTAGGTCACGGCAGTTTGTATATTCGTTTTCCTTTGATTTATTGTAATCACGTAACATCCACCCAATGTGAGAATACCAAAAACCCCGCTTGGCTGAGTACGGATCTTTATCGTTATTGTCGACATGTTTGTGATGCACACGATGATCAGAAGACCAATGTAATGCACTATTTTGCAAAGAAAATGCTCCTCCAATCGCAAAAATGGCGCGCAAAATAGGATGAGCTTCGTACGTTTTGTGGCTCCAGAGACGATGATAGCCTGCTGTAATAGAAAGGTTAGTAAAACTAAATGCAATCACTCCCCAAATTAGATGTTCCCAACCCAGTCCAAAATGATATGCATACCAAGGCATTACAATAAAAGTCAGAACAAAACTGGCAGAAAATATTAATGTATTCAACCAGATAACAGGTGGTTTGTTTTGAGTCACAGGTGTATCCCTAACTTTGAGCTAACAACTGTTCGCTAGAATATCAGCGTACACATGTAAGTCAAATTAAAGTTAGACAAATGTGACTATTCCTTTGGGTGTAGATTAAGGAACTTGATGGGATATTTTGCTTTTAATTGAATAATGAGTAGTATTAAAAAATGAGCTCTGGCTTAAGGTGTATAAAATCTGCCAAGAAACAAGTGTTATAAAGGTGGAATATACCGAGACTCTATAAAGAAGCAAAAATGTAAGAAAATAGGAATACGTAATGGATTTACGATTAGCGGAATATAAGGACTACGAGCGCATTGCGCATCTTCATGCGGATAGCTGGAAGCGTCATTACCGTGGCATTCTTAGTGATAACTATCTTGAGAAAGAAGCGATTGACGACAAACTACTGATTTGGCAAACCCGTTTGACCAACCCACCATTCAATCAGCACATTGTCTTGGCGGAGGAGGGAGGTTTGCTACTTGGCTTTGTTTGTGTGTTCGGCAACCATGATTTCGAGCGTGGAACCTTTATTGACGCATTGCATGTTGATGACAGTTACCGTGGTCGTGGGATTGGTAAGCAGCTATTACTTGCTGTCGCCGAATGGCAACAGCAGTACTTTAAAGACACAGGTCTTTATTTAGAAGTTGTGTCGCAAAACATTTCTGCGATTGAATTCTATCGCCACATTGGTGGACAAGAGGATCAAGAGCGAACTTGGCGCGCACCTGATGGCAAAGAGGTGTTAGAAAAAGTATTCCGTTGGAAGAACGCCCAGTCATTAGTTAGTGGGATTGAGGAAAACGTGATTTACTCCTAACCTAGCGTTCTAAAACACTAGATAAGAGCAGTCTCAACACTGCTCTTTTTTGTTTATGCACCCTAACGTTATGTTTTATTAAAAGCTTTCTAGAAGTTAACCCCCATGGCTTTTAGTTCGAGCTCACATTGCTGAGCATTTTCAAACTGAATAGCAGCCATGCCAACTGCTCGGGCACCTTCAACATTGTAAGGCATGTCATCAAGAAATACTGTCTCTTCGGGGTTAAGCTGATACTTTGAAAGTAGAGTTTGGTAGATCTCCGCTTGTGGTTTTAGTAATTGAACTTCAGAAGAGATGATTGCTCCATCAAACAGTGGCCAAAACTCATAGGTAGTACGAAGATGTTCCACAATTTCGTTGATGTTGTCTGTGAGCGCATATACGCCATATCCGGCACTTTTTACTCGTTTTAACAGCTCTATACTGCCGTAAAGTAGTATTTGAGTGTGTTTTACATAATAAAAGAAGCGGTCCATTTCTTCCGTCGTTACTTGGTGTTCACGTTGATAACGCTGTTTTGCTTCCCTTTCGGAGGTCGTCCCTTTATTTAAATCTTTCCAGATTTGTGATGAAAATAGCATTTGAGCCATTTTCTCTGACTCTACGGAACCACCAAATGTTAAGCGAACGATTTCTACTGGAGACCAGCGTACCAATACATTACCTACATCAAAAATGACATTTTTTATCTGGAAAGAATTCATGACACACCCCAAGCCAATTGTTTGTCACCGCGCTATATGCGGTGAGTGCAGTTTTTAAATCGTTGGAAAGCCGTGCCAAAGGCGCGACTTAAGTTTCTAGAACAAAATGAGATTAACATCCAATTGGATACAGAGCGATTATCGCAAAATTACACTAAACTATATGCAACTTTGTTTATTTGGTTGTAAATCAAGTGCAGCTGTCTTAAAAGATTGAAACTAAAGATAAGTATTGCGAGCTGTTTACGTCATTTCGCGCTGCTTATAAATGATGATTAATATATAATTAGTTAATAATAAAATGATAAAAGTGAATCAAAATCACATTGTTGTGCGTCAGGCGGAGTAAGCAAAACAGATTATATGGACTCGATACGTAAGGTTTATCAATATGCAGAACCAAACCTAACTCTCGTTGGCTGGATGGGGTTTCTTGGCTTTCCGCTGTACTACTTTGTCTGGGAGTTTGCCTTTCCACAGGCTTATGAAAATTTACCTCTTAGATTGTTTTGCTCGTTATTGTTTTTCGGCATCATTTTTAGAAACCGCTTATCATCGACTTGGAGAGATTATGTTCCTATTTACTACCAAGTGACGATAACGCTGTGCTTACCGTTTTTCTTTTTTTATATGTTACTGATGAATGACTGGTCCAATGTATGGGTTATGTCGTTTATGTCTGCAATTTTCTTACACATTTTACTGGTTCATGTTACTAGGGTCATGTTTGCTCAAACCTTTGCTGGGATAGGTTTAGCAACATTCTTCGCTTGGGTTGCAAAAGGGTTCCATCTTGACTTGACCATGGATTGGACTCATGTGCCAATCTTTCTGTTTATTTATGTCTTCGGTAATTTGTTCTATTTTCGTAACCAAGTTGAACATGAAGCGAAAGTCTCGCTGGCAAAATCATTCGGGGCAGGGATTGCACATGAAATGCGTAACCCGTTGAGTGGGCTTTGCACTTCAATAGATGTTATCCAGTCGATCTTGCCCAACATGAAAGAGGCAGGAAAAGAGCAGTACGTCATGAGTGTAGAGGATGTCACCTTATTACGTGAAGTGAGTCAGGATGCAATGAACATTATCCAATCGGGTAATGAAACCATCGATTTATTGCTAACTTCGATTGATGAAAATCGAGTTTCTCGTTCTAGCTTCAAAAAATATTCAGTTCACTCGGTCGTTGAACAGGCAATTGAAAGCTTCAGTTATAAACGTGCCACTGATCGATTTGCCATATCGCTGGATGCGAGAAGTGAGTTTGAGTTTCTAGGTAGTGATACGTTACTTAAATACGTTATGTATAACCTCTTCAAGAATGCCTTCCATCACCGTAAATCTGAAGATTTTCACATACATGTATCCATGATAAGTTCAGAACGCTTTAATCAAATTGTTGTAACCGATAATGGTGCTGGCATTGCTCCTGATGTTCTACGCAATATCTTTCAAGACTTTTACACCACTGGCAAATCAGGAAGTTATGGTTTGGGTCTACCGTTTTGTAAAAAAGTCATGCGTTCATTTGGGGGGAACATTGAGTGTCAATCTCAGTTAGGGGAGTGGTCTCAATTTACGTTAACTTTCCCACTAACGACATCTGATACCGTTAATGAAATCAAAAACGATCTGACTAAACTCAAAACCATTCTAACGGTGACTAGCCAAGATATCTTGGTGTCTAAAGTAACAGATATTAGCCGTTTTATGGGCTTTGACTCGACGATTTTAGATGCCAACCAAGTACTCAAAAAGAAAGAGTACGAGTTCGAATTCGATCTGATTTTTATCGATCTTGAGAGCTTAGATCCAAGAGCAAACCAATTGGATAGATTAGAATCTCTCTTGTCTTTCACTGAAGCACGCATCGTTTATCTTTTTGAGCATCATCCGACTCAGAGAGCACGTAAGGCTGCATATGAACCTATTTGGATCGAAACGCAAGCCTGGTTATTGAATACTAAACCAACTATTGAGCGTCTCTTATATGATTCAAGCTATGTATCGACACCAACGGCCTCGGTGACGTTAGATAATTCAAATAAGCGTACAATTATGGTCGTGGATGATAATGAATCTTTGCGTAAATTCACGGCAATGTTACTTGAAAAGCAAGGCTTTGAAGTGATTCAGAAAGAAGACGGGCAGCAGGCTCTGGATACACTAGAGCAAGAAGATGTTGATCTCATTCTGATGGATATCGAAATGCCAATTATGGATGGTGTAGAAGCGTCTAGGCGAATTAGAAGCTCGGATAAAAACTATGCGTCGGTACCTATTATTGCACATACAGGGGATAGTTCACCTGTCACGTTGGACAAAATTGGGTCTTCGGGTATGTCTGACTTCATCGTAAAACCGGCGGATAAAAATCGTTTGTTCGATAAAATCGCAAACTGGATCTAATCATTCGCGACTTGTTTTCTTGAGGCGAGTTGCTCACAACGAATAACACGAATAAAGAGCTCAGCAAAACTGTTGAGCTCTTTAGTTTTATCTACACACTAACTTACACAAACTCTAAGTCAGGGTGTGCAAATGCTTGTTGGCAGACAGTGAGTACATGATCAACTTCAGCAGCTGTCATGTCTGCATTGACTGAAAAACGGATGATGTTTTTGTTCCTTCCAGTTGCAGGGCGGCAAAACACTGCGCCGTAAACATTTCGCTCTTCGAGAAAGTCGCGGACTCGCTCAGTGTTTCTCTCGTTACCACATTCTAATGCGATAATTTGTGATTCACTGCGAATAGTAAATCCAATGCGTTTTAAACCAACGGCTAAAGACTTGGCTCTTTCAAACAGAATATCTCGCTTATCATCTGATTTTCTTATGACGTCCAGTGTTTTCTCTAGCCGAATGATTTCTTGCGGTAATACGGTAGAACTAAATATTGCAGGGTACGCCACAAATGGAAGCGTCTTCGCCAGTTTTTCTGGGCCTAAAATCGCGCCAGCACGATAAGCAAATGTCTTGGCAAGACTAACGGTAATAAAATCTACCTTATGAGTTAAGCCAAGACCCTGCAGTATCCCCGCACCTTGTGGACCGTGTGTACCTAAAGAGTGTGATTCATCTACAACCAGGCCGCAGTCAAACTCCTGTGCTATTTCGTAGATATCACGTAGAGGAGCGATGGTCCCGATAGTGCTGTAAACCGAATCCACAACAATGATCCCTGAACCGTGACGTGAAATCTGCTTTCTTAGGTGACTGGTGTTGTTATGCATGAACGGATGAATTTGTGCTCCGGCAATACGTGCGCCTTCCCACAAAGACATATGTGCAAAGAAATCAATGTACACAGGTATGTTCGGTGCACAAATAGTCTGCAATAAACCGACATTCGCAGCCCAACCAGATTGAGAAAGTAGACAACTAGGCATACCAACGAAACTGGCTAGTTGCGTTTCAAATGCAGGTTTCGATTCATCATCTTGTAAGAAAATCGCGGACATCACGACGTTGTCATCGTGCTGGGAAATCGCATCACGATGCGCGTTTTGAATCTCCTTATTATGAGACAGTGCAAGGTAATCATTGCTTTGCAGGACAACGGCATTACACGGTGGGCGTTTACCAAGAACAAGGTGTTTTTTGTTCTCATTCGGTTCGATTAGATCTTGAATATAAAAATCTAGGCGTTCCTCGATAAAGGAGGGAAGTGGTTTGCTTTGTATAGTTTCACTCATAATAAATCTCTTCTTCATATGGAAAAACGCCAGCGCTGACACTTATTCATATTGCGGATTTTGGGGAGAGTGTCACTAACCAGGTTGCATAAGTTTGCAGACCCTTGCAAACTCGACATTTGAGGGTTGGATGGTGGCTGTAACTCTATAGGGGCCCGGGGTCTAAACTAGTTTGTGCTTAAAGTTTATACGGCGATTTTGCGGTGTTTTTTCGTGCTTCATATCTGGATTTTGGATGAGGAATATAAAGTTTGAAAAGTGAAAAAAATGGGCGCATTAGATAACAAAAAAGGCGCGAAAATCGCGCCTTGAAACATGAGTAGATAAAAGACAAGCTTATCGCTTATTACGTAAATATCGCTTACGACGCTCTTCTTTACGCTTCGCTTTTTCTTCTTCTTTACGGGCGGTCTCAATCTCGACTTCAATCAGTTCTTGAGTGATCATTTCTGGGCGTTCTAATGTAATTTGGCCCAAAGTGCCTTGGCGAAGTTCGTGCAATAAGATCTCTGATACTTTGTGTAAGTCAACACGTCCACCTGCACGTAGTGCACCGCGGCGACGGCCAATTTCTTCCATGATCTCGATATCTGATTCTGGAAGCTCTTCAATTTGATAACGCTCTTTAAGCTTGTCTGCATAATGAGCTGCTAGGTATTCAATGGTATAGAATGCGACTTCGTCATATTCCATCGCTGTATCTTTTACCGCGCCAGTAGCCGCAAGGCGGAAGCCACTGTGTGGATTTTCCACTTTTGGCCATAAAATTCCTGGAGTATCAGATAATACGATGCCATTTTGCAGGTTGATACGTTGTTGACGACGTGTAACCGCGGGTTGGTTACCTGTTACAGCGATTGTTCGACCTGCGAGGGTGTTAATGATCGTTGACTTTCCAACGTTTGGGATGCCCATGATCATGGTGCGAATGTTTTTACCAATTTCTTCTCGGTGTGGGGCAAGTTTGCGGCAAAGCTCCATGATTCGATGCACTTCTTGTGGTTCAGAAGTCGTGATCGCCATTGCTTTTACATGTTGCTCTTGCTCCAAGTGCTCAATCCACAGTTGAGTTAACTCTGGATCGGCCAAATCACGTTTGTTCAAAACTTTAACGACAGGTTTGTCACCACGGATTTGAGAAATCAAAGGGTTTTCACTACTGAAAGGAATACGAGCATCCAGTACTTCGATGATCACATCCACTTGAGGGATTGCTTCTTCGATCTCTTTACGTGCTTTGTGCATGTGGCCAGGAAACCACTGGATTGAGTTATTAACCATTTGAATTTAATACCTTAATTTTTCTAATGCTCCAGCGGTTGTAAAAGTAGCAATGTGAGTCTTGAGTAATACAATACTAGAATGCATTTTCTAAAACTGTGTTTACTTCAAGCTGCTCGAAACCGCGGAGTTGAGCTTTCTTTCATGTTAATACGTCAGTTTATCATGGAATGATGATGAATCATTCAAGATGAAAGTAAAAAGCTATGGCGTGCAAACCTAAACGCACACATCTCTTATATATACCGACTCGCAGTGAATATCCGTCTGGGTGAGAGACCGAACGCAAACGCTGTGTAGTCAAAGGTGGATTGTGTTGTCAGATTGTTCTGACGAATTTTGGTTTTCTGCTTTTATATCAAAGTGTTATTTTTATTTCGCTGTTGAGCGAAGTTTGACTTTTATCTGACAAAAACTAGTCTGAGCTTCCATTCAGAGGAAGCAGTCATGCTCAGTATTCTTAGAAGTATTACGGTATCGTCCGTCGCCTTAATTTTTTTAGCGAGTTCTTTTTGCTCAATGGCCAAACAGAGTCCTAAACCGAAGGTCATCGTTGGCGTTATTGCGCAAGACGAAGCTAAAGACTCGTTTGACGGTAGAGTTGGTCCTTCGTACGGAATTAGTCTTGAGTATTTGTCTAACATTACTAAAGCTTTGGATTATGAGTTAGAACTTCGGACTTACAAGCATATTCCGTCTTTACTTGCGGATGTCGAAAGCAAGAGGATTGATGGTGCGGTTGGATTTAGTAAAACAGCAGCAAGAGAAAAGCGTTTTTTGTTTTCGATGCCTTTCTTTTCGAGCACTATCGCTGTTTGGTATCGGAATGCCACTTACCGAGATAGTGATGCGCGTGATCTTAAATGGGTGTGTGTTGAGGGCAGTGTGTATTGTGACAACCTCACTGAACGTGGTATCGATAAGATACATTACGTTAAAACACGTTTAGAGGCGTTTAATGAAGTTAAGCGAGGTAAAGCGAACGCGCTGATTTACACTTATGTTGGTATTACCCAATATTTGGATTTGAATGACATTGTAAAAGGGGTTGTCGATATTCCCAGTTGGTTGAAAAACGAAGAGGTGAGTTTTATCGCTTCGTTGGACAAACAGAGTCTGATCGATGACATCAACAAAATCCTTCAGTGGGAGCAAAATGGAAAAAACATTCGCTCCGTCGCCTCGAAAAATCCTTACCATATCAGTGATAAGTTATTGGTAGATTACCGACGTAATCATCAAAACAAACTAGTGATAACTTACAGCAGCAGTGACGAAGCTTATCCGTTTCTCTACCGAGATTCGCAAACGGGTGAGTTAGACGGTTTCTTTCCAGATTTTGTCGACTTATTGCAGTCTCGTACTGGCTTGAGCTTTAAGTATGTGAAGCCGACGTCGAGCCTTTCTAATGGATTAACGGCATTTGATGCCGATATAGTCCCCATCTCTTATGTGGGTGAGCTACCTAAGTCAGATTGGTTGTTCACTAAACCATTCATGCACAGTAATTACGTGGCTATCCAAGCGGAGCAGAGCAAGCGCGATAAATCTGCACTGAAAGAAGCGGGTATTCTGCTCACTTTGAAAAAGCAAGGGTTAGTTCATTTGGGCACTTGGCAGCAAGGCCAAGTTGATCATTATGATGATTTGAAGAAGCTGCTTACCGATTTGAAATCGGGCGTTTTGGATGTGGCTTACATTCCTGACGACATCGTTCACAACATGATTGCACAAGATCAAGTCGATGGCTTGGTGATCAATGCGGAGGACGTTTTGACGTTCTCTAATGCATTTGCGGTTGCAAACCACAATACACAACTGCAACACATGTTGAACAGCATCATCGAAACCATTGATTCTAACGAGATCGAAAAACTGCTGCGTTCTCACCGAAGCTTCAAACTGACTTATGGCTATGACTCGGAGCAGATCGCTACATTTGTTGTTGCTGGTTCATTCATATTCTGTCTCATGTTAATTGCGGCGTATTTCATCTTATCTCACATGCGACTTAAAGTGAGGTTAGCCGAATTTAATGCTGACAATGAGGAAGCGGAAAAGCAATGGCTGATGGACATCATCAAAGAGATCAATAGCTTGGTTTTTATCCATAGTGAAAATAACCATATGGAGATGAGCAATTGTGCCAACTACAACAGTAAACAGTGCCAACAATGTAAGTTGAAAAGTGATTCTGCGCACGCTCCTCTGGTGAATAATTTTGATGAACTAACCACTGTTATTGCTGGAAAGCGTATTTCAGAAGAGGTTGCCTCGTCGGGCTGTGAACTTGATATTAAACATGTATATCGAGAACGCAAAGTCATCGCTTCTCCTAGCGGTAAGAACAAGTTTGTACTGACTGTTATTCAAGATATTACCCAGCAAAAAGAACGTGAGCAGGCGTTAATCGATGCGCAAAAAGAAGCGCAAACCGCGGTACGTGCGCGCGAAAACTTTTTGGCAACCATGAGTCACGAATTAAGAACGCCATTGTCGGCAGCACACGGCATCCTCGATTTGCTAAATCGCCAAGTGACGGCAGATTCAAATCGCGAGTTAATTGCCCAAGCCATACGCTCGCTCAATCATTTGAATACGCTAGTAGACGAAGTACTGGATTATTCAAAGTTAGAGGCAGGGCACTTAACCGTCGCTCCAACTAAGACCGACTTGCTTAAAACCTTGTGCGATGTGTTTCGAAGCTTTGAACCACGAGCGCTCGCGAAAGGTTTGGATTACAAAGTGACAATCAAACCATTTTCGAATGCTTTCATTGAAATCGACGCGCTGCGATTGGTGCAAATTACCACCAATCTGCTCTCCAATGCGGTGAAATTCACTGCGGAAGGCGAGGTTGGAATCAGTGTCATTCTTCATGAAAAGCAGCTTATTTTGAAAGTGGCGGATTCAGGTATCGGCATGACGGATGACCAACTCGAAGGCATTCTCAATCCTTTTGTTCAAGCGGATGACACTATTACGCGTAAATATGGCGGTACTGGATTGGGGCTAAGCATTGTTGACCGATTGATCGACTGCATGGGCGGCGTGCTCTGCATCGATTCACAATTTGGCTTGGGCACGACGATTACTGTCAGACTGCCAATTGAGCATTGCGACTCTGAGCCAGACGTTTGTTTGAACTGGACGTATAGCGAGAGCTTACCACTTAATATTCGCCAGTGGTGTGACGCGTGGAAAATGCGTCCAGCGACGTTAAAAACAATGGTGGCGAACCTTCACCCTATACACGACAGCGATGCCAGTTTTAATGGCCTAATGCTGCGTGACGAACAAAGGGTACTTGGCAGTCTTACGCTAAGAGAGATTCAATATCCAGATACATTGTTCAATTTGCTCAGCCAAACGCAGCAAGAAACCAAGCTTAGTGACGTAAATCAAGAAGTGGTTTCTTGGGTTCTCGGCACGGTACTGGTCGCAGAAGATAATCCCATTAACCAAAGTGTGATAGCAATGCAGCTTCATGAACTTGGAATCGAACCTGTCATTGTGAATAACGGCCGCGAAGCATGGGAATACATCAACCAAGATGAAAACGTTGTGTTGCTGCTGACCGACTTTCATATGCCAGAAATGGATGGCTATGAGCTTGTTAGGCACGTGAAAAACTCCGAATTTAAAGCAATTCCAATCATCGGTGTGACAGCAGAAGATGCTCGTCTTGCCATTGAGCGCACACAGGATATCGGCATTGATGATGTGCTCTACAAGCCCTATGACCTTAATCAATTAAAAACCGTTTTGATTCCATTTATTGGCGAAAAAGAGAGGGGTAGGCTGCCCGGCTGGATTAAACGGTTCAAAGCACAGGACGCAAAAGAGATTGCGCGCGTGTTTAGTCAATCAATGTCTACAGATATAAAAAACTTAAACGCCGCATCGACTGAGCGAGACAAAAAACGGGTCATTCATGGCATCAAAGGAGCGGTTGGGGCGATAGGGGTAAGCATGCTGACTGAGCTTTGCATTGAGGCAGAACGAGTTACTGCTGCGGAGTTTGACAGGCGAACAGCGGAGCTAATTTTACGAATCGAGCAGGAGATCGAAAACATAAACTATTGGGTAGAGACAAATGAATACACAATTTAATGTGATGGTGATTGATGACCATCCGCTACAAACCACAATACTTACGCAAATATTGGATCGCTATTGCGCGCAAGTCATCCCTTTTAACTGTGTGGATGCCGCTATTCAGAGTGTGCAGGAACAATATTTTGACGTGATTTTTTGTGATATCCAAATGCCCGGAAAAGACGGCATCGATATGATGGAAATGCTCGATAAAGTCCAGTACCAGGGGCAAGTTGTACTGGTCAGTGCAATGGAATTGACCATTATTTCTGCGGTAAGAGCCATGTGCGAGGGATTTAGTTTTGAAGTATTAGGGAAGCTGCCTAAGCCATACGATGAAAATAAAGTCGTTGATTTGTTGGGTAAAATAAAAGATGAAAAAGCGAAACAAGTCAGCTTTGCGCAACCTATTGAAGTGGAAGATCAAGAATTCCTGTTTGCTCTGGCTGAAGGGCGCGTGAAAAATTATTACCAGCCTTTAGTCGATGTGCAAAGTGGGGAAGTGCTTGGGTATGAAGCGCTCGCGCGTTGGAATCATCCTATTTATGGTGTGTTACCCCCTCATTATTTTTTGCCAATTGTAGAGCGTTGCCGCCTTTCTGGAGAGTTGTTTCAAGCTGTATTGAGTAATGTTATCTATGACATGAAACACCGCGGATTGACGCAAAACGTATCCATCAATGTAGACCATGAAAATTTAGAAGATACGGCGTTCTCTCATTACTTTTTACAGCAATGTTCAGAGAGCGAGATTGACCCATCACAAATCACCATTGAAATTACAGAGCGAGATACATTTCAGACTAGCGCGTCCCTGTACAAGAATTTACTCAAGTTGAGGATGAACGGTGTCACTGTCTCAATAGATGATTTTGGCACGGGTTCATCAACGTTTGAAAAACTGGCTCAACTGCCATTCAACGAGTTAAAAATCGATCGTTCGTTTGTACAAGGTGTCGAATGCGATATCAAAAAACGCAACATCGTTGTTGCTATTTGCGCGTTAGCGAAAAGTTTGAATATACGATTGGTCGCGGAAGGTATTGAAGACGAAGTCACACTGCAAGCGATACGTGAGTATGGCATTGATCTTTGCCAAGGCTTCTACATTGATAAACCCATGCCACTAGAAGCCATAACCATACTAAATGAAACATATGAATAAATTGAATTACTTGATCTTTGACGATCATCCTCTCGTTTGTGTTGCAATCAAGTCGTTGCTGGAAGAGTTAGGTAAAACAAATGGGGTATTTACTGCAACATCAGCGAAGATGGCATTACAAATATTGAAAAAGGAAGAAATTCAACTGTTGATCTTAGATGTGAACTTGGCAGATTGCGATGGGTTTGATTTCTACAAACGTATCAAATCCCATGGTTATGAAGGCAAAGTCATTTTCTTCTCCGCTGAAACTAGCCAAATGTACAGCCAAATGGCTTTTCGTTCTGGCGCTGATGGCTATGTGTGTAAATCGGAAAATCACGACATTCTTAAAGACGCGATAGAAGCGGTAGAGAAGGGGTATACCTTCTTCAAATTTAAGCAAGTTGTTAATAGCGTTCGAGAAATGCCACAACTTTCAAGCAGAGAAAGCGCAGTAATGAAGTATTTATTACAAGGAAAGTCCAATCGAGAAATCGCTTCAGTGCTATCAATAAGTGACAAAACAGTCAGCACATACAAACGTCGTCTATTGGATAAATTTAACGTAAAGAACATTGTTGAGCTAACAAGAGTGGCGGGGGCGTAAGACCGCATCATGACACTTAAAAGTATCGCGTTGTCTCTTTTCATCG
Organism: Vibrio sp. 378; assembly: GCF_033339435.1. Classification (NCBI taxonomy): domain Bacteria; kingdom Pseudomonadati; phylum Pseudomonadota; class Gammaproteobacteria; order Vibrionales; family Vibrionaceae; genus Vibrio; species Vibrio sp. 378. Next base: position 650,686 of record NZ_JAWOUO010000001.1, read on the forward strand.
CAACATTACTATTCGTCACTTCTGTCACAATGATTGGTGCGGTGTTAATTTCTTATGAAGTAAAGCAGTTCAACACTTACGCGAATAATTTAGCCAAAATAAAACAAAAAGTAATTCTCATGGGGCTATTGACGGAAGCGCAGCTCGAGCAATACAAAGGCATGAGCGTGAGTGAAGTAGAAGCGCAAACAGAGCTGAGCTTTCAAGATGCGATTTACTCCCTGTCACGTTATGAAAAACTTAATTACGTTGAAGCTGTTGCACGGAAATCGCTTCATCAGGCTGAAGCGTATTTATCAAATGCGTTCAATCGACAAAATGCCGTTATGTATTTTCGTTCTTATACTGGAAACAAACTCATCTTAGAGAGACCGATTGAAGCGCTAGAGGGAGTGAAAGCCACGTTTGATGTTGATTGGTGTAAAAGTAACTATTCTTGTGTGTTAGCCGCGTGGAAAGAGCAACTAACGGACCGGGTATTGTTTTCCCTACCATTTAAAACGACATACTCCGATGACATGGCGATAAGCATCATGAGTCCGGTTTACTTTCAAGGTGAGTTAGTGGGAGAGTTCTCGGAACAATTATACCTCTCGCCGCTTTATAATGATGGGAAAGCGGTGGATGTTCAAATAGCGAATGGGAACAAACAAATGGTGATTTATTTCGCTGGCTACCCCTTTCCATCATTCGCGTACACCCAATCATATGTCGCAGACAACAACAATCTTATCGTTTACATGTACCCATTCAGTAAAATTGTATTGGATTACGTGTTCTTGTTTATCATCTTCTTTTTCGTAACCTTAGCGTATTACAACAAAGCTTATGAATCTAAAGAGAGCAAACTTCGCCTCGCGAAAGCACTGACGAACGTGACGAAAGATGATTTAACGGGATTGTTTAACCGCAGAGTTTTTCAAGATAGCGAGTTCAAACGTCGTTTGGAAACCGCGCCATATTCCGTCATTGCAATAGATGGCGATAGGATCAAGCGAATCAATGACCATTACGGTCACCATGTAGGGGACGAAGTTATTGGAATTATTGCTGATGCTATGTCTAAAGTGTTTCGAAATAGTGATTATCTAGTTCGAACTGGTGGTGATGAGTTTGTTGCGATTCTGCCGGGTTGCAGTATCAGTCAATCTTCAATATTGGCGAAGAAGCTTCGTAGTGTCGTTAAAGATAACCGACTAAAGACCTTGGATATCGAAGTTAGTGTGAGTACTGGTATCGCGGCGAATGAATTACACGAAACGCTTCAGGACGTTATTGTACGTGCAGATGAAGATCTCTATGAGATGAAAAAACACAGACAAAAGTCCCATTAAGCAGCGCTAGTATTGACTCAATGTTAAGCTACGGAACATAACCATGACATAACTGTTTGATTAATTTGACCAAACAGAATGAGTGGTCTTTTATATTAGAGCAGTCAACAAATAGTGATTGCTCTATTTATTCTCGACCTTACATCTGGTGTCGCACGTGAACAAAGATCTCGACTTAAACTTACTTAAAATACTTGTCTTACTGGATAAGCACCGTCAGCTCAAACCCGTTGCTAAAGCGATGGGGAAGAGTGAAGCGTCAATTAGCAAATACCTTGCCCGATTGCGACTCCAGCTAAACGATGAATTGTTTATTCGGCATCCTCATCACATGGAACCAACGGACTATTTAAAACGTCAATTACCTAAAATTTCCGGTGCACTCGAGAAGCTTGAAACTTGTCTAATTAGAGATGAGTTTGAACCGGAAAATTACGAAAAAGACATCACCATTTGTTTACCGCAAACCGCTCAATACTCATTTGGGCATTTACTTGCAATGGATTTAATGGCGCTGTTTCCCAAGGCGCACATTTCGATAGCAACGATTACAGAGTATACGATAGAAGAGATAATCCTAGGCAAAGTGGATGCGCAGTTACATTACTTCAACGAGGATGTTCCGAAATCTGTTTATCAGAAGTTCATCGGCTATGCGCCTGCTGTGGTAGTTGTCCCTGAAGAGCTGGGAATTACCACCCTGGAAGAAGCGGCCAAACTTCCCTTTATCATGTTAGAGATTATCGGTTGGAAAGAGAAAGAGCAGCTCGTTAAGCGTGCAATGGAAAGCCACGGTATGGTCATCAACCGTATTGCGGCTCTAGACAACGTAAGCAGCGTATTGAAGCTAATTAAGCAAAAAAGCGCCGCAACCGTGTTACTTGAATATCAGGCGCCAATTGATGGATATAAATTTATAAGAGTGCCAGAGCATTTTTACCCAGATGGCTGGCCAAAAGTGGTTGTACAGGTGAAGCAAAGCTTAAGACATGATGCAATGCACCAGTTGTTAATCGGTGCTATTGCAAAATACATGAGCGCTTAGCGGCAAAACTCAATGTTTTCTGACTGAGGAATAGTATGCAGAAGTTCAATCAACGTGTCCGCATGGTACTTTTTCAGAATACGCGTTTTGTAGGTGCTGATTGTTTTAGCGCTGAGTGAAAGTTGTTCAGAAATCTTCTTATTTGAGTAGCCTTGTACAAGATAATGGAACACCATGGCTTCGCGATTTGAAAGTGTTACGTTACCCGACGATGGTGTGTGAGTCGACTTAAACATTGAGTAACCGCGTGAAACACTCACAATTGCGTCGATAATGGTCTCTCTTGTTTCATGTTTGCTTAAGAAGCCGTTTGCGCCCATTTCGTACGCTGCTTTAGAAAGACTCGAGTAGTCGCGTGAAGAAACAAATAACAGTCGGCCACGATATCCCGTCGCTAAAATGTTTTTGGCTAAACGCATACCATCGCGGTCGCCAAGCACTACGTCTAGAATAATCAAATCAATCTTTTGGCCTCGGACAAGATCCATCACTTCCGCACTGTCAGTGGTTTGAATCACTTCAGCTGCGTTGATTACGGATTCAACTAGAGAAGCAAGTGCTTCGCTATACAATGGTTGAGCGTCGATAATAAGAACATTATTCAAAGTGAACCTCACCTAATACATCAACTAGTGTGCTGTCAGGCGACAGCGCAATTGGATGAATAGGATTGTAGGAAAAACCTTGCTAAGAGGAAGGAAAATGACTCTTTCCAAAAGTGAAAATCAGTGTCTTGATTATGGGAATAGCGATGTCAGGTATTGAAATACCTAGTGATAGGATGATTGCTTAAAACTTACGCTGACAGAAAACTAACAAACTGAAAGTGTTCTATGCCTTCAGATTTTCTTGTGATGTTTCTAGCGCTTCGATTTAAACCCGTGTTAGCAAGCGCAGTTTTATACCAAGCCACTTGAAGAGAGCTTGTTCTACACCAGGCATGAGCACGGTAGCCAACTTTGTACTGATATCTGTTAGATAGGTTTGGCTATTGACGCTGAACATCACTTCAAATTATTTCTAAACTTTTCATTGACTCTGCCGCTAAAAGTGGAGGTGTTAATTCGCACTTTGGTCACTCATAATGTCGTGTTCAAAAATGAGACAATTTTACATGGTTTGGTATGGAAATGTGCGTTAGCCGTCCTTTTGATGGTTTACAAATTTTGTTGTAACGACTAAAAAGGACTTTTGGATTTTTAGCCAGAGAATGGCTTCTCATGGCGTTTGCATCAAACTTTTTCTGATGCGTATTTTTGGTTGGATAATTGGCTTTATGAGTAACGTAACCAGCACCATTTTGACAGAAAGTGGTACCAATGAGCTTGAAATCATCGAGTTTCATTTAGAAAAAACATTGCCAGATGGCAGCACAAAAACTTGTTATTACGGCATTAACGTTGCGAAAGTACGAGAAGTGATTCGCGTGCCAGAAACAACCGATTATCCAAACGCACAACCTCATATGATTGGTGTGTTCTCATCCAGAGATGTACTGACGCCTTTAGTGGATTTAGCTGGTTGGTTAGGTGTGCCAACACGACAAGATCTGGAGCGCAAGTTTGTAATCGTTACGGATTTCAACAAAATGACCAATGGCTTCTTAATTGACAGCATTTCGCGTATTCATCGTATCTCTTGGAATGATGTGGAATCACCAAGTCAGTTTTTGGAAGCGGGCGAACAAGATTGTGTAGTAGCCGTTGTCCGTAAAGAAGGCAACCTGATCATGATTCTCGACTTTGAAAAAATCATCGCAGACATCAACCCAGAACTGAGTATGGAAAAATACGATGTGAAAGGGGACAAGTCGGTGGATCTCAACCAGAGAATGGTCGGTAAGCGTAATGCTAAAACGATCATGGTGGTGGATGACTCAGCATTTATTCGCTCTTTGATCCAAGATACATTAGCTTCTTCAGGCTACAATGTGATCACATGTAAAGACGGTGGTGAGGCGCATGAGAAGTTGATGAGCTTGATCGAGGTTGCGAAAGAAGAAAACTTGCCAGTTAAAGAGCTATTAGATGCGGTGGTTACGGACGTAGAAATGCCTCGAATGGATGGTATGCACTTAGTGAAGAGACTACGCGATACCGAAGCGTTTCATGAAATGCCGATCATTATGTTCTCGTCATTGATGAGTGAGGATAACCGAGCGAAAGCACTATCTCTTGGCGCAAATGATACGATTACCAAGCCAGAGATTGGCCGCATGGTGAATATGATGGATAAATACGTGTTTAACTTTGCGTAAAAAACCGATCAGATGAAACAAATAAGGCTGCCGATTGGCAGCCTTATTTTTATTGAGGGCAGGGAAGAATATCTAAGGTGTAACTCTCGTTTGGAGTCTGCGGTGGCCCATATAAAATTCCGCATTGTGTAAGGCTAGCTCTTTTTTCGTCGGCTGCAGCAATGACCATTTCGCGAGTTGTTGAACCAGCCGGGTGATGAAATGTTTTCCAATCCGAGTCTTCTTCGTTCAGTCCTTGCACGAGTAACTTCATCGATTCGCTATCAGAATCAGGATATCCATATAAAAAAACACAGCGCTTTGAACCACCAATATTACAGCCGTCAAATGGTAAATCTGCCATTAAAGCACTGTCTACGAAGTTTGAAACGTAAGGCTTGCTTTCCAATCCCGCAATCGCCATTTTCCCATAACCGACGCCTAATGCTGACGCAATAGCGCCTTTCATTCCTTCCAAACGAGCTTCACGTGCATCACTTTGAAGGTTTAAAAAGCGTGGCGCGGCAGTGACAGCAAGAATACCGAGCACGACAATAACTACGACCAACTCTATTAGAGTAAATCCCGTTTGTTTCTTCATATTATTTTCACAGCAAGTTAAAGGTAGAAAAACACTGACCGTACACTTGTTTATTGTGTAAATAAGTACGGTAATGATAAATCGATCAGTAGTATAAAGAGGTGAGTTGTAAAGTGCTATACCGACGCCGCACTAATTGACTGAATCGATTAAATGCAATGGAGAATTCACGGGTCTAATTCTGCTAGATTTTAAGAGGTCATTAATTCCGCTGAAGAAATGCTGCGTGAACAGGCGAGCATGAATCCTCTTCGATGTAAGCAAACATGTACATCAGCGGAATGAAATACAAAATGCAAATGAGGGCGAACCGCACAAATGGATTGTCTTTTTATTCACTTTGATGAATGCTACGCGGAATTCATATCGCAGTGTGCCTGAGGTATTCGTCATGCGAATGTGCTTTGGTTTTGTGTTTATTTTTCAAATATAAGAATAATCTAAATGGAATTCGATTCGATAAACTTCCTTGCAATAGGTTTGATATTTCTTGGCTCTTATGTCCAGACCGCAATCGGTTTTGGCTTGGCTATTGTTGCCGCACCTTTACTGATTCTTTGGGCGCCAGAATATGTTCCTGCGCCAATCTGTTTAGTCGCGTTATTTATTTCGTTGATGAATGCGATGAAGCACCGCAGTAGTGTTGAAATCGGCGGCTTAAAGATGGCGTTGATTGGGCGAGTGCCGGGATCAATTGCTGGTGGCTTGCTACTCTTTTTTGTATCTACACAAACTCTCACGCTTTGGATTGGTTTGTTGGTGCTGTTTGCAGTCGTGGTGAGTGTTTTACCGTTTCGGGTTGAGCCTACGCCTTCGCGTATGACATGTGCTGGTTTCTTTTCTGGGTTGTTTGGTACCAGTTCTGCGATTGGAGGCCCTCCGATGGCGTTATTGTTGCAGCATCAAGAAGCGAATCAGTTACGCGGCAACTTATCGGCTTTTTTTGTTTTCAGTTCGATTATTTCACTAATAGTACAAATCCCAGTGGGCTTCTTCACATTGCATCATTTGGTCATTACTATTCCTCTATTACCTGCTGCGGCGCTTGGTTACTGGCTAGCAATGAAAACTACCCAGTCGTTACCAAAAGAAAAGATTCGGTTTGGGGCACTTATGTTGTGTTTTGTGAGTGGCTTTACCGCCGTCGTACAAGCGTTGAGCCAATAATGCCATCTGCATCATAAAGTCACTGCGGGATTGCATTCCTTTTTATGTATGGCGGACTTGTTTACTTACGCCAAATTTGGTCGTTTAGATGGGCGATAGTTTTATGAATAACACTCGTTATGGCACTTTTATGGCAGCATTCTCCTTTGTGATCTGGGGATTGCTACCAATTTATTATCGTTATTTACCAAATGCTTCTATGGATGAGTTGCTAGCATGGCGAATCATTGGGTCTGTACCTGTCGGGTTTCTAATTGTACTTGGGATAACCCGTCGAGGGCTGAATTGGAGAGAAATCTGGCTTGATAAAAAGTCCTTGTGGTACACGTTTGTGGCGAGCAGTTTGATGTGTATTTCTTGGAGTGCGTTCACTTGGGCTTTGACCCATCATCGGGTCATTGATGCCAGCTTAGGCTTCTTTATGGGACCATTAGTATCTGTTGCGCTGGGCGTATTTATTCTTGGGGATAGGCTCTCAAAAGGCAAACTTATTGCAATAGTGCTGGCAACAATTGGTGTTATGTATCAAGTGATTCACTATGGTCAGCTGCCCGTTATTGCACTAACGATGGGGTTGTTCTTTGCTTTGTATGGGCTTTACAAGAAGAAGATAAATTATGACTGGAGTACAACCTTGTTTGTTGAGGCGTTGTTACTGACTCCAGTTGCACTCGCATATTTGCTCTATAAACAATGGGCAACTGGTGAACTGGCTTCGGGCACAGATACCACAACATTGCTTTTGTATTTTGGCAGTGCACCTATCACACTTTTACCACTTGTATTTTATTCTATCGCAATACGTATAACTAATTTATCAACCGTTGGTCTAATGCAATACATCGAGCCAAGCTTGCAGTTTGTGTTGGCAGTTATGTTTTTTGGCGAGTTGTTTGACGAAGTGAAAGCGGTGACCTTTTCATTTATTTGGGTAGGGCTGTTGTTCACAATTTTTGAAAGTATTATCAAAGGGCATCGGCGCAAAAAGCTGGTCAAACACCCCTTATAGTGGTTTCAATATTCTCACATATTAGCTTCTTTATTCTTATGCCCTCCATTCGAGGGCATTTTTAATGTCATGAAGCATTGGCTTTCGTTTTTTGCCCGAATAGAAATCATAACTTGAGATTATTTGACGCATTATCATAATGATACCGCTATAGTTATAGCCAAGTGACACGCTTATATAAGTGAAAACCAGATCAAGAAGGACGACATATGATCACTGCTCTGTATGCCAACATTCTCGCAATACTCATTATTTGGTTGGCTGTTCAAGTAATTAAGCAACGTCGCTTAAATCAAATTGCTTATGCCGATGGTGGGGTAGAGGCTCTACAAATTGCTCGTAGTGCCCAGAGTAATGCGACAGAATATATCCCCATCACCCTGATTTTAATGGCACTTTTAGAATTTAATAGTGCTTACCCAACATGGATACATCTCACCGGTATTATTTTTGTAATTGGTCGAGTTATTCATGCTAAAGGCATATTGAAAAAAGACTTGAAAAAGCGCATTAGAGGGATGCAGGTGACATTTCTGGTGATACTTTCATTGGTTGTGTTAAATATGATTTACCTGCCATACGATAAGTTATGGTAAGTCTGCGACGTTACATTCCACCACCTTGGGTACTCGTTCTGATTGGATTAGTACTGAATATTGGCGCGATCATCGTTACTAGCTTAGTCCTTGATAAGTTGGGTAAACAGCAATCGCAGCTCGCAGAGCAAACAGCAAAAAACTTGTATTCCATCCAACTCGCATGGAACAGTGTGGAAACCCTAGAAAGGAAAAGAGAAGCTTTACTGCTGCATGTGCACATAAGTCAGAGCGTAGCGATACCTTTAGAGCTAGAAGAGGTATTAGCAGGGCATTTATCTTCTTGGGTTCTCAACGAGTCGGATGAAATAAAAATTGATCAACTTCCTCAACTGATGTCAAAGATAAATCAGGCACAAGCTTCGTATAGAGACCGCATCGATAATTACTACATTGAGAATGTAGAGCTCAATGAGGTAATGGCAAAGCAGGATGAAAAGATCGCTTGGTACAAGAATATCGGACTCTTCTTGCAAGTATTCGGACTTGCGTTAATCCTTGCACGCGACTTAGCTAGGAAGCAATAAAAGCAAGAGCTAAAGATCAGGTTTATTGCGAAATGCCAATGGTAGTTTGCAAATTGCAATTTATTCTGTGAGCAAACAGTAGCTATTGGTTAAGTTTTAATGAAAGTGATTAAATAACAACCTGTTTTTGTGCGCTGAAAAGTTGGCACGCCTCATGCTTTAGTATGAGTGACCCTTTCTAAGCCGAGGGTCACCTAGCCAACTGACGTTGTTAGTGAACCATCTTGTTCACAAATATATACAGCCAATCACGACTCCTTGTGGTTGGCTTTTTTTTTATGCGGTCTAGAACTGTGCTTTAATCCAGATCATGCGATGGTCGGAAGATACATCCTTACCATCACCATACTTACCGATACGTGCATCGTTAAATAGTTTATGGCCTTCTTCATAAGACGCTGACCAGTACACACCAGAGTCTATTACATTCAAATTTGCTGAAGGCAAGGCATAGTCTACCCCTAAGCCAAACGTTGAAGTGATGCGATTCGGATATGGGTGAGTTGAACTGCGGTCAACAGCGTGTTCAGCTGCACCAAAGCTTGTTGGGTAAAGCTCACCATTCATCACGGTTTGGTTAACCAATGGATCGTTGTGCAGCTCCTGCATTACAGAGCTAATACCGTCACCAGACACTGGATCAAGGTTTTGATCACCCATCATTACGAATTTAGCGCCGTTCGTTAAGCCACCTGTTTTACCCGCATCGTCGTAAAAATAGTCTTTGCCTTGAATGTAATGATGCCAAAACTCCACTTCTGCTGCGTTTTGCGCTTTGTTTTTACCGGTGTCGAATACTGGTGGAGTAGGATGAGACATCAACAAGTGTACAACTTCCTCGCCATTGCGAGTTGGAATGATGATTGGCGCGTCGACGTGATTTTTCGAAGATAGACGCACTTGATCCCATTCTTCCGCTGAGTACCATTCATCACCACACTTCATGCCGTCTGGAATCTTTTGCGAACCGTCACAGATAGTAATGGTTGGAATTTTCGCACCTTCCATATCTTTCCATTTAAATGCTTGGAATGTACGTGTGTTTGCCGTGTCAATTTTATACTTAGACATAAGGGCAAATGCATATTGACCATGGTACATGCCAAAGCCCCATGCATCACCTGGCATTTGACCTGCGGTTCCGTTGTTGTCGAGATCAAACTCACTCAACAACCCTGTATTAGTTGAATAAGATTCAGCATAAGGGTATTTAATAGGCTCAAGGTTTGCTTCACCGCCCGCGCCATTGATGCTTTGCGCGACAGACAGGTAGTTCTTCTGGAATCCTTCAATGGCTGCTTTGTTTTCGCCTGTTCCGTCGTTGTTGTATTCCGCCATCATAAGAACATCAGGACGATTCTTTTGAATGATTGCTGCAACGTTACGAATTTGAATGACTTTTTCCGCAGTGGTTTTGTCTTCGGCTGCGATTGAACCGTCTAAATAAGAGGTGACCAACGCAGTTTGCTGCGTTGGTTCAATTTGCATTTCACCTACCAAAGTTTCGAAGGTAGCGCGGTCAAAAGAGAGGTTGTAAGTCGCTATTTTTACTTCTTTAGGCTGAACATTGACGTATTCAGTGTCGTCATTACATCCAGATAGTAGAGCGGCGCCAACAAGGACAGCGATAGAGGTTTTGATTGCTTTCATGGGTACGTCATACCTTATAATTAATTCGGCTGAATATTAAAGTCATCAGTCATTGTTTTAAGCGATATTAGTCACACAAACGTTTTCATATTTACATGTTCAATTAGTTTTTGTGTGATTTGTGCAATAAATGCAACACTTTCAACACCATAAGGTTATATGTAAATTGTTAAAAAACGGTGTCGTTATTGATGCGAACATAGAGAGCCCGCCACCGTTAAAAAGAAAAGCGTAGAATTTAAGCGTGCATGAGATGTTTGAGTTGTATGCTTATCGCCGTGTTTTATTTTTTATGTTTAAATTTCTGTATATAATAAGCAGTCAATCAGAAGTGAGGACGACCTCACCGCTCTATCTTTTCTCGGGGACGACCCCATCTCGTTGGGAAATGTGACATGGCTTGGGGAATTCTCTTCATTGCGGGCCTGTGTGAAATCGCATGGGCTGTCGGTCTTAAATATTCACAAGGCTTTACCAAATTCGGCGCTTCGGCATTCACTATTGTCTTTATGTTATTGAGCTTTTGGTTGCTTGGCATTGCGTTAAGAACCTTGCCTTTAGGCATTGCTTATGGCGTATGGGTAGGGATTGGCGCAATAGGCACGGCAGTCGTGAGTATTTATCTGTTCAATGAGCCAGCAACACTTATCAAAGCCTTAAGCTTGCTAATGATTGTCGCTGGTATCGCAGGGTTAAAAATATCAGCTTAACGTTAGGCTAAACACAAAACAGCCAGAGTCACTCTGGCTGTTTTTCTAAATGTCGTGTTTACGGTTCTGGCGAGGTATATCAAGCGTTGCGCTTAATAAAAGGTAACCGTAAGTGATGACCAAACGCATTAATTAATGCGCCTGTAACAATCAGACCGCCACCGACGTACGTCCAAATGATCGGAACCTCGCCAAAGAAAATGATGCCCAACAACACAGAAAATACGATCTGGATATACGAATAAGCGGAGGCTTTACCCGCTTGTTGAGTTTGCATCGCTTTGGTTAACCCCAATTGTCCAATTTGGGTAAAGACACCAACTAGAACCAACATGAAAGTCAGATATAGATCGGGCATTATAAAATCGTCGCCAATCAGTAAGAGTGAAGCGGGGAGAGCAACCAACGGGAAATAGAAAATGATCACTGAGCTGTCTTCTGTCTGACTCAGTTTTCTGACAATGACGTAGGCAATTGAGCTACCAAATGCGCCTAAGATCGCAATCATGACGCTAAACATTGGTAAAGCGCTATCTGAGCCTTGCCCAGTTTCTGGGCTTACCATGATATAGATGCCGAGTAAGCACAACGCAATACAAAGGAAAGTTGACGGCTGGATGCGCTCTTTCAAGAAAAATACGGCGAGTAGTGCAGTAAATACCGGATGAATATACTGGAATATCGTCGCTTCTGCCAAAGGTAAGGTGGTCACTGAATAATATACACACATCAGAGCCATCGTACCCACAGCACCGCGTGCAAATAGTAATGGCTTATTATTGCCCCATACAGAAATTCGTTTTCGCTTTACATCGAAATAACTAATGATAAGTGAAACGAGCGCTCTTGCTGCAACGATTTCAAAAACGGGGATACCGTAGTTGCCGACGTGCTTTACTGTAGCCGACATCAGAGCAAAGCCGAACGCGGAAAGCACCATAAAGCGCACACCGATGGGAATCATAGTGTTGAATGAATTGGACATTTTACTGCTCATTTGTTGCGACAGATCTCACTTTAGCATACTTAGTTAGCGATTAAATCCTCTCAACTCAAACACTTCTGTCGACAAGATGAATAAACAGTAGAATACGTAGCAATTAATCTGCCTCTCTTCAGCGTAACAATAAAAACTCGATATTTAAGGAGCTTACATGATCCCGATAAAAGCAACGCATGTTTCAGGCGTTGTCATTTCAAAAATTGATGGCATAGAAAAAATGCTGTTACTCAAACGCGTAAAAGGTGGCTATTGGTGCCATGTTGCAGGTGGTATCGAAGCGGGTGAAGCCGGGTGGCAAACCATTTTAAGAGAGTTAAAAGAAGAGACACTAATTGACCAAGTTGAGTTACATACAGCAGACTTTCTAGAGCAGTTCTACGAAGCAAAAAATAACCGTATCATGGTTATCCCATGTTTTGTGCTATTTTGTCCGCCTAACCAATCAGTTGTTCTTAACGATGAGCATACAGAGTATCGCTGGTGTACGCTTGAAGAAGCTAAGCAGCTGGCTCCGTTTGCCAATCAGCATCACCTCTATGAACATGTATGGAAACATTATGTAGATGTGGCATCACTAACGCCATTTACACTGATCGATCAAAAGGGCTAAATGAACGGCAACGGCTTTGATTAGTTTTTATAGAGAGGTTTGTTCTCATAAAATGAAGCGTTAGGATTTGCGCTGAGCGTTCACAATAAAAAGGAATAACATCTATGGATGAAGTCACATGCCAAGAGACGTATCAAGGAAATCACTTACAGAAGCGTTTTTCCGTCTCGCAAAGGGTCTCAATTGAGCCCCTCAACACGAAACACGCGTCCGCTTTACTAGAGGTTGTGAACACTCACCGAGAGAGCCTTGAGGGCTATCTACCTTGGACGGATTCTGTCACGAATCATAGAGAGGCCGTTAACTACATTTCCCAGCGAGTGAACAGTAACGCGCTGGATTCCCACTGGTGTGCAATTTATTTTGATGAGCAGCTTACGGGTGTTATTGGCATTAAAGGTGTGGATTCACATACGCGTGTTACTGAAATTGGCTACTGGCTTGCCAACAATGGGCGAGGTCATCGTGTGATTGATCAAGTGCTCGCAGTATTGATCCCTTTTTTGAAGCAGAAAGGGCACGCACAATTCATTCAGTTCCATTGTATGGAAGATAACATCGCTAGCATCAATATTGCTGAGCGTGCAGGCGCCACATTAAAAGAATACGTTGATCATGAGTTCGATATGCTTGACCGCTCTCAACGACTAGGCATTTATGAACTACGTTTGATGTAGTATCCACCCCAGAAATATTTTAATCAGAGTTCGAACTCTAACTTCACGAGCGCTACAATAGTAACATTGTTGCGCTCGTGTTAACTTGGGGCGTCATTGGCAGAAACTAGGCTAGGAGAAGCATCATGAACGCAATCACAGAGGTTGAAGTAGATAACTTGTTACAGCAAAGCCTCGAACGCTTAAAAGCGGCATATGCAGCCGAGCCTTATCCTAGTTTGGATGAACGTAAACAGCGCCTCGTTTTGTTAAAAAAATCGCTGCTTGAGAACAAACAAGCGCTGGTTGAAGCGTTAAGTGACGATTTTGGCTATCGCTCAGAATTTGATACCGCTATGACCGACGTTTTGCCAACGGTCTCGCATATTAATTATACCCTCAAACGACTAAAAAAATGGTGCAAACCCAGCAAGCGCGAATCCGGCTTATTGCTCGCACCTTCTAAAGTCACCGTTCAGTATCAACCGTTAGGTGTCGTCGGGATCATTTCACCTTGGAACTTTCCTGTGATTTTGAGCCTTGCGCCTTTAGTGACAGCATTGGCTGCTGGCAACCGCGTGATGATGAAGCTCAGCGAATTTACGCCAAAAACTAATAAAGTCATCGTCGATATTTGCCGTGGGTTGTCTGAGTATGTCGAAGTTTTTGAGGGTGAAGCAGACGTCGCACAAGCATTCAGCCAACTGCCATTCGATCACCTTTTGTTCACGGGTTCTACGAGTGTTGGCCGCGCAGTGGCAAAAGCGGCAGCGGAAAACCTTACCCCGGTGACGTTAGAGTTGGGTGGAAAGTCCCCGGTGATCATTGCAAAAGATGCAGACATGAAGAAAGCCGTTGATGCTATCTTGTTTGGTAAATGCATTAATGCAGGCCAGATTTGTGTCGCGCCTGACTACGCGTTTGTACCGCAAGAACGTGTCGAAGAGTTCATTTCGCTATTCTTAAAACGTTTTGAAAAGCTCTATTTAAAATCCAACAAGAATCAAAAGCTGACCCATATTGTCAACCAACGACAATATGATCGTTTGACTGCGCTACTTGAGGATGCAAAAGCGCAAGGTGCTAACCTTCACACTGTTGAAGCGTCGCCCCAAGAGGAACGACTTCTGTATCCTCATTTGGTCACGGATGTGTCGCCGAATATGCGAATCATGCAAGAGGAGATCTTCGGGCCATTTCTACCTGTTAAGCCCTACAATGCCGTTGATGAAGCGATTGACTACATTAATCAGCACCAAAGACCACTTGCGCTGTATGTTATGTCGGACGACAAATCGACCATCAAACATATTGTACGCAACACCCACAGTGGTGGCGTCGGCGTTAATGATACGGTTTTACATGTTGGCGCTGAAGATGCGCCTTTTGGTGGCGTTGGTGAATCGGGTATTGGGCATTATCACGGAGAGGAAGGATTCAGAACTTTTAGCCATGCGAAAACCATTCTTCACACACCGAAATGGTTGCCAAGAACGAGCGTATTAATGCGCCGTAGGGCTATGGCGATAAAAGCGATCCAAAAGATCTTTGTTCGATAATAATTATGATTTGATTGATAAAAAACCGCCCGAATAGGCGGTTTTTTGTTTCTATATGCTCTGAAACGCTGGGCACCAAAGTCCGAGAAACTTCCATCGCGTGCTACCAACAAAACAAAGAAAGGCTCTTGTTGAAAGAGCCTTGTTCAGGAAGTGTCGAGAGATCTTGGCAAGTTTAATGCAGAACTTCACTGCTGAATCTTAGATATCTACAGTCGTTCATCAGTTCTTTAAACGCCTTTCGGTCCAGCTTAATCAGAGTTTCATGATCGCCAGCTTCAAGGTAGACATGTTCCAAGTTTGCTAGTCTTTCATCGCAAACTGTCGACATGTGGTAAGGGCTACCAATCGGTGGAATAGCGCCGTGTTCACAATCGGTGAAGAGTCGGTAAACCATACGCTCTTTCACCAAGTGGAAGGTGGCATTAAATTCGTCGTTTAATCGCGACAAACTGATTTTGTTGTTGGCAGGTAAGACCGCCATCATATGACGCCCTTCATGATCCTCTAGAATCACACCTTTTGCGATATTCATTAAAGGCACACCTGCTGCAACACCACTTTGTAGCGAGCTATGGCTGTGGCTGTGATTCACGGTTTGAAAGTGAATGTTATGCTCAGTCAAATATTCATCTAATCGGGTTGCAATCGTCATATAGCCTCCACGTGTATGAGACCCATAAAAAGTATAGGTTAGTCGGGCGACAATCGCGCATTTTACTCGGCGACACTGACGCTCTTTACGCTCCTGTTCTACGCTTATTGCAAGCCAGCGAGAAAGCATGGTTAACAATAATAAATAGGGGGCAACATGAGCAAGCCAATCATCGCTGATAACAAGCCGATCAAAGTAGAGTTGAAAGCTGGGCAAGAATATTACTTCTGCCGATGTGGGCGTTCTAAAAATCAACCTTACTGCGATGGGTCTCATTCGGGAACCGGCTTAAAGCCAATGAGCTTTAGTGCGGAAAAAGACGAAGATGCCTATCTCTGCCAATGTAAGCATACCGCCAATGCTCCTTTTTGTGATGGTACACACAAGCGATTTACCGCAGAGCAAGTCGGTAAAGAGGGACCGGAACAAAAGCGAGAGAAAAGAGACAAACCAACAGCGTCTGCTACTCAAGAAGAACCAACCCTCGAGTTTATCCACCAATTAGCGAGAGAAGGACTCTCTAAACTCGGTCATCATGGTCCGATGGCTGCAATGGGGGTTCCTAGGCATTTGCTACCACATTGGGATGCTATACAAATCATGGTGGCGCAAATGGCGACACAACCGTTGTTGGAAGACGTTCCTGTGTCTACCGAGTTGATTGTGGGACCAAACGCGCGTAAGCCGCTCAGACTCGCCATTCCTTTGTTGGTGTCGGACATGAGTTTTGGCGCACTTTCTGAAGAGGCGAAAATTGCACTAGCAAAAGGTGCAGAGTTGGCAGGGACTGGGATTTGCTCTGGTGAGGGTGGCATGTTACCGGAAGAGCAAGCCGCCAATTCACGGTATTTCTATGAGCTTGCTAGTGCTCAATTTGGCTACGACGAATCTAAGCTTCTTAATGTTCAGGCGTTTCACTTCAAAGGCGGGCAAGGAGCAAAAACGGGCACGGGTGGTCATCTGCCTGCAAATAAAAATGTAGGTAAGATCTCTCAGGTGAGAGGCATCCCCGAGGGACAACCAGCGATATCACCACCAACGTTCAAAGATCTTCACACTACTCACGATTTCAGAAAGTTTGCTGACAGAGTTCGTGGCATCACAGGCGGTATTCCAATTGGATTTAAACTCAGTGCCAACCATATTGAGCAAGACATTCAGTTTGCGCTTGATGCTGGGGCTGATTATATCATCTTAGATGGTCGCGGTGGTGGCACGGGTGCGGCGCCAACTATGTTCCGTGATCATATTAGTGTACCCACCATCCCTGCGTTAGCTCGTGCACGTAAGTACTTAGATGAAAAAGGCGTAAGTGACCGTGTCACATTAATCATCACCGGTGGGTTGCGAGTTCCTACGGATTTTGTCAAAGCGTTGGCACTTGGAGCAGACGGAGTAGCGATAGCAAACAGTGCGATGCAATCGATCGGTTGTGTCGCGGCTCGCATCTGCAACACCAATAATTGCCCGGCAGGCATTGCGACACAAAATGCCGATTTGAGGCAGCGTCTCGACGTCGAAAAGTCATCCCAGCAACTGAAAAATTTCTTCGAATCCTCGGTCGAGCTCATGCAAGTCATGGCGAGGGCGTGTGGTCATCACGCTCTGAATGAATTTAGTCATCATGATTTAGCGACCTGGGATCACAACATGGCGAGGCTGTCTGGGATTAAGTATTCAGGTATGGACTTAAACTGATCTCTATCCATATTTTCTACATATAGGTACATGTTTGATAACAATTATTTATTCGCTGAAATGTTTGAAATTTTGACTTGGCGTTAACTAAAAAAACAGTGTATGGACTACGCTGTTTGAGGTGGATATTCGATTTATTGAATAACAAAGAGTGGTTACCACAACCACGACACGAAGGAGCATTATATGAGCAAAGCAAACGGCGGTTCGGTAGGTAAATGTCCAGTTATGCATGGTGGGCAAACATCTACAGATAAGTCGGTGATGGATTGGTGGCCGAATGCCTTGAACTTAGACATCCTGCATCAACACGACTCCAAAACCAACCCATTTGGTCAGGACTTTAATTACAAAGAAGAACTGAAAAAGCTAGATGTCGAAGCACTTAAAAAAGATTTAAAAGATTTAATGACTGATAGCCAAGACTGGTGGCCTGCCGACTGGGGACACTACGGTGGTTTAATGATCCGAATGGCATGGCATGCAGCGGGCAGTTATCGTATTGCGGATGGCCGTGGCGGTGCTGCTACAGGCAACCAACGCTTTGCTCCTCTCAACTCTTGGCCAGATAACGCCAACCTCGATAAGGCTCGACGCCTTTTATGGCCAATCAAGAAAAAATATGGCAACAAACTAAGTTGGGCAGACCTGATTGTCCTTGCCGGTAACATGGCGTACGAATCCATGGGTTTTAAGACCTTTGGCTTTGCGTTTGGACGAGAGGACATTTGGCACCCAGAAAAAGACACTTACTGGGGCT
This sequence comes from Vibrio sp. 378, assembly GCF_033339435.1. Taxonomy (NCBI): domain Bacteria; kingdom Pseudomonadati; phylum Pseudomonadota; class Gammaproteobacteria; order Vibrionales; family Vibrionaceae; genus Vibrio; species Vibrio sp. 378. The sequence goes on from NZ_JAWOUO010000001.1 coordinate 668,502, forward strand.
CTGAGCAAGAATGGTTAGCCACAAGTGACGCTGATAACAGCCGCTACTCTGGTGAGCGAGATTTAGAAAACCCGCTTGCTGCGGTAATGATGGGTCTTATCTATGTGAACCCTGAAGGGGTAGACGGTAACCCAGATCCTCTCAAAACAGCACATGACATGCGAGTGACCTTTGCGCGAATGGCAATGAACGATGAAGAAACCGTCGCGCTCACAGCTGGTGGTCACACGGTGGGTAAGTGTCATGGTAATGGTGATGCCGCAAACCTTGGCCCAGAGCCCGAAGCAGCAGACGTTCATGAGCAAGGTCTTGGCTGGATTAACCACAAAACACGTGGTATTGGCCATGACACGGTAACGAGTGGCATTGAAGGTGCTTGGACAACGCACCCTACACAATGGGACTACGGATACTTCCACCTACTATTTAAGTATGACTGGGAACTGAAAAAGAGCCCAGCTGGCGCATGGCAATGGGAGCCAATCGACATTGAAGAACAAGACAAGCCTGTCGATGTTGAAGACGGTTCTAAGCGCTACAATCCAATCATGACCGACGCCGATATGGCGCTCAAAATGGACCCTGAATATCGTAAGATTGCAGAAAAGTTCCAAAATGACCCTGCGTACTTTGATGACGTTTTTGCTCGTGCCTGGTTTAAGTTGACACACCGCGATCTAGGACCAAAATCATGTTATTTCGGCCCTGATGTGCCAAGCGAAGATCTTATTTGGCAAGACCCAACGCCCGCAGGTAAGACAGACTACGATGTTGATTTAGTAAAAACAAAAATCGAAGCAAGTGGCCTATCCATTAGTGAGTTAGTAAGTACGGCGTGGGATAGTGCGCGTACTTACCGTGGCTCTGACCGCCGAGGCGGTGCAAATGGCGCGAGAATTCGCTTGGCTCCGCAAAAAGATTGGCAAGGGAACGAACCTGAACGTCTAAGACGTGTTCTTGCGGTGTTAGAAAAAATAGCAGCAGAAGAGGGCTGTAGTGTTGCAGATGCTATCGTGCTTGCTGGTAACGTAGGTATTGAACTGGCTGCGCGTGCCGCAGGTCATGATGTATCTGTGCCATTCACGCCAGGCCGAGGTGATGCCACCCAAGAGATGACGGATGTTGAATCATTCGAAGTACTTGAGCCTGTTGCTGACGGTTTCCGAAATTGGTTGAAGAAAGACTACGCGGTTAAGCCAGAAGAGCTTTTATTAGATCGTGCTCAGCTTATGGGATTAACGGCGCCAGAAATGACGGTACTTATTGGTGGTATGCGCGTTCTAGGCAGTAACTACGGCGGTGGAAAAGAGGGCGTATTTACTGACCGAGTCGGCACTTTGTCGAATGATTTCTTCGTGAACCTTACTGACATGGCATATACGTGGAAACCAGTGAGTGCTAATCAATATGAAATCCGTGATCGTAAAACCGACGCTGTGAAGTGGACGGCAACCCGTGTGGATCTTGTCTTTGGTTCAAACTCGATCCTGCGTTCGTATGCGGAAGTGTATGCGCAAGATGATAATCAGGAAAAATTCATCCATGACTTCATCGCCGCATGGACGAAAGTCATGAACGCGGATCGTTTTGACTTGCAATAAGTGAAACGATGTTCATCGATAGATGCGTAAACAAAGTTGATGAATAAGTAAGAGAGGCGGGCGAAAAGCTCGCCTTTTTCTTTACCTATCTTTTTACTTTGATTGTTACTTTGATTGAAAATTAAGCTCATTTGAACCATAATAACTGGACCATATGAACCATAGGAGCTTGATATGGCAACTGCAGCATTAAAAAGCTTCAAACCGAAACAACCTCATAAAGCCAATTTCTGGTTTATGTTGGGTATTGAAGACGCTGAAACAGGTCGCACTGATGCGGTTCACAAAGGCTTTGAGCCAAAGGTGTATCGCAATATTGTTGAGCGTGTGAAGCTTTCTCAGAGTGAGTTTCAAAACGTCACATTGATACCTGTCAGCACGGTCAAGCGTCGTCTAAAAAACGATGAACGCTTCAATACGCAAGAAAGTGATGCAATCTATCGATTAGCGATGTTATTGAAACTCGCGACAGAACTGTTTGACGACGAAGAGCGCGCGTTAAAATGGATGAGAGAGAATGTGTATGGCTTAGGTGGAAAACGTCCACTTGATATGGTCTCGACCACGGTGGATTTTGAAATCGTAAAAGATTTGATCGGCCGTTTAGAGCACGGGGTATTCTCGTAATATGAAGCTCTATCGTCTCACACAAAAGAAATTTGCTGACACGCCATTCAGCCCCGTTGGCGCAAAGTTATTTGGAGGGCGATGGAACTCAAAAGGAACCGAAGCCCTCTACTTCTCTGAATCGGAATCCCTTTGCTCGTTGGAAGTGTTTGTTCACGTAAACAACGATCCTGCTATCACCAAACTTTACGATTTATATCGTATTGAAATGCCAGAATACCTCATCGCCACCTTAGATGAAGAAGATCTCCCTGTGACGTGGCGAGCAATACCGGCGAGCGAGTCTACGCAGTACATTGGCGATCAGTTTCTCAATGATCCTCATCCAGAGTTTGCCGCGCTGCAAGTGCCTTCAACGATTTCACCTCGTGATAAAAACTACGTGGTGAATCCAAATCATCCCAAAATGAAAGAGATCATCAAGAAAGCCGAAAAGCTCGATTTCGCGTTTGATCCGCGCATTTTCAAATAGACGCCTAGCTTTGTCTTGCTTTAAAGCATTCAGCGCTTACCTGAGATAAGCGCTGAAGCATAAAAGTTTATTTCCTTGGTTATTGTCGGTCGTAAGTGAACTGTTGCGCTTCATTTGTAGTGTTGAGGTAATGCCCAAGCACCAACTCAGCACCTTTGTAAGATAAATGGCTGTCATCCGTATACATCGCATTGTTTGCTCCAACTCTCATTCGACATACGCCATTTCTGCAAATGGCATCGGTCAAGTCGACAAACTCAACGTGCTCAAATTGCTCAAAGTAGTTCACTAACTTCGCCACGTTTTGAGGGTGATGTTGTTTGGGAGAAAAGTCGCAGGCAGACTCTTCTGTCTCGCCAAACAAACGCGCTTTCCAAAGGCATTCTCCTACCGCAAACGGTGCAGAAGGCGTGGGGCCGAAAACGACCACTTCTTTCCCTTCCAGTTCATTCAACAAACCAGTCAATGATGCCTCGTAATCGGCTTGTGAAAGCTCTTTATTGAAGTTGGAAGAGATAACGACGCGACGAATAGAAGGGGTACGCAAAATGGTATCGACAGCCTCATTGAAGAACTGTCGGCAAGGAACTGAGCCAGCACCTTTGATGGTGTCGACATAACCGACCGCACAGGAATCTTGAGTAAGTTGCACCACGCCAGTTGGTGTTACTTCGGATAGACGCTTCACGTAAACCATGCTGTGACTATTGCCTAACACAGCGATGGCAGGCTGCGGCGCAGACGAGCACACATCGTTAACGTTGGTGTTGCCGTTACAATCTAAACCATAACCGTTGTTAACGCGCATGGCCTCGAAAAATGCGCTTCTTTCTGGAAAACCACCGTTTTGATGACCGATAACGCCGAACGTTAGCAAGGGCAGCGTCAACAACACAATAACCGCGGACACAGTGCGCATGCTCATGGCTTTTCGGCTACGGAATGGCTTTTCAATAAAGCGCCAAGTGAAGTAAGACAGTACAAAAAGAGCGATAACGTAAAGCGGGATATTGACGTCTTGTGTTGTGTCCAACACGTAGCGGTAAAAGACAAATAATGGAATGTGCCACAAGTATAAGCTGTAGCTGATTAAGCCGACGAACACGACCCACTTTAGGCTCAGTAATCTACCGCAGACATTGCCTTTAGAGGCAAACAAAATCACCAACGCGCTACCGATGACCGGCACCAGCAGCGTAATGCCCGCGCCATCTTGCGATTTTTCAAACAAAAGCGCGGAAGCCAATATCAAAACGATGCCAATGGTTGCTAGAGTATCGTTAGATTGAACTTGGACTTTTCTCATCACTAATGCGAGTAATGAACCGGTTGCCAGCTCCCAAGCGCGAGAGAAGATCATGTAAAAAGCGAAATCAGGATCGTTGCTCGCGTAGACAATAGTCATCAAACTCAGCACAAATACCGTGATAAAAAAAGTCAGGTAAAACGCGTTTTTACCACGAGCGAGTAGCATGAGTAGCAAAGGAATGACAATGTAGTACTGTTCTTCAACGCCCAAGCTCCATGTGTGGAACAGCGGGTTGGCTTGATCTTCTAAACCGAAGTAATTGTGGCCTTTTAAATACAGAAGAATGTTGGATGAGGAAAGAATGGAAGACACTGCAAACTGACCAACGTCTTTGTGTGCTTGCGGCAAAAATAGCCACCAAGACATCAAATAGCTGACGGCGATCACCACCAGTAAGAGGGGGAGTATGCGACGAATGCGTCGCTCATAAAAATCACCAAGGCTGAACTTCTGGTTTTCTAAGTCGTTAATCACGATGGTGGTGATCAAATAGCCGCTGATCACAAAAAACACGTCGACGCCAATAAAGCCACCAGCGAATTGCTCAACTCCTGCATGAAACAAAATCACCAACGTGACAGCAATCGCCCTTAATCCGTCTACTTCTGCTCTGTAAGTCATATCGTGTTGCTCCAACATTCCGTTTAATGAAGTAGAGCAAAATATGAACCAGAAATAATGTTTATTTAAATCAGTGCCTTAAAGTGATTTTCAAAATGAAAATGCTAGGTGGGTTAACGAATTCCCAAATTGAATTTCAATATGGAAACCCCATAAAGAATGATCTTAAGAAGCGCTAAATCAAAGAACGTAAAGCGCGAGGCACTTAGACTGCATTGAAAATGATTACGCTAAAGAAACGATGACAGAGAATACGATTCAGGAAAAAATTGCCAGCTTTACTTGTATCGAAGAGGCTTTGAATTACTTCGACATCGAGTTTGATAGCCGATTTATCGAAAACAATCGAACCGAGTTGGTTAAGAGGTTTAACGGCTACTTAATCCTCACTAAACCGGATGATTGGTTTTCAGGTCGTCGTGCTTTAAAGAATGCTTACTGTAAAGTACAACGCAGTTTGCTCAGTAAAACGACGCGCTCTGCGTGTCGAGGTTGTACATCTTGTCAAAGACGTTAATTCTGGTGGCTTGCCTAAAAAGAACCCTGCATCTTGGCGTTACAGGGGGAAGAGCAAGGTTCTTTTGGTTTCGCTATTGGTTTGTCGCGAGTTGCGAATCAGCTTTACGTAGATGAATTAACCCGCGTGGTACGCAGGGTAGTCCACTAAGCCTTTTTCACCGCCGCCGAACAATGTGGCAGGGTCATGTTCTGCCAGTGGATAGCCATGCTTGATGCGGCTTGGTAAGTCGGGGTTTGCAACAAACGGACGGCCAAAGCCAATCATGTCAGCTAAACCACTTTCGATCGCGTGTTGCGCCTTTTCATCGTTGTAACGACCGGCATAAATCAGTGTACCTTTGTACGCCTCACGAACTGCGGTTTTAAAGTTGTGCGGAGTGTCTGGCGCGTCGTCCCAATCCACTTCTGCAATGTGAATGTAAACCACATTGAGTTTATCAAGCAGCGCTGCAGCGGCGGTGTAGGTTTTGACTGGCGTACTATCAACGGTGCCATTTAACGAAGTGAATGGCGCAAGACGAACACCAACACGCTCAGCGCCAATGGCTTGCGTCATCGCTTCTATCACTTCACCAAGAAAACGCAGACGGTTTCCAATAGAGCCACCGTATTCATCGGTGCGGTTATTCGCTTCAGAATCGATAAACTGGTTAACCAAGTAGCCATTCGCTGCATGAAGCTCGATACCATCGAATCCGGCTTCTATCGCGTTTAGTGCGGCTTGGCGGTACTCTTCAATAACGTTCTTGATGTCTTGTTTGGTCATTTCACGTGGCTCAACCACGTCGACAAAGCCCGGTTCGTCTGTGCCGTTATCGACAAATACTTTCACGTTTTCTGCTTTTAGCGCAGAAGAAGAAATAGGTTGCTCACCGCCAATGTTATCAGGGTGAGTCACACGACCAACGTGCCACAATTGCGCGAAGATAGTGCCGCCTTTCTCGTGCACTGCATCAGTTACTTTTTTCCAGCCAGCAATTTGCTCTGGGCTGTAAATGCCTGGTGTCCATGCATAGCCTTGACCCATTGGCGAAATTTGTGTGCCTTCAGCAACGATTAGGCCCGCTTCAGCACGTTGAGCATAGTAGGTCGCCATCATGTCGTTAGCGATATTACCTGGTTGAGAAGCACGAGAACGCGTCATCGGAGGCATAACGATACGGTTTTTTAATGAGAGAGAGCCAAGTTGAATGGGTTGAAATAATGCGTCTGTCATAGGAAACCTCGTTATTTTTGAGTTTGGATGAGTTCGATTTGGTAACCATCGGGATCTTTAATGAACGCGATGTGAGTTTCTCCGCCTTTCATTGGACCTGGCTCGCGAGTAACATTGCCACCAAGCGCTTTAATTTTTTCGCAAGCGGCGTAAATATCTTCAGACCCCAGTGCCATGTGTCCGAATGCGTTACCCAAGTCGTAACTGTCGGTATCCCAGTTATAAGTTAGCTCGATGGTCGCGCCATCTGGTTGATCAGGGTTACCAACAAACACCAGTGAGTAACGGTATTCTTGGTTTTCAAAACGATCCAAAACACTCATTCCCAGAACTTTTGTATAAAATTCGATAGATTTGTCTAGATCAGCTACACGGATCATCGTGTGGAGAAACTTCATAAGTCGCCTTTTCATAACGTTGCGTAATCACTATGCAAACCATATCGCCACTCTAAATAAACTGGAAATTATCGTTAATTATTAAAATGATTATTTAGTGTTATGAAAAGCGAGGTTGCTGGCCCTGCAACATGCAAACAAAGTTTACTCGCCGTTTCTTTTTAATTGTTGGCATATGCTAATTTCTCTTTTGAGAAACCGAGTAACTATCATGTCTACAAACAGCTATTGTCATTACACTCACGAATCTCATCATCAATGTGCGGTTTGTTCTTCAATTAATGTGAATCCGAACTCTTTGTCCGTGAACTACCAATACCTAGCCGATGGTTCTGTTGTCGGAGAGTTTCACGTTTTACCGCGTCATCAAGGTTACACAGACCTGTTGCATGGTGGTATTGCCAGTTCGCTTCTCGATGGTGCAATGACGCATTGTTTGTTATCTAGAGACATTCAAGCCCTTACGGCGCAGTTGGATGTGCGCTACCATGCACCTATTCAGTTAGATGATCGAGTCACGATTACTGCACACTGTGAAGGTGAACGACGCGGTATATATCAACTGGTGGCTCAATTGCGGGTCAATAGCGAAGTTAGAGTGACGGCTAAAGGGAAGTTTATTCGTCCTAAAAAGGCATAAATAAAAACGTGTTCTACGGAGAGGCAATGAAGAAATTTGATGAGCTGTATGCAATTGCGACGAGAAAATCTCAATATGACCAAACCAACACTTGGTTTAAAGGCGTAGAGACTTATCTGGAGGCCATTGGCAAAGAAGTTGATGAAGTCCGCGAAGAGATTCGTGAGGATCGCCTTTGTCATTTGGAAGACGAGTTAGGCGATGTGTTGTGGAACTACCTTAACGTGTTAAAAGCGCTGGAAAGAGAAAAGGGTATAGATCCTGAGAAAGTACTCGAAAGAGCCTGCAACAAATACGATCAGCGTGTATCTGCGATTGAGTCGGGACGCAGTTGGGATGAGATAAAACAGCAGCAGAAACAAGCCTTGAACGCAGAGCATGAAGCCGCGCAGTTAGAAGATGTAAAGAGCCAATAACTGCGCTTGGTATTGAAAGGGTTGGTTAATAGGGAATACCTAGTCAGCCCTTGGAGCTGTTGACCAACAGTAGGTCACAAGGTGGTTGGTCAAGTAACGTGTCTACAGTGCTGCCAGACCAAAATTGAGATGACATGCTTCGTTTACATGCCCCCATAATCAAAATCGCTGCTTGTGATTGCTTAACTGCTTTTGGTAACGCCGTTTCAGGGTTTCCTTCCGGTAATAGTAATGGAACTCGCGTTAACTTTTGCGCACTAATAAAATCTGTAATGCCTGCTTTTTGATTGCTTAATATCTCTGCACGATAGCGAGAGAGGTATGGTGCGACGTATCGGCAGTAAACGAGCGTCATTTTCCCGCTTAAGGTTTGTTCTAATTTTGAGCCTCGCGAGACGATGGCTTTATCTACTATCGACTTTTCATCCCCTCGATGAAGTGGGTCGATTGCACAAAGCATGTTGGCGTGAGAAGGCCATGACCGCTCACTCAGTAGCAACAAGTCGCAATCTTGTTGTGCCAGTTCTGTGAGCATCGTTTGAATCTCGTGTTTGTTAAAGTGTCCCACGAGCAGTAAGTCAGTGTGGTCAACAAGTCGTTTCGCAACTTGCTCAACCCAATGGCTCCCTTTGAAATGCTCGTAAGAGAGCGTTGGTGTTTCAAGCTCTTCTTCTTCACAAAGTTCGACAATTAATGCGTTGAACTTTAAGGTCCAAGCTTCAAACTCAGCTTGTCTTTTTTCTATATGGTCAGAGTTGAAACTGAGAAAATGAGCGAATGCGTGATCTTCACTTCGGCGATGGTCTTCCACTAAAACTACAATAGGCTGAGCCAGCGCTGTCGAAAATTGAATCACTTTACGAAGCACCTTACGACTTGGTAAGGCGGCCTGCTGAGTCAGAAAAAATACAGGTGCCATTGATTACTCCATTATCAAACAAGGCGAATGAGCCTGACACACATTCAAGTCTATACCATGAACTGATGCAGAGGCGTTTTGTTTCTGCGAGCGAAATATAAATTCCGCAATTAAGTCAACTATCGCCTAGAATTTTAACATCAAGAATTCATGCCTTCGGATAGCACATATCGTCAATGCGGCGAATGTGGTAGTGAAAGCTATAGGTAAAAGTAATGATAGATTCCAACCAATTGCAAATTAACCGCAAAGTGCCACATTTGCTTGCTGAGATCATTAAAGCGATAGAATCGACCGAAGACTTGAGCTTTTTGAAAGACTATCAAGAAGCACAGATTGCGAACATTTTGGAATCGGTCAACATTGCTTACCGTAAGCGTGTCATAGAAGCAGTGCCGCCTGAGAAGTATTGGACGGTATTAAATTTGCTCCGATACGACACCGCCAAGCACATTCATCAATCACTCAATAAAGACTTACAACATGAACGCTTGGCGTACATAACGGATTCAGAACTGATCATCTTTGCGGACTTTCTACCGACCGAATTTGTAGATGAATACCTTATTGATCAAAGTGAAGAGTCTGTCGCGCATATCCAACAAGCATTGTCGTATGAAGACAACAAAGTTGGACGTTATGCCGAGCCTCACTTTCTGGTCGCAAACCCTAAAAACAGCGTAGGAGGCATCAAAACCGAGCTGCTAAAACGTGGGCAAAGTCCAGTGCGGTTGATCATTGTGCGTGATGCAAGTGGTGTGATTGGTACGATAGAGCCGCAAACCCTGTTGCTGCACGAAAATCATATCAAACTTACCGACTTGACCGTAGTTACGCCAATTCTAGAAGATATTCAAACGATTCAAAGCGTCAGCAAACAAGTCTCGATTGATGGTGGAGCACATTGGTTTCCTATCATGGCTGGTGGCAAAATTATGGGCGTCTTGTCGATGGCGACCATCGCGATTACGTTGCGCGAACTCAGCCTACAAGCTGTAGTGGCAGAAAACGTACGAAGCGAAGAAGATTTGTTCACACCATTAAGCGTGGCGACAAGGTTAAGAGCACTTTGGCTAGTGATTAACTTGCTGACCGCTTTTGTTGCCTCTGCCATCATTGGTATTTTTGATAATGTGGTCGAGCAAGTCGTTGCGCTTGCTATCTTAATGCCTGTTGTGGCGAGTATGGGCGGCATCGCAGGTAGCCAAACCTTAGCGGTGGCCATTCGGGGTATCGCATTGAACCACTTGCACCAAAGTAACTTGAAGCTATTGGTGAATAAGGAATTAAAAATCGCCACCATTAATGGCTTGATCATGGGATTAGTCATCGCGGGTGTCGTCTACATGGTGTTTGACTCTTGGCCATTGGCGCTTATTATCTGTTGTGCAATTTTCCTCAATAGTTTGGCGGCCGCGGCATCGGGTACGTTGATACCATTCACGTTGAAGAAGTTTAACATTGACCCCGCCGTGGCTGGCTCGGTAGTATTGACGACCGTTACCGATGTCGTTGGTTTCTTTGCGTTCTTAGGCTTAGGTGCCATTTTCTTGATATAGATATCCAATTGACGCGTTAACCATCAGAACCAATCGCACCACTTCCCAACCCATTATTTTGGGCGAGCTTGCTTCGCTCAGCATTCCTCCGTTTTCCATAACCGATGAACACGTCGTTTCGGTTCTTACTTTGTAAATCTCTTCACTGCTCAGTTCTATTCCCCCAAATTTCCCACTACCGATCTCGCTTAACGCTGGCGTGCCAAATGCCAATTTCAAACGCCAGATGATGCCCATTTTCTTGGCTGTACACGCATTACTTCACTCAAACAAAAAATAAGGAAACAAATTTGAATAAACTCATCGTATTCACTGGTGGTCCCGGTGCAGGAAAAACCTCGGTTATCGAACAACTCAAAACACAAGGCTTTATCTGCGCGCCAGAAACCGGTCGTCAAGTAATACAAACGCAGGTTGCCAATCACGGTTCAGCATTACCTTGGAATGACAAACAAGCTTTTCGAGACGAAATGATGAAGGCAGAAGTGAGCAATTACCGAGCTTTCAATGTCCACCAAGGGAATGTGTTTTTTGATCGCAGTATTGTGGACGTATATGGCTACAGTAAGTTGGAACAACTGCCAATCTCGCATGAGCTCATCACGCATTGCCAGACGCTTCGTTATCATTCTCAAGTATTCATTTTTCCACCGTGGACGTCGATATTCAGCAACGACGAAGAGCGAAAGCAAGACTTTTCTGAAGCGGTGGCTACGTATCAACAGATGGTCAACGCTTATCACAAATTTGGTTATCAATTGATCGAAGTGCCCAAAATGTCAGTCGAAGACAGAGTAGCGTTTATTCTCGGCTCAGTCATCGAACAAGGCTGAAAGATGATTGATGCAAACAAATGCGTAAGGCTATTGTGAGCACGACAACAATATGCGTAAAGGGAGTTATTTATACTGGATAAAATTCAATAACTTAATTGAGTGTTATGTCTTTTAAATATCTTACCTTATTGCTCGCAACGACGAGCATGAGCAGCTTTGCTGATGTAGGCCTGCCTTCGGGGGATGATTGGTTAAACCATGTGACGAATGGCCTAGCCCCATATTGGATGATGGAAAGCGCGCATGGACAACCTGCGGGGAATTTTCCGACTTTTCGTTGTGATAACGGTGTCATTCTCGACCCACAAAAGCCGTGTGGAGAATTAAACAAAGGGTGGATTAGCCCGCACTTCGATCGCGAATACACCCGCATGAAATCGCGCCAAACTTACGCTTATGGCGTGCTTTTTCATCTTACGGGTGACAAGCAAGCATTAGAGCTGGCAAAGAAAGGGGCTTATTACCTGATTGATCATCTACAAGATGAGAAAAACGGCGGCTTTGTGAGCTTTACGCGTAGTGGGAAACCGGGGATGGAGTGGCAACAACGAACTTCTCAAGACCAAGCTTACGCCTTGGTGGGTTTGGCGATGTATTACTACTTGACTCAAGATCCAAAGGTCGAACAAGCGCTCATCGACCAGCAAGCGTTTATATTTAAACAATACCGACGAAGCGATGATCGCGGTCTGGCTTGGGTTTTGAAAGACGGTGATGGGGAAAGTGCGAAGCAGCAAGAGCTAGTCGCTCAACTTGACCAGATCAATGGCTATCTGTTGTTAACGGCGCCACTTTTACCACCGCCAGCGCAAGCCAAGTGGAAGCAAGATCTGCAATGGCTGACGCAAGTGATGATAGATAACTACCATTCCGTCAAAGAGCAGCGCTTTTATGGCGCGATACACCACAAAGCAGTAATGATGCCAGATGCGAAACACAATGATTTTGGACACACCATCAAGGCGTATTGGATGACGTATCTGACAGGTCAGTTGTTGGAAAATTCAAAGTGGACAGAGTTTGGTTTCAAAGGAATGAAACACACGCTTAAGCAAGCGCAATACCAGCAAAACTTTGAGCAAGTCAAAGCGCTTTTCTCACCAGAATGGCAGAGTAAATGGACGCAAGAGAGCATTCCTGCTTGGCAATCAAGACCATACAAGCACTATAGCTCGTCTTGGGAATGGGCAGAGCTCGATCAAGCGGCAATGACAGTTTCTCTTGTCGATGGTTCGATGAAAGAAACGCTTCAATACACGTTACCCACTTTTATGGACGTATGGGCGGATCATCAATATGGAGGAGTCGGTCTGAGTCCTAAATCAACCAAAGCGTTCCATTGGGGAAATGGTTACCACCAGTTTGAACATGCGTTGGTCGGGTATTTGTACGCGCAACAAATGGCAAAACAGCCTGCCAAGCTTTACTACGCGCGACCAGCAGAGAATAAAATGCCACTTAATCCATATTACTTTAGCGCAGACGTAAAATCGTTGTCGTCACAAAGTGATGGAGTCACCACCGCGACATTCACCAATATTCGACCTTAGGTTGGTCGATGGTGATGTGTTAATTAAAGTCCGCGTAAAAGCCAAAGCAAAATTGTAGCAGTAATATCAATAAAGGCTAACCAACTGGTTAGCCTTTATTTTTAATAATCTTACATGTAATGGTGACAACACATATAGTTAACGAATGTTTATTTGTAATGACCGCTGAGTGTTTCTAACAAATATCTAACTATAAATTAACTTTCATTGATGAGGGTATATCTCACAACTAGGACAACTTAGAGCTTGGAACTTTATGCAATCCTGTTCATAATAATGGTTTTGAGAGAATCATTATGTACATTTCTATACTAACGCACGAGAGAGATACGCCGTTATCAATCAACTACATTAATTACATGTATCCAGCTGACAAACTATTTAGCTCTTGTGTCGAACTAAGAAGCAAATTAGATAATGAGAAAATTCCCGTTAATACCATAAAAGATACTTCTCTTGCGGGACCATTACGTAAGCTTCCAAATGATATTACAGGTGAGAAAAGGTTACAAAAGCTTAAGGAACAGATAGATCGCAACATGGCGGTTAAGTCTGGTATGTTAACCGATCGAATGCACTGGAAAAACAAAGCTGTTATTCCTTCACGTAAATTTTCGTCTCTAGCTCCAATACAGTCGTCAACTCTAGCTTCTACTGCAATGAAAGCAAATAGTGGAAGGGCCATGGCCTTAGGGATGGTATTACAGAAAGGCAGGGCTATGCTTCTCTTTGATATTATCCGACAAAACGTTAGAGTACTAGCTAATCGAGTACACAATGCAAATCTAGAATCATCTGGCTGCATTTTGATTGTTAATGTGAAGTATTTGAAAGTCGAAAGGGAATATGGGAAAGCTCCTCAACTATCTAGAGTTTCATTAGCAAGTATAATTCCTCAAGAAGACAAGTATAACTTTGATTCGAGTGCTTATGTTCGTGGTCAAATTGCCAATATGTGTGAAGCTAGTGCTAAAGCTCCGATCAATACAAAGTTTCAAATTGTAAGCGGTCAGTATGACGATTCATACTCGACAGCAGTCTTGTTTATCAAATGCACATGGGAATAACATGAGAATTGTTAACGTTTTATTAGTAGTGCTCCTTGTTACGGCATGTAACGATACTACGTCAAAGTTTGAGGCAACTAAAACGATAGAAAGCCTCCTAACTAAGAACCGAGAAGCTCCAGAGCAGTTGTACAGCGAAGCAAATAAATTTTATGAACAAGGTGATGTGCAAGGAGCAAAGTCTTTATTGATCAAAGCTATCGAAGTGGATGATGTTCATAGTAAAGAGCTTTTAGGGATAATCCTTCTGAAAGAGCCAAAAGTCATGGATGTTAAGCGGGGCTTTTCTTTAATCTCAGAGGCTGCTGATGATGGGTTGGCTAGTGCACAATTTTATTTAGGATCATGTTTGTATGATGATGGCTGTGGTTTACCTGAAAATAAGGTGCTTTCAGCCTATTACTTGACGCAAGCGTTAAATAATGGTGAAGGTGGTGCACAAATGCTACTTGGATTTCTAGATGAAGAAATAGGTGACACTGCGATTGATCAAAAAACATATGCGGTAGAGCTGAATCGCTATATAGAACAACTCAATTAATATTGCGGCTTAATGTTTTATAGGGTTTTAATCGAACCTCAAACAGAGAGTGCTGGACTTCTACAAAGCAGTAGAAGCCACAGCGAAGCTGCAACAATAATCGAGTGTGTAATAGAAAATAAAAAGCCGTCAGAACCACTGGTTTTGACGGCTTTTTATTCTATGACAGGTAGAGACTTCAATTTTCAGCGTGATAGGTCCATGAAAACTTAAGTGAGATTCCAATCACGTCGCATGATCTCACTAGTGTCATTGGAAATAAATGAATTGTTTCTGATACATAGAACGTATTAACATGGTTGCACTGGGCCCTTATGAGTAAATTCATTGAATATACCATTTGAGAGAGAGGGTTTAATTTTAAAAATAACAGTTAGTTGGAATCTAGGTTAAATGAAAATAAAACTATTTAAAAAGCTACAAGTTGTATTTCTTGTGGTGTTGTTTCTCTAGGTTGTCCAAGCGGAAGCATGATCTAAAACGCTTATTTTATTCAAATAAATGGAAGGAAATGAAAGTGGAATTAAAAAATAACTATTCAGAATCAGAAATAAACCAGCCACCATCGGTACTTCTTGTTGCGTCTCTGTTGTGTCTGGCGTCCGTTTGTTGGGCTGCATTGCTGTTGGCCATTGAATATATTGTTGGGATAGAAATGAGTGGTACAGGCTTTCTTAGCACGTTAATCCCAGCCATGAGTGTTGGTTATTACTTCGGCTACAAGACTGGAGATGTAATGCCATCAAAAACAAGATGGTATGCTGTTTTACTGTGGACTTTAGCAAGTTTGGTAGTGTTCTCTCTTATCTTAATGTCGTTAGATATTTCTCCGTTTTATTTATTATCTGAGCTCGGTGGGGTAAGTATTTTTATTGCTATCATAATGCTAATAACGATTGGCATCGCCTACTTAATTTTAAAAAGTGGTGAGAAAATGGCGATTAGAGTGTTACTCAAAGCCAAGGAAAGTCAGTAGATAAAATACAACAAACGATTCAATTAGGATCATGACAAGACGCCTGCCATAATGTGCTGGCGTTTTAGTTTCCTGTTTGTAGGATTTTTTGTTTAAAAGACAACCCCATTTATTGTGTTGTCGTTTGAGTTAATGGTTTATGCCTTGTGCGCAAGATAGCTTAGCAGGTTTATGTATCGAGAAACGTGTGTATAATTCGCCACGAATTACGATTTATAGATATGAAAGGTAAGTATGGCAGTCCTCGAAATTCTCTCCATTCCAGACCCAAGGCTTAAAGTAAAAGCAGAAAAAGTCACTGATGTATCGACAGTACAAACGCTGATAGACGATATGCTAGAAACACTTTACGCAACGGGCAATGGTATCGGTTTAGCTTCAACCCAAGTAGGCAGAAAAGAGGCGGTTGTTGTCATCGATATCTCTGACGAACGCAATGATCCTTTAATCTTGGTTAACCCAGAAGTGGTGAGCGGAGAAAACAAAGCACTTGGTCAAGAAGGGTGCCTATCTGTTCCTGAGTACTACGCAGATGTAGAGCGTTACACGTCAGTTGTTGTTTCTGCACTAGACCGTGATGGCAACCCGATTACAATCGAGAGCGATGAGTTCTTGGCGATTGTGATGCAGCACGAAATTGATCACCTATCTGGTAACTTGTTCATTGATTACCTTTCACCGTTAAAGCAAAAAATGGCGATGAAAAAAGTGAAGAAGTACGTAAAATCGCAAGCTAAGTAATATGAAAGGAAGTAACTCACAATCGCGAGTTACTTCCTTGTAAATCAAGAATAGGACGGTAGGGAGAGCGGTTTATCTCTGCTTTTGGGGGACATAACGCTTTACGACCTTCATAAGCTTCTGAAATGAAGAACAGTCCATATGCGACTCATGAGGGCAGGTAGCAACATGGTTTAGGCTGTCTCGCACCGCTTTCAAACGTTTTATTTGCTCATCAATCTCAAGTGCCTTTTTCGTTAGTAAGTCACGATCGATATATGGCTTTGAAACTTCTGATTGATTCAACATTTCTGCCATTTCGTTAAGCGATATTCCAGCGATACGCCCCAAACTAATTAAATTGAGTGTATTGAGTACCTCTGGTGAATATTGGCGTCTCAATCCATTCCTTCCTATCGAGCGAATTAACCCCAGCTGTTCGTAATACCTGAGCGTTGAAGTCGGCAATCCTGATTTTCTAACCACTTCTGCAATATCCATATTATTCCCCATTGACTTCAAGTTGGCTTTAAGTTGTAGCATGCAACTAAGACCTTAACAAATCAAAAACTTGAGGAGAGAAAAATGCTGCTTTTAATGGGATTGCAAGCGGTGCTAATAGGGATTGGTGCCACTTTGATAATGGATTTATGGGCATGGTTACAAAGGAGAGTGTTTGGTATTCCTTCATTAAACTATGCGTTGGTTGCGCGCTGGGTTTTGTACATGCCCCAAGGAAAGTTTATGCATGCGCCAATTATGGCGTCAGAGGCGATGCCGGGAGAAAAGTCACTTGGCTGGTTTTTGCATTATGCCATCGGCGTTACTTTCGCTTTGGCTCACGTTACTGTTTTTGGTCATCATTGGTTGGTAGAGCCCAGTCTAATGCCCAGCTTAATTACAGGCGTGGTAACGTTGATCTTCCCATTTTTGGTCATTCAACCTTGTCTAGGATTTGGTTTTGCTGCGAGTAAAACCCCAACACCTTGGAAAGCCCGTTTTCTTAGCACATTGGCGCATTTGGGTTTTGGTTTGGGTTTATTCATAGCCGGGTTTGCAATCAAAGTTACGAGCCAGTATTTTGCATAGAGAACATGAGCATCATGCAAACGAGTGGTTTTTATCTATGATGCTCAACTCTTGGTTGTTTTTTGCGCTTTGATCATAGTTGACCGATATGTCTAAAGTCTGTTGCATTTATCCAAGACGTAAAGTCGGCGGAAATTTAACATTGCCTTAACGTCAGAATAGCAAGCGGTTTACCAAGAAAAACTAAAATTATCTGGTTTGACATAAAGAATATTAAGGGTTTCAGATGGCTTCAAAAGTGGCAGGGATATCAATACTGAGTTTATTGGCAGCGCCAGTTGCGATGGGAGAAACAGCCAGTGCTTATGATTTATGTTTGCTAGACAAAATAAAGCAAAGCAAAGGTGAGGAAACCATAAAGAGCATTCGCGCGCAGTGTGAGCTTGACACAGTAACCAGCACAGTGCCCGCAGATCCAGAAATTGAAGAGCCTGAAGAACTTCAGGAAAGCTTGGTCGACAAGCGTTTGGAATCAGAACGAGAAAACGCGTTCGAACCGTTTAGCCTAGTCGCGCATCGCGTTAACTATATTCTTCCGTTTACATACAGTGATCGTGTAAATAAACGCGCGTATGCCGACACCAAATACGGCGATGAACTGCGTAAGGAAGAGGCGGAGTTCCAAATCAGTTTTAAAGTACCAATGAACTATGATGACTTGTTGTTTGATGGCGATGGTCTGTTTTTTGGAATGACTCTTAAATCATTTTGGCAGGTATACACGGGGGCAGCATCTCGTCCATTCCGTGAAACCAATTATCGTCCAGAGCTTTTTTACTACACCCCAACAGACTGGAAACCACTTGATGGTTCGACTTGGTTAGGTTTTGGTATTGAACATGAGTCTAACGGTCAGAGACAGGAGCTATCGCGCAGTTGGAACCGTGTCTATGCCAACTTAACCTTTGCAAAAGACAATTTTGCGGTTTCTATCCAGCCTTGGTGGCGTATACCTGAAGATGAAAAGACATCGCCTAATGATCCCAAAGGTGATGATAACCCGGATATCGAAGACTATATGGGACACTTTGAGCTATCGAGTGCTTACAAGTGGAATGGTTACGAGTTTACCTTTTTAGGTCGCCAGAACTTTCAAACACATAAGGGTTTTGCAGAACTCGGTGTGTCATTTCCGATTTGGGGCAAAGTTCAGGGGTACGCACAATACTCAGCGGGTTATGGTAAGAGCTTGATCGACTATGATCATAATCAGCAGCGGATTGGAGTTGGTATTGCAATCAACGGTGTTTTGTAGTTTTTCGTAGATGGATAGAAATTAACACTGGCAATTGAAATTTCAATATTTAGAATGCGAGGCTGAAATTGATTTCTAACCTAGAGTGATTTTATGCTTCGTGATTACACCTTCGATTGTCTTGTAACTATGCCTCGCCATGAGCTGGAAGAGTTTAGTGCTCGTATGATCAGTAAAATGGTGCCAGAAGACGTGATGAATGAGCTGTTCACTTTTGATCAAGAAGAAGTGGATAGTGAAGACCGCATGTTGTCTGCACGTCTTGATGCAATGCTACGCATGACAGCAATCGCACTGAGTGAAATTCAACAAGCGTTTGATGACTCAGACAACGCAAAGCAAAATAGCGAGCGAATGACGCGATTGGTGCTTTGGCATTTCTACGCGATCTCATTCCGTTTGGAAGAGGCCATCACGCTAGAAACACACTGTGCTCTAGTGGAAAAACTAATCGAAAATGCACCTTCGGATGTTTTTGCGTGGGTAAAAACATTGACGGAGCTGCTGCACACTTACGCTGAAATCAACGCGAAAGAGAATCCTCAAGACTAAACACCTGTCGTTTATCGTTCAGTAAATTAGAAACAAGGCGAGCCATTTGGATCGCCTTGTTTTTTCGCGTCAGATAAACCTTCGGGTTTGAAATACCAAACAAGCCTAGACTCAGATTTGTTCGTTCACTAGCGAACGGCGTGATTCCTTCTTACACTAAATCAAGGTGTTTGTTGCTAAACAAGCAAATGCATGACTAAGTCGTGTATTGTTTTCCACTTAAATGCGGATAATTTATGTCGAAGAACCTTCTGGTTTTTAAATTGGAACCGACTATTGAGCGTGTACGCTTTCCAGCTGAGCTTCATCTATCTAAAGGAAGTGAACGATGGATCCGTTAACGCAAGGTTTATTGGGTGCAGCTTTGCCACTGGCCGTGAGCAACAAGCGAAACCTTGCAGTTGTTGGCGTGTTGGGCGTGGTCTCTGGGATGGCTCCGGATTTAGATGTGCTCATCCGTTCTTCAACTGATCCTTTGCTGTATTTGGAATACCATCGCCAATTTACTCACTCGCTCTTGTTTATCCCGTTTGGTAGTTTCATTTGTGCTTTGGTGTTGTATCCATTGTTCGCAAAAACGCGAGGACTAAGCTTCCGGCAGAGTTGGTTTTACTGCGCGCTTGGTTATAGTACCCATGCGTTATTAGACGCATGCACCAGTTATGGAACACAGCTTCTATGGCCGATAAGCAACACGCGTTATGCTTGGAACACTATTTCGGTAATCGACCCCGCGTTCACACTCCCTATTTTAATATTGCTTTTGTTTGTTGCACTGAAGCGAAGCCCAAACTATGCCCGCATTGCATTTTTATGGTGCCTGGCTTACCTAAGTCTTGGAATGATCCAGCGAGATAGAGCAGAAGTAGCTGGTTGGGAAATCGTCAAAGAGCGACAACACAACGCTATACAATTAAAAGCCAAACCAAGTTTCAGCAATCTTTTGGTTTGGAAACTAATTTATGAAACGGAAGAGAGCTACTATGTAGATGCCGTAAGGGTGGGGCGTTCAATAAAAATTTACCCTGGCGAATCAACTCCAAAGTTAAATATAAAAGAGCAATTTCCGTGGCTAAACCCGCAATCGCAACAAGCAAAAGACATCGAACGTTTCCGTTGGTTTTCAAACGGTTTTGTAGCGAAGGATCCGAATAATGAAATGCGAATTGTTGATATGCGTTATTCCATCGTACCAAACCAAATTAATGCGTTATGGGGCATCAATCTATCCCCAAAAGCCAGCGCAGACGCGCACGTTGAATACACTGCTCATCGAGGAAGTACTGCAGAAGATCGCCAAGTTTTTTTCAACATGCTTACGGATTTTGAGTGATGGTTTTACTTTGGATGTCGATGCGGTTTCGTAATAACTATTACGCAGACTGAAAGTCCTTTACTAGGGTCGGCTTGCTAGCGAAGAAAATCTTGCCAAACAGGGACTTGTACTTCCAGCCAAGAGACAAAAGCCGTTTAGCTAAGTTCTTGTTTTCAATGATTGCAACCTCAACACCTTGGTAGTGGTAAGGATTGCTTTTGATGTAGTCGATAAATGCAGTAAGCACGCCTTGCCCGCGAATGGAGGGTGCAAAGTTGACTGCTACAATAGAAAAGCGTTGGCTACCTGCTGGGCAACGGACTAAACAGTGCCCAAGAGGATGAGTAATAGTCTCAGAAAATTCAGGAAAAGGGCGAGACTCAAGCTCTTGAGAAAGCGCATCGTATCGCTGACATAGATAAGAAAATAGTTGTTTCGCTTCGCTGTTCATATCGGTGCCGCTTTTGTGTTGCTTGGTTTAAAGGCATTGATGTCTCAAATATTGTAACCATAGATAGCAACACAAAACGCGGTAAACTTTTTCAGTAATGATTTCCTATTTTTGAAACCTGAATTATTACAAATGAAGCTGATTGGGTTTTATATGGTAGTTGTGAACGAGTGTTTCTAGTTGAAGGGAGAATACGCTGGTTACTGGAATTCCTTTGTTAAAAGACGAGCTGCTTGGTTTAATGCCGCTCGTTTAACTGCGAGTGGCATCTTTTGTATTTCGTCACCTTGTACAGCGACGATGGGACATGATGTGGGATCTTCTACCCTAGCTCTTCATGGTCTAAATTATCTCATTAACCACTCAGCGCACTGCTATCAGATCCCTAGTCTCGCCAGGGTTCACAGGACTGATACAAAAAAACATCGTTAAGCTATTGTTATTAAATTACTTTGTTCGCCTTTACTTACTTTTGAACGCTTAACTAGGCGTTACTCCAAGTGCTTAAATTGCAATGCCACAAGTCGCTGATACAACTCACAGCTTTGCATTAATGATTGGTGGTTACCAACATCGACTAACTCGCCATTGTCAAGCACCGCAATTTTATCCGCATGTTGGATAGTCGAAAGACGATGAGCAATGATCAGCGTTGTGCGTCCTTTCATTAGAGCTTCAAGTGCTTGCTGAACGTGATGTTCACTTTCACTATCAAGGGCGCTGGTAGCTTCGTCTAGCAGTAAGATTTTTGGATCTTTTAGAATCGCGCGAGCAATCGCAATGCGCTGCTTTTGTCCGCCCGATAGCCTAACGCCGCGCTCGCCTAAAAAGCTGTGATAGCCTTCGGGAAGCTTCTCAATAAACTCATGGGCATGGGCTTTTTTCGCGGCTTCGATAACTTGTTCATCCGTCGCTTCAGGATTACCGTAGCGAATATTATGAAAAACATCATGGCTAAACAGCGCTGGTTGTTGTGGTACGAGCGCCATTTGACGTCGAAGCTCGTTTGGGTCGAACTGTCGAATATCTTCACCACCAAACAACACTTGCCCTTTTTGCGGATCATAAAAGCGTTGCAGCAGTTCGAATAGTGTTGTTTTACCGGCACCAGAAGGGCCGACCAACGCCAACACTTTTCCTTGTTCAGCAGTTAGATTTAATTCTTTGATTGCTGGTTGATTTGGTCGAGAAGGGTAGTTGAAACTCACCGAATTAAAGTTAACCTCAGCAGGCATGTCGGAACGGACAGGCAAATAGTTGTTCGGCGCTTTAATATCGCTGTCTACTTGAAGGATCTCAATCAGCCGTTCGGTAGCACCTGCGGCTCTTTGCAATTCACCCATGACTTCGGAAATGGTTGCAGTCGATGAGGCAACCATAATGGCATAAAACACAAATGCGGCTAGGTCACCCGCAGACATTTTTCCGTGAATCACATCGCTGCCGCCTACCCAAAGCATGCCTGCAATCGCGCTGAACACAATCACAATAACGCCTGATATCAGGATCGCTCGCTGCTTTACTCTCTGTCTACCTATTTCATAAGCTTTTTCCACCTCGACAGCGAAAGCCGCTCGTTCATGCGACTCTGAGCTAAAACTTTGCACGGTTTTAATATGTTCTATCGCTTCTCCAGCGTAGCTGCCAACATCGGCCATTGAGTCCTGACTTTGGCGAGAGAGCGCACGCACGCGTCGTCCATAAAACAAAATCGGAACCAGAACCAAAGGCACAGAAGCAAGCACAATCAGCGTGAGCTTAACGTTGGTAGCGAATAACATAATGATGGCACCAAAACACATCAGAGCGCTACGCATCGCCATCGAGAACGATGAACCAATAATGCTTTGCAGCAATGTGGTATCGGTAGTCAGGCGCGACATAATGTCGCCACTACTGTTGGTCTCAAAATAGCTCGGATGCAGCGTAATCACATGGTTAAACACCGCAAGGCGAATATCCGCACTAACGCGCTCACCTACGGAAGAGACAAGGTAAAAGCGAAAGAAAGTCCCAATGGCAATACACAATGTGACACCGACAATAAACTGAATCGCATTGGTAAGCTCTTGCAATGATTGCTGAGCAAAGCCTTGGTCGATAAGTATGCGTACTCCATAGCCAACGGATAACGTCAAACTTGCTGTCGCGACAAGGGCAACTAAGGCCGCCGCAACCCGCCATTTATAAGGTGCAATAAAGGTGGTGAGTTTAAGAAGAATGCTGAGATTTTTGTTATTTTTTCTGCTCATGAGTGACTCACAAAGCGTTTTAGGTACCTGGCATAGTAAGCCAGTTTGGTTGGTGAGACCAGCGAACTACCGCGTTCGGATCAGGAAGTTGAGGAGTTTGATAGAGTAAACATTACTCTATCTGTTTACTTTTAAGTAATCACTTAAGTCACATTGACTACTTACGGAATCCCCATGGGATTGAAATTCAAACTTTCTGATGGGGGTGGTGGCTTCGCAGTTTAAATTAGACATATTTACTCTTTCCTTCATACCGATGACATGATGCCTGAAAATTCCTTTCCAAATAACAACCTTTTGATTGGCAACGGTTGTGGTCACTTCTACACTGCATATTGTTTGAAATAGGCCATCGAAAATACTTAGAACTTTGTTCCTTTTTCTGAAAACAGGATCAAACTTGAATTCCCCATTTGTATTCGTGGTGAAGCTACGTTCGAAAGAACTATTTGCTGACCGAATGTTAAGTACTACATTTGCATTCTTTATGGGAGTATCGTTCTTCGTAATACGTCCTTTTATGCTTGGTGTAAACACTTGAGCTTCCTTACCAAAAAATAAAAAGCCAACAGCAAAAACAGAAATCAGTACGAGTATGAGTAAAGCTGCAAACTGTTCTAAGAACAGAAAAACATTGTTGATCATCGCTTACAAATCAGTAGTCAGTGAATACACCTCGAATTGTTGCGTATTGTCTCGAGTGACTATAGCGAGTATCTAAATCGGTGAGACATAATTCACGATTTTTTTAGAAGTTTTGGAGGATAGAGTGACCCAGGCGATCTTTGTTTTGAATAAGAAGCACTGCGATATTGACAGATATAGCCAATATCGCATGTATATCGAAAATCACTTAAACGTCGAAGAGACTAGAATCAGCTTTTAGTTCGGAGGGTGTTACGCACGGCTTTTGGCGAGTAGCAGGTCGACTTTTCCTTTGGCTGTTTTACTGACCGTTTGCATCAACTGAAAACTTGGTTTTTCGACGCCTGAGTTTTCTATCCCTTCGACCATTAAGAGCCAAAGCTTGGCTGTCATTTGCGCATCGGCTAGTGCACGGTGGAAAACGCCGTCGTTGTCGATATTTTTATAGCGAACAAGTTCACTTAGCTTATGTGATGGGGCATCTTGAATGAGCCGTCTTGCCACCAGTAAGGAGCAAGCAAACTCACCCGAATAACCACAGTTGATTCGTTCAAGCTCTGCATCTAAAAATCGTTTATCGAAGGACGCGTTGTGAGCGATAAGGTTCTCGCCAGCAATGAACTCACTAAATGACGCCATTACCTCTTCGCAGCTTGGTGCCGATCGCAACATATTGTTGGTAATGCCGGTGTAGTTCTCAATGAAAGAACTCACTCTGAAACTGGGATTCATGAGTTGCTGAAAACTATCGACAACCTCGCCATTGACTAACTTTACTGCACCAATTTCTATTGCGCGATCACCTAAAGTAGGAGAGAGACCTGTGGTTTCAAAGTCGAGTACGACCACAGAGTTTGCTTGAGGCATAAAATTTTCCAGCTGAGTAATATTGCGCAAGAGTATTATCGAAAGCGACAGAAAAAGAAAGGCGAACACAATGGTGAATATCTGTCTATCTTTACTCCACAAAGTCAGTGTTCGTCGTCCACTGTTTATGGACAGGTACGTTCTGGCTTACCCATCGCGGCTTGTGCGGTAGCCTTATATTTCAAATGTTTTTCGGCTTTTCGATTCATTTCAATTAAGCATTAACTTTCGATACAACATACTGATTATAAATTGATTTTATAAATCAACTTCGGCATCATTCACGGCTTGATTTTGAGGATGAATATCATCACAGCAAAAAATTAGAACAACTTATAATGCGAGGCTAGGGAACGATGGAACCAATGAAGAATCATTATTTAGAGATACCTGAAGAAAGAAAATTGCGTATTTTTCGTGAAGAAGATGAAGATTTCTACAGCTTCTGGGAAAGAATGCTTGATGAAAAACAATCTTTTTATAAGCAACCTCTTAAAAGAATGAAAGGCGATGCTTGGGATTCGCTTCAGGCATTTTTTACTGCTTCAAAATATGGACAACATCAGGCCTCGCCAGCTTATATAAAAAGAGCGCTTGAGTTATTGAATAACGTGTACTTACTGGCCAATCATTCAGAGCAAGTTGTTGAATTCTCCGTTGGGCACCGACATTTTTCGGAAGTAGGTAACCGTTCTATTGCAGGGGGAACGATGGATGCTTGGTTGGATGAAATCTGTTTAGCGATGGCCGCGAGAGATTGGCGCTGCGTAGAGCTGATGACCATCATGGATGAGTCGTTAGTGCGTTTAAAAGATCCTTTCGATGTTGCGCTGGTCGAGTTTGTTAACGGTGTATTTAGCAATTCATCAGCATTACCTGAGTTATTGCAAACGGTGATGGAGAAATCCTCCCCACAATATTTAGAATCAACCAGAGTGCCATATGTACACTCTTTGTTTATTCCATTTGTGAATGTGTTTGTTGCCATTATCGATGGCGATGAGTCACATTATCAAGAAGCACTGAGAGATGCGTTAGAGGCGCATTACCAGTTCTACATGAATGAAGATGTTCGCTATTCGCCAAAAGGAAATGTTTCTTTGAAACTGATTGGTCTTGCTGCATTGGCATACGATAAGTATGGCTGGACAATTCCAGAAACCGCATATTTACCGAAGTGGCTCGTTTACGGTGAACAGGATCTTTGTTCTAAATAAATCATTAATAGAACACCTTATGTAGTGTCTGCAGCAATGCCGTTCGATGAAAGGTTGGCGCAGCTGCGGGCTCTGTTTGAGCGAACAAAACAAATCTACAAGATCATTGAAGAGTTCCCACCTTTGGCGGTAAGACTAATCCAGCCTCAAGCAAACATGTTGCACCTTATCCTGCCATTTAGCTGTGAAGAGTTGAAAGAACTTCAATACACGTTTGCCACGGAAAAGGGCATTTGGTTTGGTAACCCGTAAGTCACGGCACATCCAAATCAATCGATTGTTGAATGGTATGTTGGTGACTACCTGCTCAATCTTGGTGATGACGAATTAAGGTCGTTTTTCAATCAGTTACTCGGTAAGAAGGCATAAACTTATCAATATGCGAGCTTACTAACACGCCATACGTGACACTTCATGTATTCTTAATTGAAGCGAAGAAGAGGATTTATCAATGTCAAAAAGCTCCAAGCTTCACAATGAAGACAAACTGGTTAAGAAGGCACTAGAGATTGGTGGGAAGATGGCGAAGCTACAAGGCTTTGACCTTCCTCAGTCACCACAGCCTCTAAGAGTAAAAGCGATTTACCTATTCTTGGTCGATGCCAAACAGATCACGCCACTACCGGAAAGCAAGCTAGATGGCGCAAGCATCAAACACCGGCTGGCAGTATGGATACACAGTGCGTTGCCAGACAACGACCCTCTAAAGTAAAAACCTCAAGAAGTTACATAGGTCATTAATCCACAAGGCGAGCCAAATGGTTCGCCTTGTTTGATCTTGGCAAGTGCACCGAGGTCTTTTTGCGTGGCGGTATCATTGATTTACAAAACAGAATCAAAAGGACTAAAGATAAATCCCGAGAAGCGCTACAATGCAGGCGTTGCGAGAGTGCAACTAAGATTACTCATTTACAGAAGCCTTGAAGTAACCATACATGTCTAAAGATTTCGAATTCACTACAGAATACACACTCGACAAACCTTTCTTTGCTGAGTGTTATGATCAAACTAGCCAGCCAACGAAGTTCCCACAAGCGTACCTAAAAGGGATATTGTTTCTTGTCTTTGGTGTGGTTTTATTGGAGTTTGAACTGCTACCAAACGGTTATGTCGGTTGGTTCTTTATCGTATTGAGTGTGATTGAAGCGTGCAGCGTTTACTTCAAAAGAACTTGGTGGCTGTGGCGTCAAACCATCAGCTCAAGTCGCGGCAGTAAAGTGGTGTTTGAAGTGAATGCAGATGGCGTACGCTACAAAAGCGGTAAAGTTGACCGCAGCCTCGCTTGGAATGATATCGACCAACTCGAACAAACTGATTTGGGCTTTATCCTTCACCTTGGTAAACAACGCCAATACATCAGCAAATCTTGCTTAAACGAAGAAGTGATCGCGTTTATGGTAGAGCAGCACGCGGAATCAAAAGCGAGCTAACAAAAAAAGCGAGTCCGTGGGTTTGCTTTTTTGATCTTAGGGTTTGATGCTTATGGGGTAGCTCTGATTCAGACTCAAAATCTGAACCACTACACTCGGTGTTTCTGGTTGCGTCTTTCCAGTATATGGACTCCTTAAGTGTGCTGCGGAGTTAGTGTGTAAACTGAACCAAAAAAGTGACAATGAGATAGTTTATTGTGAGCCTACAGTGATGACGCCAACTTCTAGAGCATTTTTTGCTCGATTACTATGTCCGGCAAAGGTTTGACATTCGTTAGTTTGTTGGATTTTCCCTAATAAAGTTCATGTGGCCAGTGTTGGACTTATGCGTCTAAAGGTAACTTCTATGCGGAAGAAACTTATTCGATTTGAGGGGGCTATCCATGGGATTGCGATTCGAGCCCCATGGGAGGCGTTCGAAGTTTTAGGGAAAGTAGCCTATGAGAATGGAGTGTACAGCGAGAATCGAACCTACATCATCATCAGCTTGGAAGGGAGCGCAGTTCGGGTTTTGTAAGAGCTATTTCCCATTAAATCTATTTAATGTCAATTGTTTAAGTTACTTTTCCAACAGAAATCCAAAAACAGTTGAAACTGTAAACCTACATTTTGGCTCCTAATCACGAATTTGAAAATAGTGAAAAATTCATTATTTTCAAATTCGTTTTGATAAATCGCGCCCCGATTTGGTTAGAAAGTTTCATCTAAAAAGTGCTTAATAAGAATCCCATTTAGCGGCGTTATGTCAATGTCACCAGTTAACTTATGAGGTGATGAGTTCACCTCTAACTAAGCAATCACGTTACTATGCCATTGCAATGGTTAGGTTAACTTAGCAACGATATCGCTTGTTTAGATACTCTGACTAGTCGTCCAATGGTTCTTTCGAAAACCCATCTAATGAATCGGGCGGATAGATCCTCAATGATGGTCCCATAGTGACCGGCAAAAACAAGCATATGGCCTAATAAGCCTTTTAGTTGCTCTTCATTGCGCTTAGATGATTTAGCAACGGCTTCTAGCTTTCTTGAAAGCCAATCATAAAAGGTCAAGCCAGCAATCACGCCTGCTTGAATCGTTACCGTTGACAAAAGAGCCACATCTTTCAAATAGGTGATAAGTGCGCCCTGTATTCTATCTGCCCAATACTCCGAAAAAGAAGCTTGATTTCGTTGCTCATACTTTAGACGGATAGGGGTAAATAAGTGGTCATTCGATTTCCTCTTCAACGCTCCCCAAGAATCCGAGGAAGCAGTGTTTAAGTAACCCGGATTTTTGTTTCTTGCCATCAAATGGGCTGATATGCTTAATCCAGTGCCAGAGTCCAAGCGGTACTCGCCTGTTGAGATTGGAGCATGAATAAATGGCCAAAGCGGTATTTTTGGTACAGGATCAGCACCATGCGTACATCGATAAACACCATCGTTTAGCTTTTCCGATGAGCGTGCGTATGCTTCCAGACCAACTCTAGGAGCGCCAAAGGTGTATAAGGTGGTTCTGACCTTCATCTCACTACGCACCCAATCAGCGCAAAGTGATGCGAGCGCTCCACCTAAGCTGTGCCCAACGCAATGTATACGTTTTGGTTTAGGATTCATCTGCATAATATACTGCTTCAACTTGGGGCTAAGACTTTGAAAACAATTGTTGAAACCAGCATGAGCGGGCGAACCGTTTGGTGATCCTTTCACCCCTATATTCGCATTTGTGATCCAATCATTAGCATTTTGTGTTCCTCGAATTGAAATGACAATTTCATTCTCAAATGTAGAACCTTTACCAGTGCCAACCACTGCAAACGCCTCTGAAGTTCTCATCAAGCCAGGGATAACTTTACGCAATACCGGTACATTGGATAAACCCGCTACACCGCCTGTAAAACCATCAAATACATCATTTTCAGAAAAAGAAAAGTGATTTGAAAAACTGTTTTTGCCCGGCATGATAAAACGGCCATTATTTTCATAAGCTTTGTAAGGAATATCCGCTATTTCTGAAGCCATTTTTGGTGTTAACTTTGCCATTACGTGTCCTTATTTAGTAATATTTTTTCAGAAAATCCTTTCAAATCACACCTACTAATAATTTCAAGATCGAGGCCATTCTCAACAAATTTATTTTTAAAAAAGTAACGATATTCGTCCGAATTAATCTCACAACTTAAATCAAGAAGATTATCTGAAATAAATTCATAGGGTTTCACGTCAGAAAAGCGAGCCTCTAGTAAGTAGTATTTTTTGCCATCTACAAAAATGTAAATACCAATGTAGCTAGAGGATTCATGAAGGGCAGGTTCTTTAAACGTCTGATAGTGGTATGTAGGTTCGAAATGAAAATAACCATTTTCTGACGTAATTGTCTCGGTGATATAACGGTTTTTAGAAAAAGCCGTGTGTAGATAAACTACCTCGCTAGTAAACGCTTTCCCGTCTAAGTATAAGCGACCAGTGATCTCTGAGCTAAGTATGTATTGAAACTTTTTTGATTTGAAGAAATTAAACATATCTGCGTTACAACCTGTTGAGAGCAATAATATTGTGGCACTCATAAGGGAAACCAGTATTTTAGTCATTTTTTTACCAATATTGTACATAGGTCAACCCATATCCACGCGTGAGACGATACTATGTCCTAATGCTCTCAAGTGCTAGCCTAGGACCGCCCCAATTCTCAAAAATAAGTCATGTCAAAGCTTATATCTAGGCATACTTTAAAAAATAATGTAAATGACATGTCTATTACTTTCATGGGGTAAACATAAGTAGACTCCCTCTGGCAAAAAAATACCGAGCTATTCGTTAAAGTACTTATCCACGTCCATTTCGTAAGCTTGCATACTCATTGTCTCATTCTGAATTCTTATCATGAAGATCAGTTAACAATAGCCACCGCGCAGATGGTTGTTTTTTATAACCGATAAAACATGGAGCCATCTCAACTTTTTTCAGCACCATTGCTATATCACAGCGAAAATACCTCGAGTTCACTATAAAGCTCATCGATGTGCCTGGGCAGGTTGGAGTGGTGTCAAAGATGAGCTTCCGAAAGCGAATGTTACTCTCGACTGGTTCCATGTAGTGCATTTATTTACACGAGCTGTTGATGACGATCGAAAAACAATGACATGCAAAAAGCTCTTCGTTGGGCGGTGTTAAAGAATGCTGAGAGTCCGATGACAGATAAGCAAGTACAAGCTTTAGTTGACTAGAGCCAGTAAGAAAAGTCCTAACAACCTTAGAAAAGCACTCAGAGAGAATACTTCGACGTTGGAGCTCGACCTATGCTAATACTGAGAATTTTGACTGACCGAGGCACTGAATACTGTGGCCGTGTTGAACAGCATGATTACCAACTCTACCTAGCTATCAATGAAATCGACCAACTCGAACAAACTGATTTGGGCTTTATCCTTCACCTTGGTAAACAACGCCAATACATCAGCAAATCTTGCTTAAGCGAAGAAGTGATCGCGTTTATGGTAGAGCGGCACGCGGCATCAAAAGCGAGCTAACCAACTCACATCAAGCTGGAATGAGCGATCGAAAAAGTAGGTGATATATGATCGAACATTGTAACAAGTATATGGTCGATTCTGAATCAATGGGGTTTGATGTAGAAAGCTAATAAGGTTTAGAGGTTTCTCTTTCGGACATACTGCTTCGGTGTCATGCGCGCAATCTGCTTACACTCTCTAGTCATGTGTGCTTGATCGGAAAAACCTTGCTCCAGCGCCAACTCCGATAAAGTAAGATCGGGTTGCGCTCGGAGTTGCTCTAAAGTGTGCTTCACTCGTTTAATGCGTTGGTAATGTTTAGGAGTAATCCCCAACCATTTCTGAAAATTGCGCTCTCTCTGGCGCTGACTGATGGTCCCTGTAGGTTGGTCAATAATGTGGCCGACATACTGCGGTTCATATTCCTCAATCAGTGTTTGAACCCAGCGATATAACGTAGAAATCCTTGCATATGGCGAACGAGCTGTTTGCAGAGACTCAAATGTTGCTAGTGCAGAAGAAGCCAAAGGGTGGTCGTCTTGAATCCGCAATAGCTGTTCTAGACGTTTACCAAATAGTTGATAACCAACAGCAGGATGAAAGCGTACGCCAGTCATCACCGCGCCTGGCGGTAGGCAGACCTGATGTGCCAGAATGCTTATAGGCAGTAGGACAACCCCCGGCGTCTGCCACTCACCATCTATTTGTACTTCATTCTGTAAAATGAATACCACACCTGTACCAGCATCACTGAGTAATTGTTTACGTACGGTTTGCGTCGTATCAGGTTTGACGGATGCTGACCAAATGGCTTGAACATAGCCAGCTAAAGCCTTTTGAGGTTTTAAAATATCAAATTCTAAGTTCAAATGAATCATCCTATTTAACCTCAACTTAAATGAGAAAGTGATACACATGTACTTTTCATCCTATTAAGTTGAGGTATAAGCAGTGGCTTACAAGTAAGAACCGTCAAATAGAATTATCGAGGTTTATAGACTCCAACCTTTGGCTTAAATGCCTTAACTATTCGGTTCCAACTATTGATCGCGTTGATCGCAATTGTTAGGTTGACCATAGCTTCTTCTCCGAAGGTATTCAAGGTCAGCTGATAGGTATCATCATCTACTGGTAGGCCAGCGGTTAGTAATTCAGCCCAGCCTAGTGCAACGTGTTCTGCATCGCTGTAGAATGGCATATCTCTCCATGCACTAAGCCCCCATATGCGTTCCGGCTTTTCACCTAACTTAAGCGCATCTTTACTATGCATGTCGATACAAAATGCACATTGATTGATTTGCGATATGCGTAACTTAACCAGTTCCCATATGATCATGTTCATGGTTTCTGATTGGCTAAATTGTTCATGGAAGTAAGCTTCCTGAGCGTACAGGATTTCTATTGCCTTTGGCGCTACTTCAATATAGTTGAGTCGTTTTTTCATGGTCATTCTCCTTTGTTTTTTACATAGTAAAAAACGCTCTTAGCAAAAGATTGAAGATTTTCGACATGCACTCAATAAAGTTAGATAAAAGAGTGAACGACGAAAGCGAAAAAGTGTACCTATTGGAAACCAAGAAAACTCATGCCAATTAACAAAGTATTGCGCATAAATAATGCGACTTAAGGTTGGCGTCTATTTTTACTCCACCACCTTCCGTAAACGAGCAAAAGGTGCTGAGTTACCTATATACACACCAGCCGCAACGATAAAGACGCCTAAAACATTTTCCCATTGAGCCTGCTCACCAGAAATGAACGAAATCAGTAGAGTGAATACCGGCATAATATTAAATAATGGAGACATCTTATCTGGACCAAGAACGATAGCGCCTTTCATCCAAAAGTAATAAGCAATCAAAGTTCCAAACAGGCTCATGTAAGCTATTAATGCTAGGTCTTTAAATGTTATGGCATTTAAGCTACGGCTAAAGTCGCCGTGGTACATCGCTATAGCGACCATTTGAATGGCACCAATACTTAACACCCAACGTAACTGCTGAGTTACTGGGATATGAGATGTTAAACGCTTCGCTAGAATTGTGTATAAACACCCACTAATTAAAGCAAATAACATGTATAGATCACCAATATTACTATTGCTGCTAATAGAATGAATATTTCCCCCTGTAATGACGATTACCACTCCACAAAAACTGATTAGTGCACCTAAAATAGTTTTAACCGAAATGGAAGTCTTGAGAATAACGCCCGACAACAAGATAGTGACAAGTGGTAGGTTTGCCTGAACAACCGCTGCGTTAACTGGGGTAGTAAATCTCATTGCAGAGAAAATAGAGAAGTTTTGGATAGTTACACCCACGGTTGCTATAACAAACAACGACAACATACTTTTTCGTGTGAGTTTGGCTCCATATGGAGAGCGTTTAGTACCTCTTATCAGTAAGAGTATTAAAGCTGCAACGGAAAATCGTAACGTCGCTGAATCCAAAGGAGAGACATCGCTATTAATAGCCTTTATTACGTTAAAGTTACTAGACCAAAAAAAGATAGCGACAACAACACCGCACCAAATTGATAAATGCTTAGACATAGATCTTCCTGATAAAAATTAACTTGACGCGATAATGCTATATATTTCATATTTGATTTTTAATAGCCAAATTTAAGAGGGTTAATCCCAAATATGGAACGTCACTCTTTGGATGACCTTTTGTTATTCGTTTCTGTTGCTCGCTATCAAAGCCTAACACAAGGATCTGAGCGTCTTAATGTCCCGTTAGCCACGCTAAGCCGGAAGTTAAAAAGGCTGGAAACAAACTTAAATTGCAGACTATTTAACCGCAGTGCACACCACTTTGCGTTAACAACTGATGGCGAAAAATATTATCAACTCTGTGAGCCGTTACTTCTTAGCTTAAATAATGTGACATCGAGAATTGCGACTGAGCGTCAGTCTTTAAGCGGAACGATCAAAATATCAGCGCCAATTAACATGACACAGATGTGGTTAAAGCGGTGCGTTTATGAATTTGCAGAGCAACATCCGAAGATATGTATCGATTTAGATGTACAGAATGAAAAAATCAATCTTGTATCTAACCGTGTCGATGTTAGTTTTCGTCTTGGTGATCTTATTGAACAAGACTGGATTGCTCAGAAATTATGGTCGATTCCATTTGCGCTTTGTGCATCACGAAGCTATTTAGAACAACACCAACCGATTACCCATCCAGAACAACTTGTTCATCATCGCCTAATTACGGTAAACAACGACAGCCAATGGAAATTAGTTAATCAAATCACCAATGAAACATTTGATCATCCGCTAAAGTTTCAATTCACTTCAAATGATGTACTACTAGTTAGAGACGCCGTCATCCATGGTTTAGGAATTGCGTGGATTCCAACCTATTACTTTCATGAGCTAAATCATGATCAACATAACCTGCTGCCTTTGTTGCCAGAATGGCAATGCTCGGGTAAAGAAGTATTCATTATGTATCGAGACCGCGATAAAAGGCCTGCAAGAGTTGATGCATTTATTGAACATGTCTTAAATTGGAAAAATCGCATTCAAATGTTTGCTTGAAAGAGGTTTATCACATTGTGCTGTGCCGCTAACCTCAAGTGAAGCTTCATGACTCTGCTTCAATTGAGTTCATTTATTTAACCTCTAAAAGAATCATGAATACATAGGCAGTTAATAGGATTCGAGTTTACAAGTGATTCGGTCAGCTAAAACTCAAGCTAAGTAGAAAGTATTTGCAGTTGTATTTGCCTCTGAAAATCGTTTAGAGCTTTCTCATCCGCGAGGTTCTATAAGAAATTATTAAGGATATATTTGTGTGTGATTTCGTGAAAAAAATTATTGTAGGTTTACTTTTCAGTGCTTCGTCTTTTGCTTCCTTAAGTCAATATGTTCCAGCAATGAATGATAAGAACGGTTATGTAGAACCATTTCAAATGTTTGATAATGTCTATTATGTAGGAGACAAGTGGGTCTCATCATATGCCATTGCTACAGACGACGGACTCGTTATCATTGATACGCTTGACTTCCCTTACTCTGAGTGGATACCTATCAACCTAGAGAAGCTAGGGCTAAAAGATAAGCCAATAACGCACATATTGGTAACTCATGGGCATTCTGACCACGTTGGAGGCGCCCAGTTACTTCAAGAGAAGTATGGTTCCAAAGTCGTGATGACCAAAAGCGCTCATGAACTATCTATACAGCAATCAAACAAAAGCGAAGGTGAGAACAAGTTCCTTCCTCCAAATTTAGACATAGAGATAAAAAGCGATAGCTCTATGGCTATTGGTGGACATGAGTTTAAGTTCTATCTCACACCTGGCCACACGGAAGGTGATTATTCCTTAGACTTCACTGTTGAAGATAATGGCGAACAATATCGTGCTTTTATCGTTGGTGGGCATAGCGTAAGTAGCAATGATCCAGAAGTTATTGGCCAGTTCCTGACTAGCATGGAGAAAATTAGAAAAATTTCACTACAGGCACCTATTGTGAACGTTAACCTTTCGAACCATCCACATAAAAATTTCCTTTTTGAAAATAGGAAGAAGCTCGGCACAAGCGGTAACCCGTTTATCAGTGAGGCAAACTTCTTCATGTTCCTTAAGCAACAAGAAGATTTAGCTAAGGGAAAACTAGAAGAACTATAATACCGTGGTATACGAGCAGCCTTCTTTATTAGGTTAGAGATTTGCTCTTGAGTTATAGCTAAGGCTTTAATAAGTTGCTCAATCAAGATTCGACACTGGTGGCAGCTATATTGTTTGTCGGTTCTAGTGACAAAGGCGCCGTGCGTAAGCATTCGTATTGTGTGCCTTACACATTTGCAAGGCGTTATGTGCTTTCTAGAAAAGTCTCAAAATAGAGTACAATTAGCGTTTTGACACAGCGGAAATCATCATGGCCAAAACTGTTCAGCAGCAAATCGGAAACATTGCTCTAGTCGTTGAAAATTACGACGATGCTATCGAATTCTATACTCAAAAACTTCAATTCACTCTGGTTGAAGATACCAACCTAGGTTGTGGTAAACGCTGGGTTCAAGTTTCTCCTCCAAACTCCAATGGTACAAACCTACTTTTAGCTCAAGCGAGTACACCGGAGCAAACGCATGCAGTAGGAAATCAAACAGGTGGTCGTGTTTTCCTGTTTCTGCAAACTAATGATTTTTGGCGTGACTACGAGTTGATGAAGAAAAATGGTGTTGTATTTAATGAAGAGCCTCGTGTGGAAGAATACGGGACAGTGGTGGTGTTCCAAGATCTCTATGGTAATAAGTGGGACTTACTGCAACTGAACTGAGAAACTACACAGCACCTGCATAACATAGTGTTCATGAGGAGTTTCCAACAAGCCTTTAAGGCTCTGAGATATTAGTGCTAATTCAAAGGTTCTCAGAAGTTACTGTATTTCTAAATCACTTTTGTGCAAACAATAACTAGCCATCATTCCTTCTCGATGTATCAACAAGTGTTAGGGCGGCACACCAAAAACAAAAAGGCGAACCAAACGGTTCGCCTTTGTTTATTTAGATTCTACAAAAATTAATCTTCGTAGTTATCGATGCTTGGGCATGAACAGATTAGGTTACGGTCACCGTATACGTTATCTACGCGATTTACCGTTGGCCAGTACTTCCAAGATTTGGTCGCTTTAGACGGGAAGCAGCCAATCTCACGAGAGTAAGGGCGGTCCCAATCTTCAGCTGAAAGATCAACTTGTGTGTGTGGCGCGTTAACAAGTGGGTTGTTATCCAGTGGCCATTCACCGTTTTTCACTTTCTCCATTTCTTCGCGGATAGCGATCATCGCATCACAGAAGCGGTCCAGCTCTTCTAGATCTTCCGATTCCGTTGGCTCAACCATTAGCGTGCCCGCTACAGGGAACGACATAGTTGGTGCGTGGAAACCGTAGTCCATTAGACGCTTCGCGATGTCTTCTTCGCTGATACCTGTTTCTTCTTTCAGCGGACGAATGTCGATAATACATTCGTGCGCTACGCGGCCATTTTTGCCACGGTAAAGAACAGGGTAGTGTTGGCGAAGTGTTTCCATCACGTAGTTTGCGTTCAGAATTGCTACTTTTGTAGCATCTGTTAGGCCAGCTTCGCCCATCATTGCGATGTAAGCCCAAGAGATAGGCAGGATAGAAGCGCTACCCATATCTGCTGCTGATACTGCGAAATCTGCGCCTTCTACACCGTCTTCAATATGCCCTGGTAAGAAAGGAGCTAGGTGAGATTTCACACCGATAGGACCCATACCCGGACCGCCACCACCGTGCGGGATGCAGAAGGTTTTGTGTAGGTTTAGGTGAGAAACGTCTGAACCGATGAAGCCTGGTGATGTTAGACCAACCTGCGCGTTCATGTTAGCGCCGTCTAGGTAAACCTGACCACCGGCGGCATGAACCATTTCACACACTTCTTTCACTTTCTCTTCGTAAACGCCGTGCGTCGAAGGGTAAGTGATCATAATGCTTGATAGGTTGTCTTTGTGTTTCTCGATTTTCGCTGCTAGGTCGTCGATGTCGATGTTGCCTTCTTCATCACACTTAACCACAACCACTTTCATTGACACCATAGATGCTGTCGCAGGGTTAGTACCGTGCGCAGAGCTTGGGATCAAACATACGTTGCGGTGACCTTCGCCACGGCTTTCGTGGTAGCGTTGAATCGCGATAAGACCTGCGTACTCACCCGATGCACCAGAGTTTGGTTGTAGTGAGAATGCGTCATAGCCAGTGATTTCACATAGCTTTTCTTTAAGGTCTTTTGCGAGTGCTGCGTAACCAGCTGCTTGTTCTGCTGGTGCGAACGGGTGGATCGAACCAAACTCAGGCCAAGTTACTGGAATCATCTCTGCTGCTGCGTTCAGCTTCATCGTACAGCTGCCCAGTGGGATCATGCCGTGCGTGAGTGAGAAGTCTTTGTTCTCTAGCTGTTTTAGGTAACGCATCATCTGTGTTTCGCTGTGGTGCGTGTTAAACACAGGGTGTGTTAGATATTCTGTTGTGCGGCGCAATGCTTCTGGAATGGCTGCAAACTCGTTGCCTGCGATTTCAGTTGATAGTGCTGTGACTTCTTCTTTCACACCGAATACTGCGAATAGGGCTTCTACATCTGCCACGGTTGTGGTTTCGTCGAAGCTCACACCTAGCTGAGTACCCAACTTACGTAGGTTGATGTCTGCGGCTAGTGCTTTCGCGTATAGGTCTTCAGTTTGTGCACCTGTGTTGATAGTGATGGTGTCGAAGAAGCTGTTGTGAGCAAGCTCGAAGCCGCCTTTAGTTAGGCCAGCGGCT
This sequence comes from Vibrio sp. 378, assembly GCF_033339435.1. Classification (NCBI taxonomy): domain Bacteria; kingdom Pseudomonadati; phylum Pseudomonadota; class Gammaproteobacteria; order Vibrionales; family Vibrionaceae; genus Vibrio; species Vibrio sp. 378. Next base: position 706,355 of record NZ_JAWOUO010000001.1, read on the forward strand.
AGGATGGCTGTCATGTGGTGCGTACGACGAGCAATCGTGCGTAGACCTTCTGCGCCGTGGTAAACCGCGTAGAAAGACGCCATGTTCGCTAGCAGTGCTTGAGCAGTACAGATGTTTGATGTCGCTTTTTCACGACGGATGTGCTGTTCACGCGTTTGCATTGCCATACGCAGCGCTTGGTTACCGTTGGTATCGATAGAAACACCGATAACACGACCAGGCATTGTACGCTTGTGCTTATCACGAGTTGCCATGAAAGCAGCGTGTGGACCGCCGTAACCCATCGGCACGCCAAAACGTTGTGCTGAACCGATTGCTACGTCTGCGCCCATTTCACCTGCAGGTTTAAGTAGGGTAGAAGCAAGAAGGTCCGTTGCTACAGTCACTAGTGTTTTGTTTGCTTGCGCTTTAGCGATGATGTCCGTTAGGTCACGAACTTCACCTGTTGTACTTGGGTATTGAACTAGTGCGCCGAACACGTCTTGCTCTGGTAGTGATTCTAAAGAACCAACCAAGACTTCAAAGCCGATGAATTTCGCACGAGTTTTTACCACTTCGATGGTTTGTGGGTGAACGTCGTCAGCAACGAAGAATACGTTGCTCTTGCTTTTACCCGCACGCTTACAAAGTGTCATCGCTTCTGCTGCTGCCGTTGCTTCATCGAGCAATGACGCGTTCGCGATTTCCATACCAGTAAGATCCATCACCATTTGTTGGTAGTTTAGAAGTGCTTCTAAACGACCTTGTGAGATCTCTGGTTGGTAAGGGGTGTAAGCGGTGTACCAGCCCGGGTTTTCCATCACGTTGCGTAGAATCACGTTCGGCGTGAAGGTGTTGTAGTAACCCTGACCAATGAATGTACGTTTAACTTGGTTCTGATCGGCGAACTTACGCATTGCTGCCAGCATGTCTGCTTCGCTTTTCGCTTCTGCCAAGCTCATTGGTTGCTCTAGGCGAATTTGTGCTGGTACGGTTTCGTCGATAAGCGAATCTAGGCTAACTGCGTTGATCGCTTCCAACATTTTCTGTTGGTCAGATTTGTTTGGTCCATTGTGGCGAGCAACGAACTCGTTTTGTGTGCTGAGGCTTTGAAGTAATTCAGTCATTGTCCTTTACCTACTCCTTGGTTCGGGTAACGGATTTGCGTTACTGATAAATTAAATTATACGTCCGAACCTAGAAAAAAAGCTGTTCTCTAAACAGGCTAGGGAACAGCTTTCGTCACATCCTAATTACTCTTCTTCGATAGAGTTTAGGTATTCGTCTGCGTCTTTCAGGTTATCTAGTTCAGATACATCAGACATCTTCACTTTTACGATCCAGCCACCTTCGTACGGCTCTTCGTTAATTAGCTCTGGGCTGTCTTCTAGTTCTTCATTGATTTCTACGATTTCACCAGTGATTGGTGCGTAGATGTCTGACGCTGCTTTTACAGATTCAACGAGAGAGAAGCTTTCACCTGCTTCAACTTCGTCTTCTACGTCTGGTAGGTCAACGAATACCACGTCACCTAGCATTTCTTGTGCATGCTCAGAAATACCAATTGTTACTGTGCCGTCACCGTTGTCACGTACCCACTCGTGGCTATCTGCAAACTTCAGTGTTTTGTCCATTGCTTAATCTCCGAATAACTTGTCAGGAATTATTATGATTTCAAAAAAATCGTTTACTGGTATAGAGGAAAGCGACTGCAAAGTTCTTTTACTTCTTTGCGAACGCGTTTTTCAACTTCTGCGTCACCTTCAGGGTTGTTCACTAAACCGTCCAGTACGTCACCAATCCAATTACCGATGAGTTTGAATTCTTCAGCGCCAAAGCCGCGGCTTGTACCCGCAGGCGTTCCTAAACGGATGCCCGATGTAATCATAGGCTTCTCTGTATCGAATGGGATGCCATTTTTGTTACATGTGATCCCAGCACGCTCTAGAGCTTCTTCTGCTTTATTGCCTTTCAACCCTTTCGGACGAAGGTCAACCAGCATTAGGTGCGTGTCTGTGCCACCAGTTACGATGTCGCAACCGCGAGTTTGCAATACTTCCGCTAGGACTTTTGCGTTATTGATCACCGAATCAATATAAGTTTTAAATTCAGGGCCAAGCGCTTCACCAAATGCGACCGCTTTGGCTGCGATAACGTGCATCAGTGGGCCACCTTGTAGGCCAGGGAATACGGCTGAGTTGATTTTCTTAATGATGTCTTCGTGGTTAGTAAGAATCATACCGCCGCGAGGGCCACGCAATGTTTTGTGTGTTGTAGTCGTAACAACGTGTGCGTGTGGCAGTGGGCTAGGGTGTGCGCCTGTTGCGATAAGACCAGCGATGTGCGCCATGTCGACCATAAGAATTGCATTTACTTCGTCTGCGATTTCACGGAATTTTGCAAAGTCGATAGTACGTGGAATAGCGCTACCACCTGCGATGATCATTTTAGGTTGGTGCTCAAGTGCAAGCTCACGAACATCTTCGTAGTTAATTTCTAGTGTTTCGCGATCAACACCGTATTGAACTGCATTAAACCATTTACCAGAAAGTGCAGGGCGTGCGCCGTGCGTCAGGTGACCACCTGCGTCTAAAGACATACCAAGAATGGTGTCACCAGGTTGAAGCAGTGCCAGCTTTACTGCGCCGTTTGCTTGTGCGCCTGAGTGTGGTTGAACGTTTGCGTATTCACAATTGAAAAGTTTTTTTGCGCGTTCGATAGCAATGGCTTCCACTGTATCTACGTGCTCACAACCACCATAGTAACGGCGACCTGGGTAACCTTCAGCGTATTTGTTTGTTAGGCACGTGCCTTGAGCTTGCATTACCGCTTTAGACACGATGTTCTCAGAAGCGATAAGTTCGATTTGTTCGTTTTGGCGAGCGGATTCCGCTTGAATTCCAGCAAAGACAGCATCATCTGTCGCAGAGAGGTTGGTAGAGAAAAAGTTTTCCAAGCTGTGGTTAGGGTAACTCTTATTCATGGTAGTTGACCTTCCAAATCTGAAAATGAACCCGCAATAGATGAGTTATGATTTGCGGTTGTGGTTCATTTGTCCTCAAAAACAGCTGAACTGCGTAGCAGAACAGAGTGAACATCCGGCCCTAAATTTGGGCAAAAACTCCGTTGGATTGCGTGTTTCCTTTACCAATCTCTTACGGAAATATGCATCTCTACATCTAACAAGTTGGTAACATAGCGCCTGTGACGGGAACAATCAACCAAAAATTTCCTATAGGAAACAAGATTTCAAAATTTGTTAACAAGAGCACGCTTTAATTCACTTGGTGGACTTCTATCCACTATGTGCTTCATGCACAATGCGAGTAAGACAAAAAATATGGATATCTATAGAGGGATTTATGGCAGAAAGTATTTACGATGAATACCCATCGATGACGTTGGCAAAAGAGCAACATGACCAAAATATCGAGCCGTTAAAACTGGGCCAGCGTATTAAGGATATCCGCTCGAAACTCGGTATCACATTAGAAGAAGCGAGTCAGCGAACCGGGCTTGCTCGATCTACACTGAGCAAAATAGAAAATGAGCAGATCTCCCCGACGTTTCAAGCGATGCAAAAATTGGCACTAGGCTTACAAATTGACATGCCACAACTCTTTGAGCCACCTAGAAAAAAGGTAGCGACAGGGCGCAGGGATGTTACCAAGAAGAATGAAGGTAAACCACACCCAACACAAACCTATGAACATGAACTGCTCGCGACACAACTTTCCAATAAGAAAATGATGCCGTTTAAGAGCCAAATTCGAGCTCGTAGTTTTGATGAATATAAAGACTGGGTTCGTCATGACGGCGAAGAATTTTTACTTATCTTATCTGGCGAGGTTATGTTCTATTCTGAGTTTTACGAACCTGTTGTTTTAAGCGAGGGAGACAGCGTTTATTACGATGCAAATATGGGACATATGTTGACCAGTGTTAGCGAGGAAGATGCGCTCATTTTGTGGGTGACAGCCAAATAGTGATAAATACTTGTAAATTTCCTATAGTGAAAGCAAACGATTGCTGTTGGTGGTCGTTATGATGAAAAAGCGCTTTTTTGATGAGAACTTGCTCATTAAAGCGCTTTTTTTGTACGATCGGTTGTGATTAAAATGTTAAGAGTCACACTTTTGCAAGTCGAACTACGTCTTGTTCGTGCAAAATAGAATGAGCCATGTTTATTATTGGAAACACATCGAATGCCGATAGCATTCTCGGGTCTATCTAAATGGAGACGAAAATGACTCAAGAACTACTGAAAACACCACTACACGCACTTCACGTTGAAGTTGGTGCCAAAATGGTCCCGTTCGCGGGTTACGATATGCCTGTTCAGTATCCTCTAGGCGTAAAGAAGGAACACTTACATACTCGTGATGCGGCAGGTCTGTTTGATGTTTCTCACATGGGACAGCTTCGCCTAATTGGTGACGGTGCAGCTGCGTTCCTAGAAACATTAGTCCCAGTGGATATTGTGGATCTTGAGTCTGGTAAACAGCGTTACGCTTTTTTCACTAATGAAGAGGGCGGCATCATGGACGACTTGATGGTGGCTAACCTAGGCGATCATCTGTTTGTGGTTGTGAACGCAGCATGTAAAGCGCAAGATATCGCACACCTACAAGCGCATTTACCATCTGGTGTTGAGCTAGAAACTATCGAAGACCGAGCTCTACTTGCAATCCAAGGCCCTAAAGCGGCGGCTGTATTGGCGCGTTTTGCACCAGAAGTTTCTGAAATGCTGTTCATGGATATTTGTAAAGTCGATGTTTTAGGCGCCGAGTGCATTGTTTCTCGTAGTGGTTATACAGGCGAAGACGGTTACGAAATCTCGGTTCCTGCTGACAAAGCGGAAGAGCTAGCACGTAAACTGACTGCGGAAGATGAAGTTGAATGGATTGGCCTTGGTGCTCGTGATTCACTTCGTCTTGAGTGTGGCCTTTGTCTATACGGTCATGACCTAGACACAACAACAACACCTGTTGAAGCGAGCTTGCTATGGGGTATCCAAAAAGTTCGTCGTATTGGTGGTGAACGTGAAGGTGGTTTCCCTGGCGCAGACATTATTCTTAAGCAGATTGAGACTAAAGATGTGGCGCGTAAGCGTGTGGGTCTAGTAGGTCAAACCAAAGCGCCAGTGCGTGAAGGTGTTGAACTGTTTGATGCTGACGGCGTTAAAATTGGCGTTGTAACCAGCGGTACGGCGGGTCCGAATGCAGGTAAGCCAGTCTCAATGGGTTATGTTCGTGCGGATTTGGCGGCGATTGGTACTGAAGTGTTCGCTGAAGTGCGTGGTAAAATGCTACCAATGACAGTTGAAAAAATGCCGTTCGTACCACAACGTTACTACCGTGGTTAAAACGAATTGAAACAAAAATGCCGAGCTTTGTAGCTCGGCATTTTTATGTCTTCTTTTCGCTTGTTTGCTTTTAGTTTACTGCTTCATCAATAGTACAGCACATATCAATAACGATATCTTCAAGCTTTTCCGGATGAATCATCTCTTCTTTTGGGATCCCAAATTGAGAGGCCATAATGGTATTAAACAATTCCCAATGCTTGATCAGCAGTTTTTCGCGATTATCTGCAATATCCGGCCATGTTTCTTGCATCATTGGCGCGAGACTGACAGCACCATGTGCGAAGATCAACATTTGCCACTTTGATTCCCACTGATCAAATTGTGCATTAGGGTTTTCGCTGTTGTACTGCTCGAAAATTCCGGTAAATATTGCAGCGAACTCATCTTTTGACTTTAAGAAATACTGCAGTAGAGCACCGTCATCGCCTTGTCGAATGGCATCGGCGATCATCTGTACTGGATGAGGATTGACGAGAGCAAATGCTAGCATGCGAACCATAAACAGATAAATTTTTCTATTCGAAGGTGTGTTCTCCGGCATTTCATTGATGAGTTCAGCCATATAGCACTGCATGAACTCGTCCATTGCATCGCTAACCGCTTGCCAGATTTTCTCTTTGCTGCCGAAGTGGTGACGGATCAAACTATGTGAAACACCAGCCTTTTCACTGATATTGCGCAGCGAGACACGCTCGTAACCAAGTTCACAAAACATATCTGCTGCCACCTTAAGGATCAGACACTTAGTTTGTTCTGCTGCTTCAGCACTTCTACGCCCCTGCTTTCTTTCATTCATAGTTCGAATTTTCCCGAATATTAATCACGCGCTTACTTTTACCAGAAACCGAACGCTTTGACTAATTAATTTGCTATCCACCTGGAAAATATGTTGATCAATTTCAAATTCTGCTTATACTGCACGGCTGTGTAATATATAAAACCTACGGAGAAAGCGGGTGCGAAAACAATATTTAAAGCGCACTTTAGTTGGCGCAGTGGTGACATTAAGTCTTTCTGGGATGCTAACTGGGTGTAATAAAGCCATTTCTGAGCCGTCTGAACCTTTAATCAAACCTGTAAAATTACTGGCGGTGAAAGACCTAGAACTTGAAGACTCGCACGCCTTTTTAGCGCGTATTGATGCAACACATCGCGCGCAGCTTTCTTTTCAGGTTGGTGGAGAGGTAGATGAATTACGTGTACGCATGGGTCAAAAGGTCCAAAAAGGTGAAGTGCTTGCAACGTTAGACCCTAAAGATCTTCAGCTTGCGTTAGATGCCGCTCAAGCGCAGTACGCGTTAGCGAAAACACAATGGGACCGCGCGAAAAACCTTTACGGAAAAAAACTCATTAGTACTGATGAGTACGATCAGAAAGAAACTCAATATAAAGCGGCATTGGCGAACTACGAACAAGCTAAAACCGATTTGAGCTATACCAAAATTCACGCACCGTTTGATGGCATTGTGTCATATACCTATGTCAACCCGTTTCAAGTAGTAGCAGAGAAGCAGGAGATCTTGAATCTCATTGATAATACGACGTTGGATGTATCTTTCACCTTGCCAGTAAGTTATGCGGAATCTGTATCACTTGAGTCACTGCAAAACTCCGATATGTGGGTGACGATGGATAGCGAGCCAGGAAAACGTATCCCTGGGCAATTTAAAGAAATTTCGACGCAGCCAAACATCGATACCAATAGTTATGAGGCGATCGTGACCATCACTCGACCAGAAGATCGCAATTTGCTGACAGGTATGACTGGGCAGGTACACATTGCTAAACAACATGTATCGGACGCGATGACGTTACCTCAGTCTGCTTGGGTCAACAAAAATGGGACGCAAGGTGAAGTTTGGGTAATGGACAGAAGCACGCAGCAGGTCAATAAAGTCACTGTGTCACTTGACGCAGCAGGTGGTGTGAAAGCCGGGCTTGATAACAATGATTACGTTGTTATTGCTGGTGTTGAGAGACTGGTTGAAGGACAAGTGGTGAAAGCTTGGGTTCGTGAGGGAGGCATTTAATGAAACGTTCTCTACTTACGATCTCTGCGATTGCACTTGCAGTTTTAACAGGGTGCAAAAATGAAAACCAAGCTATCGTCGAGCAGCCACTTTTTGTGTCGACTATCTCGGTGGATGCACCAGTACAAAGTCAGCATCGCGCGTTCAAAGGCATAGTAGTGCCTGCAGAGCAAACGCCAATGGCATTTCGCCGCGCTGGGGAAGTTCAGCACGTATTGGTTAAAGCGGGTGACGTTGTGAAGCAGGGGCAAATGATCGCAAAGCTAGATGATAGCAAAGAGAAGCAAGCCGTGAATGACGCAGAAGCACAATACACACTCGCAATTCGTCAGCTTAAACGCGGTGAAGACTTGCATGCACGTCAAATGATTTCAAAAGCGGAACTTGATGAGCTAACCGCCAATAAAGAGCTAGCTGAGGCTACTTTCTATAACGCGACCAATCAATTGAATTACACCCGTTTATTCGCCCCGTTCGCCGGTAAAGTATCCGATGTTTTCAAAGAACGTTTTGAGCGTGTGGCAATTGGTGAACCCGTGTTAAACCTATACCAAAACGATTTGGTTTACGTGCGTATTGAGCTTTCCGACAATGTTTTAGCGATGGTAGACCCAAACTCAGACAGCATGAGCTACAAGCCTAGAGCAGCCTTCTCCGGCATCGATGGCAGATTTGCTTTGGACTATTTAGAGCACACAAGTGAACCCAACGCTGAAACTCAAACCTACGAAATGTACTTGACGATGCCACAGCCAAAAACAGAGATATTGCCGGGAACCAGCGTAAGCGTTTTGGTCGATATGGTGAAGGCGGGCATTACCTCTATCGATGGTTACAGTGTTCCTGTCACGGCGCTTCAAGCAGGCAGTGAAGGGAATGAGTTCTTTGTGTGGAAAAAAGAAGGTGACATTGTCACACGAGTGCCTGTCATGATTTCTCAAGTGAATGGCAATGGAGCCATTGTGTCGTCAGGTGTTAGCCAGGGCGATATTCTGATTAATTCAAATCTGCGTAAATTACGCGAAGGTAAACATGTGGATGTTGTGGAGAATAACCAATAATGAACATTGCTGAGTATTCAATAAAAAACAAAGTCATCAGCTGGTTGTTCATTATTATCCTTGCTGTTGGTGGTTTAACGTCATTTTTGGAGCTTGGACGATTAGAAGACCCGGCATTTACGATCAAAGATGCCATGATCATCTCAACATACCCTGGCGCGACGTCAAAAGAAGTTGAAGAAGAGCTGACGTATCCTCTAGAAAAAGAGATTCGAAAACTCCCTTATATCGACAAAATTACCTCTACGTCTTCTAATGGTATGTCTCAAATAACGGTGAGCATGGAAATGGACTATGGTCCTGATGAACTGCCGCAAATTTGGGATGAAATGCGCCGTAAAATTAATGATTTACGACCATCATTGCCTCAAGGTGTTCAGTCTTTACAGATCATTGATGATTTCGGTGACGTTTATGGCGTGATGTTAATGCTCACTGGTGACGATTACGACTATGTAGAGCTGAAACGTTATGCGGATTACCTGACCCGTGAAATCGAGCTTGTTGATGGTGTTGGTAAGGTAGACATCACGGGCGATCAGCAAGAAATGCTATTCGTTGAGATCTCACTTGATCGCCTTGCTGCACTGAACTTAGACATGAATGTGGTTTCGAGCTTGTTGAACCAGCAAAACAATGTGGTTTCAGCAGGGGAAGTGATGGTCAATGGCGAAAGCCTTGTTATTCGCCCAAGCGGCACCTTAAACACTGTAGAAGCACTAGAAAATCTGATCATTCATGGCCGTGACACAGGAAATCTAATTCGTCTAAAAGACGTAGCAACGATTTCTCGCGGTATTCAAGAGAAGCCAGGCAACGTCGTACTCTTTAACGGTCAAAAAGCGATTAATATCGGTATCTCGTTTGCATCGGGTGTGAACGTGGTTGAGGTTGGTGAACGTTTGGATGCGGAGCTCGCGAGCCTTGAGTCTATCAAGCCTGCTGGCATCGATATGAACTACTTTTACAACCAAGCCAATGAGGTGGATGAATCTGTTAAAGCGTTTGTAATTAGTCTAGCGGAGGCAGTGGCGATCGTAATCATTGTGTTGCTGTTTACTATGGGTTTACGCAGTGGTGTCATCATTGGAGTTGTGTTGTTATTGACGGTATTTGGTACCTTCATTTTGATGAATTACAACAACATCGAACTGCATCGTATTTCTCTTGGCGCGTTAATTATTGCCTTAGGTATGCTGGTTGATAACGCGATTGTTGTCGTGGAAGGCATATTGGTTGGCCTAAAGAAAGGGCGTACCAAAGTTCAAGCGGCTGTCGATATTGTAAAGCAAACACAATGGCCTTTGCTGGGCGCGACTGTTATTGCAATTACGGCTTTTGCACCTATCGGCTTGTCGCAAGATGCGACAGGTGAGTTCATGGGCTCTCTATTCTGGGTGCTGTGTTTCTCACTATTTTTAAGCTGGATTACCGCTATTACACTGACGCCTTTCCTTGCCGATCTTTTGTTGAAAGAGGAAAACAAAGAGCAAGGTACTAGCGAAGATGATCCTTATAAAGGCTGGTTGTTTGTCGTATTTGGGGCATCGCTGAAATTTGCATTGCGATTCCGCTGGCTTACCGTTGCTGGCATGGTGGCGCTATTAGTGGGTGCTGTCGTGGCATTTGGTAATGTAAAACAGCAGTTCTTCCCACCATCGAATACGCCGATGTTCTACGTGGATATGTGGATGCCAGAGGGTACTGACATCCGTGAAACGATCAATAAAGCTGAAGAGGTCGAAAGCTACATTCGTCAGCAAGATGATATTGACTTTGTTTCTGCTTCGATTGGGCAGGGCCTACAGCGTTTTGCTTTAACCTATCAACCAGAAAAAAGTTACGAAGCGTACGCTCAGTTCCAAGTTCGCGCGACTGATCGTGAGAAAATGTTTGGTTTACTGCATAAGTTAGATGAGAATCTGGCGAAAACATTTGATGCGCCTACGTTCCAGTTTAAATTGATGGAATTTGGTCCATCACCAGCGTCTAAGATCGAAGCGCGTATTACTGGCCCTGATCCACAAGTTTTACGTGACTTGGCGGTGCAAGTTGAAGACATCCTTCATACCGATCCTGGTGCCCGAAACATTCGTCACGATTGGCGAGAGCGCACCAAGGAACTTGTACCCGTTTTCAATGAGTCTAAAGCTCGTCGCTTAGGTATTTCGAAAGAAGATCTTTCAAGCACACTGCAAATGGCGTTTGGTGGTAGCACCTTAGGTTACTTGCGTGATGGTACACATACGTTGCCAATTATGACACGCCTTCCTGAAGAAGAACGCGTAGATTTTGAATCACTACAAAACGTGACCATTTGGAGTCCTTCGTTGCAAACGTATATTCCGGTTGATCAAGTGATTGATGGCGTTCAACTGGATTGGAGTGAGCCGCTAATTCAGCGTCGTGACCGTAAGCGTACGTTAACCGTTCTCGCGGACCATGATGTGTTGAGTGACGACACGGCAGCAAGCTTATTTGCTCGTGTACAGCCTAAAGTGATGGCATTGCATGTTCCAGAAGGATACGAAATCACATGGGGTGGTGAGTACGAATCATCCAAAGATGCACAAGAAGGCCTATTCGGTTCATTGCCGATGGGTTACTTGTTGATGTTCATCATTACTATTTTATTGTTTAACTCAATCAAAAAGCCGTTGGTCATTTGGTTCACCGTTCCGTTAGCGATCATTGGCGTTGCTTTTGGTTTGCTTACCACGAACATGCCGTTCAGTTTTACAGCATTCCTTGGTTTGTTAAGCCTAAGTGGCATGATTTTGAAAAACGGTATTGTGTTGCTTGACCAAATTAACCTTGAGTTGGAGTCTGGTAAAGATCCTTACCTCGCGATTGTTGATAGTGCGATAAGCCGCGTTCGTCCGGTAAGTATGGCGGCACTAACAACTATCTTGGGGATGATTCCACTGGTCTTCGACGCCTTCTTTGGCTCGATGGCAATAACGATTATGGCAGGTCTTGGTTTTGCTACTGTACTGACACTGATAGTGGTGCCAGTGATGTTTGCAATTCTGTTTAGGGTAAAACCGACCACTGCATAGGGACTCCTGGCTATTTGCCAGCTTCCTGCCTAGCCCTGAAGGTTTTCTTCGGGGCTTTTTTGATCTTACTAATATATACCAAACCATTCATTTGCTTGATTTTAATGATTGTCTTACGATTACAATGCAAATCATGCGTATACTGATGTAACGACACATCAAAGATTGAGATTACATGAATAAGCGCATATTAAACGGACTCTTCTTCGTTGGTTCTTTCACCTTGGTTGGCTGCACCGCGACGGATAGCATGCCGACAGAAACCAAACAACCTGCCCCTAAAGTCAACAGTGTTAGTGCTGAAGTCATTTCCAGTTGGATTGATAGTAAGGTTTTAGCCCCTGAAGGGTTGTCGCTCGAGCAAGACAATCTACGTTATCTATCGGGTAGCGCCGACCTAAACAGCGACGGCAAGGCAGAATACATAGTGTTGCTTCAAGATCGTTATTTCTGTGGTAGTGGTGGCTGCTCTGCATATATGTTTGATAATGAGGGAAACGTTATCAATCGAATGTCGGTAACTCGCACGCCTATTGTACTAGCCGACAGTTACAGTAATGGTTGGCAGGACTTTATCGTTTGGAGTAATGGCTCATATCGACTCATGAGTTACAACGGTGAGTCTTATCCAAGTAACCCGTCACTAGAGCAAAAGGTGGATCGAGACGCTAACCAGCAGGCGGCAATCGCAAATGTAATGGCGACAGAGCTTTATCAGCAAGACGGCTATGACATTCTGCCCGCAGAGTCAAAAACCTTGTGGACGCCAGCTAACGTTTACCACTTTACCTTCAAGCACTACGGTGACCCGCATAGCGCTTATCAAGCAACGGTGGATATGAGCAGTGGGGAAGTAGACATTGTAGCCGTTCCGGCTGCGGAATAAAAAACACCTCCCTTAACCGGAATTAAAGGGAGGTGCTAAATGCCAAATTCGAGGGTGGCATTGTTAACCGGAGTCGCTCTAATTAAGCTGCGACTTCTTGTTTCGCTTCTGCTTTGCTTTTTAAGAATGCGTAAGTAAAGCCAGTTACCGCTGTACCTGCTGCAATAGCCACTAAATACATTAATACTGGTGAAATTGCGTTAGGAATTAGCAGCACGAATAGACCGCCGTGTGGTGCCATTAATTTCGCACCGAATAGCATCGATAGGGCACCAGTAAGTGCGCCACCTGCCATACAAGATGGAATCACGCGCATTGGATCTTTCGCAGCAAATGGAATTGCGCCTTCAGAGATGAAACAAAGGCCCAAGACAAATGATGCTTTACCTGCCTCACGTTCATTTTGTTCAAATTTGTTCTTCGCAATGAAGGTCGCTAAACCCATACCTAGCGCAGGAACCATACCTGCGGCCATGATTGCCGCCATTGGCGCGTAAGTTTGTGAAGCCAAAAGGCCAACACCAAATGCGTAAGCGGCTTTGTTGACAGGGCCTCCTAGGTCGAAACACATCATTGCGCCAAGGATAATACCCAGTAGTACTGCACTGTCAGATCCCATGTTGTTTAGGAAGTCAGTCAGGCCGTTCATGATGCCTGAAACTGGGCCGCCTACGATGTAGATCATGACAAGGCCAGTGAACAATGTTGCTACAAATGGAATGATCAGAATCGGTTTAAGCGCCTCCATCGATTGTGGCAGTTTCACCTTATCTGCGAGGAGTTTCGCTGCGTAACCGGCAATGAAGCCAGCTGCGATACCACCTAGGAAACCAGCACCCGTTGAACTTGCTAGCATACCACCAACAAGACCAGGAGCCAGACCAGGACGGTCAGCGATTGAAAACGCAATATAGCCAGCAAGTACAGGAATCATCAATGCGAATGCAGAGCCACCACCAATGTTCATCAAGGCTGCTGCTAGTGTGCCTTCTTCTTTAAATGCTTCAATACCAAACACGAACGATAGGGCGATGATCAAACCACCAGCGACAACCACAGGCAGCATGTGCGATACCCCTGTCATCAAGTGTTTGTAAGCGCCTTTCTTCTCGTCTGCTGCCGAAGCAGAATTTGCAGAACCTGAATGTTGGTAAATCGTGGCTTGCTCGAATGCTTTGTCCATCTCTTCGGCTGTTTTTTTCAGAGCTGGGCCTGTTTTCGTGCGGTACATCTTTTTTCCGTTAAAGCGATCAAGTGGCACTTCAATATCCGCAGCAATGATCACCAGATCGGCGTCTGCAATTTCTTGCTCAGTCAGTTGGTTTTTAGCGCCAACTGAACCACGAGTTTCCACCTTGATTTGATGGCCACGACGCTTGCCTTCTTCTTCTAAAGCTTCTGCCGCCATAAAGGTATGCGCAACGCCAGTAGGGCAAGCGGTGATTGCAACAATTTTCTTCGCTGCTGATGTTGTATCTGCAGTGATAGGGGCTGCAAGTGTGGTTGCTTTTTCAAGTAAAGTGGCGTTTTCAACCGCTTGCTGGAGAAACGCAGTTGCGTCTTTTGCTATTTCGCTAATTTCCGCTTGGTAAACCTTTTTTCCTACAAAACGAGAAGTGTCGACGCTAGTATTTGCCGCAATGACAATGACTTCGGCTTGTTCAACGTCAGCTTCCGTCAATAGTGTTGGTTCAACCACACTTGATTGACATTCTATTTTGGCATTCCAGTTTAATTTTGCGGCGGCTTGTTCTAGTAATCCTGCCGCAAGGATGCTATTTGCTACACCGCTCGGACAGGCAGTAATAATGGCAATATTCATACGATAACCTTCTGTTCCTTAGTTTTGTTCTAAGTTTGTAATAGGGTAAAGCGCGCTAACTTCAGTTTGTCGCTTGATATTTTCCAGTTCTTCCTGACTGGTTAGCCCTACGCCAACTTGACTAACTGCCAAAGCAGAAAGTGCCGTAGCGAAGCGCAATAAATCGTTTTTAGGCATCAGTTGCATGTGGCCCCAACACAAGCCAGCGACCAGCGTATCGCCTGCGCCAACGGTGCTCACGACATGCATTCGAGGCGGTTTTGCACTAAGCCATTCGCCTTGGTTGAGCCACATAACACCGTCAGGTCCCATAGAAACCACGATGTTTTCTATGCCTTTGTCGCTCAGTGTTTGCGCTGCAGCTTGGCACTGTTCAGGTGTTGCTAGATGTTCGCCAACAAAATCACCAAGTTCTTCATCGTTAGGTTTAATTAACCATGGGTGAGCATCAATACCTGACTTCAATGCGGCTTTGCTACTGTCGAACAACACCTTTTTGCCTTGTTGATGCAGTGCTTCTATCCATGCAGCGCATTGCTCTGCAGTAACACCGCCCGGTAGGCTGCCTGCCAATACAAAGTAATCGTGTGTTTCAGCAAGGCGGAATAGGGTTTCTTCAAAGCGCGCGATTTCTTCTGCCGTAACTTGAACACCAGGGAAGTTAATGTCACTAACGTTTCCATTAGCCTCAACGAGCTTGACGTTGATACGAGTTGCACCTTGTACTTCTACAAACTCATTCTTAACGCCGATGTCATTGAAAAGCTGATGGAATAGCTCAGGGTTATCTTTACCAAGAAAGCCGGTAACCGTGACGTCTGCGCCTAAATCGCTCAACACTTTTGCTACGTTGACACCTTTACCTGCAGCGTGGAGATTGCTTTGCTGTACTAAGCTCACGGAACCAACGTTTAGTTCATTTACTGAACCTGTTAAATCCAATGCCGGGTTGAGCGTAATAGTGACAACCTTATTTGTTTTGTTTGTCATATCGGATCCTTAACCTTCACCAAGGCCAGAAGCGATTGCATTTCCGATAGACTCCAAGGCTTGCGGGGCATCAGGGCCTTCTGCTGTAAATTGAAGTTGGTGACCGTGCTTAACGCCCAGCGCGATAACTTTCATTAGGCTCTTCGCGTTTACTGCTTTTCCATCTCCGTCTAGGTTGGCAACACGTATAGTGGATTCAAACTTTTTCGCTTCTGCGACTAACATTGCCCCCGGACGAGCATGTAGGCCGTGAGAGTTTTTGATTTTAAATACAGCGGTATTGCCTTCTTCTGAAGATGCGGCTGTGACTTCTTCACCTTTGAACAAAGCAAGAATCTGTTCTACTGATGCATCTAAAAGCTTGCCGTGTTCATTGTTAAACACAATATTAGAAAGCGTTTTTAGGATAGGTTGGTGAGCATTGTTACATGCTGCGAACGCGAAAAGTGCACGCACTTTTTGACCTTCATATTCGCAGTCGTTTGCCGTCGAGACAAATGACACACCTGTGCGAGTGACATGTTTGTCACTGCCAATTAACCACAGGCCATTACCTAAGTGAGTTGGTTGTTTGGTAACGAGATCGGCAACGAATTCGTTATCAGCACATCCCGTATTTTTCAACAGACCACCTGCAACAGCACTCATCTGTAGCATGTCGCTCGCAGGGAACATCAGTTGAATTAAAGAAGCGTCAAAGTCTGCTTCAAGCTGAACATCACCGTGCAGTAGGGCGATGATTTCGTCTTCATTTTTTGCATTACGCAGACGCTCTTCTACGCCATCTGCGCCTAGCACTTTGGTGAGCTGTTTAAGAATGCCAAGGTGTTCATCAGATTTAGCTGCGATACCGATAGCGACGAACACAGTATTGCCATCACCCCAGTCGACACCTTGTGGGAAGTGATGCACAGCAACACCCGTTGTTTTCACCATTGCACGAGTGTCGGTTGTACCGTGCGGGATGGCGATACCGTTCCCCAAAAACGTAGAGTTTTGGTTTTCACGGTTTAGCATGCCTTCAACGTAACCGCGTTCAACTAGGCCTTTATCAGTCAGGCTATGAGCAATACTCTTTATTGCTTCAAACTTATCTGTCGCTGATTGCGAGAGGGTAATGTCGTTCTTATTTAGCTTAAGCATGGTGCTTCTCCAGCCTTAAGGTATCAATTTAAAAATGTATTCTGTGTGAGAAGTTGAACGCCGCTTCTTCTGAGCGCTTATCACTCCTCAAACCTTTTATCTTTCAAGCTAAATCGATTCAGCTTGTTGGTGAATTTTTTAAAAGACTCAGAAAAACTGTTTTAAAAACTGACGTTAACAAACGAGCCTTTGCCGCTGTCCTATAGCCTAGCTCACAAATTGGTTTGTTGCGTGTTCGGGTGATTTACGTCAATTTTTAAGTTTTGCTGAATCCTTTCAGCTTTTATACTGAATCGGTTCAGCTTATAATTCAACTTATCGAAAGATCGTTGATGTATTAATATGATCGCGCGCACAGAATAAGGTTTAGAATATGACACTGGATGAAATAGCCAAATTAGCGGGTGTTTCTAAGACAACTGCAAGCTATGTGATTAACGGAAAAGCGCAGAAATACCGCATCAGCGAGAAGACTCAGAAAAAGGTGATGGCCGTTGTAGATGAGTACAATTATAAGCCAGATCATGCGGCGTCTTCCTTGCGGGCAGGTAATTCACGCTCATTTGGGCTTATCATCCCAGACTTAGAGAACACCAGTTATGCGCGTCTTGCAAAGCTGATAGAGCAGAACTCTCGGAAAGCGGGGTACCAAATTTTGATTGGCTGCTCTGATGATGATCCTGATACAGAGCAAAAGGTGGCGGAAGCATTAGTCAGTCGTCGCATTGATGCGTTGTTTGTGGCAAGTGGTATGCCCACTGCAAACGAGTATTACCTTAAGTTGCAAAATTCTGGTACGCCAGTTATCGCGCTAGACCGTCCAATGGATGATGAGCACTTTTGTTGTGTCATCAGCGAAGATTTTGATGCCGCACTTGAACTCACTCAGTCAGTACTGTCAGAGGATATTAAGTCCATTGGCTTAATCGGTGCATTGCAAGATCTTCAAGTCTCAAAAGAGCGTGAGCTCGGTTTTCTATCTGCTTCTCAACAAGGTGGTAAAACGGCAACAGTGGGTTATGGACAACACTTCTCCCGGGAAGAAGGCAAGAAAGTCTTAGAGAGATGGTTAACAGAGAACGCATTGCCAGATGCCATTGTTACAACGTCATACACACTGTTAGAAGGTGTGTTGGATGTAATGCTAGAAAAACCAGAACTGATGGGAAAGGTGCGTTTAGCGACATTTGGTGATAATCGACTGCTGGACTTTTTGCCTGTGAAAATCAACTCTTTGCCTCAACAGTTTGAGTTGATCGCGGACAGCGCAATGGAGTTAGCACTCAATGCTTCCGCTAAGCGTTACAAGCCTGGCGTAGAACTTATCCCGCGTAAAATTGTGAAACGTCACTAAGTAACTAAATAGGTTGCTCAAAGCTTTACTTCAGCCGTCAGCGCCACAAATGCGTGGTCGCTGGCGTTTTTATCTCTGTCATAAATCGGGTTGATCAGATG
Organism: Vibrio sp. 378; assembly: GCF_033339435.1. NCBI lineage: Bacteria > Pseudomonadati > Pseudomonadota > Gammaproteobacteria > Vibrionales > Vibrionaceae > Vibrio > Vibrio sp. 378. Next base: position 724,148 of record NZ_JAWOUO010000001.1, read on the forward strand.
TTGGTTAGACACCTGATAGTCAACAACCTCGGCAACCGATATATCTGATAAGGTGTCAAACTCTTGTGAGAGCAAGATATAGTCGAGTACATTCCCAGTGGAAAAATGATAGTGCGTGGCTGGGCGTTCATCCTTCAGGGTGTCACTTTGCAATAACCAACCATCTTTGAGTTGTAATTCAGTGACGCTGTCACCAGTATTGGATACCAATGCGCTGTTAACGCTGATAGGAGTGATAGGTTGATTCATATCGCCCATTAACACTGTCGGCATTGGTTCTTTTCGATACCTCTTTTGCATCGCGTCTCTTAACATCGCTGCTTCCCAGCCTCTTTGCTGGGTGGATAACCAGCGCCCAATAATCGTGCTAGACGTTTCTGGTTGTTCTGAGTCGGCCGGGCGTTGAGATTTCAGGTGCGTTACGTAAACGGCGATATGACCAAGTACAGGATGTATTACTTGGGCATAGATAGGTTTGCGACTGAACTCTGGAGCAACACTTACTCCAAAAGGCTCAAGCGTTGCTAAGTCAAACTCTACCGCTTGTACTTTTTCTATTGGAAACCGAGAGGCGATTGCCACAACAGGGCTTGAGTAAATGTACTCATCCTCAACATGTGGGGTGTCAACGGTCGCAAAGTAGGGGTAGCCGATGGTTGAAAAAAATTCCTGGGTCTTCTCGATACTGAACACTTCTTGTAAGCCAATCACGTCGCCTTCCAGTTTTTCAACTTGACGTTGCGTCCACGAAAGTTTGTCTCGCCATTGCTCTAACGAGTATATGTTCTCGAAATCATAGTAGGCGTTAGGCGGTGCGACAAAATTAAACAAGTTCGCAGTGACAAAGGTAATTCTACTTGGTTGAGACAAAGTATTCGCTCTTTTCAACAATAACTTAGAGAGTATATACCTTCAGGTTGCGTAATTGCAGCTTCGTTTGAGCTACGCATCGATATACAAGCTAACGAGCGACAAGTTAAATGGGTTAAGAGGTGCTCAAACGCCAAGGCGAATCGGTGATTGAACATCGGCAGAGGTTTCTATTTTTAAGCATTGCGTTTAAACTTCAGGGCATCAAATAGTAAGAGTAAGTAACATGACCCAAGATTACGACCACGAAGAGTATTTAGAAGGCGAAGAGATTGAGATCGAAGCGATTGGCATCGATGTTGATGCGCATCCAATCGAACTGTACAAGCTTTTTAAAATCGCAAACTTGGTCAGCGGTGGCGGCGAAGCAAAACATATCATCGAGGAAGGCTACGTCGCGGTGAATGGTGAACTAGAAACACGTAAGCGCCGCAAGATGTATGATGGTGACTTTTTTGAGTTTAACCAGGAATATTATGTTGTGGTTTGCGATGCGCCAGTAACCGAACCTGAAACGGCAGAGCAAAAAGCAGAAAAGAAAGCGAAAAAAGAAGCGCAGTCTTCTCGTAAAGATAAGTCTCGTCAAAGTAAGTCACCTAAAGCCTCTGGGCCTAAATCAACAGGCCGTAAAGCGGCACATAAAGAGCGTAAAGCGCAGAAAGAAGCGTTGTCTCAGTCTGCTAAGAAAGGCAAAAAAGAAGACAAACCGCAAGCCACTCGTGATCCGAAGAGCGGTCGTAATTCTATTGATTTTTTCTAGGGAAATGAACGCTTAACTAAATAAGTGACATCTGAGTAAAACTAAAAAGCGCCGAGCATATTATATCGGCGCTTTTTTGGTTTCACTGTGCTGTAAGTGGGCAGTGTTAATGCACTGTCGTCTCGATGTTTAGGCTATCTGTCCAGTGATGAATGGCGCAAGGCTTTCCTAAGTAAAAGCCTTGGTAATAATCCAAATTAAGTTGATACATAGCTTGTAGTTGCACGTCTTCTTCAACCCCTTCTATAATGACTTTTGCTCCCATATGATCCGCTAGATCAACGGCGCTATGTATGGAAAAGGTTTCTCCGGCGCAGTAGTCTAGCAAATAGGAACGATCGATTTTGATGATGTCAGGGCAGAGCTGCTGAACACGTGCGATATCAGAATGTTGGGCGCCAAAATCATCGATAGCAAAGATAAAACCATTCGCTTTCATTAACTGTACGGCTTTGATTAATAAATCCGTATTTCCGCATGACTCTTCGACTACTTCAAAAACTACGTCTGATGGGCTCATACCAAGTTCGGAAAGGCGTTTGTAAAGCAGGCCGTTATCTTTAAAGCCCATGTCTTTGGTTAGCGTGAGTAGCGTTTGAGGCATGACGTTAAGAAACAGTTTGATCGGTGTCCCTGCGAAATAGCGTGCAAAATTTCGAATGTGCATTGCTCTGGATAAAAACTCTACACATAAGCGAAAGTAGGGATCAAGACCATTATTGGCCAGAAACACGTCAGGACGAATTAGGGAACCATCAATGCCACGAATACGCAGTAAGGCTTCCATACCAATAATACGTTGGCGTCTATCAAAAATTGGCTGATAAACACTGTGAAAAGTGAATTGATTGAGAACTACGTAATATTCACCAAGATTATCTTGTTTTATGTATCGCTCGTAGTCGGATTGATTCTTTAACTCCATGAAAAACGCCGAAAATTTAGCATCTTGCCAATGTAACAGGGTGCAATTCTGATTTGAAGAATCAAATGTGCCTAATTACATATGCGGTTGAGTTAATTTGAAATGGCTTCCGATTTTGCTTCAATATGGCGGAAAATAAGTGACAGACCAAAACAGATTAAGAAGTAAGCAAGGCCGACAATCAACCAAATTTCAAATATATACCCTGATGAATTTGCCATCTCTGTCCCAACAAACGTCATTTCTTGTATCGAAATCAGTGAAACAATAGAGGTGTCTTTCACCAAAGAGATGGTTTGACCGGCAAGTGCAGGTGTTATTGATTTAAGCACCTGTGGCGCGATAACAAATCGGTATTTCACCCATCGAGACAAGCCCAATGAGTCAGCTGCTTCCCACTGACCTTGGTCGATACTTTGTAAACCACCGCGCACAACTTCTGCAATGTAGGCAGAAGAGAGTAAGCCGACGCATAACACGCCAGAGGCAAGGTTTTCCCAAAGGTTAGAAGGCCCAAACAGAAAGCGCTGTAGCGCATTTGGTTCGCCGTTGTAGTTTCGTAGAAGATCTTCCAAACCGAGTAACGGGATCAATTGGTTAGAAATGAAAAAGTAGAAAATAAAAACAAACACCAACGGAGGGATGTTTCTCACTAACTGGATAAACGCATTGGCAGGTGTGCGCAACCAAACGGAACGAGAGAAGCGTGCTAAGCCTAACAAAGTGCCAAACACTAATGCGAAGCTGATGCCCCAAATACTGAGCCTTAACGTCGAAATCAAACCTTGGAAGAAGTAGGGCAAACCACCATCTGCTCTAGGCGTGAAAAGTAATTCAAGCGCCTCTTTCCACTGCCACAAATAATGCACACCAACAGCGGACCGATGGTACAGCCAAACACCACCGATACCGCACATAACAAGTAGTACCCAGTCTAGTGTGTTTAATTGCGGTAAAAGGTAGCCTGTGCTGGATTTCGCGGGTGCTGTGCGAGTGGTAGTGTGTTCGCCCAAAAATTTGACTCCGATAAGTTATGGAAAAGTAAAATGGATGATTGGAGAGTATAGGCTCGCGGCGTCCACGAGCCATTTAGATTACTGGCCTTGCGCGACTTGATCTTGCCAATCTAATGTCGAGAACCAGTATTCATAACGTTGTTTTAACCATCCATCTTGGGTTCTTGCTTCAATCCATTTATTGAAAAAGGCCTTTTTATCTTCTTCCCCCAAGCGAACTGCAAAGGCTTCGTTACCTTGTGATAGTCGCTCAGAGAATGGAAGGAATAGTTTGTCGCTGTGTTTCACTGTCTCATGTTCTGGTTTTGGGCTAGAAGCAATGACCGCGTGGGCGTTACCATTCAGCACCTCTTGGAACGCTTGCGCGTCGTCATCAAATTGCAGGATCTTCGCTTTCGGGAAGGTTTCTCTGGCTACTTGAACGGTGAATGCGCCGCGACGAGCCGCAATTTTTACGCGTCGTGAGTCAAAATCCGAAAATTCGCTAAAACCAGAGGCGAGTTCTTTGTTTGCTGCTACTTGAACGCCTGAGTGCGAGTAGGGCTCAGTAAACAAGACGCTTCTGGAACGCTCAGGCGTAACCGACATGCCACCGATGATCACGTCGAACTTTTTCGCCAGTAGTGCGGGAATAATGCCATCCCACGCAGTCGGTACGAATTCCACTTTCAAACCTGAATCTTGTGCCAAGCGTTTGGCCACATCGATTTCAAAACCGATTAACTCACCTTGCTTGTTACGCATTGCCCAAGGTACAAATGTTGACATACCAACGCGCAAAGTGCCTCGTTCTTTGATTTGATCTACATTGGGTGTGGCAACATCTTCTTTCGCGATTGTAGGCATAGCGATGGCTAGCCCTAATAATGCAGTAATGGTCGCTTTGAATAACTTCATTTTATCTCCTTATAATTTGCGCCAACTGGCTCCGAGTTTGTGTTCTAGCCATGCAGACAAGCCAGAAAGTGACAGAGTGAGAGCAAGATAAATTGCTGCCACGGTAAACCAAATTTCAAACGGCATCGCCGTCTCTGAGACGATGTTGCGTGCCTGTGTTGTTAGATCAAAAATCGCCATCACGCTTACAATGGAAGAGTTTTTGATCAAAGAAACCACTTCATTGGTTAATGGCGGTAATGTGCGCTGTAAAACCTGAGGAAAAATTACGTCTTTGTAGGTGTAAAACGGTGATAGTCCGAGAGTTTGTGCTGCTTCGAATTGCCCTTTAGGAATACTGTTTAAACCTGCACGGAATATTTCCGCGGTGTAGGCACCTTGGAAAAGGGATAATGCCAAAACGGCGGTGCTGAATCGGTCCAAACCAATCACGGGGCCAAACACGAAGTAGAGTAAATAGATTTGCACCAACAACGGCGTGTTACGTATTACTTCGACATAAGTGGTACCAATAATATTGCCGACTTTCGAATCGCTAAGCCTTAGTAACGCGGTAACCAACCCTAATACTAAGGTAAAAAATAGACTAATAGCCGAGATGTTAAGCGTGACCAATAGCCCATCAATAAGTTCTGCCGGCCACCATTCTCCATCTTCATAAAAAGCGATGTAATCAGGTACGCGCTCCCATTGCCATTGATAGCCCATAGCGTCGGCACCAGAGTCCAACACCCACACAATCGCGATGAAGAGGAGCGTCATTTGCAGTAAAGCTTGAAGGACAGGTTTGATTACGCGAACTATCATCAGTAACTTAAAATTTGGTTCAAAAATGCTTGGGTTCGTGGATGCTGTGGCGTCTGAAATAAGGCGATCGGTGAGTTCATTTCCAGGATTTGGCCTTCATCCATAAATACCACGCGGTTTGCTACTTTTTTGGCAAATCCCATTTCGTGCGTGACACAAATCATCGTCATTCCGCTTTGTGCCAGCTCAACCATGGCATCCAACACTTCATTGATCATTTCCGGATCAAGCGCCGAAGTTGGTTCGTCAAACAGGAGCAAGTCCGGTTCCATGCATAAGGAGCGGGCAATCGCGACGCGTTGCTGCTGACCGCCAGAAAGCTGGATAGGGTACTTGCTCGCTTGCTCTTCAATGTTGACTCGCTTTAGGTAATGTCGTGCGCGTTTTTCAGCTTCTTGTTTTGACAATTTGAGTGTGCGAATCGGCGCTAAGGTGAGGTTTTCCAGTACAGTCAAATGAGGAAAAAGGTGGAAGTGCTGGAACACCATGCCGATTTTACCGGGCTTGAGAGATTTTGCGTGAGAAGGCTGGTCGAATACATGAAGCTGGCCTTCTTGAATCGATTCAAGATGGTTGATGCAACGAATGAGCGTTGATTTTCCTGAACCAGAAGGGCCACACACCACGACGATCTCGCCAGAATGTACGGAGAAGTTGATATCTTTTAGAGCGTGGTAATCGCCATACCACTTGTTTACGTTGCTAAATTCAACAACAGGAGTGTTCTCTTTCAAAGGGGCACGCTATAAAGGAAAAATATCCTTCTACAATAGCAAGTTGTGCGCATTATTTCATTAAGAACAAGCTTATATTCAGGTTCTAAGATTAAGAACCTGCTCACTTTAGTGCTTGATAAAGTGATGTTTTAAGAATTAGGCACAAAAGCTATTACTAATAAGTCAGTTCAACTGAGATACGGATAACGAACTACGATGGCAACAACGGACATTACCATCAATGTTTGTGCGGAATAGTAGGTCACCATGACGACTTGTCGCGAAAATACGGATCGTCCCCCGAAGCGTTCAAAAGCTAAGACGGTACCAGAAACGATGAAGATAAAGCTTCCGAGCACTGCAAACGAGGACGATTGTGTTTTTCCACTCAAATAATACTCGATAGCAGCCCAACACATGGTCATCAATACCAATATGTAACTGGCAACCGGGAGCTTTTCTTGACCAAGGTCCGGTCGAAACAACCAATAGAAACATACACCGAGTCCAAATAAAGCAATAGGGAGCCAAGGCGTAAAATGCCAAGCGGACATGATGGTAAAACCGTAGCTATAGGAAAGGTGGGCAGAGCAGAAGAGCACTAATCCGGTAATAAACTTATCTCTAGGGAGCATTAATAGTAGATCACCAAGCAACGAGAGCGATAAGCCAACCAAAATCCAATGCGTGTATGGCATATGATAGGCAGGAGACTGGATTAAAATCCCAAGCATACAGAGCACTGGTAATGGTTTGGATACGTAGAAGACCCACTTAGGACCTTTACGGATACTGATGATATGTATGAATGCTAATACGACAACAACTAGCCACATAAAATGGATTCTCGAACAGACAAGCTAATGTAGTGAATAACTACAACAAATAAAAGGTCCATTAAATGAGTAAGTTAGACCTTTGAATTCAATTTTATTTTTGTTTGTGTAAAGCTAGACAGTTGTCTCTTTACTGACCTACACGATCAATGAGTTTGTAGGGATTAATCGTTATTTTGAGGAGTTCCCGAATTTGAACGTGATGAAGCTTACAAAATAGCATAAAAAAACGGTATTGTGACCGTTAAGTCACAATACCGTTAAACCCTAGAAAGGGCAGTGAACTGTTTTTGCTGTTAGGCAACAGCGAGTTCTAAAATTTCACGACTACGTTCAAGAGTAATCGCTTGGTTTTCACCGAGAACGGTCATTCCGTGTTTGTTGAGTTGTTCGATGATGGCATCGATCGCTTGTTCACGACTTTCACCATAGTTTTCTAGCTTAGTTGCGACATCAAGTTGATGATAAAACGCTTCGATCGCTTCGATGGTACGTTCAGCAAGGTCGTCTCCAGCTTCAAGTCCAAATACGTTGCGACCCATTTGCTCTAGCTTAGGACGTTTAAATTGCATTTGGTTGCGAAGTAGCGATGGTTGGACGATTGCAAGAGAACGTGCATGATCGACGCCCCATAGAGCCGTTAATTCGTGGCCGATCATGTGTGTCGCCCAGTCTTGTGGAACGCCACTACCAATTAACCCGTTCAATGCTTGATTAGCAGACCACATTAAGTTTGCGCGCCACATATCGTCGTCTCGCTCGGCAAACTGTTCTCCGAGTGTTTTTAAGGTTTTCAGCAGTGTTTCTGCATAACCATCTTGAACCATTGCGCCGGTAGGAAGCGTCAAGTATTGCTCACATACATGCACCCATGCGTCAACAATGCCGTTGATAAGCTGGCGTTCTGGAAGTGTTTTCATTACATCCGGGTCTAACACAGCAAATTTAGGCTGTACTGCTGGAGACATGAACGGAAGTTTGTCTTGAGTTTCTTTTTTAGTGATAACTGCGCCCATGTTTGACTCTGAGCCTGTTGCTGGCAGTGTCAAAATTGCAGCTAGAGGCGTCGCTTCAGTGACTTGGTGTTTACCAATCATGATATCCCAGCCATCACCATCATACTTAGATGCTGCTGCTACGTATTTAGAGCCATCAATGACTGAACCACCACCTACAGCAAGAATAAAGTCAACACCATGTTCTTTTACCATTGCGACCGCTTTATCGAGCGTTTCTTTGGTTGGGTTGGGTTCAACACCAGAAAACTCTAGCCATTCATGTCCCTCTAGTGCTTCTGAGACTTGGTCGTACACGCCATTTTTTTTAATTGAGCCACCGCCGTATACCACTAAAACTTTTTGGTCGGATGGGATAGCTTCTTTGATTGCAGCGATTTGTTTTTGACCAAAGAAAATCTTGGTTGGGTTTACATAAGAAAAGTTCATTATTAGCCCTCTTGCTTCCAGTAAAGGAGATTGAATACGTGCATATTAGTCCTGATCAATGTTCGTTAATAGGTCGATTTCTGCAAATATCTTGCCTATTTCTACAAAATTGATGCTTTTGAGCTAGAAAGTTAAAGTCGAGAGGAAGTATAGTGCTCGAAATGATAATAGAGACCAAACTCGTTGGTCATTGATGGAGCGCTCTAATGCACACTCTCGCAGATATCATGCAGCAATATGTTGAAAAGCAGGGACTGCATGACTTAGAAGGTATGAAGAAAACCGCAATAGATGGCGTATGGTTTTATCGCAGTAGCAAAGGAAATCATCGCCAACCGTTTGTCTATCAGTCTGGCATTATTGTTTTAGGTCAAGGACATAAGAACATTCATATCGGTGATACACCTGTCCAATATGGGCCCGATGATTACCTTGTCGTAGGAGTTCCCATGCCCCTGGAGTGCGAAGCGTTTGCGACAAACAATGAGCCTTTACTCGGCATCTCGATAGATATTTCGCCAACGCTTCTTCATAAGCTCGTTAAAAAACTTGAGGCTGAGAAATTCAGTAATAAGTGTCTGGACGCTACCCGTTGCGGCCTTAAATCGGTACGCATGAGCGAAGGTATGCTGGATGCATGCAAGCGACTAATGAGCGCGTTGTGTAATGAGCTAGATGTTGTCATGCTCGGTGATCTACTTCTTGAGGAAATTGTTTATCGCACTTTGGTAAGCAAAGAAGGGTATGTTTTATTTGACTTAGCACACCAAGAAGGCTCTTACGCTAGAGTGGCCAAAGCACTGAATCGTGTTCATCAAGCGTACCATGAACAGTTGAGCGTACAAACATTGGCAGAAGAAGCCAATATGAGTGTGTCTGCTTTCCATCAAGCTTTTCGCAATGTCACGCTTGAATCTCCGTTGCAATACATTAAGAAAGTTCGACTTAATAAAGCGCGCGAGTTGATCCAACTGGAGGGGAGACGAGTCAACGATGCCGCGAGACTGGTTGGGTACACAAGCCCATCACAGTTTAGTCGCGAGTACAAGCGACATTTTAATGAAACGCCAAGGTCAACAAAGGCTTAGTGATCTTTATTTCAAAATAACGACTTTTTTTGCCTTTTTTATTAATTTGCGAGTGACATATTTATTTGATTTATAAAATTAGTTACTGGTGCCAAATAATAGGTACGTTGTTGCAAGCATTTAGTGGATTGTTGCGAGGCGGTGTGGAAAACTCGTAAATAGATAGTGTGAAATCACCAACTTGTACTTAAGTTATTTTACGTCGAAATAAAAGTATAAGTGCGCTTTGTTTAGCGCATTTAGTATTGTTTTAACAATAACTTAAGGAAGAGCGATTATGCACCTTAAAAACGGCAACGCAGTGAAAAGCGTGTTCACACTAAGCACTCTCACCGCTTCTTGTCTTATGGCCTTCAATAGCTACGCAGCGGTTGACTGTGCCCCTCTAGAAACTTGGCAATCATCAAAAGTTTATAACGGTGGTGACCAAGTTCAACATGAAGGTAATGCTTACAAAGCACGTTACTGGACGCAAAACAGTAACCCAGCGCAATCTGGTGAGTGGGGCGAGTGGGAAACACTTGGCGCATGTGATGGCACTGGACCGGTTGATCCACCTCAGAATGAAGTCCCGACTGTTACTCTGACATCGCCTTCTGCGTCGGCTTCTGTGACTGCGGGGGATGTTGTTAACCTAGCTGCAGATGCAGCAGATACCGATGGAACCGTTAGCAAAGTAGAATTCTTTGTTGATGGCGTATTAGTTGGTCAGGCAACGTCTGCGCCTTATGCTGCGTCATGGACAGCGACTGAAGGCCAGCACGAATTCTCTACTAAGGCGTATGATGATGCAGGTGCAGTGAGCACAGCAAGTGCTGTGACGTTAACTGTGGCACCAGCACAACCTGGTAACGAAGCGCCGACAGTGGATGTTGCGCTTTCTGCGACTTCTATTGACTTGGGTGGCTCCGTCACACTGACTGCGAATGCCGCAGATGCGGATGGCACCGTTGCTAAAGTTGATTTCTATGTGGCGGGTGTCCTTGCTGGCACCGCAACAACTGCACCATACACGCTTGATGTAACGCCTTCACAAGCTGGTTCGTTAAGTGTTTATGCGAGAGCAACCGATGATGCCGGAGCAACTGCAGATTCTGCACTTGCGACGTTAACGGTAAACGGTGGCGCGGTGACATCTAACTGTCGCCCTGATGGCTTGTATCAAACAACGGGTGTAGACGTTCCTTACTGTTCTATTTATGACGAAGAAGGTCGCGAGAAAATGGGCGCCGATCACCCACGTCGTGTGATTGGTTACTTTACTAGTTGGCGCGCAGGTGAGGACCCTCAATCGACTTACCTTGTTAAAGATATTCCTTGGGAGCAACTTACTCACATTAACTACGCGTTTGTGAGCATTGGTTCTGATGGTAAAGTAAACGTTGGTGACGTTAATGACCCTAACAACCCTGCTACGGGTAAAACTTGGCCTGGCGTTGAGGTAGATCCTGCTCTTGGCTTTAAAGGTCACTTTGGTGCGCTCGCGACTTACAAGCAAAAACATGATGTTAAAACGCTAATCTCTATCGGTGGTTGGGCTGAAACGGGCGGTCACTTCGATACGAACGGCGATCGTGTAGCTGATGGTGGCTTCTACACCATGACGACGAATGCGGACGGTTCTATTAATCATGCTGGTATTGAGAAGTTCGCAACTTCAGCCGTTGAAATGATGCGTCAGTACAAGTTCGATGGTCTGGATATCGACTATGAATACCCGACGTCAATGGCTGGTGCTGGTAACCCTTACGACAAAGACTTCATGGAACCACGTCGTCAGTATTTATGGGCGTCTTACCAAGAGCTGATGAAAGTATTGCGTGAGAAACTTGATGCGGCATCCGCGCAAGATGGTATTCATTATATGCTGACTATCGCAGCACCATCTTCAGGTTACTTGCTACGTGGGATGGAAACCTTCGATGTAACTAAGTACCTAGACTACGTAAACATCATGTCTTACGACTTGCATGGGGCTTGGAATGATCACGTTGGTCATAACGCGGCTTTATTCGATACAGGTAAAGACTCTGAGCTAGCGCAGTGGAACGTATACGGCACTGCTGCATACGGTGGTATCGGTTACTTGAACACAGACTGGGCTTACCATTACTTCCGTGGTTCTATGCCAGCAGGTCGTATTAACATTGGTGTTCCTTACTACACCCGTGGTTGGCAAGGTGTTACTGGTGGTGAAAATGGCCTTTGGGGCCGAGCGGCACTACCAAACCAAGCAGAGTGCCAACCGGGCACAGGTGAAGGTGAGAAGAACAACTGTGGTCACGGCGCTATTGGTATCGACAACATGTGGCATGATACCGACCCTAAAGGAAACGAAATGGGCGCTGGTTCTAACCCAATGTGGCATGCTAAGAACCTAGAAAACGGTATATGGGGCTCTTACGCAGCTGCTTACGGTCTTGACCCAGTCAACGATCCTTCAGATAAGTTTGTTGGTACTTATACTCGTCATTACGATAGCGTTGCTGTAGCACCTTGGTTGTGGAACGCGGAGAAGAGCGTATTCCTATCTACGGAAGATAAAGCTTCTATCGAGGTGAAAGCCGATTACGTTATCGATAAAGAGATCGGCGGTATCATGTTCTGGGAACTAGCCGGTGACTACAACTGTTACGTACTGGATGCAAATGGTAATCGTACGGCAGTAGATGCAACTGAACAAGCTTGTGCGGCGGGTAATGGTGAATACCACATGGGTAACACTATGACCAAAGCTATCTACGACAAGTTTAAGTCTGCGACGCCTTACGGTAATAAAGTAGCGACTGGTCCAACACCAACTGAAGCAGTAGACATTACTGTTAGTGTTGGCGGCTTCAAAGTTGGCGATCAAAACTACCCAATTAACCCGAAAATCACGTTTACGAACAACACTGGTCAAGCGATCCCTGGCGGTACTGAATTCCAATTCGATATCCCAGTATCTGCGCCGGACAACGCGAAAGACCAATCAGGTGGTGGTTTGAAAGTAATTGCTTCTGGACATACTCGAGCAAACAACATTGGTGGCTTAGATGGCGTAATGCACCGTGTGTCGTTCTCTCTACCAGCATGGAAAGACTTGCCGGCGGGCGGCACTTACGAGCTTGATATGGTTTACTACCTACCAATCTCTGGTCCGGCTAACTACTCAGTGATTTCTGGTGGTAAAGAGTTTGCGTTTAAGTTTGAACAGCCAGCTCTACCAATTGGTGATCTCAATGCGGGCACGGGTGGTGGTACCACTGAACCAGGTACGTGTGATACGACAGGTTTAGTGACATACCCAGCTCTGCCACAAACGGATTGGGCAGGTAATCCAAGCCACGCTAACCAAGGTGATAAGATCATCCACAACGGTGTGGTTTACCAAGCGAACTGGTGGACAGCGGCTGAACCGGGTACAGATGGTAGCTGGTCAACGGTATGTAACATCTAATTATTATGGATTATTTGTTATAGCCTAATGTTTACAGGCATTTAAACAAAAGCGCACGATGATTATCGTGCGCTTTTTTGTTGTGATAGTTTGTCGTTTAATCGAATTGGTAACTTTCGGGTATGACGACAATACCTTTGTCTGAGATTTTAAATCGCTTCGCATCTTCAAGTTTGTTGATGCCAATTTGAGTATGTGGCGGAATACGAACATGTTTATCAACTATGCAGTTGACCAACTGACTTCCTTCACCGACTTCTACGTCATCAAAAATGATGGAATCGACTACCGTTGCACTATCTTGAATGCGTACGTTAGAGGAGATTATGGAGTGCTGTACTGAGCCTCCGGAATTGATGACACCGGTAGCAATGATGGAGTTAATAAAAATGCCTTCATTACCCGTGGCCGACGATACAGTACGAGCTGGTGGAAACTGCGGCTCGTAAGTACGAATCGCCCAATTGGACTGATAAAGGTTCATTGGCGGCACAGGTTCTAGTAGATCCATATTCGCTTCATAGAAGGAGTCAATGGTACCCACGTCGCGCCAATAGCAATCTTTATCGACGCGCCCTTTACTGCCACAGAATTGATAAGCGTAAACGGATTCGGTATCAATCAGCTTAGGTATGATGTCTTTTCCGAAGTCATGGCTTGATGAATCGAGTTTTGAGTCTTCTTCAAGCGCTTCTTTCAAAACATCCATATCAAAGATATATATTCCCATAGAAACAAGGCTTCTGGTCGCGCTTCCAGGAAGAGTAGGTGGGGTTTCAGGTTTCTCTATAAACGAAGTAACGAGCCCGTTTTCTGCGGTGCCCATTACACCGAATGCTGAAGCATCCTCTACGGGAACATCCATACAGGCAACGGTGAGCTTAGCACCTTTCTCTTTATGCTCTTCAAGCATTGCGGCGTAGTCCATTCGATAGATATGATCGCCGGATAACACAACCACATACTTTGCATCATTTCGCGATAGCAACCACATGTTGTGATAAATCGCATCGGCGGTTCCTTCATACCATGCACCACCTTTGCGCATTTGTGGTGGAACAGCAGTGATGTACTCGCCTAGCTCTGGATTGAATATCGACCAGCCGTCTCGTAAGTGTTTTTGAAGTGAATGAGATTTATATTGGGTTAAAACAAGGATCTTGCGTAAACCCGAATGTAAACAATTGGTTAGTGTGAAATCTATAATTCTATATTTTCCGCCAAAAGGTACGGCTGGCTTGGTTCTGTCATCGGTGAGTGGGCTGAGTCTAGACCCCATCCCTCCTGCTAAAATTACGGCAAGTGCGTCTTCCATAGTATTCCCTTTCCCTTTTCTGACATGCATCAAAACGGTGCTAACCTGAAGGAGGTGGTATGCAACGCAGAGGTTTTGAAAAGCATGTGCTAATGTGCTTATTAGTGAAAAGTCTACTACAAGAATCGAGCCATAGAATATCTCCTTAAAAATCAAGGAGGTTAAAATTTCACTGTAAGACAACTGCACCATATTAGTGAAGCGCTAAATAGCCCGTGCATCAAATTGGCGCAAAATTGTAGAAAGGAGAAGTCAACAAGTATGGATTTACAATGTAAAGTGGCGACAAAACAAGAAGATAAATAGGGTTTTCTAGCTTAATAACTATCGCCAAACAAGGCTTAGGGTTAGCGTCTTAACTCTAAAGGCCTAAAACAGGCGCGTTGATGTAAGGCAGGAGAGCTTTGTATCAACGATTCAAGAGTAGAAGGCCTGAGACAACTCTTTTCACAGTTGTTGAGAGTGAGTGGATAGGTAAGTAGACCACTCACTCAATGAATATGCTCACTTCACTGATAGCGATACGTTATCACTACACTAAGAGAGACCGACGATATTTCCTTCATCATCAAGATCTAAGTTCATAAATGCGGGTTTATCAGGTAAGCCTGGCATCGTCATCACGGTACCAGATAATGCATAAACGAATCCTGCACCCGCACACAAGCGCAGCTCGCGGATTGGGACGGTAAAACCAGTTGGTGCCCCTTTGACTGCGGAGTCCGTGGTTATAGATAGTGGTGTCTTCGCGATGCAAACCGCTAAGTTGTTAAAGCCTAATTGCTCAAAATGTTTGAGCTGTTCAGTCGCGATAGGAGTCATTTCTATATTGGTTGCTCCATAGCCCGCTTCACATACTGCCATGAGCTTTTCGAGTAATGATTGCTCTTTGTTGTATAACGGACAAAACTCTACAGGCGTGGTACACGCATCAATAACATGTTGAGCTAGTTCCGTTGCGCCTTGTCCGCCTTGCGAAAAAGCGGTGCTGATGGCTACTTTAACTTCGGGATTAAATTGGTGAATCAGATCTTCAAGAGCTTTAAGCTCTTTCACACAATCTTGTGGAAACTGGTTAATGGCAACGACAGCAGGTAAACCGTATTTATGAACGTTATTTATGTGCCATTTTAAATTTTCAAACCCAGCCTCCAATGCTGCTTGGTCCGGATTAAAAATGGAATCTGGAATAGCCATACCTGGTCGTAAATCGTAGTGTCCGGAATTCGCTTTGAGGCCGCGTAATGTTGCTACGATCACTACACAGTCCGGGGCTTTGTTGGCGGCAGCAGCTTTAATGTTACACGCTTTCTCAAATCCCATATCCGAACCAAAACCGGCTTCAGTTACCGTGTAACCTGACAGTTTTAGCGCAATATCGTCCGCGATAATGGATGAATTTCCATGGGCGATGTTTGCAAATGGACCTGCATGGATCAACGTAGGAACACCTTCTAGAGTTTGCATCAGTGTTGGTGCAATCGCCTCTTTTAGTGTTACTGCCATTGCTCCTGCAACTTGTAGATCTTCCGTAGTGACGGGGTTTCCGTTCAAATCGTACGCTACGACAATTTTCCCAATACGTTGACGTAAATCTTTTAAATCTTTGGCTAGTGCAATGATAGCCATTAACTCAGAAGCGGCTGAAATATCGAACCCTTCGTCACGCTCGAAACCATTGATGGTTTTTCCTGCATCATTGAGGCCAATTTTGACTTTACGTAGTGCACGATCATTATGGTCCATCACTCGTTTCCAAGTAATACTTGCCGTGTCGATTTTAAGTGCTCTTAACCCGGTGCGTGATTCAAAGGCATCATAACCCTCGCGTTGCTCATGGAACAAGCGAGCGTCAAGAGCGGCTGAAGCAAGGTTGTGCGCCGCTGTCACTGCGTGAATGTCACCAGTAAGGTGTAAGTTTAACTCTTCCATTGGAGCTACTTGAGAATAACCGCCGCCCGCTGCGCCACCTTTAATACCGAAGACGGGTCCCATCGAAGGTTGCCTTATACATGCAATAACAGATTGATTAAGCTTTGCTAAACCTTGCGCCAGTCCTATCGTCGTAACGGTTTTTCCTTCGCCAAGAGGAGTCGGCGTGATCGCAGTGACGAGTACAAGTTTACCGTCATCATTTGCTTTGAGTCGTTCCAAACATTTTGGGTGGACTTTGGCTTTGTGCTTCCCGTGAGTGTCATACTCTTCGGGCAATAGTCCTACTTTTTCCGCGATAACATCAATAGAAGAAAGTGGTGTGTTTCGGCAAATTTCGATATCTGACTGCATGGAGAATCCCCAAAGTGGCACACAGGTAGCGTTGAAAAACTACCTGAGTTATAACGAGTATTATTGTGAGGCAAAGGTCTGCTTTGTGATGGTACTGTTTCGGTTAGGCTTGTAAAGAGTTTACTGCTTCGTATTGTGCGACATACTAACGAAATCTACTCGTTATAGTGCTAGATAAAAACAAAAAGGCCACCAAATGGTGACCTTGATATATTTTTAGCTTTAAAGCTGTCGTTTTAACGATCCCAATAAGTCTCTTCTAAGCTATCTTCTCGTTCAGGAAGCGCTCGCGATAGGCGAGGAGAGTGCTGCGTCAACACTTCATAGCTTACTCGGTTTGCGTATTTACAAATCTGAGAAAGTGAGGAGTAGGTTAAGCATCGTACTTCGTGCTTTTCTGAGTTAGGCACTTCTTTTTGGTGAAAAGAGTTTGCTGCCATGTCATGCAGTAAGGCTGAAAGGGCTGCATCACCTGCACCGTTAGTGTTCTTAATCTCTAATGGTCCACCAAGGTAAGGGCCGATGTGAGAGTAGACCTTCATTGGGTTTTGACAGTCTTCTTTACGCATCGCACGACTAAACTCGTACTGGTTAAAGGCTTCGAGGGAGCTTTCAAGGATGTCGTGTGTGGTTTCTCGTTTTACTTTCTCGTCGGTGTAACCAGCCATGTACAGACCATTTGGTCCTGCTGTACAAAGTACGAGATCAACCCACTCAAGTGCTTTATCAGCAGCTGCTAGCGGCTCTGTTTCACCTGTTAGCGCCGCACCTTCTTCTTCATTCATAGCGACAACAGAAATGTTTTCGCGAATGTATTCTTGCCACCACTGTGCGTTGCCTTCGATAACGTACTTCGTCCCTAACGTAAGTACAACAGGGACATCGTGCTTCTTAGCAAAGTCGATTGCTCTTTGTACCGCTTTAGGCATTGGATCTTCTTCTTTACCACGCATTAGGTAAGAAGAAACAACCAGGGCTGATGCTTTCTCAAAGATCTCTTCAGGAATGCTTTCCGGAAGTAGTTGATTCATATGACCTTCGTTGATAGCAAATGTACGCTCACCGTCTTGAGAAATTAGGGTGTAGCAGCGACCAATAGGGCCATCTACCGTTTGTAAATGGTTAAGGTTCATGCGTGAAGACGTACGGCAAAGGTAGCGATAAGCAAAAGAACCGACTTGAATGTTCTTAGACATCACACCGAGCAAAACGGATTTGCTATCGGCTAAAACTGAGTAGTTGTGAAGAGTATTGCCAATCGTGTCACCTGGGTATTGGTGTGTGATCAGGCCTTGCTCAACCAGTTCTTCGTAAAGAGCATCTGCTTTGCTTTCTTCAAGAACGAGCGAATGTCCTTTACTCAGGTTGTATTTCTCTAAAAACGCGTCATCTACACGTGCTTCGATATCTACAATGGTTTGACCGACACCAACAATAGTTGGGCGATATAGCTTAGGTGCCTGTCGGATTTGGTTTACTAATGGATCTCGAGCGTGAGTTGGGAAGTAGTGTTTAGATTTACGCTGACCAGGAAACTTCATGCTTGTTCTTGAGTGAGAAAAAAAAGAGGCGGGATTGTATCACAAAAAAATGAAAATCGTGGCGATTTATTACAAAGAAGTCTGCTCGCTGAAAAAATCAGCGAGCTGAGTAAATAGCAACCAAAGCAGCTGCAATTTATGACGCTTGTCGTATTGCAATGGGTTGTTTTTTAAACTTGTTGCTCAGCAGCGCCCGGAAAGAGCCTGCTCCGCGCTAACTAAATTTACCCGCGTTACTTTTTCACTTCAGTTGGCTCAACGTAAGCTTTGGTACCCCAAAGTGGGACTGTCGAAAGGCTATGCTTAAAACTACCATCGGTCTCTTTTGTTGTATAAGACAAGTAGAGTAAGGTTTGGTTATCGGCATCATAAATACGGCGAACCTTCATTGTTTTGAAGAAAATGCTTTTTGACTTCTTAAATACAATTTCACCGGACTTACTCTTATCTATTTTTGCAATCATTTCCGGTGTGATTTCGCCAGTCTGACGACATGATATTGAGCTATCACTTGGATCTGCTAAGCTGAAATCCGCTTCGATAGAGGCGATGTGACATGTGACACCTGTTACCACCTCGTCTTTCAACTCACCGACTTTGATGTCTTTCAAAGTAAACCAACCGAGCCCCACGTCAGCAACATCGTTATCTGAACAACCAACTAGAGTAGTAGCAAGCAATGCACTTAACAGCATCTTTTTCATTATTTTTGTCCTTAACTAGGAAAGATATTGATGAAATCTATCAGAGGTTTGCACCTAAAACAAAATTTAGCCACGGAAAGGTCTATGTGCGCTAGGTTTGTTGCGGGCTTCATGCTAATGTACTGCTCTAAACGAAGGTATCAAGATGAATGAACAACAGTTAGCCAGTATCGAGCGTAAAAATACATGGCTGTATGATCTGGTCGAAGTTGAATTTCCGACACCAGAGAGTTTGAAAGGGCGCGATGTCTATTTCAAAACGCTAGAAAAAGCAACGTATCAAGTAGTCGACAAAGACACACTACTGGAAAGTGACTCTGAATTTAACCCCGACGACATTTTTCTGGTCGATTTTCATCGACTGACCATTATGTTCTCTATCTTGCAATCTCAGCGCTGGGAACAGCAGTATGATAAAGATATGATCATTGAATATCTGACACAGATTATCCTCACGCCAGATTTTGAATTATATGTTGGTTTTAAATCAGGAGTCCCAATTGGTGCTGCTATTGTTAGCCATCTCGAAGGAAATACACTCATCTCTGATGTTGCTGTTTCTGAATCAAAATACAAAAGCTCGTTTGTGGCTGATCTGGCTAAAAGACTAAGCACCGAGCAAAAACTGTTAGACTCAGTGGTTATCGAAGACTAACTTACACATCAATGTGCATAAAAAGTAAAGCAAGATGACGTTGGGTGATCTTGCTTAGAAAAACTGTAATTGCTCCCTTCTATTTCCATGAAATGCCAAGCTCGTCGTTTCAACAATCCCAAACTCAAATAAGATTAATCCAAACATTCTTAAAATCAGCTTGGGCTTGAGCCTTTAAGACGTCTGGAGATGGCTATGGCAATTACCAATATTAAGTGCGTGATATTTGACTGTGATGGTACGTTGGTCGACAGCGAAAGACTGTGTTGCCAAGCGCTCGTCAATGTATTTAACCAGCATGGGGCTGAGTTAACGATGGAAGAGTGCGTTTCTCACTTTAAAGGAGGAAAGCTCGCTGACATCCTTTTAGATACTAAAGAATTGAAAGATATCAAAGTCCCAATTGATGTTTTAGAGCCGCAATACCGAGAAGAAGTCCAATCTCTTTTTGTGCGTCACTTACAGCCGATGGATGGCGCAAAACGATTAATTCAGTTTTTGGATTCGCATAATATCGAATATTGTGTGGCGTCTAATGGACCTAAAGATAAAATTGAATACGCTTTGGAGTTAACCGGTTTACTCGATGCTTTCCGAGGCAAAGTGTTCTCGGCATTCGATGCGAATAGTTGGAAGCCTGAGCCCGATTTAATCATGTACAGTGCTATGAGCATGGGCTTTTTACCAAGTGACTGTCTTTATATTGATGACACGCCTAAAGGAGTTGAGGCGGGACTAAACGCCGGTATCAAAACGATACAGTTATTTAATGGTGAAGCTATCAATCTTGTTGAGGACGAGCGTGTAATTCGCATCCATCATTTAGATGAATTAAAAGAGCAGCTGTGTGGCTGCTCTGTTTGACCTACTAATGGCAAACCGGACTCAAGCTGTGGATGTGCTTAAGTTTAGACTGTAGGTAAGGCGTTTGATGTAGACATTGGATAGATGAGAAGTTTTTTGTATGAAATCCGCAAGCAGCGCATGTGAATTTCTCGCCATCCGATGAAATGAGATATTCATCTCCTTGGCAGAGTGGGCAATTCAGGTTCTCTATGTCTTTTGTGTCTTTGTAATTATTCATATTGTTTTCCAGCAGCAAATTGGAATTGGCAAGATCAAGCATAGCGGAACGCTCTGTTTAAGAACATTATTTCATCGGGTACAGCGAGAACTTGAGATTCACTTCAAATATCCACTTGGATGTCGTAGAAAATATCGAAGGTAATAGTTGAACACGGTTTAAAGAAAAGGGCTCCCTAAGGAGCCCTTGTTGATCATAAGTTCCACAACGTTATGCGGTGCGGTAGCGTTGTAATATCTCACCAAGAGAAACGGAGGCTTGCGTGAGATTAGCGACGCCAGCGGTAGATTGCTCCGCCACTTCTCTGATTGTGCTTGATTGACTACGAATTTCTGAAAGTTCCGATGCAATATCGTTAGCCACTGCGCTTTGTTCTTCAGCAGATGTGGAAATCTGAATGCTCATGTCCATTAATGAGCGTGCTGACTCGGCAATAGAGGTAACATCATGGCCGATTTCATCAATAAGCTGGCTGCTGGTTTGAGCTTGCTGAACGGTTCGGTTGGTGATTGAAGCAATGTTCTGGCTCTCAATTTGAAGCTTCTCAATCATGGCTTGGATCTCTACTGTTGCCTGTTGAGTTCTGCTTGCTAATGTACGTACTTCATCGGCAACCACTGCAAATCCACGACCTTGTTCACCAGCACGGGCTGCTTCGATTGCTGCGTTTAGTGCCAACAGATTAGTTTGTTCTGAAATGGCGTTAATCGTTGTGATCACGTCATTAATCTGCGTCGTATTCTCGTTTAAATTGGTTACTGACGTAGAGGCTTGTTCAATATAGCTAGATAACGTCTCTATCTCGCCAATCACGTTTTGTACACGGCTTCTGCTTAGTTCGATCTTCTGGGCATCTTGGTCTGACTGCGTCGTTGCTTGTTGAGAAATACTTGATACCTCCTTTGCAGAGGCTGTCATTTCTTCCATTGCCGTCGCGACTGAATCAAGCGTTTGATATTGATGAGATATCTGGGTTTCACTCAACTGCATATCTTTTTCGAATGCAGAAGATGTCTCGCTCAACATCGTTGCATTATTTTTAACACTATTAACCAGTTCACTTAAGGTATCCATAGACTTGTCTAGCGCACAGCCGATGGTACCGAATTCATCTCGACCTGGATGGAAACCAAGACGAGAGGTTAAGTCACCGTCACCAATTTTTTCGGTTGTTGTATATAAAACCCACAGAGCTCCTCCGATAAACGTTGCCACCCAGTAAGAGAATAGGGCAAAAGGAATAACCCATAAGAAGCTGAGTAATAGTGACGATAGAGCTGATGATTTTAACGATTCGTATTGTGTGGACACATTTTGAGTCAGCTTAATCACTTCCCCAGAATGCAACTTGGCATAAGCGGTCACAGACCCATCGACAAAAGAACTCTCGCTTACGCGGTTCGATTTCGATACGCCGTCAATTTCTGTAGCGCGGTTTGATTGAGCATCAACGATACCAGAAAGCTTCGCTTCGCTCGCCGAGATGGCTTGCTGCTCAAATTGTTGTATTTCATTGAAGTAGCGGCTTCCAGCCACTGAAGTGAGGGCTACTAAAAACAGTAGGAATATAACCCACATTTTGTCGTTGATAGACATCTTGATAAACAGCCTGTCTATCGTTCTAAACTCAACTTCTCTCATTTAAAGCTCCATTAGAGATAAAAGATATTGACCAAATCTATTGCTATATCGAAACAAAATATGCGAAGTTAATCAGCAAAATATGTAACGAATACTAAATTTAGTTTAAGAAATGAGATCTAAGGACGCCTATAACAGTATGTTATATCTTTAAATTGACATGAATGTTGATAAAAGAGTCATTTCTCTAAAGTGTTAAGCGGATATGAAACCTAATTGCAATCGTTTACTTTTGATTATGCTCATAGGTTTTTAAATCTTTACTTCTCGCTGTCATGAATGTGTCATATAAAGACTATAAAAAGGAGTTGCTGATGTGGATATGGCAAGAGTCAGGCCGTCAGCAAGTAAAAGCAAGAGAGCTTAAAATAAAGGAGGTCACAATGAGCGACCAATACCAAAACGATGAGAGCCTAGAGCTGCTAGATGCGCTTGAAATTGGCATTATCTTGTCGGAATACGTTGGCTCAGACAACGAAGCCGAATAGCGGAACACTCTCATCTCGTCGTAATTGACGTTATACTAGGTTCATGTCACACCAAGCCCTAGAGGCCAAAACTGGCGTCGAATGAACTTTCTAGCCCACCTGCATATCGCAGATCACAGTAACAGCCATTTATTGGGAAACTTGCTTGGAGACTTCGTAAAAGGAGATCCAAGCAAGCTGTATGAGCGCGATATCTCAAACGGCATCAGATTACATAGATTTGTTGACCGTATTACTGATCATCATCCAATCGTCAACGAATGTAAGCCTCATTTCACTGGTGTTGCGCGACGTTTTGCACCTATCGCTTTGGATATGTTTTGGGATCATTGCCTCGCAAAACACTGGAACGACTTTCATTCCGAGCCTCTCGAACACTTTGTCCAAACGGCATACGAGAGAGTAAACCGAGAGGTTCATGAACATTTGCCGCCACGTTTTTTGGTGCTCCACAGCAGAATGTGGCATGGCCGATGGCTTCAATCCTATCAAGATCTAGACAATATAGAATTTGCACTACATCGGATGTCGCAAAGAAGTCCTAGGATGGCAGACTTAACCACAACATTTAAAGTGATTGAAAGTGATTACACCGAATTAGAAGAGAAGTTCTCGTCACTTTATCGAGATGTTTTGCGCCAGTCGTATGATTTTCAGCAACAGCTTAATGACTCAACTCAATGAGACAGAAAAGTAGTATGGCTTTAGGGGCTCTGGTAAACTCTGCGCTCCAAAAATAATGAGGTTACACATGTCTGTTAATTTTGCTGATTTAGGCATCGAACAAAAGCTAATCGAGACGCTAGGCAATCTAAATATCGTGACGCCAACACCAGTGCAAGAAAAGTCAATTCCACACGTCCTTGCAGGAAAAAACTTACTTGCTGCTGCACAAACTGGTACGGGAAAAACGGCTGCGTTTGGTTTACCTATCATACAAACCGTTCAGCAAAAGAAACTTAACGGCACACCTCAAGCATTGATTTTGGTTCCAACACGCGAGCTTGCACAGCAGGTATTTGATAATTTGAATCAGTACTCGGCAGAAACAGAACTTCGCATTGTGTGTGTTTATGGTGGTACAAGCATTGGCGTACAAAAGAGAAAGTTAGAAGAGGGCGCTGATATTTTGATTGCCACGCCAGGCCGCCTTTTGGATCACCTGTTTAATGGTAACGTAAACATCTCTAAAACCGGTATGCTCGTGTTAGACGAAGCCGACCGTATGTTAGATATGGGATTTTGGCCTGACTTGCAGCGCATCTTCCGACGTTTACCTGCAGAGAAACAGATCCTATTGTTCTCTGCGACATTTGAGAAGCGAATCAAAACTATTGCGTATAAACTCATGGAATCGCCAGTTGAAGTCGAAGTTTCACCAGCAAATACGACTGCTGAAACGGTAACACAAATGGTTTATCCAGTGGATAAAAAACGGAAACGTGAATTGCTAGCGTACTTAATTGGCTCGCGGAATTGGCAGCAAGTGCTGGTATTTACAAAAACGAAGCAAGGCAGTGATGAGTTAGCGAAAGAGCTCAAGTTAGATGGCATCAAAGCGGTTTCTATCAACGGTGATAAATCACAGGGCGCCCGCCAAAGAGCTTTGGATGAATTTAAACAAGGTAAGGTACGTGCTTTGATTGCAACCGATGTGGCAGCACGAGGGTTAGATATTCAAGAGCTAGAACAAGTCGTGAACTTTGATATGCCATTCAAAGCAGAAGATTATGTCCATCGAATTGGCCGCACTGGAAGAGCAGGAAAGTCAGGTTTGGCGGTTTCTCTGATGAGTAGAGATGAGGAGTACTTGTTGCAAGCTATCGAGAACCTGCTTGATCAACGCTTACCCCAAGAATGGCTGGCAGGTTTCGAACCAAGTCTTGTAGAAGAAGTTGAGCCTGAACAAAATGGGGGTGGGCGCCGTCGTAGTCGTTCATCTGAGAAGCGTAAGCTAAAAGCAAAATTGGCGATTCATAAGAATCGTGGTAAATCACGTAGCTCTCGCTAAACCGCGCAAACTTTTGTTCTTACATAGTCAGGCTGTTTTTGCCTCTTCATAGACGTCTAACGTTTGGGGGATAGCAAGTAGGTACCCTTGATACATATCGAAACCGAGCTTTTTCATTAAGCGAAGTTGATGCTCGGTTTCAATTCCTTCGATAACGGTTTTAGAGCATAACGCTTTTGCGAGTGATAATGCATCGTTAAGCGCTTTAAAATCACCGTTTTCATACCTTAGCAATAAAGAGCGATCCATCTTGATTATATCTGGGCAAACGCTTCTCACTCGCTCAGTTGTCGATGCATTGACGCCATAATCGTCAATCGCTAATTTAAATCCTTCAAGACTTAACTCCCGAGCAGCTTGAGACAAAGAGAGTTCATCCTCCACCTTCAATTCAAGTAACTCCATGACGATTTGTTCATTCATCAAATGCGATTCATAAATGGTTTGTTTTAGCAGTCGGTTATAAGTGATGTCTTTGACTAGTATCTCTGCCGCTACCGGTAATACATTGAGAAACAATTGTTTTGTGTGAAAGCGAGACTGAGAGAAATTTTTGATATGGATTAGGCGACTTAAGCGTTCAACATTGAGCAAATCTTGAGTGGGAGTCGCTTTGGATTGGAAAAACTGATCTGGCCTAACCATGGTGCCATTGGCATTGCTAATTCTTACCAGTGCTTCAAGGCCAACGATGGAAATATCGTTCTTATATATGGGTTGAAAGACACTGCGGAGAGTGAAGTTCGCGTATTTCGCAATATACTGCCCGTCGGCTTCTTTCCGGATGCAACTAAGTAGTTGCGAGATGCTCATCATTGTTACCACAACCTAAATCAATGTCTCAACATCAGCGTTATCGCGCTAATTTTTCTATTTCATTGGCAATGAATCTAAGTGTGCTCATTAACTCAAGCAAGAACGATGGTAATGGATGGGTAGTTTTGTCGAGTGATATCAAACAAATTGATGAAATAATTGATAATCTCAGCACTTCAATTTGATGCTACCATTGCAGTACGGCATACAACTGCAAATATTTTCTGACTAACTGCTGTTTGTTCGAACGCCGTAAAGGATGCCCAAACTTAATGTAACAAGGGCTAATACCGAATCGAGTGTCCAAAGATTGCGTGAGTTGCGACTCGCTGGTGTACAGTGTGATTCCTTGTTCTGTGTATTCGTTGATCTGATCGGGTAGTTCACCCATCCACCAATGAAGTAATTCTCGGCTCGTTTTGCTGCGACTTATCCAATGATCACAAACCAAAAAGAGTAGGTCATTAGGCTGTAAGGCATAGCCATATTCACTCTGCCATTCCGTAATTGATGAGAGTAAGTTTTCCCGGCAAGATTTTCCGGCACTGACCATATGGTGACTCAGAACCCAGACAGTGCCGATGTCGGATGAAATTCGATAGTGATGGGGAAGGTCTGGAGAATCCAACACTTCGATTGGCTTTATCACGCAGTTGTATCCAAAGTGACGAAAAGTATGTTCCATCCTTCTTGAAAACGCGAGACCAAGATGATGCTCACTCATGCCTTGGTTATGCACCGCAGGGTAATGCTTTTCACACAGCTTAAGACAGTCGTCTTGAAAATCATTAACACTTTGAATAACTAGGTCGAGTAGCAAAGAATATCCCTTAATAATTACAAAACGAACTGCAAAAGGTTAGCATAGTCTTTTGAGAATAGACTAATTTACTTCGGCAACTTCTTGATCTAAACACCAAATTTCTCACAAATGACCGTGTTTAATCTTTAATAGAGCAACACGAAAGAAGCAGAAGTTGAACAAAAATTTGAAAGGGAAAAAATGATAAAGCTAGAACGCGCACAAAAAGAGGCGTTGGCCACCGCCATTCAAGATTACATGCAAGACGAGCTAGATGTTGAAATTGGCCAGTTCGATAGTGAGTTTCTAATTGATTTTATAACAGAAAAACTAGGGGTAATTTATTATAACAAGGGTGTTGAAGATGCTAAGTTACTGGTTGAACGCAGAATGTTAGAAGTTTCCGAAGAGCTGTATGAGATAGAACAAGAAATTAAGCTGTAAGTTTCAGTTTTACAAACGATTTAAAGTTCCTTCAAAAAATTCGAACAACTTGATAGATACGGTACCATTGGCTGGATGTAAATGATGGTAAATAATCTGTTTCATATGACGTAAATAGGTTAATGTAGTGTTTCTTGCTCAGCATTAACTTAGGAATATATCTAGGAACTTGAGATGGATACACTGGTAAAGAATTACAACCTTACTGCACGCGTGATGCATTGGTTATCAGCGCTGTGCATTATTGGTCTATTTGCAGTGGGTTTGTGGATGGTCGACCTTAGCTATTACAGCGAATGGTATCGAACTGCGCCGCATTACCATCGCTCTGTCGGTATTTTACTCGCTATTTTAACTTTGGCACGCATCGTATGGAAACATGTGACGGCGTCACCAAAGGTAGAAGGCAAACGTTACGAAGTGCTTGCTGCTAAAGCAGCGCATGGTGTTATGTACCTACTATTGGTCACCATCTTTGTTTCAGGTTACCTCATTTCAACGTCTGATGGACGCGGTATCGAAGTGTTTAATTGGTTCACCGTGCCAGGAGCGGGAGAGTTATTCCCAGGCCAATCAGATATTGCAGGTGAGATTCACTTCTATGCAGCTTGGGCAGTCATCCTGATTGCAGGTTTACATGCTATTGCTGCACTAAAACACCACTTTATCGATAAAGACAACACATTAAGAAAAATGTTAGGAGCTTCAAAATGAAAAAGTCACTTTTCGCTACAGGATTAGCTATCGCTATGGCACTGCCATTTGGCGCGCAAGCTGCAGATTATGTCATCGATACCAAAGGTGCTCACGCTTCAATCAACTTTAAAGTTAGCCACTTGGGTTACAGTTTCATCAAAGGTCGTTTCAATACATTTTCTGGTGACTTTTCTTTTGATGAAAACAACATTGCTGACTCAAAAGTAAATGTTGTTGTTGATACAACCAGCCTAGATTCAAACCATGCTGAACGTGACAAACACATTCGTAGTGGTGACTTCATCGATGCTGGTAAATACAGTGAAGCAACCTTTACGAGCACAAAAGTGGTTGATAAAGGCAATGGCAAACTAGATGTAACTGGTGATCTAACGCTACACGGTGTTACTAAGCCTATTACTATAGAGGCTGAATTCGTTGGTGCTGGCAGTGACCCATGGGGCGGCGAGCGCGCTGGCTTTGTTGGCAACACTCGCCTAGAGCTTGCTGACTTTGACATCCCAGTAATGGGTGCTTCAAGCTACGTCGATATGGAACTTCATATCGAAGGTATTAAGAAGTAATTAGTTCCTTTTAGATACACTAAAAGCGCTCTTCACTTGAAGAGCGCTTTTTTATTATCTTAATCACATCACTAACATCGATAAACCAGTCAGTGATAGCGATTGAAAGCCAATAGACGTTGTAAATGTTTAGCGAATTACGCTGTTTCTAACTCGCTTTTTTCCACTAGGTTTAAACGCTCACCAAAAATCGGGCGTAGTGCTTTTAATACTTCAGTACGAGCAACCACCCCGACCATCTGCCCATTTTCAAGCACAGGAAGCACTTGTGGCTTACTTACTTTGATACTTTTAGCGCGTTCTTCGAGAGACAAAGACGTCAAGCGAGTGGCAATACCCATACTGCTCGCTGGGTACAACTGCTCTTTATCGATACATAGGAATTCCACAACATCAACGAGGCGATCACCAGCGTCAATTGCGACCACATCTCGGCTCATGATGTCGACGACTTTTTGGTCTTTCACCGGAATGTAGTCCTCACACCATAGTTCTACCATCACATCGTGAGCAGAGAAGAAGCCAACTAATCGATTTTGTACGTCTACAACAGGTGCGCTAGTTACGTTGTTATCAAGTAACACATCCAGAGCGGCTGCAATTGGCGTTTCTGCACGAACGGTGACTGGTTTTGGGTTCATAATGTCTTTAACAAAAGAGGCATTTTTCATGGTGAAATCCTTAACTGACGACAGTGTTGTAGTTGTAGTGATAGAAGAAATATTCGCTGCTTTTAGTTCTGGTCGGCGAAAAATACACCAGTTTGAAAGGCCAACTAATACCGCTCCGCCGACGATGTTGCCAAGCGTGACAGGAATCAAGTTAGCGGTGATAAAGTGGCTAATGTTTAGGTCTGTGTATTGTGACGCGGGCACACCGACAGATGCCCAAAAAGATTCAGGTGCAAAATTCGCGATAACAATACCAAGTGGAACCATAAACATGTTCGCAACACAGTGCTCAAAACCGCTGCTGACAAACATTGCCACAGGCAAAATTGTCATTGCTGCTTTTGTCATTGCATTTGCAGAACTAAATGTCAGCCAAATCGCTAGGCAGACCAACAGGTTACAGAGAATACCGAGTGCAAACGCTTGAATGAGAGTGTGGTGAAGTTTGTGTTGTGCGATGTTAAGCGCATTTAATCCCCATTGACCGCCATCCATCTGATAAAGACCAGCAGCAGTAACCAACGCAAGTAGGAACATCGCACCAATAAAGTTACCAACGTAAACTTTGCCCCAGATCGAAAGCATCTTACCGAACGAGATTTGCTTATTGGCCCAAGAAATACTGGATAGGACGGAGCTGGTAAATAATTCACCACCGCAGATCACTATGAGGATCAATCCCATGCTAAATGCGAGTCCACCAGCTAGGCGGCTCAAGCCCCAACCAGCGCCCGTACTGCCGGTGGTCACCGTGATGTAAAACAAGAATGCTAACCCGATGAACGCGCCGGCCATAATCGCGAGGCTTAATGTCATACTGCTGGTTTTGTTTGCCTTACTTAACGCAAATTTTTCCGCTTCAACCATCATCTCTTTTGGAGAAAAATACTGGTGATTTTGAGAACTGGTCACCGCCATATTGACTCCTTAATTTGTAATCGCATAAAAAATCCTTGGTTATTAACTCAAAAATGAAATTGTTGTTTTTATTAAGAGCCTCAATGACTTCAGTTTCAAAACCATTGAGGCTTGCGGTGTTCCCGAACCGCGTACTCAGAATAGGGAGAACGGTTAGTAAGGTAAAATTGATAATATTTAGAAACCTCATCAAATTAATTGATAACTTTACGGGGCCAGGTAAAATGAACTCTATTGCTTATTGGGGCATGCTTTAACAATTGTGGGGATTGGGAAATACCCACTAATAATGGAGGACACTTTGCGCTACTCACTTAAGCAATTAGCGGTTTTCGACGCAGTTGCAGATACCGGCAGTGTAAGCCAAGCCGCAGAAAAATTGGCTTTGACACAATCAGCGACAAGCATGTCGCTTGCGCAATTAGAGAAGATGCTTGGCAGGCCGTTGTTTGAGAGGCAAGGCAAGCAAATGGCGTTAACCCATTGGGGGATGTGGTTACGACCAAAAGCAAAACGCTTGCTACAAGATGCATTGCAGATTGAAATGGGCTTCTATGAGCAACATTTATTGAGTGGTGAGATTCGTATGGGAGCGAGTCAAACTCCAGCAGAGCACTTAGTTCCCGACCTTATCAGTATCATTGATAATGACTTTCCAGAAATGCGTATTTCCCTCGGTGTACAAAGTACAAAAGGGGTGATTGATGGGGTATTAGATTACAAGTATGACTTAGGGATTATTGAAGGGCGCTGTGATGATAACCGTTTACACCAAGAAGTATGGTGTCGTGATCATCTTACTGTTGTCGCAGCTTCTCATCATCCTTTTGCGCGTAATCAGTCTGTTAGCCTTGCGCAGTTAGAGCAAGCGAAGTGGGTACTAAGAGAGCATGGCTCTGGCACACGAAAAACATTTGATAGTTCTATTCACCACCTTATTGAAGATTTGGATGTGTGGCGCGAGTACGAACACGTTCCGGTGTTACGTAGTTTAGTTGCTAATGGTCAGTACCTTACTTGCTTACCGTATTTAGATGTAGAGCGATATATAGAAGCAGGTCATCTTGTGGCATTAAATGTACCTGAGTTAAAAATGGAAAGGATGCTTTCATTTATATGGCGTTCAGATATGGCAGAAAACCCATTAGTCGACTGCATTAAAAGAGAGGGACTACGAATGATGAAAGGGAAGCCTTCAGTTCTTTAAAGGTTGATTAAACATGCCTACGAGATGAGTTGGGTTTATTCCCTAAATCTGTTGATTTATCGGTTGCGTCAAACTTTTAATGTAAATTGTGAAAATAATAATATCTTATTGTGATCAGTATCACCGATAAGCTGAGCTGATGTATCTAACATGTGTCCTTGATTTCAATGTATGAAGGCAGTTATTGAACCATATAGGTACGATAATAGCCGAGTAGGTATGACTACCATGACGACACTTTTAGCTATTTCTATCACTACTGGAATTTTATCTGGCGTATGGGGTTGGATCGCCATCTCTTTAGGTTTGCTTTCTTGGGCTGGTTTTTTAGGTTGCACGAGCTACTTTGCAGCGCCAACGAGCGGATTGAAAGGACTAGGCATCAGCTTAATCACCAATATGACAGGCGTATTCTGGGCAATGGTAATTATTCACGGTTCCACTTACGTGGGGTTGGAAATTATTGGCTATGTGATTACCGCTATTGTGGCATTCTTCATGTGTATTCAAGCTAAACAGGCTTGGCTCGCGTACATCCCTGGTACTTTTATTGGTTCATGCGCAACATTTGCGGCTGACGGAAACTGGCAACTTGTCATTCCATCGTTGTTGCTAGGTGGTGTGTTTGGCTATCTAATGAAAGCGACAGGGCTATGGTTGCATACGAAATCAACCGCTACTTCATCTTCGCTTGCTGAGCAAGCACAGTAGTGAACCCCCGGTCTTATTGGTATCCACTGTGTATTGAGTTTTATCCCTCTCAATACCCTTAATCAAAATTAATGATGTTTGATACAAGCACACCAAATTGGTGTGCTTTTTTTGTATTACAAGACAATACGCTGAGTGTGAAATAGGCCTAACTCATGTATTGCCGTTGGCCATGGTAACAACGCGTTTAAGTGTCCAGCGCAGAAGTACAGGAATACACTCCATGCCTTTCTCTTCACAATGAGAAACAATGGCCAAAGCTAAGTCCGGTTTTGCATGTTTTTTCAAAACACGATTTACGACTTTTTTAGCAGGGATAGGGTGGTCATGAGGAACTTTGATGATGTCCTTAAAGAAAAGTTCAAAACCATTGTTGTACAGAAAGTGCTCGATGTCTCGGTCGGGTAACTCCGTAAGTCGATGCCTTTCCTGATCATGGTCGAGCTGTGCTCGCACTGCATGCGCGTACTTTTTCCCTGCTGGGTCGCCATCGGTAACGACATGCCAATCAATACCAAACTCTTTTGCTACTTTGATGAGTGATTTTAGACCTGATTGAGCAAACTCAACGATTTGAACCCCTTCGGCAGCCAAGTCATACCCGCATTGACGAGCCAGTTCATGAAAAAGCCAAACTTCGGTTTCGCCCTCAACAAGTAACCAGCACCGTGCAAATAATGCTCCTGAACGATGAAAACGAATATGGAAACCAATTCGGCGCAACTCGTCTCGACCAAACTTTGTTGAGTTTAAACTCTTAGCGATGGTTCTGTCTGATAGCCGAATTAAACGTCGAATTGAATACAGTGGAACAGAACCGAGTAACGTGCCACTGTTGGTGGTTAATATCTTTTGCATTGGCAACAATTGCAATAAGGACCACGCTCTCGCTAGATGAGTTGGATGCAGTCGACCTTCTGGATCTTCAATGATCAGTATTGGTCTCGCACAGCGCCTTAAATCGGTGGGGCCTTTAGCTTGAAGATAGGCATTGAGTAACCCCATTAAAAGCAAGCGGCTTTGTTTGTCATTGGTTTCTTTCAAGAACTGACTCAAGCCTTTATCAGAGGAAGGGCTTGTATAGAAAAGACCATCACGAGGTTTGCGTGGGTTGCCTTTACTGACACTTCTGAACGCGAAATAGTGTTCAACAAGCGTTTGCATTGAGTCGAGGCTACTACGAATCTCACCTTTATTCACATGGCCAGGCATAGCCAATAAGCGTCGACAGGTGTTGTTGATTCGTTTTTCAATCCGAGCATTTTTACCATCGCCGTTGACATGGTTTAAATCTGGGAAGCGTCGGGAGTCACGTAGTCGGATTACAGGATGAAGTGTCATTAACTCAATAGCGAGTTTCTCTGAGTGGTGAAGTTTTTTGGGTTTGCCGTTATGATCCAAAAACGCGTACTTTGTATTAATGCCGTGCTCATCGCGAGACGCACTAATACGATAGTAAATGACTTGCTCACCATCTTCGTTGGTGCACCATGTAGGCTTTATGCGTCTGTAGCGTCCCGCTTTTACTTCGTTTTTATCCTGTGCTTTAAAACAAACAATGATCTGTAAGTGTTGTGTTTGTGGATGAGAAATTGAGTAGTCAACGTGAAAATCTTTCAGTTTGAATTGATACAATGAGCCATTGGCAGGTAGTGCGATGGAAAGGGCATCGAGCAATGATGATTTGCCCCACGTGTTTTCACCGATGAGCGTGGTGAGTTCGTCAAAAGAGAGTGAAAGGCGTTTGATGCCTCTAAACCCGGAGATTTCGATGCGTTCTAGTCTCATCTCAATCCTCCTTGCAATTATTTGAATTATCGAGAGTTATTTTGCTACTCCTAAGCATATATGAATTCGGAATTTTTGAGTTAAGCTCAGTTCACAAAATTACGAGAGCCTCTTACTGAATAGAGACCGTTACAAGCGAGGCTTGCTTTCAAAGCCGGGGGACAGCATCGTGATCACTTAAACATGAAATCCTAAATCGCAGTTTCATAAAATTCATGATTCTGTCATGATTCACTTCTTATTATTATAAGGAATGAAAAAAGAGAAGATGAAGATGAATAACAATCATAAGCCAGTGAGAATCAAACTGGCACACATCAATGACACACATTCCTACTTTGAACCAACGTCATTACAGTTAAAGCTTAAGATAAACAATGAACTCACGCTAGAACCCTATGTCAGTGCTGGCGGCTTTTCTCGTATCGCAACCAGAGTCGAGCAGTTAAGAGATGATGCTCAGCGCCAAGGTCATGGGATGTTGTTCCTCCATGCCGGAGATTGCTTCCAAGGTACGCTGTATTTCTCACTATTTAAAGGCAAAGCCAATGCCGACTTATTGAACGCATTAAAGATTGATGCAATGGCGTTAGGTAACCATGAATTAGATATGGGGAATGAGCCAGTTGCATTGTTTTGCCAACGTACTCAGTTCCCATTGCTTGCTGGCAACTGGGATTTATCCAATGAATCACTTAAAAAACCTCACCGTATCAGTGATTGTAAGGATGTATATAGTTACCAACCGGATACACAGAGCGCTCAATACATTGTTAAAGAATTCCATGGTGAGCGGG
Source organism: Vibrio sp. 378 (assembly GCF_033339435.1). Lineage (NCBI taxonomy): Bacteria > Pseudomonadati > Pseudomonadota > Gammaproteobacteria > Vibrionales > Vibrionaceae > Vibrio > Vibrio sp. 378. Next base: position 758,106 of record NZ_JAWOUO010000001.1, read on the forward strand.
TCGCGATTTTCGGATTATCCATAGATAAAATGAGCGACATCGCAAACCCTGATGCAGACACGCCTTTTCACTCAGCAATTGAAACCGCCAAGGCGACCGTAAAACAAATCCATTCATCAGGTATAAAAAATATTATTCTTCTGAGCCACTTAGGTTATGAAGGTGATTTAGAGTTAGCTGAGCAAGTCGCAGGTATTGGTATAATTGTTGGTGGACACAGCCACCGGTTGCAAGGTGATTTTTCATCAATAGGGTTAGGACAAGACGATCCCTACGGTATCAAAATTAATGATACCTATGTGGTGCAAGCGGGTTTCCATGCTTTGACAATGGGGCACTGCGTCATTGAGTTTGATGAACACGGTAAAGCAACGATGTTGAGTGGACAAAATGAACTGTTGCTTGGTCGACGTATTTTTTGGGACTCGACGCTAAACCAACAGCTCGACCAAGGTGTATTCGAAACCGCGTGCGACTTCATCCATGGTCAACCGAATGTCGTGGTTTGTAAGAAACACCCGGAAACTCAAGCGATCCTGAGCGATAAGTATATTCCTCAGGTCAGGCAGTTACAGTCACAAGTCATTGCTAGTGTTGACACCAAAAAGCGTCATGTGAGAATTCCCGATGAATTTGGTGAGAGTGAGTTGGCTTCCTCCGTTGCCCGCTCATTTCTGCACTGTTTAAACAAACGTGGATATGACGTTCAATTTGCAATTCATAATGCGGGTGGCGTGCGAACCTCTTTGAACCCTGGCAACATCACAGTGGCAGACATTGCCGGACGACTGTTGCCTTTTGCCGTTCCTATCGGCTTTTACGATGTAAAAGGCAGCGCTATTCGCCGTGCACTTGAAGGCGCGATAAATAATGCACTCAACAATGGCGTAGAAGGCACTGGATCTGGCAGTTATCCGTACACTTACAATTTAAACTTCGAGTACCACGCAGATGCCCCAAAAGGTGAAAGAGTTCAATCATTAGTGATTTTTGATGGCAAACAATGGGTAGGTGTTCAAGATGATGTTTGGTATCGAGGGACTTCTTCTGCCTATACGATGAAAGGGAAAGAGGGGTATGACGCATTGCAGGAGATGAAAGGAGAAGGGCGTGTGACCAGTTTGTCCATGGCTGATTGTTTTATTGAACTCCTGACCGATGAGCCAAACTGTTTGAATCAAAGTCACAAACTTTACACAAAGCGACGTCGATAATAGATACTGGTATTGATTTTGCTGCTCTCCACTTACTACATGGGTTGATGAGGATGGCAGTATGTGGAATAAAGATTGGGCAGATACGGCAGTCGTGGTTGCCTGGATCGCAATTTGGTCAACACTGGTCTACTTTGTGCCTCTAAGCGGCTTTTGAATTGCTAAGAATGTGGATGTTACAAAAGGGAGCAGTAATGCTCCTTTTTTGTATCTATCTTCCCCGTTAGGGCTCTAACCAATGAAGAGTTTGTCTTGAGCCATTTGCTGCTTTTTGTCTGTTTACTGCAGTTCAGGTGGTTGAATCCATTTCTTTCTTTTTATAGTGCTTCCTGATTTTTGATAAGAATTTTATTTCGATAAGACAAGGCTTTTTTGTTGGAAAGCCTGACGCTCGGCGTTATTATGTCGGCGTTTGGGGAGTAGTTAGCGCAAGTTTACTTATCGTCATCTCGTTAAGCATCAGCTTATCCGGTAAGTAAAGGTGTTACGTGGTTCATTCACGTCAACACTTCAACGAGACCAACGCATTCATTGACTAGCAGCACATAATCGTTATGTGGCTGTTGGTTGTTATTGTCTGCGGAAGGTCACCAAACGAAGTCCTTCCGCCATGGGAGGAAATATGTCTCTTATCGAAAATACCACCCAATTGAGCCAATCGGTGCCTCTTCAAGAATCATTAGCGATGTATGGTGCTTTTGGTTTGTTTACCCTTGTTCTTGTGACGCTTGATATCTATCAAACACGTGGTGGCGTTATCACGATGAAAAAAGCCATCGTTTGGAGTGTTTTTTGGTTCTTGCTTGCCTTTGTTTTTGCAGGTTCTATTTATTTATTCTGGGACTTTTACGCGCCACATAGCGCTTATACGAACGACAAAGCAACGATTTCATTCTTAACTGGTTACTTACTAGAGAAGTCGCTAAGCGTGGATAACTTGTTTGTGTTTGCCATCATATTTGCACAATACAGTGTGCCGGAGCACTTGCGTCCGAGAGCATTGCTTTGGGGGGTGATAGGTGCGCTAGTTTTACGCGCTGTCATGATTGCGGTTGGTGCTCAGTTACTTGCACAGTATCACTGGGTATTGTACTTATTTGCTGCTTTCCTTATTTGGACGGGTGTTAAGTTAGCTCGCGACAAAGGCGAAGCAGAAGAGGTTAATCCATATCCTGAGCAGTTGATTCGAAAGGTATTGCCAGTTACAGATGACTACCAAGGAAATTACTTAATCTTAAAGCAAACTGGTAAGTGGGTGGCAACACCGATGCTGATCGTTGTCGGTGTCATTGCAGTAATGGACGTTATGTTTGCGTTGGATTCTATACCAGCTATATTCGCGGTAACGCGAGAGCCATTTTTAGTCTTAGCCGCGAACGTATTTGCATTATTGGGTTTGCGATCGCTGTACTTTGTTCTTCAAGCAATGTTAGACAAGTTTGTATACTTAAAACCAGCATTATCAGTAATCATGATGTTTATCGGGGTAAAAATGCTATTGGTTGGAACAGAATATGAGATTCCGACAACATGGTCTCTCACATTTTTAGTTGTTGTGATGACATCGGCAGTGGTGGCATCACTCCTAAAAAATAAAGCGAAGCGTCAAACTAGCGTTAATATTACTAATCAAAAAATATAAAGTAAGCACTAAAATCAAAAGAAATAACGAAAAATATTGTTAAATATATGTTGTTGCTTAAGGGGCGATTATGCAGGTAATGTTCAGTTATTCAATGTAATTACAGCAATTGTGATTATTTATGCCGTTATTATTCATTTGTATTTTTGAGTTTTGTAATGAGTTTGTTTTATTAGAAATTCTAATTTGAATGGGTAAAATTTGTCATTTCTTAAACAATAAGAAACTGACTAATATACAACCAACTAAACAGACTACTGCTTTTAAAGAGAGGCAATCATGGCACAAGCAATGCAAATGACAAATGTAGCTTTACCAACCTCTATGGATAAGAAAACCTACGCGGTTAACTTCAAAGGACTGATTGCTCACTTACTGGACATTCTATTTGTAGATAACACTGCGCCACGCAGTTACTACGCAGAAGACTTGTCAGCACATATTCAAAAAGACATCGGTATGTACCGTTAATATTGAAATAGTGTAAGAAATACCGGCCTATGAGCCGGTATTTTTTTATTTGTAAAACATGCCTACTCAACCTACGCCCTAGAAAAGAAACACTCTAGAGGAGGTAGACATGATAGTAGATTAAGTGTTGTATAGAAAAACGGGGCACCATTGGTGCCCCGTTTTGACATGACTGAAGTGAGATATTACTTCTTGCGGCAGTATTCTGCGATCACGTACATCGACTGACCACCATTTGCCTTACCCGAAACTAGCTTTGGATCATCGCCAAGGCTAATACCACGAATCACTGTACCTTGTTTGATTACTTGGTTAGTGCCTTTTACTGGTAAGTCTTTAATTACTGTTACATCGTCACCTTTCTTAAGTTCAGTGCCGTTACAGTCAACCGTTTTATCGTCAGCAGACATCCCTTTCATTGCCCAGTTCATTTGCTCTTCTTCCATGTACATCATGTCAAGAGCATCTTGAGCCCAGCTTTCTGTGTTTAGGCGAGTGAGTTGGCGCCATGCAGTCACTTGTACAGCAGGAACCTGGCTCCACATGCTTTCGTTTAGACAACGCCAGTGGTTAATGTCTTTTGGCTCATCGATCTCACCCAGACACTTATCACAAACCATGATGGCAGTATCAACCGTCACATTACCGTGAGGTGGGACAGCGTATGCAGTTAGTTGAGATTCAGAAGAACACAGTTCACATTTTGACTCGCAGCGCGCAAGCAGAGTAGCTTCAATAGACATAAGGACTCACCTTAGTAATGTTATTTTGTGGCGGTATTATCCACTTTATCCTGAGAAATAAAAGGGTGTTAGCGAATTAAAGACTAGATTTTACAATACTCCAACCTGATTAAGATGAAGATGTAAAATATTCGCTAAATAAATAATACGGAAGTATAATAGACACTATTAATTGTTTTGGATTATGAATTGGTTGTGTCAATTTCTACAACGATTACAAGCCTAAAAGAGGGAAATGTAGAGAGAGGGTGGCTAGAACATAGCCCTCTAATTTACAGAGGGCCTGTCGTTAACGTTCGACAATCTGGACAATTTGCTCTTTTGAAATACTCATTTCTTTACCATCCATGTCTTCATACTCGTACATACCCGTTTCCTCGTTCAGGTCTGGTTTACCGTAAGAGGTAATAATTTTCCCTTCATTTGTCGACATCAGATATTGGCTACTTCCGCATGCAGCAAGAAGTAATACAGTGGCAATAACAGTCAATACGCGCATAGAGTTTTCCTTTTAAACAAGTGAGTTAGGCAAAGACATCGTTTTAACTATAGCAGAGGAAATATGAGTGGGTTTGAATACAATTGAAATGAAAAAGCCCAGTAGAAACTGGGCTTTGGTAGGAAGGGCGTTGCGATTACTTCAAAACAGAAGTGTTAGTGACACCTGTTAGTGCGTCATCCATTAAGAAGTCAGTGTTTTCCATCTGCATCTCTACATGATGATCAATATCAGACAGAGTGCCATTTGGCGAAGCAAAAGTACTGTGCGATGCAGTAGCATTAAACTGTACGAAGCTCGCAGTTGCATTCACATCAGTGTCCGTACTGTTCACAGTCTTCAACCCTAGCTTATTAGCGAGCGGTTCAGTACCCGCGAATGGTGCATTTGGAACGCTGTTTGGTACTGTGCTATCGCCATCCACTTCTGTCATAAAGAATGGTGTCGTTAGCGAACCAGATGCCACTAAATCTGAAGCGTTTGTGAACGGATCGACAGTGTCTAGTGTAGTCTGTGCTGCATAGATAAATTGTGAGAAACCTGCTTCTAGCGCTGCTACTTGAGCTTCCGTTGCCGCAGCCTCAAATGCTTCGTAACATGTTTTATCTTCTAGATCCGCACATGATGCATCAGCGTAACTCGCATAGTCTTTAGATGCTGCATAAGCGAGGTTATGTTTGATCTGAGGGCCGTAATTGTCTGAACCCAGTAACAAATTACCAATTTGTCCACCAGAGTTCTGTACTGATGCAGAACTAAAGGTGTACAGTGCATCCGCAGTAGGGCTGCCCAATGTATTGTTTGCTGCTGCGACGGCAGATGTAGCGACAATACCGCCAAGTGAATGACCTAGCATTTTGACTTTTGAACCCGTCAGTGGGTTGAAGCCTTGCAGAGGACCTCCAGCTAAAAGACCGCCTTGAGCAGATACTACCAAGCTAGCGCGCAAACCTAACACATCCAGAACACTCTGACGTAGGTTGTCACGCGCAACGGCTAAGTTGGAAAGATTTAGATAAGCCAGTACATTCGCATTTGCGGAACGTTGTTCATCTAAGCTGCGCGTACCATGAATAGGTAAGTCAATAGCGATAACTGCCACACCTGCTTTTACCATATTGAACGCGAACGCGTACGCATTCTCTTTCGCTGAGGTGATGCCGTGTTGATAAATCACAACGTCTGTCGCGACGCCAGATTTAGGTGTGAAGACCAGTACTTCGACATCTTCAACCGATTTCACTACGGGAACAGGCGAGTAGCGAGTAATAATACGCTCACTATCAAGCTGGGTACCATCGGTAAGAGTAAGCTTAGCTCCAACAAGTTTTAGCTGCTCTGTAGGATCTGTAGCAAGCTTTGTCACATCAACAGGATCATTTGCAAAAACGCCTGTTGATAGCTGCTGAACCATGTTTGCTTGCTCGTTCGGATCCGCTAATGCTGCGCTTAGCTTCGCTAGGCTTGGCATCGCAGATACCATTGGTTGCATGTTCCAGCTTGCGCCTTTATCCAAGTAATGAGGCAGTCTTACCACACCTTGTGTCACGCTTACATCGGCACCTGATTGCATGTAAAGGCCTTTAATTGCCGTTTTAGCTGCGTCTAGATCGCTAATGTATTTACTAAAGTCATCGTCAGAGTCTAGCGCAGTGCTAAAGTCTTGGGTTTCACCGAGCGTTATTGTGTAGGCCGTTGATAAGTCAACTGAACCTTCGTTTGAGTCATTTTTGTAAACGGTATTTAGTGTGTTTGCGCCAGTAGAAAAACCAGTAGCGGTTACTCCTTTGACTGCCGCTAACGTATCACCTACTGACTGGGTGCTGAACCATGAAGAATAAACGATGTCTGCAGGGTTTACTTTGGCAATACCAAAAATTCCTTCAACCGCCTGAGTGACTGCTTGAACAGAAGCAAGGTCGCCAGTTTCATAAACGATCTCTTTCGATTTACCAGTTGCATAGCTTGCAGATGTACCAATTGGCTCACCATTTACGTCAGTAACATCTTGTGTGACCGCAAAAATGTACTCGCTTGACTCATCAAGTGCAGCCAAGAACTGGATGTATAGAGAGTTACCTTTTGCTTGAACTACGTAGTCTTGGTTCTGAACAAGCTCTTCTTCGATTGGGTTAGATTTGCGGTCCCACTCGGTTAAGCGTTGATTAATCTTGATGACTTTAACACCAGACGACAGCATGCCCGTTGCAAAACCGTCGCCGTTGAAGTTAAGAACGATTGGCATAGACGTTGACCATCCATCCATCGTGTTCATTGAGGCTCTAGGGTTGGTTAAAGCATCATCGCCATCAGTTGGCAGACCAAGCGTACCATCGCTTGTGTCCATTAATAAGTAAGACGGTGCCGGTACATCTGCGTTCGCTCCTTGAAGCGTAAAACTGATGGATGTTTCGCGATCAAGCAATGCTTGGACTTCATCTTCAAATTGAACTTTGTCGGAAGTACCAGAACTGGAGGTATCATCACCACAACCAGCAAGAAGGATTGCAGAACAAAGCATTGATAATTTAAACGTGTGTTTCATTGGTTTACTCCGTAATCCCATTATTTGAAGGTGTAGTTCATCTGTACCGCGCTGATGTAAGCAGTACCTTCTGAGTCAAACTTAATCTCTTCACCCAGAGCATTTGTCTCAGTGAAAGAGCCTGATTTACTCTTAACAAGTGCAAAGCCTGCATCGAAAGTTAAATTCTCATTCATTGCGTAAGTTAGGCCCGCGCTGTACCAAAAACGGTCACTGTCAGGGATACTCAATGTCGCTTCACCTGCTTGTTCGTCGTACGCAAAGCCTGCACGGAATGTCCAGTCTGTATTAAGTATGTAAGTTGCACCAATGGAGTAGCGATTGTTGTCTTCATATTTCTCAGGTTTAAAGAAACATACTCCGTCATTACATTCGTTACTGGTCGCTTTTAGTTCTTTAAATGTGCTCCAGTCGGTTTGTTGCCAGCCGTAATGTACAGCCCATTGTTCATTCAGTTGATGGAAAGCCGATAATTCGATAATTGAAGGGAGAGAGATTTTTAAACGGCCATCAACTTTTGGTGATGAAGCTCGACCAGAGTCGTAACTACTAAACTCACCGTCATCAAAATCTAGATCAACCTTAGAGCGGTAGCCAAAGCCAAAACGGTTGTTTTCATTTAGCTCAAATAAAGCGCCGACATTCCAACCCCAAGCGAAAGTTTCACCTTCCATGCCGACAAGGTTATCGGACTTATTACCACCTAAAATACCGGCAAGTGCGCCTTTGTGGCGAGTCAGCTCTGCTTCAGCGTATACTAGGTTGATACCACCACCGACACTGAAAGACTCGTTGATACGGTAAGCGACATTAGGGTTGATGTTTACTGAAAGTAGGGAAGTGTCACCCGCCATATCACCAGCGGAAATATCATTTGGATAGTCAGTAGCAACACCGTATGTTGTGAACATACCGATACCCCAAGCCCAGTTATCATTGATAGGGCTGATGTAATAACCTGCTGGCACGATCTGTAAAGGGGCGACATCTTTCGCGTGTTCATTGTTTACAGTGTCGTACACATCGACTTCAGGGTCGATGATAGATAACGCGCCCGAAAATTGAGCTTCTTTGAAAAGTGTCATTGCTGCAGGGTTACGAGCAAGGACGCTGGCATTATCTGCGACAGCCCCTTCACCTGAAAATGCTCGACCAAGACCAGATGCCGAATGTTCAGCTACCTGGAAGCCCGCTGAGTGGGCATTACACGCAAACAATATTGAAATTGTAAGCAGAGAGCAGTGCTTCTTGTTCATCCTTGACCCTCCTAGGGTGTCATAATGCTGGACCGAAGTCCTTGTAATTGTTGTGTGGTACTTACACCAATTGTTAATACGCGAAATACAACGGTGATGTAAATGTAATGTTAATTGTATGTTTAATAACTTGTCAAAGTTTGAGCGTATTTTGCGTTTTAAATATGATGCATAGGTCAAACGATGGCTTGTAAGGGCATGTATTATCGTTATATTTTTGAAGAGAATGGTACGACCAGAATTGTTTTGCGAGCTTTATAGTTAAATAACGATCAAATCAAGAGATAGCTCGCTTTGCTGTTTCTTCACTTCACAGGCATAATTCGCGCTCGCTATGTAGTTATTCAATAGACGCAATAGGAACCGCATTGGAATTACTGAATGTTGAATTTTTAGGTCGTTCGCTAAGGCTCGAAGGATCGATGGCTGGGTGGCAGCAGTTATATTGGGATAATACGTTGGTGTCTCAAATCGATGCCAGTGACAATACCGCAGAGACTTGTCTACACCAGTTTAGGCTCTCTGCGGGTGAGGAAATCCTGAACTGTCATTTAGAGTGTTCTTTAACATGGCAACCGTTTGAATTGAGTTACAAGGTCACAATTAACGGTGAGCTCATCAATGAAGGTTGTCGAAATGAAAAAGACATCGAGCGCCAAGTGCCAGAAGTTACGCCACCATCCGAAAAGCGTTTAAGTGTAATAGGCCTCGTATCTCTTGGGATGAAAGCACTTAAAAGTGCGAAAGTTATTAAAGTGGCGTTAGCGTCTGCAAGTCTCGCTGCATATTCTTGGCTATTTTCCATCGAGTTCGCGCTAGCGTTGATCGCTTGTTTGGTTTTTCATGAATATGGTCACATTAGAGCGATGAAGTATTTTGGAATGAAGACCAAAGGAATCTATTTGATTCCATTCCTAGGTGGTTTGGCGCTAAGTGACGAAAAGATAAACACGCGCTGGCAGGATGTGGTTATCTCAATCATGGGACCATTTTTCGGTTTAGTACTTAGTATTGTTTTTACTTTGCTTTATTGGATGACTGGTGAGGTGATCTTCGCTGGGCTTGCCGTGTTTAACGCCTTGCTAAACCTATTTAATCTGCTGCCTATTTTACCATTAGATGGTGGCCATGTGCTCAAAAGTATTACCTTCTCAATGAATACTTGGGTCGGGTTAGTTGGCAGTATTGCGACCGCTTTATTAGGCATTTTTATCAGTTACTATTTCGGTCTGACGTTGCTAGGGTTTTTATTGTTAATGGGAATGTTGGAAGTGGTGATGGAATGGAGAGCTCGACATCAAAGCCATTTATTGCCATTAACCCGTTATGGGCAGCTATTCTCACTGGCTTGGTACTTGGTCTCTGTCGGAGGTTTTGTTTCTATCATCTGGTATTTTGCCACTCTCGGAGACAGTTTGTTAAGTTTGCCGCTACAGATATTGGGCACTTGATTAGAATCATTAAAAGCTCCCTAGGGAGCTTTTTTATTTGGCAAGCTTAAGTAGTAGACGATAGTAGCAATGAATTAGCCACATCTTGGTGCTTTCGCGTTATACGCAGGCAGCTTATTTATGGTTGCTTGTAAATCTTTAATGCGCGTACTGTGCGATGGGTGGGTTGAGAAGAATTCAGGTGGTTGAGAACCACCTGATGCAGCACTCATATTTTTCCATAAATCGACACTTTGACGTGGGTCGAAACCTGCTTTTGCCATGAATTCCAGCCCGACAATATCAGCCTCGGATTCCTGAGTACGACCGTATGGCAAAATAACACCGTATTGGACACCGACACCAAGTGCCGCCATCGTCATTTGTTGATACTGTTTGTACTCGGAAGCGCCAATGGCAACGTTTGCTAGAGACAACCCGGCATTTGCTAACTGACTTTGTGAGAGACGTTCATTACTGTGGTCAGCGAGGACGTGAGCGACTTCGTGACCAATGACTGTTGCCAACTGATCTTGGTTTTTCGCGACATCTAAAAGCCCGGTATACACGCCGATCTTCCCACCTGGTAGAGCAAACGCATTGACTTGTTCACTATCAAAAACAACGACTTCCCAGTCTTTAAATCCAGATTGAGCGGGAATGGTGTCAGTGATGTGTTTGGCAACGCATTGAACGTAGGCATTCGTTTTGCGATCTTTGCTGATTGGGATATCTTTCTTCATTTGTTCGAAAGATTTAGCGCCAAGCGATGACATTTCCTGATCTGAAAACATCAGGATCTGGTTGCGACCCGTCGGTGATGCGCTACACGCTGTTAAACCCGCGATAGTTAAAAGAGCAGAGGCTTTCATCCATACCTTCATAACAGGCTCCATTTAATTTTTTGTTTTGAAGCAATAGTATATACCCAAATAGTAACATGATGCATGGATCAAGTTATTCATCTGATTAATAAAGAGGGTGAGATGTTACGTATTGAAGTTATGCCCAAGTAGCGTCTATGCTAGCTTCCTAGCACATCGTTACAACCTAACAAACCAGTTTGTGAAACTAAGAGTAAAACAATGAGTATATGGAAAAAGCCCGTAAGCATAGAGATTCTGAATGCCACGTCAAAAAATACCCTGATCGAGCACCTACAAATTAAATATACAGATTTCACTGACGACTCCCTTACAGCAACCATGCCCGTATGCAGCTTTACTCATCAACCTTTAGGAATGCTTCACGGTGGTGCATCAGTCGTGCTCGCAGAAACATTAGGCTCATTGGCTGCAAACTTCTCTGTCGATGAGGGCAGCTACTGCGTCGGTTTAGATATTAACGCGAACCATGTGCGAGCCATGCGAAGTGGTCATGTGATTGGTACGGCAAAACCGCTTCATCTGGGTATTTCAACGCAAGTGTGGCAAATCGATATCACTGATGAGCGAGGCCGTTTAGTGTGTACCAGTCGCTTGACCATCGCTGTGAAACAACACAAAACAAAGTCGGTATAAACTAAGATGGTGATTGAGTTTTCATTAGGAAAAATCATTGCAACCCAGCGTGAAATAGTGATTAAGCTCTCCGGCAGTGCAATGGTAACCTTGCAAGCACAAACCGATGCAATTCAGCTGCTGGGTAGAGGAGCGAACGTTGTTTTATCTCATGGTGCAGAGTGCAAATGGTCTATCAAGCTGGACAACGAGGAACAACTGGCTGAACTTTCGCGAGAAATTGGTATCGATATTCAATAATCTATAGTGTGATGTTTGCACTTTTTGGTAAAAATGAGGAAACTTAGCTTATCGACAACAAGATAAGAATTTCCTCTTTATGAGTAGCCCTCGTTTACGTGTTCAGTTCGAAACACTGTTTGAAAAATTTTCCGGTCACGATACGGACGTTCAGCTCGAAGACATCACCGAAGCGTTGTTTTGTACACGTCGTAATGCTCGTATTGTTCTAAATAAACTTGAAGAAGAGGGCTGGATTGAGTGGCATCCGGCAGCGGGTCGAGGAAAACTTTCGAAACTCGTTTTTAAACGTAATCGAAGCGATGTCAGCGAAAACCTCGCCAGGCGTTATCTCGATGAAGGGAAAATCGGTCAGGCTCTAGATGCGCTTGATAACGATGCGGCACGATTGACGCAGGTTATCCAAGGTTATTTAGGGCTTCAGCATCGACAGGGCGAGCAGGTCGTGCGTTTGCCTTATTATCGACCATTGTCGATGTTAAACCCGCAGAAACCGATGCGGCGTTCTGAACAGCACATCGCCAGACAAATTTTTAGCGGACTCACTCGCCTTGATGAAAATGAACAACTTCAACCAGATTTAGCCCACACGTGGGAAGCAATTTCTGATACTCATTGGCGTTTTTATCTTCGTCGTGGAGTACGCTTTCATAATGGTGAACCGTTAACAACCAGTTGTGTTCTTGAAAGTGTGCTTGCGTTAAATGGCTTGAACTTGTTTTCTCACATAAAGCGGGTGTCTTCACCACAAGAGTGGACCGTTGATATTGAGCTCGTCCGTCCTGATCGCTACCTGCCTCTGGCTCTGAGTGAGTCGCAAGCAAAAATTTTGCTACCGAGTGCTTTGCGTTCTGAAAGCTTTGATAGACAACCGATAGGGACAGGGCCGTTCCAAGTTAAAATGAATGATGATAAGCGTCTTATTTTGACTGCTTTTGATGGCTACTTTGGTTTTCGCCCTTTACTTGACCAAGTGGAGGTGTGGGTAATCGATGAAGCCTATTCTTCAATGGTTTATCCAAGCCTGTCAAAGCCGAAGATGGATAAACAAGGTTCATCCGATGAAGTCGAGCTGGACCCTGGCTGTACATTCCTATTACTAAACAAAAACACTGGGATTGCAAAAGATCCACGTTGGGCAGAGTTCCTCTCGCAAACCCTCAACAGTCACCAGATTTACGCGCATGTCCCACAAGATAAAGTGATGGAACTGGGAGTATTGCAAGCCTTTGGCCTTAAGCCCGGTTGGATTGATCTTAGGCCAGCAGAAGCGGGCAGCGTACCACAGGCTAATAAGGTAATTTCCGTAGCGTATCAGAAAAAGCATCCGATGTTTCCAGTAGTTGCCAAGGCCATCAAGACACTCTTAAAACCGCACGGTATAGAGGTTGAGTTTATTCGTTATGATTCTCAACCGCCCGCACCGGAGGAAGTGGATATCTGGGTGAAAGCTATGGGCATTGCAACGAACCGAAATGACGCGTTGGCGGGCTGGCTCCTGGATTACAGTGATATTGAGAAGTTCAGTTCAGGTTACGATTTTAGTGAATGGGCTAAACTTGTCGATCAATGGCGTGCTGGGATGCACACAGACTTTCCTGCGCGTGAGCTAGGACGACAGTTAGTAAAAAGCTGTCAGGTGATTCCTATGTTTCACTGTTGGCTAGGCGTGAATAAAGACCACAGCGGTGCGTTACAAAATGCAAAGTGTAATGCCTTAGGTTGGTTTGATTTTAATAATGTATGGGTCAAACCGGATATAGAAAGTAACCATGGCGAAACCGAATAAGAAGCAGCCGACGAAAACCGTCGATATCTATTGCTCAAAGTGTAAAACTCAACTATTCAAGTACCGTAAAGGCGGAAAAGGCGCACTGGTCAAGTGCTTCAAAGAACGCATTGTTGACGATTTCACACAAACCCCATGCATCTGTCCCAGTTGCGGGCAAGAATTTGCAAGAGATACCCTAGTGAGAGGAACGCCTGCTTACAAAATGATTGGCAGCAAAGTGACAATGAAATAATGAAGGGCTAGAAAATGAGTATAAAACATGACTACTGCATGGTGTTAAGCACAACCAGCAACGAAAAAAATCGAGATCAGATCATTAAAGGTTTGCTAGATGCACAATTAGCCGCGTGTATTCAAACAATGCCTATTGAAAGTCACTATGTGTGGAAAGGGGAGATTTGTACTGACAACGAATGGTTGTTAGTCATCAAAACTCGTCGAGAACTTTATGAATTGGTGGAAGAGAAAATAGAAAACCTGCACGAATACGAGGTCGCTCAAATCGTACAGGTTCCAATTGTTGATGGGTTTAACCCTTATTTAGAATGGTTGAGAGAATCGACGTTGAGCCGACATTAAGAATAACGACAACACTGCACCAACGGTATCGCACAACATATCTTTCTGGGCGTCCCATATGTCACCTTGCGAGCCCAGAAAGGCAATTCCCTCATCGCCACCAGCCAACTCCGCATACCACCATTCGATAATCTCATAGCCAGCAGCAAGTGACATGATAGCAAACAAAGCAAACCAGCAAGAGAACGCTTTGTTGAACCGTTTTTTGTTTATCAAGTATTCAGCGATCGGATATGCGTAAAGGCCAATTGAAAAGTGCGCAACGCGATCAAAATTATTTCGCTCTGAACCAATCATGTCGTTAAACCAGTCAAACGGCACTTCGGAGAACGTATATTTCGCACCGATAGTGTGCAAACAGAGCCAGATGAACATTAAAAAGTAAGCCGTATTACTGAACTGATAGCGAATCGAAATCGCCCAAATAGCAACAAGAATACCAATCGCCGGGATAATCTCCGCAAACCAAACTGCACGTGAGTTAGGTTCCAACGCAGAAAATAAAAACACGATGGCATAAAAAATCGTTAATCCTAAGAGTGTCGAGGTGCTTTTCATAGAGTTATTTGATCCTTCAATTTATCTTACAGTGGGACTCCATAGATTGTGTTAATGATTGCACTTAATTGAACGGTGTGCAATTGATATTTTAATGGGTTTTTTGATCACTGAAAATGTTGATTTATTGGCAAACTGCTCAACATTAAAACGTTTGCGCGTGCACTTTTCATTAAAGTTTGATTTACAACATGCCCATCCATAGAATCCATGATTCAGTCTAATAAAAAAGAAGTAAAGCCATGAAACTGGAAACTGTCGATTATCTTGCTGACGATGCTGCTCAACAGTTCGTTACCTCTCTACGCGAAACGGGGTTCGGTGTGCTGAAAAACCACCCGATTCCACAAGAGCTTGTAGAGTCAATTTACAAAAACTGGCATGAGTTTTTCTGTTCAGAACAAAAGAATGATTTTCACTTTAACGTAGACACCCAAGATGGCTACTTCCCACCTTCTGTGTCTGAAGTGGCGAAAGGGCACAAAGTGAAAGACATCAAAGAGTACTTTCATGTTTACCCTTGGGGTCAGATCCCAGAGCAGCTTAAAGCTGAAATCTTAGAGTACTACGAGCGTGCCAATGCATTTGCTCAAGAGCTATTAGGCTGGGTTGAAGCGTACGCACCTAAGGACGTTCAAGAGAAGTTCTCTATCGCGTTGTCAGAAATGATCAATAACAGTGACAAAACATTACTACGCGTGCTTCACTACCCACCGATGACAGGCGAAGAAGAGCCAGGCGCTATTCGTGCTGCTGCGCATGAAGACATTAACCTGCTAACGGTTTTGCCTGCTGCCAATGAGCCTGGACTGCAAGTAAAGAGTAAAGAGGGTGATTGGATCGATGTACCATGTGACTTCGGGAACTTAATCATCAACATTGGTGATATGCTTCAAGAAGCGTCAGGTGGTTATTTCCCTTCAACGACTCACCGTGTAATCAACCCTACGGGTGGCCGTCAAGAAAAGTCACGTATCTCATTACCGTTGTTCCTGCATCCAAAGCCGGAAGTGGTGTTATCTGAGCGCTACACTGCACATAGCTACCTTATGGAACGTTTACGTGAGCTAGGGGTTATTTAACCTTTACGTGATCTCCTTACAAAGGCCGATGGTGAATGACTATCGGCCTTTTTGCATTTATGCTACAAAATGGAAACTATGTTTTTTGTGCCGTGAATGGGGCCCTAAACTCGTGTCAGAGAGGATGAATGGAAGGACAACGTACTGTCAATAGTATTGAGCCTCATGCAATAGAAAATCCGCTGCTTTGGCCAATGTTAGAAATTCTGAGAAAACAGCCCTCTAATTGGAAAGTGCACACCTTGGCAAGCTCGTTGGGTGAACAAGGTTATATTTCAAAGCTGGACGACTCTCCCGATAAGGATTTATTCAAAAGAAATTTCCTGCTCATGAATGCATTATATCAACTGCAAGACACTCTGTATCCGGATAGTTGGCTTCAAGTCGAAGCCATGGATATTCAGCTCATGTCTTCGATGGAAGCTTTGAGGCATAAGATCGATATTCATGATCCTTTGCGTGAGTATTACTTAGATTGGCGCAATTACGAAGCGGACGAAGATGAAGTGCGTCGACTGTTGAATGAATTTTGGACAACTTATCAAAAGTTCATCGGTGGTTCGTCAGTAGCCAGCGTAGATAAGACAAAGGCACTGTCACTATTTGAACTTAACACTGACGCTACGCCTGCGGAAATTAGAAAACAATGGCGAAAACTCGCGCTTCGTTGGCATCCTGATCGAGAAAATGGCAATGCAGAAAGATTTAGAGTTCTTTGTGAAGCGTGGAATGTACTGAGAAACGAATGATTCGCTAAGAATAAAGATAAAGGAAGGCAGCTAACTATAGCTGCCTTTTGATTGAACTGTCTCTGTCAGCGTATCAAAACTAGCATGATGACTTAAACTGAGATTTTCGCATGCGGTTGAGGGCAGCCATAACGTCTAGTGTGCGTGGTTTGGCTAAGTCGCCTTGCTTAGGAAGAGCGGCATGCCACTCACCAGATAGCATTTCTTCAATCTCCTTCGCCGGATGATTACACCAACCTGGAAGTTGAGCAATTTGGAACCATAACCAGCCAATTGTGTTGACTTCATCGGCTGACTCTATCTGTTCCAAAGCGCTAAGATCAGTAAACTCTTTACCAAATCGAAGTGACTCTTTGCCTTTCGCATTCACACGGAACTTGCCGTCAGTGAGAATATTCATCAACGCAACGCGGTTCAGTGCTCGAGGTGGGAAGGTCTGTAAACGTTCTTCTGACTCGTTATGGCGTTGAGTAGGGTGCTGAGCGATAACTTCTTTCGCTTTTTCAGTTACATCAACGGCTTGGTAGTCGTGCATTTGAATGACGGTATCGGCAACGTCTAAGTAGTCGCCCGACCCACCCATAACGATAATGGTAGAGATATCAAGATCATCTCGTAATTGACCAATGCGGTCGACGAGAGGAGTAATTGGCTCATCACCTTTTGCCACCAATGCCTGCATACGCTCATCTCTAATCATGAAGTTGGTAGCAGAAGTATCTTCATCAATCAATAATGTGCTTGCACCCGCTTCAATAGACTCTTGAAGCCAAGCGGCTTGCGACGTTGAGCCTGATGCGTCTTGAGTAGAAAAGTCCGCCGTATCTTTACCCATCGGTAAATGGTTGATGTAGTTCGAGAGGTTCAAGTGGTGTACGCATCGGCCATCTTCGGCACGAATCTTCATAGCCTTGTTATCGGCAACAATGTATTCGCGACCATCTCCTGGAATATGATCGTAAATTGAACGCTCTATTGCATTTAATAAGGTAGATTTACCGTGGAAGCCGCCACCTACGATCAGTGTGATACCTTTTGGAATTCCTAATCCTGTGACATGGCCCTTGTTTGGCGCATGTAAAGTGACTTGTAGAGATTCAGGGGCTTTAAACTCAACGGCTTCTTTCATAGGAAGGTCGCAATTACCTGCAATTCGAGGAAGAATACTGCCGTTTGCGACAAACGCGACTAAGTTATTGGCCTCCAACTGTTCTCGCAGGGCATCTTGGTCTTCAACAACTTGGCAGTGCTTAATTAAAGCGGCTTTGTCGAGTTCACGCTCTAAAGTTGCTCGACGGATAAACTTAGGCAGGTGGAAAGTCAGTATGTTGTTGGCTTTTTTCCCCAATACTGAACGACCTTCGGCTGGTAAGTTAACTCGAAAACGCAGTTCAATACCTTCTTCAGTAAACAACACCGCGGTGCTATCCAGTACTGTTTGGCCTGTCAGTGAAATTGATACTGAGTTTTCTTGTTTAGCAAACTGCTCAAAACTACGCGCAATAAAATCACGTGCAGCTCTTTGAAATGCAGGAGACTCGTCTCTTAGCCACTCAAGACCAGTCAAAGACCATGAGCGAGTCGCACGAAAACGTGACGCCGATGCATAAGGGTCACCCTGTACATGATCGATAAACAAAGTGAAATCAGTGAAGTCGTATTGACCTTTGATTTGCTGATAAGCTCGGTAGTTCTGCTTTTCAATTTTCTTAAGCGTGGCAGTCAACTGATCCATGAAGATATTAGCCTTTTAATAGAAGCGGGCGGCGATTATAGAAACCACCGCCCTCATAGTAAAGAGAATGCTTAGGAAGAGTAGGCGTATTGCCCGCCAGAAAGGCGCTGATTAAACAAACTTTGCTCAAATTCATTACAAGGCATAGGTTTACCATAAAGAAAACCTTGTCCGATATCACAGCCCTCACCAATGAGAAACTGTTCTTGTTGGGGAGATTCAATGCCTTCGATCACGACTTGGAGTTCCAGTTTTTTCGCAATGTGTATGATAGAACAAATTATCGCGCGGTCATCGTCCGACTTTTCCATTTGCTGGACGAAGCTTTTATCAATTTTGATGGCATCAAATGGATATTTCTTTAAATAGCTGAACGAGGCATATCCTGTACCAAAATCGTCAAGTGACAGTGTCACGCCTAGTTTGTGCAGTTTATTTAATGTAGTGCGTGCTACGACCTCATCGGCAATTAAAGCGCTCTCGGTCACCTCGAGCTCGAGAAAGTGCGCTGGCAAGTGAAAAGACTCGAGTAAGTGTTGCACTTGTTCCGCAAAATTTACGTTTTGTAATTGAATGGGAGAAACGTTGACGGCCATTTTGAAGTTATCAATTAACTCAGACCATTGTTTTGCTTTGTCTATCGCGGTTCGAAGAACAAAAGAGCCAACTTCAAAGATAAGCCCGTTTTGTTCAGCCATATGTATTAAGGCTTCGTTGGATACGTCGCCTAGTATTGGATGCCTCCAGCGTAGTAATGCTTCTGCGCCAATCCATTTGTGGGTTTGAGGGTGTACTTTGGGCTGAAAGTAGAGCATTAGGTCGTCGTTTCTTACCGCTTGCAATAAGTAGCTTTCCAGTTGATTGTGGTTGTTGAGTTCATTTGAATGGCTTTCACAGAAATAACTATACGCTTCGCCAGATTCTTTACACAAAAGCATGGCATAACATGCGTTCTGGAGTAGTTGTTTAGCATTGCTGGTTCGGTGAGCTTGTACAACACCAATGTAAGAGTTTAGGTGAACCTCTGTGTCTTTTACATAAAAACTTCCCATACCAATATCGGTAATATCATTCAGTAGCTGATGCAATTTTATATCGATGTCTGTGCCCCAAACGAGCAATACGAGATCATTGGAGCTAGGCCTCCCCGTAACAAAATGTCTGGACTCCCGCTTACCAAGACGATACCGAAACTCTTTCAATATTTCGTCGAAAGCTTCAAAGCCATAACGGGTTTGGATACTGCGTGCATTGCTAAAACCAATGTTTATTACGATTAATGATTGCTGACTGTGATCTAACGTTCTGAGTGTGTCACTGACTATATTTTCGAGTGCTGCTCGGTTTAGGAATCCAGTTCCTTGATCGTGTGTTTTTTGGTAGCTCACCTGCTTTTCAGCGGCTCTGCGACGATCAATCTCTTGCGTTAGGGAATAACTTAACTGCGCCAAATCTGTAGTGCGATTCTCAACTCTATTTTTGAGTTCGTTGTTAAGACGCTGAAGTTTGTGTTGCTGATGCACGATGGAAAGCTGCGCTTCGATTGAATCTTTAAAAGTCCCAAGCAATTGCCGGTAAGTGTCGCAGTATTCATTCTCCTTAGAATCAAGCATGCAAATAGTTCCAAACGTCTCTCCATTTGGCCAGAATAGCGGTAAGCCGCAATAAGAGATCATACCTAGTTTGATATCAGGATTATTTTGCCACTCTTCATCTTCAAGCGCGTTTGGGACAATAAGTTCACTTTTGTGTTTTATGACATGCTCACAATACAAACCGTTGCCAAGCAGCTCAGTATCGCCAGTACGATAAGGATTACCTATAGTTTCGCTGGATGTATTTACTTCTATGCGATCTGGATGGATACGCATAATTAATGTGGTGGGTACGTGCGTTATTTGAGCCAGTAAGTTGACGATTTCCTGCCAACTTCTTCGCATAGACTCAGGGATTTCGTAGTCTAATGTTTGCAATCTCCCCATATAGGTCATCCTTTACGTGGTTTCACTTCCTGTGAATTAAAAATGCAGACTGCTCTATTTTGTTCTCGCTTTTTAATTAAGTATAGGGTGGCTAGGGCTCGAAACAAAAAAAAGTCCTGAAAAGTGTTCAGGACTAGGAATAGTTGTCACATATCTCATCCTTGAAACAGGTAACAAGCATCAAGGCTTAAGCGACATTAACGATTCAATAGAAATGTCTTGCGAATAGTCGACATCTTCAAAGTTAAAGCCATTGAGCTTCATAAACTCATCTTTAAAACCTTGGTAATCACCAATCTCTTTAAAGTTATCAGCATTCATCTGTTCTAAAAGAGCGTGGACTTCTTGTTGAACTTGCGGTTCAAGTTCCAAGTCATCTATTCGAATCAAGCGTTCGCCGTCAACTGGCACTTTCTCTTGATCGTATAACTTCGTAGTAAACAGTCGCTGCATTTGTTCAATACATCGTTCGTGAGTACCTTTTTCCTTCATCACTCGATAAAGCGCTAACAGGTAAGGGCTTAGAGCTGGGATGAATACACTGGCTTTCGTCACCAACGCCTTACACACGGTTGCGTAAGCACCGCCGTCAAAGTTGGCGAGTTTGAGGTTTAATGAATGACTGGTTTGGTGTAAATCGATTTTCGCTCGACCTAACGTACCATCGAGATAAATTGGGTGCGTAATGTCAGGGCCCATGTAAGAAAAGGCGATGGTTTTGCAGCCGTTTGCGATAGAGTCGTTATTGATGAGTGTGTCAATCCAGCTTTCCCAGTCTTCGCCGCCCATTACTTTTATGGTGGCATTGGCTTCCTCTTCTGTTGCAGGCGTTAAGGTGGTTTCTATCCACTTATCGTTCTCCAGCATGATAGAAGCGCCAGTGACAGGCTCACCAATCGGTTTAATGACACTGCGCCAAAACTCATCAGATTCAGGTTTAGGTCGAACACCAGTTGCCAAGCTATAGATGACTAAGTCAACTTCCCCCTCAAAGTACGTTTCAATGGCTTCAATCACTTGATTGCGCACCGAACCAGAGAATGCATCACCAACAATATTTATTGCGGTATGCCCGGCTTGATTTGCTTCTCGCTTAAAAAAGACGTTGTTATACCAACCCGCACTCCCAACCCCTTTCTCTGAAGGGCCACGCTCAAATGAGACGCCAATGGTATCGGCGTTAGCGCCACCGAACGTTAAGGCGATTCGTGCCGCTAGGCCGAAACCAGAGGAGGCTCCAATAATCAAAACCCGTTTTGGGCCTTTTTTGATCTGTGGGGCGCGTTTTACGTATTCAATTTGCTCTTTAATAGATGCATGACACCCTTTGGGGTGCGCAGAGCGAGCAACAACACCTTGAATTAACGGTTCTATTCGCATGTTGTTATCTATCCTCGATGAGTGGAATTGAAAATAGATTAACGTAAAGTTACGTAAAACTTATTGAGCTAGACCATTAAAATTAGAGATGTTTAATTAATTCTTGAGCAACGAAATCAGCGATCCAAGGTTGTGCATCTGGTTTTGGGTGAAGGCCATCATCCATCATCCACTCTGGTTTGGTGACAACATGCTCTAAGAAGAATGGCATCAAGGCAACTTGTTGATGCTGTGCAAGCTTAGGGTAGATATCGTAAAACATATCGCTATAGCGCTTACCATAATTAGGTGGAACCCGAATTTGCATCATGACAACGTCCGCACCAGAATCTTTTATCATGGTAATCATTTTTGAAAGATTCGACGTAATAAGTTTAGGAGGGAAACCTCTCAGTCCATCGTTGGCACCTAACTCAATAAGTACCATGTCAGGGCTATGCTGAGTTAGCAACTGAGGTAACCGTGCTAAGCCATTGCCGGTTGTATCGCCAGAAATGCTGGCATTAATAACTGTTACATCTTGACCATGTTCTGACAACGCATCAGGGAGTAAGCTAGGCCAACTCTCTTCGATCGGCATCTGATAGCCTGCACTCAAGCTATCACCCAAGACAAGTAGCTTTTCGCTCGCATGTGCAGTAGCGGAAAAACAAAAAAATAGAACTAAGGAAAGTATACGAATCATGCAAACACCTGTACTTAATGCACCTATTGTTCAAGCCAATTTGGTTTCTAAACAAGTCTCTACTAATCAAGAACAATTAACAATCCTCAAAGACGTAAATGTTGACATCCGAAAAGGAGAAAAAATCGCCATCGTCGGAACTTCCGGTGCAGGTAAGTCAACATTGATGACGTTGCTAGCTGGTCTTGATACGCCGACATCAGGCGAAATTACTTTATTAGGTCATGAATTATCAAAACTGGACGATGAAGCACGCGCGAAAATTCGGGCTGACTCTTTAGGTTTTGTTTTCCAAAGTTTCCTGTTAATCCCGAGTTTGAGTGCATTACGTAATGTCACACTTCCTTGTCTTTTACGTGGTGAAGCCGAAGATGAAGCAAGAGCAGCGGAATTATTAGCTGCTGTTGGATTGGAAAAACGTGTCGACCATTTACCAAGCCAGTTATCTGGTGGTGAACAACAGCGAGTTGCGCTAGCGCGTGCATTTATGACACAGCCTGAGCTGTTGTTCGCAGACGAGCCTACCGGCAATCTTGACCATCAAACCGCAGACAAAGTGATTGAGCTGCTATTCGATCTTAATGAACAGCACGGGACAACTCTGATTTTAGTAACACACGATGGTCATCTAGCAAGCCGATGTGACCGTATTTATCGTATGGAGGCGGGTGAGCTTAAGGAGGAGATGTAATGTCTGCAGTATCATCAAGTGAAGCAACATCCACAGAGCAAAACAGTACAACACAGCACTCGTCGAATAAAAGTTTGATACGCTGGAGTTTCGGCGAAATAAGGCAGGGGAATCTTTGGCCTATTAGCGTTGCTCTTATTCTCGTGATTGCGAGTATCTTTGCGCTTTCTGCATTAGCAGAACGAATGGAGCAGGTGATCGTCAAGCAAGGGAAGGACGCATTAACGGCAGATGCGGTGTTTGTGTCTGCTAATCCCATTCCGGACACGTTGTTAGCCTCGACTGAAAGCCTTGAACGTTCGACGATGACACGCTTTGCCACTATGGCATTTAGCGATAATGGTATGCAGCTTATTTCTGTAAGGGCGGTGGATGATAATTACCCTTTAATGGGAGAGCTCGTTCTTGAAAATAATCCAGCCGGTCGCGTTAAAGAGAACCAACTCTGGCTTGATGAGCGGATTATGACTCAACTAAGCGTAAAGCCAGGTGACAGTGTCATGATAGGCGATGCCGAGTTTACTGTATCAGGCGCAGTATTGATGGAACCAGGCTTGAGCTTTAATCCATTTCAACAAATGCCTTCTGCATACATTCATCAAAGTGACGTAGATAAAACAGGAGCAATTCAAGTTGGGAGCCGAGTTCAATACCGTCTGTTTTTACAAGCCGATGATAAAACACTAAATAGCTTACAAGATGATACGCAGCTTTCTCCGAGCGATCGCTGGCGCACGCAAGATACTGCCAGTCGTAGTAATGAGGTTTTTGAACGCACGACGCAGTATCTGTCGTTGACCGTAGCGATTGTCATCATTATGGCGGCGACAACATTGGTTCTTACTTGTCAAAATTACGTGAACAGCCGGACACAAACTATCGCGATGTTGAAAAGTCTTGGTGCGAGTCGCCGATGGATTGAAAAGTGGTTATTTATTCAAGTCACAATCCTTCTCATTAGTGCCAGTGTCGTCGGTCTATTGTTAGGGAGCGGGCTGGAATATTTATTACGCATTCCACTCAAAGACTTATTACCCGATCCACTCCCTGGTTACGGTGTCACACCATTTTTGGTGGCATTTATCTCAGCAGTCTTGATTACGGTGCCTGCTCTCGGTATACCATTGTTAGGCTTGATTAAAACTCCCGCGTTAGAAGTGCTACAGCAGGGTAAAGCGCAACGTTCTTGGAAGCGAATGTTACTTGTTCTAGTTCCCGTTGTTCCATTGCTTTTACTGTATGCAGATAACACCTTAGTTTGGATCGTGCTCACTGGTATAGCGGTACTGTTTGTGGTACTCGCAGCCGTTAGCGTCATACTCACAAAGCTGTTTGCACGTGTGTCAACCCATCCTGCAATGAAGCTTGCGTTGAGTCGTATCAACCGGACGCCAGTAACCAGCGGTCTACAGTTTGGTGCTTTGGCATTATCTTTGATGTTGCTGTCTATCATTTGGCTTGTGCGCAGCGATATTCTCGCTGATTGGGAGAGAACCTTACCTGCAGACGCGCCAAATGTGTTCGCTTTGAACATTGGTGATTATGAGCTCGATAACTACCTAGAAACCCTAGATAAAAACGGAGTTACGCGGTCACAAGCTTATCCAATAATTCGTGGACGACTAACAGAGATCAACGGTCAAAACGTCAAAGAGGTTGAGTACGAAGGAGAAGGTTCTGACGCGATACGTCGAGAGCTAAACCTGACATGGGGAGATAGCCTACCAGAATATAATGATGTGCTTTCGGGTGAATGGACAAACAAAGGGAGTGTATCTGTAGAAGCGGATGTAGCAAATGACTTAGGCATCAAACTCGGTGATACGCTGCGCTTTGTAATAAACAGTCAGAATTACGATGCAGTAGTAGATACCATCCGTTATGTCGAATGGCGTGACATGAAGCCTAACTTTTATTTTATTTTCTCATCTGACGTGATGGCTAATTTACCTGGTTCTTACCTCATCAGTTATAGGATTGAAGAAGGAAATGAAGCGTTGTTGACGTCAATGTCACGTGCTCACCCAACGGTCTCTGTTTTAGATATCCGAACTATGGGCGAGAAAATTCAGGCTTTGATTCAGCAAATCGTATCAGCAATCACCATCCTTGCTCTTTTGGGCGTTATTGCTGGTCTGCTGCTCATCTTTACTCTACTGAGGTTAAGCTTGTCCCAACGTCAACAAGAGATTCGTTTGTATCGCACATTAGGTTCAAGTAAGAAACGGATCAACACAACCCTGTGGGCCGAGTACGGAATTATGGCGTTGATTGCTAGTGGTGTTGCGGTATTCGCTGCGGAAGTTTGTGTGGCCGCAGTCATGACATATGGGTTCGATCTCAATGCACAAATTCACCCCGAATTGTGGATAGCTTTACCGCTTGCAACATTTGTTACGTTGGCACTTGTAGTGATGAGTTTGTTGAAAAGATTGTTAACGCCAGTAAACACTTAATCGCAGCGAGTGTTATCAAGTTTGGAACACTCCATGACACTTTTATTTTAGTTATCCACAAAAACAGTGGATAACTTTTGGGATAACTAAATGGGGTAAAAAGTGGGGTGTTTCTGCAGGCTTTGCGCCATGGGTCTTACAGTGAAATTCTTATTCACATAGACACAAAAAAGTGTCTTCTTAACCATGTCGTCAAGTACTTTTTCGCAAATTTTTTCTACTTTAATGCACTTTACAGGCGCTGTTGGATATTTCGCAAACCCATGAACTTTTTGTGATTTTAATCAAGTCCAAACACGAGTAGAATTCACCGTTAGTAAAGAATTTTCCTTATAAAATTTTTAGTGAAGCAATGAAGTCTGAGTTTCCAAGTTATAAAGATAAGCATATCGCTGTTGTTGGTGGCGGTGTAGCAGGTGCAACAGCAGCAATTCATTTTGCGGAGCTGGGTTTTAAAGTTTCCGTAATAGAGAAGGGCGTATCACTAGTAAATGGTCCACCCATTTGTCATTTGCATGCTGGTGGTAATTTATATCGAGAGATTTCCGAGCAACAATGCTTAGACTTGTTAGCACAATCTATTGATACTGTTCGCCTGTATCCGCTTTCACTGAATATTCGTCCGACAATCATCGCGGTTCCTCATTCCGATGGTGGAGACCCATCCACACTAATTCCGCGATTAGAGGTTGTGAAAAGTGCTTATCAGACGCTCGTTGATAAAGATGAGAGTAATAAAGTGCTCGGCGAGCCAAGCGAATACTACAAACTGTATTCAAAAGCGGAGCTAGAAGCTCTCGCGCAACGTACTCAACCAAGTCATCCTACAGACTTCGATGAGTGGTGCATTCCTTTTGCTCAACATGCTGATCTTGAAGCGCTAAAGTATCCTGTTGTCGCAGTTCAAGAATATGGTTGGAGTGTTTTTCGCCTCGCTGCAATTGCCAACTTAACACTAGATACGCTTCCTAATGCTTCAGTCTTCACACAAGCAACGTTCAAGCAAGCCGATTGGATGGGGGAACACTGGCAACTTGGCTATGAACGTGAAGGTATCGATTACCTTATGACATGCGACTACTTGGTTAACGCGTGTGGCTTTGAAACAGGCTCAATTGACAACACAGTTGGTGCCAAGCGAGACAGGTTGGTGGAGTTTAAAGCCGCTTACGTTACGAGGTGGGCAGACTGTCAACAACAATGGCCAGAAGTTATTTTTCATGGCCCGCGTGGAACCGATAAAGGAATGGCTCAATTGACGCCTTATGGCGATGGTTACTTTCAACTTCATGGTATGACAAAAGGAATCACGCTGTTTGAAGATGGTTTAGTGGAGAGCACGAACTCATCTGCTCAACCTGAACTGCCTATGCCTTTACTCTCGAAGATCCGTAACGGCTGGAGAGAAGAAGTGTTAGAAGAGCGAACGAACAACGCCATCAAACACATGGCACAGTTCATTCCCGACTATCACTCTGCTGTAAAAGGAGGAAAAGCATTATTTGGCGCTCAGCAAATTCCCGGCACAGATCCAGTACTCAGAGCGGCAGATGTGACTTTTGAAGATAACCACTACGCGAGAATAGAGGTGGTAAAAGCGTCATCGACACTACTCGCAGCGCAAAAAATGCTTCAATTCTGGTTTGACATCGATCCTAACCAAAATGTGGAAACACAGCATCCGGTCGCTGTAAAGTGGTCCGAACAAGAGGTCGAGCAGTACGCGATTAAACTCACTCAAGAGCGAGGCTATCCACAAGCTTTAGCAGTGCGTTATGGTATGCCTGCATAATCGGCTGTGTTTGGGCTCAGTGGTTGTATTAATACCCAAAAAACTGAGCCCATTGGCACCATACTTCTTGCAAGCCTAGTCTATCTCCTTTCACAAAATTGACTTTTTGTCCGGGTTTCGCCTGTGCCAGTCTAGGTAAGTCAATACGGGCTACGCAGCCAAATTTAGGATACCCGCCAATAGTCTGGTGATCGTTGAGCAGCACAATAGGGTTACCATCGCTAGGTACTTGAATTGAACCTAATGCAATTCCCTCTGATAGGACGCCTTCGTAAGGTGGACGAATGTTATTGCCCTCAAGACGGTAGCCCATGCGATTCGAATTGGGGGAGATGATGAATGCTTTGTTATAAAATGCTTGGCGAGCCTCTTTATCAAAGTCCTCGTTCTGATAGCCTTCAATCACTCTCAACTTAATAGGTAAGTTGTAATCTGGCTTAAAACGAAACGTCATTTGCCTTGGTTTACGTTTCGGTAAGTTATGAGGGACAAAGGGAAGAATATTGCCAGCTTTCAAAGCGCCACCATTTGAATCATAACCACCTAGAGATTCTCGCGAGACGGTCGATGCGCTTCCTAAGTGCTGAGCAACATTGAATCCACCTTTAACCGCTAGGTAGGAGCGAAGTCCATTCCTTGCGACTCCGAACTGAAGCTTCTGTCCTTTTTTCAACGTAAAGTCAGACCAATTTGAAATAGGTTCACCATCTATTTTTGCATTTAAATCACCGCCACATATAGCAAGGTGGCAGTTATGCAAGGCAATAAAACAAGCGTTACCCAAAGTAATTTCAATCGCAACGCAATTGACTACGTTACCAAGCAAATGGTTGGCCCAGCTGTAAGCATAGTCGTCGACCGGCCCACCTTGAGTCACACCGACATGCGCTAAGCCAAAACGACCAAAGTCTTGAACTAAAGAGAGCGGTCCTGGCTTTTCCACCAGTAATCCACCGTAACTCATAGTACGCCTCCTAAATCGATAAACTCTTGTTTTGAAATAGCATTAAAGGTGACCTTGTCACCCACTTCAAACGGTATAAAAGGAGGAGAGTCGGAGAAGAGCTCAAGCGGGCTTTTACCAATAATGTTCCATCCGCCAGGACTATCTGATGGATAGACGGCCGTTTTAGAGTCTGCGATTCCGACACTTCCGGCCGGCACTTGAGTTCTTGGTGTGGCAAGCCTTGCCATGTGCAATTGAGTATCAACGTCAGAGAGAAATGCAAAGCCTGGAGCAAATCCAATTGCAGAAACCGCGTACTCGGTTTTCGTATGCAGGGTAATAAGATCGTCTAATGACAGACCTCGCTTTTGAAAACGAGATAGATCTAACGCGGTTTCTTCAGAGTAATATACAGGGATAGTAATGTGATTCGGCTGGGAAAGCTTAAGTGATTGAGTATCAAACTGGCTCACGATTTGTTGCAGCTCATTGACTAAGTTCTTCTCGTTGATTCGAAAAGGTAAGTAATCAATGAGAATAGTTTGATAGGAGGGGACAACGTTCATAACAATTGAAGCGAAAGTTTCTCTTATGCTGCGAGCAAGCTCTCCGACTGCATTTTCAGCAATACTCTCATCAAACTTAATGAAAATACTGCACTCGGAGATCAAAGAGATATTAAATTTCTCTTTATGCATTAATTTCCTCCAGCGTATAGGCTTTGGCGGATCTTTTGGATCAGCGCGATCGACTCTTCATTGTCACCATGAACACAAATTGTATCGGCTTCCAATAATATGTAACCGCCTGAAGCGGTTTTGACACGCCCAGAGTCAGCTAAGGTCCGGACTTGCTCAAGTATCGCGTGTTCGCTTTTTAACACGGCATTGGGCTGTGTTCTAGGAGTCAGTAAGCCGTCATCTTGGTATAAACGGTCTGCAAATGCTTCAAATAGCAAGGGAACATCATAATCGTCTGCGATTTCTAAGTATTTTTCGTTTTCCTGTGAAGCTAGGATCATTAACGGTACTTTGAACAGTGCTGCCGCCTTTACTACCGCTCTAAATATCGCATCACTTTTCATCATGTCGTTGTATAGAGCACCATGAGGCTTTATGTAACTGATGTCTGTGTATTGCGCCCGGCATAATGCTTGTAAAGCACCAACCTGATATATAACCATGTTCGTAATTTCATCACCCGTCATGCTTATGCTTCGTCTGCCAAAGCCTTGTAGGTCGGCGTAACCTGGGTGTGCGCCAATATCAACATCGTTGTCATTCGCTAGGGTGATGGTGTCGTGCATGACATTAGGGTCGGAGGCATGAAAACCACACGCGATGTTCGCCATATCAACATGGGGCATCACTTCTTCATCTGCGCCCATACTCCAAGAGCCAAAGCTCTCGCCCATATCACAGTTCAATGTAAGTTGCTGTTTATTCAATGTCATACGTTTTATTTCTACACAAGCAATGGGTTTACGATGCAGGAAAATGCATCTAGGTTCAGTGACTCACTTCATTCTTCTATCATGAAAACGAAGCTTTTTGAGCAGATAGCTGACGAAAAAGATCACGTTAGTCCATAAAGATGTTGCCGTTATTTGAGTTGATCCGAATTTTAAGGTATTTCGTTTCTTTTCTATCCAATTTTTGAGAATTTAAGGTTATTTTGCATTAGCATCGTGTTAATCTTGTCGCCCTTCATGGGTGATAGATTGCATAATGGTTCTTCTGTCATTTTTGTGGTTGTCTGCGACAGGAATATATATGTCATTACGAGCGAAGCTTATTTGGCCTCTTCTAGTCTTTTTAACGGCTATCTTTGTTATCTCAAAAGGTTACACCTCGTATACTGTATACCAATCGTCTAAGCATGAACTGGTCGAGCAGACAAGAAAGTTGATTAACAACGTTTCTTTCTCAATTAAAGATGCGCTCACGACAAAGGACAAGCAAAAAGCTCAAACTATTCTCGCCAACTTTTTAAACCAGCCAAATGTAACGCGGGTCAAACTTTATGACCAAGATCATCAACCATTCGCTGTTATGGAGATAAGTGGGGCACTAGCACCCGTTCCAAGTCAAACCGAAAGAAGTAGGTTGCACGCTCTAGGCTATGCCTTATCAACCAAATTTCTTTATGTTCTAGAGCCGATTATCCATGATGGTTATGTCATTGGTAGCATGAGAGTTACGCTTTCTCATCGCCCAATTGTAGAAGCCATACAATCTTTACTTCAAGATGGCGCTTTACTTCTTCTGTTTCTGATCGCTGGTGGCACTGTTTTTTACATAAGTATCGAGAGGCTTGTTCTCAAGCCCGTTATGGAGCTTAGCCGCGTAATAGAGAATGTGACACACGGACGAAGCACGGAAAATCAAGCACGCTATTACGCCAACGATGAAATTGGAGAGCTCGCGAGATCTTTCAATCAAATGATGAACAGGTTAACAGTACGTGAGAAGCAGCGGCAACATTCACTAGACACACTAGAACAAAAGCGCGCATTTTCAGAAGAGGTTATCGAATCTGTTCAGCATGCATTAGTTATTACAGACAATTCCGGACGTGTTATTCATTGTAATACGGCGACCCAGCAAATATTTCAAAAAAAATTAGATGAACTTAAATATGCCAATATTCGTGATCTAATTAAAACCAAAACACCGAATGAGCTGAGTCAGATCCTGAGTCGAGGCCTAGAGTGCGATGATATTCACCTCAAAAATGCAGATAACGAACAGCAGTTGAGCCTAACCAGTCGTCGCCTCTCGACACATGAATACTTACTGTTTTCGATTCAAGATATCACCGAAATTGAAGAAGCCATAAACCGGCAACGTGTTGCGGGACGCGTTTTTGAAAGCAGCCAAGATGGTCTCATTGTTCTTAATCATCGCGGTGTCATTACGATGGCAAACCCTGCCGTCACTAAGTTAGTCGGCTTAGAGGTGGATCAGCTTATTGGGAAGTCATTCATCCAAACGCTAAAGTGGCGCAAGTTACAGGAAATGATGCCTAGTATCATCGAGTCGATAGAAAATTATGGCGTTTGGCAAGGTGAAGTTATCGAGAAGAACCATATTGGTCAGTTTGTACCGATGTTTGCTCGAGTCAATCGTATCGTTAAGTGTGAAGACTATGGTTTCTATGATCTGGTTATTGTTCTTACCGACCTTTCCGGCGCAAAAGAGATGGAACGATTAGAGCATTTAGCTCATCACGATGCTTTAACGGGGTTAGCCAATCGATCTAAGTTCCATTTAGAGTTGGAACAACTAGTACAACGCTCTGGATACTTGCGTGACGAATTTGCAGTTTTGTACCTCGATCTGGATGGATTTAAAGAAGTTAACGATACCTACGGTCATGATGCAGGTGATGAAGTTTTGAAAAAAGTTTCCGAACGTCTAACATCTGCGACGAGACATAGTGATTTAATCGCAAGACTTTCTGGTGATGAATTTGTCATGTTGGTTAATCCCGCCAATCAAAAAGTGGTCACCCGAATAGCAGAACAGTTGCTCGAGAGCATATGTGCTCCAATTGAGTACAAAGGTCACTTACTCAAAGTTGGCGTTAGTATCGGCGTAAAATTAGTCGGTGTAAATGAGCGCGATGCTACTCGAGTTTTAAAAAGTGCGGATACGGCAATGTATCAAGCAAAGAAAGCCGGGAAAGGCCAAGCAATATTAATGGGATGCGAATTACAAGAGACAGTTTAAATCGTAACGTCAAAGCTTTAAACTAACTCAATTCGCGTCAGAAGGAATAATAAAATGAAAGTACTCGTTACGGGTGGTATGGGCTATATCGGTAGTCATACGTGTATTCAAATGATCGAAGCTGGCATGACGCCAGTGATTCTAGACAACCTGTACAACAGTAAATCTACGGTATTAGATCGAATTGAAAAGGTATGTGGTGTAAAGCCAACCTTCATTAAAGCCGATATCAGAGATAAATTGGCGATGGTAGAAGCACTAAAGTCGCACAATATTGAAGCTGTTATCCATTTTGCAGGTTTAAAGGCCGTCGGTGAGTCTGTAGCAAAACCTTTAGAGTATTACGACAACAACGTTAATGGCACTTTAGTATTGGTTGATGCAATGCGTGAAGCCGGAGTTAAATCGTTGGTATTTAGTTCATCAGCGACTGTATACGGTGATCCTGCTTCTGTACCCATCACTGAGGACTTTCCAACTAGCGCAACTAACCCATATGGGCGCAGCAAATTAATGGTAGAAGAGTGTTTAACCGACTTCCAAAATGCGAACCCTGACTGGAGCATTACACTTCTTCGTTACTTTAACCCGGTAGGTTCACATCCAACAGGCGAGCTAGGTGAAGATCCTCAAGGTATTCCAAACAACTTAATGCCGTTTGTTTCTCAAGTTGCGGTAGGGCGCAGAGAGTTCCTTTCTGTGTTTGGTAGTGATTATCCGACCAAAGATGGCACAGGCGTACGTGATTATATTCATGTAATGGACTTATCCGATGGTCACGTTGCTGCATTAGAAAAAGTAGGTAGCAAAGCTGGCCTTCATATCTATAACCTCGGTACTGGTAACGGCTACAGTGTACTGGACATGGTGAAAGCATTTGAAGCCGCAAGTGGTAAAGATGTCCCATACCAACTTGTTGAGCGTCGTCCAGGTGATATTGCAGAGTGTTGGGCGGATCCATCAAAAGCGATGAATGAGTTAGGTTGGAAAGCAACTCGCACTCTAGAAGAAATGACTGGCGATACATGGCGCTGGCAGTCTACTAACCCTCAAGGTTATCCAGATGCCTAATCTTTAATTTACATAATAGTAACAAAAAGGCGCGTGATTGCGTCTTTTTTGATCCAAATCGGAAAAAATCGTAAATTACTGGTTAAAAGGTAGCAAGTATATATAGAGCTGTTAAACTATGCCCGACTCTTAATTTGGGTTATAAATATTCTCGTAGCTATTGGGGTAGTTCATGGAACTCGGTCTGATCATCACTTTCATCATTGCAGCAGCAGTAATGGTGAAAAAAGAGATGGCAAAACAGTAAACTTTCATTTTTCATACTTTTCTTTACATTTTTGAAATGAAAGCCATAAAAAAAGCCAGCATTACGCTGGCTTTTGTGTTTTTAAGGTTTAGAACTCGTATTTAACACTAATGTTATAATTACGCTCAGCTTGCGTTTTGTCTCGACTTAACTCAGTCTTACCGCGAACATCGTTCCAAAGATGGTATTCTTCATTCGTTAGATTCATAACACCAGCACGAATGGTTATATCTTTCATTGGTTTGTAGTACGCCGTTAAGTCAACGACTGTCGCAGACGGCAAAGCAACTTGGTCTTTGATTCCGCCTTTATCACCATCTGAGTTGATATCACTGTTCGATTTCTTAGCCGTGTAGTTTACTTTTAGGCTTGTCCCCCAAAGTGCATTTGGTGAATCGTAATTTACAGCAGCTACGGCATTCCATGGGTTTACACTGTTCAAAGGATTACCATCACCATCTTCACCTTCTGTGTATGCTGCAACAAAGCGAGTTGTCACGCCTGATGGAAGACCAGCAATGGCATGCCAATCAAGACGGTTAGAGAGCTCAACCCCTTTAATGTTTGCTTCACTAATATTGATATTTGTGAATTCAGTTAAACCACCATTGTTTGATGACGTTTGCTCAATAAAGTCACTGTAATCACTGTAGTAGAACGCTACTTCAGTTGCAGACGCTGCAGTGTTATGACGGTAACCAAGTTCATAAGACAAACTCTTTTCAGATCCCAAATTTGGGTTAGGGCGGTTGGTATAGCCATGAGCCGGATTATCGTAGGTGTAGTAAAGCTCGTCGAACGATGGCGCTCGGAACCCTTGGCTCACTTGCGCGAAGATCGTGCCAGGTTGCGATACAGAGTAAGTTGCTCCTAAACGACCAGTTAATGCAGAGTCGCTAAACTTCTCGAATGACTCTTCAGAAGTATTTGAAGGATTAGTAGAGAAGTAATCGTAACGCACACCTGGAGTCAGAATTAGCTTGTCATTAAGAAGCGAAATTTCATCTTGCAAGAATAAACCAAAGCTTTCTTCTTTTGCATCCGGTGTGTAAACGTAAACAGTATCTGGCGTGCCAGGATCGGAATTAAACTCGCGATTGGTATTACTGATGTCACTATGTTTGTACGATATTCCGTAAACAATATAGTGATTTTGAATCTCTTTATCTAACTGAGTTTCGAATTCAAATTTGTCTTCAGTATATTCGTAATCTTTTTTCTGTTGGTTGTCACCACTAGGCGGTACGTAAGGTGGGTAACCTGGGCTGGCTTCGATAAAGCGATTAGACACGCCGTTTTCTTCTTTACCAATCCATGTAAGCTTGGACGTGATCGTATCCGAGATAGCTGCATCTGCAAACCAAATGTGCTTGAGCCCAATGCGATTTTGCTTGGTTGTGTCTTCAGCGTTGAAGTTTTTGTAACTTTTATGTGCGATCTCTGAGTCAGTCTCGTTGTAAATAACTTCTCCCAAGAACTCCAAGCGATGAGCGTCATTCAATTGAGATTGAAGTTTTACCAATAGATCGTTTTTGTAATAATCTTGGTTGTCCACAGAATAGTTATCGTAAGGCGCCTTAGAGAAATTTTGTAGCTCTGCACCATCACGGCGTGTAAAGGCTATAAGTGCTTCTGTATTACCGAAACGCTTTGCTAAAGCTACATGCTCACTAAAAGAGTTATCTTCCGATGAATAAGAGAGTTTAGCTTGACCGCCAAAGTCTTTACCATCTTTGAGGAAATCCTTCGGATCTTTTGTTTCGAATGCGACAACACCGCCAATTGCATCACTACCATGTAGGCTAGAAGCTGCTCCTTTAACAATTTCGACACTCTTTAGCATATCGGGGTCGACAGTAACAGCACTAGAATTGATAAACGAATATGGTCCACCGCTGAATACACCTGGTTGAGATGCACCGTCTACTAAGATTTTAACTCGTTTACCTTCCATCCCGCGAATGTTAATACTTTGGACGCCTTGGCGTTGAGTGCCATTAACAGTAACACCTGGCGTATACTCGAATAGATCATTCAAGTCCTTTACCATGTTTTCTTCGATGTCTTTCTCTGATACAACAGCAACAGAAGCAGCAACAGTGTTTATGGTTTGGTTGGTACGGGTGGCCGACACAACGACTTCTTCAAACTTAGAAGCTTCTTCCGCATAAGCAGTATGGGAAAGGGCAACTAAAATGGAGGCTGACAAAATTGATTTTTTATACATTGGCTTCAATACCTTAGATCCATAATAGGTAACAACACGCGGATATTAATGGATCTAAATGGTAATTACTATCATTACCATTGTCATTTATTAATTTGTATTGAATCTTCTTCTTAGGCTATGAGCATTCCTAGTCTTTAGTTATCAATATGTTATATTATTTGTCGTTAGTTCTTGATAAGTTCATCCAAATACAACGAATGTGATGAATATCACATTAAGAGAGGCCATGTGCAGAGTCCAATTACGTTAGAAGCACTCCATATTCTAGATGCTATTGATCGAAGAGGGAGTTTTGCTGCTGCTGCGAATGAGTTAGACAGAGCCCCGTCATCGCT
This sequence comes from Vibrio sp. 378, assembly GCF_033339435.1. Lineage (NCBI taxonomy): Bacteria > Pseudomonadati > Pseudomonadota > Gammaproteobacteria > Vibrionales > Vibrionaceae > Vibrio > Vibrio sp. 378. Next base: position 793,707 of record NZ_JAWOUO010000001.1, read on the forward strand.
GAGCTATCAAATCCAGAAACTCGAGCAAGACTTAGACATTATTATCTTCGATCGCTCTGGTCACAAAGCCCATTTTACTGAAGCAGGTAAGCTTATTCTTGAAAGAGGAAGAGCCATTTTACAAGCCAGTGAAAAGTTAGTGAACGATGCAACGTTATTGGCGAATGGCTGGGAACTGGATATTACCATTGCCTTCGATGGCATTATTCCTATATCCAACTTTTTCCCGATGGTTGATGCGCTGGCCGAGGTCAGCTCAACTCGAGTCAGGCTGCAAGAGGAGATTCTGGCTGGTAGCTGGGAGTCGTTGAATTCGGGGAGAGCTGATTTACTGATTTGCCCATCACTGGATACGCTTCCTCAAGAAGTTAAGTCAGAAAAAATTGGTAAAATGAGTATGTATTGGGTAGCTTCCGCTGATCACTATGTTCACAAGCGTAGTGGTAAGTTTGATGAAGCAGCGCGAGAAAAGTATCGGATTATTGCTATTGCAGATACCGCACGTGAGCAACCAGCGCTCTCAATTAATATCATTCAAAAACAGCCTCGCTTGACCGTCACCAACTTTACGGCAAAAGTAGAAGCGCTCACTGCAGGTTTAGGTATTGGTACATTACCAAGCCAAATTGCACAACCTCTTATTGATAGTGGTGTATTGAAACGAATCGAAGGCACTGAAGAACAGCCGATGGATATTATTTTGGCATGGCGCCGGAACACTATGGGTGAGGCAAAATCCTGGTGTATTCAGTACTTAAAAAAGAATTGGAAACTAAAGTAACAACGTAACTTTTACTTCTTAGATTCCCATTGATTACCGAATGTAAGAAGTAAAAGTCATCGCTAATGCTGCGCTTTTCAATTTAAAGGGAGCACCATATCTGCCGTACCGTCTGCAAACTGGACATCGATCTCAAACCCCAAGTTCTGAGCCAACATCAACATCCCTCTGTTTGTTGGCATGGTCATTCCAGACATTTGCTTTGTGCCTTTAACTTTGCAATAGCTGATTATTTTCTGCATCAGCACTTTGCCTAAACCTTTTCCTTTCAAATCTGAACGAACCAAAATAGCAAACTCAGCGTCACTATTGTCTGGTGTAATCAATGCGCGGGCTACCCCTATGATAGACGGTCCGTCAGTATTAAACGCTACCGCAACAAACGCCATTTCGCGGTCGTAGTCGATTTGAGTAAAGTTTGCCAAAGCCTCATGGTTGAACTCTCCAACTTCAGAAAAGAAACGCTTATAGAGATCTTCTTTCGATACGCTATTAATGAATTGAGCATGCAGCGGCTCATCCTCTGGCAAGATAGGGCGAAGCAGGATAGGTTGGCCATCTCGAAGCGTCACCGTTTCGACAAACTCTGCCGGGAAAGGGCGAATCGCTAGCCGTTTTTGGGCGTCTCCTTCGTACTTACACAGTGTGACATCTGCATCAAGGATAGTTAAATCGCTTCCGGACACTAGCACTGGATGGATATCCAGCTTTTGTATTTCTGGTAACTCAACTGCCATTTGGGAGATACGAACCAAGAACTTCGACAACTCAGTAATATCGAGCGCATCTTTGTGTTTCTGCAGGCGAATCTTTCCAGACTTTAGGGCAACAACGACAAGGTAGCGCGCAAGCGTCATGTTCAAAGGAGGAAGTGCAGCGACGGCATCTTGGGCGATATTCCACTCAGAGCCGCCTTGACCAAGCAAGATCACTGGTCCAAAGACTTTATCTACTGCAATACTAATCCGTAGCTCTTCAGCGCTGCCGAGCTTTGCCATCCCTTGTACTAACAGCCCATGTACATTGGCGGAAGGGTAACTGAGCTTTACGGTATCTAAAATGGATAGCGCTGCGTTGGAAACTTCTCGACTGTTTCTTAAATTTAGAGCAACACCGTGAACATCCGATTTATGAGGAATGTCTGGAGAACGCAATTTTACCGCAACAGGATATCCAATATTTTCTGCCATATGAACAGCTTCAATGTCGTCAGATGCAATCCACGTAGGCAAAACGTTAAACCCGAACAGCTTAAATAATGGGCTGGTTTGATGCGTATCTAAGGTGACTGTATTTTTATCCAGTAGTCGTTCATTTGCCCACTCTTTTGCTGAACTCACACTTCCAGAATGTAATGGCTCTGCCGTCGTTGGCGTTTCCATTAGTTGTTTCTGGTTTCGTCTGTATTCGACCAAGTGCATGTATGCTACAACCGCACTTTCAGGTGTTCTATAGGTTGGAATACCCGCTTGAGTAAATGCCAGTCGCGCTTCTCTCGACGTTTGTTCTCCTGACCAGTTGGTCAAGATATTAAAATGCTTATGCCGAGGGTGAGATTTGATTGCATTAATAACGGCTTGAGCAGTTTCAAGAGGATCAGAAACAGCAGAAGGACTATGCATAATCAATATCGCATCTGCACAGTCGTTATTCATCAGTGCGTTAATGGTATCAATATAGCGTTTTTGGGTTGCGTCACCAGACAGATCAATCGGATTTCGAGCACGCCAGTTGGATGGAAGTACTGCTTGTAATTGCTCAATGGAAGCGTCATCAAGCGTTGCGAGTTGGCCACCACGTTCAATCAAAGTATCAACGGACATAACAGCAGGGCCGCCGCCATTGGTGATGATCGCTAAACGCTCTCCACGAAGTGGCACAGAATGCGTGAGTGTTTCTACCGCGGCAAAAAGCTCATGCGTATTGCTGACTCGTAACATACCAGTTCTGCGAATAGCAGAATCGTAAATTACGTCAAGTGTATCTCCGTCTTGCTGCTCAAAAGTATTCATCTCTTTAGAGCGGCCCGCTTTTAGCACCAATATACGTCGGTTACGTGAAGCGGCGCGCGCAGCAGACATAAATCGGCGAGCGTCTTGGATATTATCAACATAAAGCAGAATAGCTTCAGTGTTTCCATCCATACTCAAATAGTCGAGCAAATCTGCAAAATCGATATCTTGTCCGCGCCCAATCGAAATGAACGAAGAAAAACCAATGTTCTTATCATTTGCCCAGTCTAAAACCGTGGTACAAACCGCCGCGGATTGTGAGATGAAAGCAATTTTTCCGGGTTTAGCTGCAACAGGGGAAAACGTGCAGTTAAAATTGTGCCAAGGAAGGATGATACCTAAGCTGTTTGGGCCTAAGACTCGAATGTTCAATGATGAGATATCTAAAGGATTAGGGTCATCAGAGATAACAATCGCAAACGGTGTGCCTCTCTCATCTAGCTCTTTAAGCAATTGCTCGTTACGTGAAACGTTCGTACACAAAATTGCAATATCTGGCGTATAGGGCAGGGAAGCTACATCAGGGTAAGCGATCACGCCAGATACGGCTTTATATCGCGGCGTTACTGGCATAATCGCGCCACCAAATCCACTTTGTAGAAGGTTGCGCATCACAACATGTCCTGCTCGCAATGCTTTTTGAGATGCCCCAATAACGGCCACAGAGTTGGGTTTAAAGAGTTTATGTAGTTTATTCATGCTGACTCCTGGCCGTTTGTAAGTCACGTTGGCTTCTCGGTTTCATATCAATCATAAACGAATAATTTACTGATAAAACATTTTCAGACCAGACATTGCAGAAAATGTGTACGATGCTTATGGAGTTTGTGTTATTCATCACATCAAAATCACAGATTATTGTATTTGATGCTTGATAAACGGCCCTGCTATCGGCATGATTTATCGTAATATTTATCCAGAGCATTTGTTACTTCATGAAAAAAATCGCAATCATCGGCTTGTCAGTTCTGCTTTCTGCTTGTGCATCTGAAACTTACATCACGGATGTGACCTCAGAAAGTTACCGAGAGGACTACAAATCAGATCGTATCTCTAAACCAATTATGGCGTCTGAAAACGCTGTAGTAGAAAAAGACGTACAACCAACTGTTGTGAAAATGACGGCAAAGCCTGAAGAAAAGAAAGTAGTCAAGCTAACGCCAAAAGAGCAGGCGAAGCCAGTTAAGATCGTACCACCAAGTAAAAAGCAAGCTGGCATTCAACGATTCGGCTATACCATTCAAGTCGCAGCTGTGGGTAGCCAAGCTAAAGTCGATCAGTTTGCAAATAAGCTGCCACAGAACGGTCAGCCAATTTGGGAAAACTACAAAGTTGTAAACGGTACTAAGTGGTTCTCAGTTTTATACGGAGACTACGCAACAAGCGCAGAAGCCAAGCAAGCGATTTCGACTTTGCCAGCTCAATTTCAGCAGTTAAGACCATTTGTTAAAAGCATTGATGCAATCAAAAACTCAGCTTACCCAACGCTTAACAAATTAAATTAACACATCAAATAAGGGAGCGAATAGCTCCCTTATTTATTTGCTCAAATCCTATTCGAACAACATTCCTCACATTAAAATTACTGTACGTCACACTTCAAAGGTTTATCATAATAAATAGTATCTTTTGTAGGTCACGGAAAGATGGATTCATGATTAAAAATATTCTTTTACTATGCGGCGGTGGCTCTTCTGAGCACGAGATTTCATTATTGTCTGCAAACTTTGTCGAACAACAACTAAATCTTATTGAAGACGTTCACGTTACACGCGTAGAAATAAAAAACGAAGGTTGGATGACCAACCAAGGTGAGTTGGTTTACTTGGATCTCAATACCAAGCAGTTGTGCTCAAGTGAATCTAATCAAACCATTGATTTCATCGTGCCTTGTATACATGGTTTTCCTGGCGAAACAGGCGACATTCAATCTCTGTTTGAAATCGCAGGTATTCCTTATCTTGGCTGCGGGCCAGAAGCGAGTAGCAATAGTTTCAATAAAATCACATCTAAGCTTTGGTACGACGCTATTGGCATACCCAATACGCCATACTTATTCTTAACGCGAAACGATGAAGAAGCTCACGTTCAAGCTCATAAAGCCTTTGAAAAGTGGGGAAAAGTTTTTGTTAAAGCCGCTCGCCAAGGCTCTTCCGTTGGCTGTTACAGTGTCACAAAAAAAGACAAGCTTTCTAATGCAGTAAATGATGCTTTTGGGTTTTCTGACCAAGTGTTGGTTGAGAAAGCAGTAAAACCTCGAGAACTTGAAGTTGCTGCATATGAGATGAATGGCCAACTACATATCACTAAGCCAGGCGAGGTCATCGCGCCTGATGGTGCTTTTTACTCGTACGATGAAAAGTACAGCAGTTCAAGTCACTCGCTCACAGAAGTTGAGGCGAAGAATCTAACTCAAGTACAATTAGATTCCATCCAACACGCGTCAGAGACGGTATTTAAACAAATGAATCTTCGTCATTTATCTCGTATCGACTTTTTCCTAACGGAAGATGATGAGATTTATTTAAACGAAGTAAACACATTTCCAGGAATGACTCCGATCTCAATGTTCCCTAAAATGCTTCAAAACAACGGGCACAAATTTCATGAGTTCTTGGAAGATTGTATAAACAGTGCAAAGTGATTAACGTTATCGAGACGCGTTTTATGATACAAGTTGTTTTCTAGAGCAAGGATTATTCAAGCCGTATTTGAATATTGCTCAGTAGCAATTATGATTATATCAACGCATTAAACAGATGACTCAGTGGTATGGCGATTTCAAATTATAGAGGTTTTAACCTGCAGTCAGTCGGATCAGATGGCAGTGTTTGGAAGGTTAAAATCAAGAACCACGTTTTACAGGGCAGTTTGACGGCGGTAAAGAAAAGCATTGATTGGTGGTGTGACACCGCATCGATTATTGATCCCAAAGAGTTTGCTTCACTCGGACAAAGAGTGCAGCAAACTGGTGTTGCAAAATCAGAGGTCTTTAACGGCTATACTATTCAAAACGATACAGGCCAACCTAACTCTTGGTACTGTATGTTTAATGGTAAACTGATTAAGGGCAGTAAAGCCGCTATTCAACGCCATATCGAAGCTTATTTGGTTGCAAAGCAAAAAGCGATGCAAGCTCAACAACAAAAGAAACAATAGAATGACTCTGGTATATTCAACAGAAACCGGTCGAATTAAACCGGAAGAAGAAAAAGTATCTCGCCCTAAAGGCGATGGTGTTGTTCGGATTCAGCGCCAAACGAAAGGCCGTAAAGGTAAAGGCGTATGCATTGTTACAGGTTTAGACTTGGATGATGCACCTTTAAAGTTATTAGCGGCAGAACTCAAAAAAGTCTGTGGCTGTGGTGGCTCTGTAAAAGATGGCAATATCGAGATTCAAGGTGATGCTAGAGACAAGATCAAGGCACATCTTGAAAAGAAAGGCATGACAGTCAAATTAGCCGGTGGCTAATTTAATATTTCCAGTAAACAAAAATGGCGTCTAAAGAAATAGACGCCATTTTTTATAAGTTGCTAATTGAAGAGCAAGCAATCGTAGATTGATAGATCGATATTAGCTATTTTATGGTAAATAACCATTATGTTTAATGCTCACAGTAAGGCCCTTAAATTTAAAATCTGCAGGGGAATAGGAG